>JBBRAT010000048.1:0-27672 GCA_038206515.1 Anaerolineales bacterium | reverse complement strand
GAATTGACGTAATGCATCGGATAGGCATACAATTGGTTTGGGCATGGTTCTCCTCCGAGGATTCGGTTCTAGACAAACCTTATTATCCTCGATTTGAGCCATGCCTTCTCTATTTTCTTCTTAAAGTGCAAGGATAGTGAGGATATATATAGACATCTATATATCTGAATGAATGTGCTTATGGATGTTTCCCTCGATAAAAAAGCACGACAATCATGACAATAAAGAATCATTGGGTAGAAGCGCTTGATGATTTTTCTTTGTTGGGCGTTTGTGCCAGGGACTGCTACGCCGCGACTTTCCTCTGAGAGCCAAATGATTCTTTATTGTCATGATTGTCGTGCCTTATATGGGGGAGAAGGATCGTCACCTTGCCAAAAGTGAGCCTGTCTGCCGCAAACGGGCTATAATTTGCGTTGATACGCTGCATTTCGTCCTGTCAGGTTGCCTGCAAGGCAGGTTTAGACAGAGATGCGGCACAAATTCATTACGAAAGGAATTTCCTCATGACACAAACCGCGCCGTTTGGCTCGTGGAAATCACCCATCACCTCAGACCTGATCGTCTCGCAGTTTATCAACCTGGGTCAAATTCAATTGGATGGGAATACGCTGTACTGGTCAGAAGGTCGCCCGGCGGAGAAGGGCAGGGCGGTGGTGGTAAGGCAGGCGGCGGATGGTTCGGTGCAGGATGTGCTGCCCGCCCCGTTCTATGCGCGTAGCCGTGTACATGAGTATGGCGGCGCAGCCTGGTTCGTGGATGCGGGCGTGCTGTATTTCGCTCACTTTGCCGATCAGCGTGTTTATCGCATGGCGGATACTCGCCTGACGGATACTCGCCTGGCGGATAGGCAGCCGCAAGCCATCACCCCAACCCGTGACCTGCGCTATGCTGATTTCCGCATGGATGCCGCCCGCCAACGCCTGGTCACCGTCCGCGAGGATCACACTGACCCGTCTGGCGAGGTCATCAACACCCTGTGCGCGTTAGACCCCACCGGCGCGGATGTAGAATCTGGCGGTACGGTGTTGGCTTCCGGCTGCGACTTTTACGCCAGCCCGCGCATCAGCCCAGACGGCGCGCATCTGGCATGGTTGAGCTGGAATCACCCCAACATGCCCTGGGACGGCACGACCCTTTCTCTGGCAGATTTCGCCCCGGATGGCAGCCTGACGAACATCACCCAGCTTGCCGGGGGCGTTGCCGAATCCATCTTCCAGCCGGAATGGTCGCCGGATGGGGTACTTTATTTCATCTCTGACCGCACCGGCTGGTGGAATCTCTATCGCTGGCAGGAGGGGGTGGCTCAACCGCTGCACCCCGCCGCCGCTGACTTTGGCGAGCCGCAGTGGGTGTTTGGCATGACCACGTATGGCTTTGCCGCCGATCATCGCCTGGTGTGCAGTTATTATGCGCATGGTGAGCAGCGTTTGGCGGTCTTGGATACGCACACCCTGCAATTTACCCCCCTAGCGTTGCCTTTTAATGAATTTGCCGGACTGCAGACGACTGCGGATGCCGCCTGGCTGATCGCTGCCTCGCCTACCGAGCCGACCGCGCTGATTCGGGTCAATATCCATACTGGCGCATACCAGGTGATCAAACGCACCGCTGAAATCAATCTTGACCCGCGTTTTATTTCGTTGCCGCAAGAGGTGGAATACCCTGCCGCCAACGGCTTGACGGGCTACGCCTTCTATTATCCCCCGCATAACCCTGATTTCACGGCTCCGGCGGGCGAACTCCCTCCGCTCATTGTCATCAGTCATGGAGGCCCAACCAGCATCGCGAAGGCGGGCTTGGATTTGCACATTCAATATTGGACCAGCCGCGGCTTGGGGGTGGTGGATGTCAATTATGGCGGCTCGACTGGCTTTGGGCGCGCCTACCGTGAACGCTTGAGGGGGCAGTGGGGCGTGGTGGATGTGGATGACTGCGTGAATGCCGCGCTCACCCTGGCAAAGTCCGGTCTGGCAGACCCGCAGCGTTTGGCGATTCGCGGTGGCAGCGCGGGCGGATATACCACCCTCGCCGCGCTCACCTTCCGGCGCGTGTTTCAGGTGGGTGTCAGCTATTACGGCATTTCGGATATGGAAGCCCTGGCGAAGGATACTCACAAGTTTGAATCCCGCTATACCGACAGCATGGTGGGTCCTTATCCTGCTATGCGTGACCTCTACATCCAGCGGTCGCCCATTCACTTCACCAACCAGCTGGAATGCGCCCTGCTGCTCCTGCAAGGCTCAGAAGATCGCGTGGTGCCGCCGGATCAATCGCGCCAGATGTACGAATCCGTCCGCGCCAAGGGGTTGCCGGTGGCGTACCTGGAGTTTGCGGGCGAGCAGCATGGCTTCCGGCAGGCGCAGAATATCCAACGCGCCCTGGATGGCGAGCTGTACTTTTACGGCAAGGTCTTCGGCTTCCATCCCGCCGATGCCCTTGCCCCCATTCCGATTGAGAATTTAGCAGCATAAGTTGATTTGCGTGTTTTGGGATATATGTGATGATCCATTTAACTGGCATACATCTTGCGAGGGGGAGAGGGGATAATGATATAATCAACGGAGGGTAAACTACGTGAATAGTCGCAAATTGCCGCCATTTCTACCGATCTTATGGATCAGCCTGCTGCTCTCGCTGGTGGGCTGGTTGGGGTTGGCGTTCCTCATCTTTGAGACGCTCCCCTACCTAGCTCCACGCTGGCTCTTTTTCTTTTTCCTGATGCTGGGTCTCAGCGGCACGTCTTTGCCCATTCTTTACTTCATCAATTGGCGATTCCCGCTGAACGCCTTCACGAGCGGCAATGTGCTGGTGCGTGAAGCCGTGATGGTGGGGCTGTATGGCTGCGTGCTGACCTGGTTGCAGATTGGGCGGATGCTTTCGCCGCTGCTTACGGCAATCCTGGCGGTGGCGTTGCTGCTGATTGAGTTGCTCCTGCGCCTGCGCGAAGGCAGTCAGTGGTCGCCTGCGCCTGGTGCATCCGGACACCCTGGCGAGGAAATGCACAGGAAGCATGAGTGACGCCTCAGCAAGCGTTTTGCGCGATCTGCCTTCGGTGGATCACCTGTTGCAGCACACCCGTACCCCCGCGCTGATCGCAGCCTACGGTCGCCCGCAAACGGTTGCCGCCATCCGCGCCGTGTTGGCGGAAGTCCGCGCGGATATGTTGACCGCTCTTTCCCCTTCTCTCCCTCAAACTGATCCCTTGTTGTTAATGCGCATCGAAGCCTGGCTGCGTGCCGCGGAAGCGCCTACCCTGCTGCCGGTGATTAATGCAACCGGCGTGGTGCTGCATACCAACCTGGGGCGTGCCCCGCTCAGTACGCAGGCAGCACAGGCGGTGCAGGCAGTGGCTTCTCGTTACAACACGCTGGAATATGACCTGGAACGCGGCGAACGTGGCTCGCGGATGGTGCATACCGAGCGGCTTTTGCAGCAGCTGACCGGCGCGGAAGCTGCCTTGGTGGTGAATAATAATGCGGCAGCTGTCCTGTTGGCGCTCACCGCCCTGGCGCGCCGTAAGCGGGTGGTCATCTCGCGCACGCAATTGGTGGAAATTGGCGGCGGCTTCCGCATCCCTGACGTGATGACGCAGTCCGGCGCAAAGCTGATGGAGGTCGGCGCTACCAACCGCGTCCATTTGGCGGATTATGCGGATGCCTTGCAAGCGGGCGCAGCCCTGCTAATGCGCGTGCATCCTTCTAATTTCCGCATTATTGGCTTCACCACTCAACCCAGCCTTGCCGAGCTGGTCAGCCTGGCGCATGAGCATGGCGTGGACGTGCTGGATGACCTCGGCTCCGGCGTCCTGCTGGATACTGCCCGCTACGGCTTGGCGCACGAACCTACCGTACAGGAATCGCTGACGGCAGGCGCGGATTTGGTTTGCTTTTCGGGCGATAAGCTCCTGGGCGGACCGCAAGCGGGCATTCTGGTGGGTCGCGCAGACTTAATTCACAAGCTGCGCAAGCACCCGCTGACTCGTGCCGTCCGCGCGGATAAGCTCTGCCTGGCTGCCCTCTCTGCCACCCTCTTGCATTATTTGCGTGATGAAGCCGAGCGCGAAATCCCCGTCTGGCGGATGATTGCTGCTTCTGCGGATCAACTGCGCGCTCGCGCGGAGTCTTGGGTGGCGGCAACCGGCTTTGGCAGCGTCATCCCGGGGCAATCTACGGTTGGCGGCGGCAGTTTGCCAGAGGAAATCCTGCCTACTTCTCTTTGGGCGTTGACCGTTGCGCGTCCGAACGCCTTTTTAACCCGTCTGCGCCGCCAATCCTTGCCTGTCATCGCCCGCATTCAGGCGGATCAGGTCGTCTTTGACCCGCGCACCGTCCTGTCTGAGCAAGACCCCGCGCTGATGGAAGCCGTCAGGCGGGGGATGGGGAAAATTCATTAGGAGCATTGAATGAAAACCGACTTAGACGCTATCTTACAATCCAATAACCTCTCTGCGCTGCTTGTCACCGGACCGGGTCAACATAACCCGGCAATGGTGTACCTGACTGGCGGCGGTCATCTGACCCAGGCGGATTTAATCAAGCCGCTGGGCAAGCCTGCCATTCTCTTTCATGGTGCAATGGAACGCGAAGAGGCTGCTCGCACCGGGCTGCTGACGCGCGGCTATAACCACTACCCCTATCGTCAGCTGATCCAGGAAGCCAACGGCGACCGTGTGAAGGCGGCTGCGCTGCGTTATCAGAAGATGCTGCATGATGCGGGCGTCACCAGTGGGCGAGTTGCGCTCTTTGGCGTAACGGATCTCTCGGTCACGTTCCCCATTTTCAGCGCGCTGCAAGCCCTCATGCCTGAAATTGCCCTGGTGGGTGACTCCGAAGGCAAGATTTTGGCGGAGGCTGCCTTCAGCAAGGATGCGGCGGAAATTGAGCGCATCCGCAAGATGGGGCAGATCACCGTGGGCGTGGTCAGCCGCGTGGCGGAGTACCTTACCGCGCAGCAGGTGGGCGCGAATGAGACCCTCATCGGCGAGGATGGCGCGCCTGTCACGATTGGCAAGGTCAAGCGGCTGATTAACCTGTGGCTGGCGGAAGCGGGCGCGGAGAACCCCGAAGGCACAATCTTTGCCATCGGTCACGATGCTGGCGTACCCCATTCCACCGGCACAACGGCTGACCCGATCCGCCTGGGGCAGTCCATCGTGTTTGATATTTACCCCTGTGAAGCGGGCGGCGGATATTTCTATGACTTCACCCGCACCTGGTGCCTGGGATACGCCCCTGCCGAAGTCCAAAAAGCCTACGATCAGGTGCTTTCGGTCTATGACCAGGTGTATAGCGAGTTGCAGCCCGGCGCGCCGTTTGTGGACTACCAGAACATCACCTGCCAGCTGTTTGAGGAGATGGGTCATCCCACCGTAGGCAGTACCCCTGAAACGGAAGAAGGCTACGTCCACAGCCTGGGACATGGCGTGGGCTTGCACATCCACGAGCGACCCTTCAGCGGCGCAGGCGCATCCCCCGAGGATAAGCTCCTGCCAGGTGCGGTCATCACCTTGGAGCCGGGTCTGTATTACCCCTCGCGCGGCTTTGGCATCCGCCTGGAAGATAGCCTGTGGGTGCGCCCGGATGGTAAAATAGAGAAGCTGGTGGATTACCCCATGACTCTGGTTCTGCCGATGAAATCGCAAGGATAAGATAAGTATGATGGAAGAAAAAGTACCGACTTCGCTGCGCACCGCCCGTATTTTGGGCATTGAAAGCTCGTGTGATGAGACTGCCGCGGCGGTCATCGAAAATGGGCGCGCGCTGCTTTCTGGCGTGGTGGCTTCGCAGATTGATTTGCACGCCAAATATGGCGGGGTGTTCCCCGAAGTGGCTTCGCGCCAGCATATCCGCGACATTTACGCGGTGGTGGAGCAAGCCTTGGCGCAAGCCCACATGAGCCTGAATGAGGTAGATGCTATCGCCGTCACCCGCGGACCGGGACTAGCCGGGTCGCTCGTGGTGGGCATGAACGCCGCTAAGGGCATGGCGTTGGCTGCCAACCTGCCGCTGGTGGGGGTGAATCACCTGGAAGGGCATATCTACTCCGCTTGGGTCTATCCGCTGGGGATGGAAACGCCCCCACCGCCTGCGCCCACCTTTCCGCTGCTGGCGTTACTCGTTTCTGGCGGGCATACCGAACTAAACCTGATGACCGGTCACTTGCAGTATCGCCGCCTGGGCAGTACCCAGGATGACGCCGCCGGCGAAGCCTTTGATAAAGTTGCCCGTCTGCTGCACCTGCCTTACCCGGGCGGTCCCTCCATCCAGAAGGCAGCCGAAGGCGGCGACCCGAATGCCTTTCACTTCCCCCGTTCGCGCATGGAAGGCACCTGGAACTTCTCCTTTAGCGGACTGAAAACGGCTGTCCTGCGTCAGGTGAAGGAATTGGAGGAGGGCGTTCACCCTTTGCCCATTGCGGATTTGGCTGCCAGCTTCCAGGAAGCGGTGGTGGATGTGCTGATCAGCAAGACGCTTGCCGCCGCGCGTACCTTTGGCGTAAAGCAAATCTTGGTGGCGGGGGGCGTATCTGCCAACACTGCCCTGCGTTCGGCGTTCCTGGCGCAAAAGGAATTTCCGGTCAACATCCCGCGCCTATCGCTCTGCACCGATAACGCCGCTATGATCGCCTCAGCGGGTTATTTCCGTTTCGCCTACGGTCAGCAAGATGCCTTTGACCTGGATGTGCTGCCCACCTGGCCTTTGTCATAGTGAAAATATGGATGATTATTCTCATTGTGATGCTAATCATAATGAGAATAATCATCCATTGTAATGGTTCCTGCGTCTCACTCCGTGTAGTGGCTTCCGGCAGGAAGCCTGCGGCGGTTATGAAATCCACCCTGCAAAACAGAAATTGGCTGATGATTGCTGGGCTTCCTGTCGGAAGCCACTACACGGATGGGATACAGCCACAAATATGAACATGTCTGAGCAATCATAGCGAATGAAGTGAAATGTCACTTCTGGGGGGCAAGGATCATCTAATGAATCAGGATCGCAAAAATGGAGCAGGCGACTTCTCCCTCACGGCGCTGCAATCCGGCGATCGGGCGGAATTTGCGCGCTTTGTAGAATATTTCTCGCCGCAAATTTATCGCCTGGCGTTGAAGATGCTGCATGACCCGCAGGATGCAGAAGATGCCCTGCAGGAGACGTTTATCAAGTCCCTGCGCGCCCTGCCTGGGTTTGAGGGTCGATCCAGCCTCTCCACATGGCTCTATCGCATTGCCCTCAACGAAATCCTCATGCTGCTGCGCAAACGCAAGCCAGAGAGTATCTCCATAGACGCCGAGCCAGAGGATGATGAGCAGCCTTCCGTTCCCTTGCAGCTTGCGGATTGGTGCTGCCTGCCGGAAAAAGAATTGCTAAATGGCGAATCCCGCGCCTTTTTGGATGCCGCCATCGGGCAGTTATCCACTGCGCTGCAAGCCGTGTTTTTATTGCGCGATGTGCAAGGTCTATCCGTGCGCGAAACGGCGGATGCGCTGAACATCTCAGAGGCTGCCGTCAAGACCCGCCTGTTACGCGCTCGCCTGGCATTGCGCGAAAGTCTGACGCACTATTACACCGAACGCCTGACGAAGTCCGGCGCAGAAAGTGAGGAAACCGAATGAGTGAACCTGAAACCTGCTGTGAATGGTTAGGCAGTCTATCTGAATATATTGATGGCGACCTCAGCGTGCAGCTGTGCGCCGAGCTGGAAGCCCACATGCGCGGCTGTGAACGTTGCCGCGTGGTGGTGGATACCCTGCGCAAGACGGTTTCGCTCTATCAGCAGTTGTGCGCAGAAGATGCCCTGCCAGAGGATGTTCACGAACGCTTGCTGGTATCGCTCAAGCTGGAAGATTTTAAGCACGATCACCCTGTTACAAAATAAGGACTTAACCGATGCTGCCATTATTGAACGATAAAATTACAACCCAGGTAAAAGCGGTCTTTGAGAAGCTTCAATCACCAGTAATGATCCTCTTTTTTGGGGATGATGAGCCGGAAATGAACGAGGCTTCTGCCCCGGCGCGCCAGTTATTGGAAGAAGTTGCCGCGCTTTCGCCGCTGCTCTCGTTTGAGGCGCATGATTTGCACGCAGAGGCTGATTTCGCCGCGCAGTTTAATATCAACGCCGCCCCATCTTTCACCCTGGTGAGTGTGGATGAGGATAATTTCACCGATTATGGCATTCGCTATAAAGGCACGCCCGCCGGACATGAATTTACCTCGCTCATCAGTGACCTGATGCTGGTCTCCTCGCGTGATTCGGGGCTATCCCCTGAGACGCGCGAATTTCTGCATCAGCTGACTGCGCCGCTGCATTTGCAGGTCTTTGTCACCCCTACCTGCCCCTATTGCCCGCGCGCAGTGGTTTTGGCGCACCAAATGGCGTTGGAAAGCGAATGGGTGGAGGCGGAAATGGTGGAGGCGGAGGAATTCCCCGCACTGGCAAACCAGTTTAGCGTGTCTGGCGTACCACAAATTACCATCAATCATGGCGCTGGCACAGTCATCGGCGCAGTGCCAGAAGGTCAACTGGTGAATGAAATCCGCGCCGCGTTGCGCAAGTAGACGAATTACGAAAGGAATGATCCATGGATGCAAAAGTAACCTGGAAAACTGGCATGAGCTTTGAAGGCGCAGCGGATAGTGGTTTTACCCTGCCGTTGGGTACGAGTGCGGAAAATGGCGGCGCAGAGGATGGTTTTCGACCGATGGAGCTGCTGCTGGTGGGATTAGCAGGCTGCACGGCGATGGATACGATCTCGATCTTGCAGAAGAAGCGTCAGGACGTGACTGCGTTTGAGGTGAAGGTGCATGGCGACCGCGCCAGCGAGCATCCCAAAATCTTCACCCACATCCTCATTGAATATATTGTCACTGGCAACCACATAGACCCAGTCGCTGTGGAGCGCGCGGTGGAGCTTTCTTCCACCAAGTATTGCTCCGCTCAGGCAATGTTAGGCAAGGCAGCCGAGATTGAAAACCGCGTTACGGTGAAGGCTGCCGAGACGTTGAAATAAAGGTCTGTGAATCCGAGCAGGTGCAGGCGGTGATTGTCTTGCCGTTGCGCAGCAGCGTCCCCTGATAGGCTTCCGTGCCATTGTGCGCGATCCAGCCTTCAAAGTCAAACGGCACTGCGCCATCCGCCAGCATCCATTCACCGTTGTATTTGCGGGCTATGTGGACGTGCGTACCCGTAGCATGTCCCCCCTCGCAGGAGGGATGCCCGATTCGGTCGCCGCGTTTCAGCAGCGTGCCTACCGGCGGGATCGAGGCAGTGGAAAGATGCAGGTAGAAGATCACCCAGCCGGTGCGTTCATTGCCATCGCCATCTAAATCCAGCACCGCGATGCCCGTACCCGTGCGCACGATCTGCCCATCCGCCATGGCAGTCACCCATTCCTCCGAGGTCTGGCAGCCAGAAGCGAGAGAGGGCGGGGCAAAGTCTACGGCGGCAAGCGGGGTTGCGCCTTCGCCCCATGCCGAATGCGGTCCGCCGGTATACGCCCATATTTTGCCCGGCTCGAATGGGAATTGGAAGGCAGGCTGTTCCAGGCTTACGGGGATGTGCGGCTGCGGGTTCACCCAGCGGTCGCCAAACAACGCCGCGTAGGTTTTGCCAAAACCCTCTTTGCCAATCGCTTTGTGATACTCATCTGCATTCATCAAAATATTAAAATAATTTTGCAGCGCCACTGTGGCAGCATTCTGCCAGGGGTCAGGGCGTTCAATGCGCCCATCACTCAGGCGCAGCTCCAGCAGGCTGCCGGTGCGCCAGCGATAATAGCCATTGTTGAGCGTATCTGCCACCCATGCCAGCTGACGGTAATACCCATCCACCCTTTCACCGCTGTTGCCCAGAAAGGCGCGGTTTTGTGCATCCGGTAGGTTGGGATCACTCAGCGCGCCCAGCAGATATTCAGAGAGCGCCAGCAACGCCCTGGGGCTGACGCTATACTCACGCGCGACAAAATCCACAATTTGCGCGCCGCTCATGGTACTGCTGCTGACGTAATCGCTATAGCCCTTCAACCAACCTGGGTGCGCGTTGACAAAGGCGGCAGTATCCAACCCATCCGCGGCTGGTCCATCTATATAATCGCTGTCTGGCATGATTTGATACGGGTTGCCCCACAGCGGCAAATAATAAATGGGGATTTTCATAGGCATCCCAGGCGGCATGGTGGTCGCCGTCAGGGGGATGATGGGATTGGCTGCGCGGATTTCTTTAATGGTGGTGTTAAAGCGCGCTGCCAACGCCGGTAAGGTATCGCCGGTCTGGGCGATATACTCCACCTTCTCGCCGGGGGGGTAAGGGGGGCGGGTGACGAAGGGCGCAGCCGGTTCGGCGGCATTGCGGGTGGCTTGCGCTGCGCTCACCACTGCCGAGGGAGTCACATCCGATGACACGGGCAGCACATAAGCGCCCTCTTGCGGCAGGCAGGCAGTCAGCGCTAGAATCAACAAGAAAGCGAGATGCGCGAATTTCTTCATTGCTGTGGGTGGCTGATGACCGAGAAATATTCCCCCACCAGCGATGATGTGATCTTCTGACCGCCCTTGGTCATCCAACCCTGATATTGCTCTGCTCCAGCGTGGGTAATCCAGCCATCAAAGTTAAACGGCAGCGGTCCATCCGCCAGAATCCATTCGCCGTTATACTTGCGCGCCACGTGGGTATGCGTACCGGTTGCCATGCCGCCTTCGCAGGAAGGATGCCCAATTTTATCGCCCAGGTTGAGCCATGTCCCCACTTTTATGCGGTCTTCCGTGGCAATATGCAGGTACATGATGTCCCAACCGGTTTGCTCGTGACCGTCCCCGTCTAGATCCACCATGACCACTGCATTTTCGGAGCGGACAACTAACCCTGCGGCGGCCGCCGTCACCCAATCATCGCTCTGGTAACAGCCATGTACAGTGCTGGCGGGGGCAAAGTCAATCGCAGCCCGCGCGCCATCCGGTCCCCAGGCGGAATGCGGTCCGCCGGTGAAGCTCCAATTTTTGCCTGCCATAAACGGAAATTCGAGGGGCGGCTGGGTGAGGGTGGCAGGAAAGAGCGGCTCCACGGATTGCGCGCGCAGCCAGGGATTGCCAAACATCTTTTCGTAGGTAGGCATCATCCCATCTGGTCCATAAAGAATGCCAGCCCACTGCGGTTCGTTATACAGCCGTGAAAATAAATACAGGACTGCCACCGTACCAGCGTTCAGACTGGGGGCTAACCGCAATTTTTGCCCATCCGGAAAGGTGAGTTCGGTGATGCGCCCCTGCCGCCAGCCGTAATAGCCAATATTCAGCTGCTGTACCGCCCAGCTTAGTTGAAAATACAGCCCATTGCGCTCATTTTCCATCTTCAGAAAGCCAATCGGGAAGTCTTTCTCGGCGATGGTAGCAGGCTGCCCGTATACCCAGCGGCTTTGCTGTTCCAAAATGAGCAGCAGCAGGCGCGGATTGATCGAATTTTCCAAGCCAACCGTATTCATCACCTGCGCGCCGTCCAGCCAGCCGTAGCTGCGCCATTCGCGGTAGGTACTCAGGTATCCGCCCGCGCTTTTTATGAAGCCGCTCAGGTCCAGGTCAAGTGCAGAGGGGGAATACACAATTTCGCTGTCCGGCATGACCTGTTTATCAGAACTGGTTTCCTTCAAGCGATGCGGAATCATCAACAGAATCTTGGGGTCAAGCAATCCATCTGGCGGCAGCGGACTGGGTGAGGTGATTTCCTTCTCATCCACGTCAAACCGCGCTGCTAAAGCCTTGAGCGTATCGCCCGCCTGGGTGTAATAGAGAATGGGCGCGTCTGGCGTTGCAGTGGCGGGATCCGTGATGATTGACGTGGCAGCCTGGGTTATGGTCGCCGCTTTTGCCGCTGCCGGCTGTTTGCCTGGCGTGGAGGTATTCATTGGCGTGGCTTGCGTATTCACTGAGGAGACGCGCGTCACTGACCCCGGCAGCACCGCCACTGCTTCGGGCGTGGGCGCGTCTGTGGTGGCGGAAACTGCCGGCAGAAAGACGGGTCGGGTGGATGCGCTGAAGGAACAGGACGATAAGGGCAGCGAGAGAGTGATCATTAGCAATAAGAATAAAGAGAGGTGTTTCATAAATGCACTGCTTGCTCTTGATTAAGGCGATTTGATGATTTCATTTTCCGGCAGGCGACCTTCCGCAGCTTCGATAGACTTTCCATCTTTGCGCAGATATCCATTATATTCCGCCCCTTCCCCGTACGAAACCCAACCGTCCAGGTTAAAGGGCAGGTTGCCATCCGCGGCAATCCATTCTCCATTATACCGCCGTGCCAGGTGCAGATGCGTACCGGTCGAGACGCCGCCCTCGCAGGAGGCATGCCCGATCCGGTCGCCGGTATGCACCACTGTGCCAGCCGAGATACGGTCGCGCGTTTCTACGTGCATATACAGGATGACCCAGCCGGTTTGCTCAATGCCATCGCCATCCAGGTCTTCTAACACCGCGCCGCCATCCGAGCGGACAATAACACCATCCGCGACAGCAGTTTCCCAGGCGTCAGATTGCACGCAGCCGAGCTGATCGCCGGGCGGGGCGAAGTCAATGGCTGCCCAGGCAGAGCCATCCGCCCAGCCGCCGTGCGGTCCGCCGGTAAAATACCAGGGGATGTTGGGTTCAAAAGGCAGGCGCAGGGCGGGCTGTTTCAAGTCCGCTGGATGGATGGGTTCAAAGGCGTATTGGAAGGGGTAGCCAAACAATTGCGTATAGGTAGCATAGAAACCGGTTTTTGAAACGGCTTCCGTCCAGTGATTTTCATCTAATAGCAAGCTAAACAGGCATTGCACTCCGGCGGTGCCTGCGTTCAGGGTGGGCGCAGCCACGTACACGCTGCCATCGGTCAGCTCCCAGCTGGGCAGCGTGCCTGCGCGCCACAGGTAATAGCCGCGGTTGAGATTGTTGGCTGCCCACGCCATCTGGAAATATAAGCCTTTGCGGGGCGCGCTGATGAGCAGCATGGGGTAATCGCGGCTTTTATCGTCAGGGGGCGTGGCTTGCGTCACCCAGCCGCTGCGATATTCCAACACCGCCAGCAGCAGGCGCGGGTTGACCGAATATTCATGCGCCACCCGCACAATCACTTGCGTACCGGTCAGGGTATCGCCGTAAACTTCCTGGCTATATTGACTCAGGTAGCCGTGCTTCTTTTGAATAAAATCCGCTGTGTCAAAATTGGCAGCGTTGGGTCCGTATACCAGTTCTGAATCAGGGATAATCTTGAAATCGGAGCCGGTGGGCAGGCTGCCAGAGGCGGGAATGGTAATCACCTGACCAGGGGACAGCAAATTGGGGTTGCTGATCTGGTTAGCGTCAATCAGTTCTTTTAACGAGATGCCATAGCGCCGCGCAATTTGCCCCAGGGTGTCATTTGCCTGAACGGTGTACTGCTGGGTTTCGGCGCGTGGGGTGAGAGTGGGGCGGGGAGCGTCTGGCGTGGGAGGGTTCTTCGGGTCAGCATTTTGGGCTTGCGCAGGTGATTGCGCTGCGGCTTTGCGGGTGGCAGTTTGCATCGGCGCAGGCGGAGGCGTACCTAGTGTACCCTGGTCGGGCGCGTCCCCTTCGGCGAGGGCGGCAAGGCTGGTGGCTGTCAACGCGCTGGCGGAAGGAACGGGCTGCCATGCTCCCACCAGCTGCGCAGAACGATTGCAGGCAAAGCTGAGGGTTGCCAGCAGGGTAAAAAACGCGATGAGAATCGATTTCGGAGAAGGTTGTTTCACATTGGGTATTATACCCCACCCCTGGCAGTGCCTCTGGCACGGGTAGAAAACTGTAAAGATTAACCCTGCATTATGAATTTATGGATTTGCCGCGGGCAGGTCGCCAGTCTTGGGTTTGCAGACAATATCGTAATAATCCAGCTCGGTCGGGCGATCTTTGGCGGCTTGGGCGGCAGCGTCTTGCCCAATTTGCACCACCTGATCCATCTTTGCGAAGGCTTCGCTGGACCAATACCGGGGCAGGGTCATCAGCGGGTCGCCAGCGGGAATTTCTGGCAGCCAACCGGCGTGCGCCGTGGCGTTATCGGACTGCGGCACCCAGTTATACATCACCGGTCCGCGTGGATTGGTGGTAAAGCCCACCTGGAAGCCTGCGGCGCGCGCCAATTCTACGGCGTGTTGGGTGAATCTGCCCTCGGGCCAGATGTAGCCAATGGGCGCTTTGCCAAAGTGTTCTTGAATCGCCTTGATGGAGCCGTTAAATTCATTTTGCAGGAAGGCATCGGTGGAATTGCCATCCGCGGGGATGTTATGCACCACGCCGTGCGCCTGTACGTCCACCCAACCGGCAGAGACAACGGCTTCGTTCTCTTTATAGAGATAATCCGGCGTATCGGGCGCGCTGATCCATGCGTTGGTCATGCTCCACTGGAATTTTTGCAGCAGCGGGATGAAATGACTCTGGTAATAGGTTTTGGTCTTGCGATCATCCACAATCACCAGCAGCGAAAGCCGCGGGATGCGGGCGTTATTTTGCAGGAAGTCTGCTAGCTGCGCGGTAGTGATGGTCTGGAAGCCCAGCTGGTGAGCGCGCTCAAACGCGGCAACCACATCCGCGTGATGCACCTGTGATCCGTCCCTGGCGGTGATGGGCTTGCTATCCTCGGTGACGGAGTGATACATCACAATCATCACCACGGTGCCGGGTTCGCTCTTATTAGGGTCAAGGCGCGCCTTCAGGTACGCGCAGGTATCCTTGATGTAAGCCTGTGGCGTGGCAGCGGGGTCAATCAGCTTGCTGGTGAATATTTCTGGCAGGGCAGGTGGGGTGCGGGTGGGTGTTGCCGTCTGGGTGGGGGTAAGCGTAAAGGTGGCGGTGGGCGGCAGTGGCGTGCGGGTGGGCGTGGCGGTTGGCACGTTATAGGTTGCCGTCAGCAGCGCGGACTGGAAGATTTGGGTACGGTCAAGCGTGGGCGTGGTGGAGGGCAGCGGCGTAGTGGGCAGCGGGGCGGAACAGGCTGCCAGCAGTGCCATCCCCAGGCAAAGAATCATCCCCCAGGTCAACCAGCGTACTGCTGACCTGGGGGCAAGGGACGCCTGCCTCAGACGAAGCTCGTTTGGGGCAAGGGGCATCACTTAGTCGTCTTCTCCCTTGATAAAGGCTTCCGTCATTTCGCGGGCAATGTTATCTTTGAACTGCTTGGGGGGCGATTTCATAAAGTAAGAGGCGGGCCCTGTGAGGGGGCCTGCCATGCCGCGATCCATCCCGATTTTGATGCAGCGGATCGCGTCAATTACCACGCCCGCCGAGTTGGGCGAATCCCAAACTTCCAGCTTGGCTTCCAGGTTCAACGGTACTTCGCCGAAGGTCGTGCCTTCCATGCGGATATAGCACCATTTGCGGTCGGTCAGCCAGGGTACATAATCGCTCGGACCTACGTGGACGTTGTCAGCGGGCAGCTTATAGGGCAGCATGCTGGTGACGGCGTTGGTCTTGGAGATTTTCTTGGATTCCAGGCGTTCGCGTTCGAGCATATTCAGGAAGTCCGTGTTGCCACCGAAGTTGAGCTGATAAGTGCGATCTAACCGCACGCCGCGATCCACAAACAGGCTGGTCAACACGCGGTGCAGGATGGTTGCGCCCACCTGACTCTTGATGTCATCACCGATGATCGGCAGACCACGCTCGCGGAAGCGTTCGCCCCAATAATCCGAGCTGGCAATGAAGACCGGGATCGCGTTGATGAAGCCGCAGCCCGCTTCCAGAATCTGTTCCACGTACCACTTGGTGGCCATTTCAGAGCCAACTGGCAGGTAAGAGACCACAACATCCGTTTTTGTGTCTTTGAGAATTTGGACAATATTGTCAGTGGGGCCAGGCGCTTTTTTGAGAATCTGCGACAGGTATTTGCCCAGCCCGTCGTGGGTCATGCCACGATAGACCGGTGCGTTTAAGTTCGGCACATCGGTAAACTTAAAGGTGTTATTGGGGTAGGCAAAAATGGCTTCAGAGACGTCTTTCCCTACTTTGGGTTCGACAATATCAATCCCGCAGGTAAATTCGATGTCACTGACGTGATAACCGCCCAGGTTGACGTGCATCAAGCCGGGGACGCGGTCTGTTTCAGCGGCGTTCTTATAAAACTGTACGCCCTGCACTAACGAAGAGGCGCAGTTGCCAACGCCAATGATGGCTACCCTGATTTTTTTATTGCTCATTCCGATTGCTCCTCATTGCGAATGATGAAAGTACGCAGGCAGGAAATTCTGACCTGGTTCAGAAATAAATTGAACGTGTTCGATTATACCCCGTCTTTGGCGGACTGCCGCAGCGGAGTTGAAAATTCCCATAGAGCCAAATTAAACCTTTCCCAAAATAAAGAAGGGTGATACAATGATCGCGTAGTTCGGGGCGTGGCTCAGCCCGGTTAGAGCACACGGTTCGGGACCGTGAGGTCGGAGGTTCAAATCCTCTCGCCCCGACTAGACCAAGAAATTCCGCAGCAGTCCCTATGAGAAATCATGGGGACTGCTGCGTTAATGGGCTTTTATTGGGGCAATTCCTAAAAGATGCCAATACGTGGCTGAATTTTGGGCGCAAGTTGCTATAATGGAATCAATTCCTTTTTAATTTGCATCATCGGGGGCGAAATGAATATTGCTCTGGCGTACTATGAGGGTCAGGTTGCTGTTTGAGGCATTGTTCCGCGATGGATGCCCGATCTGTTCTTGGACTACATAACACGAAGAAGCGTACTGGTCCTTCAATGACCTGGCTGAGGCTGCAATCTGGTTCACCTCGGCACTCGGTTAGCAGGTATGTGTCTCCGTCATAGCCTTCAAATTTACGAAATTGCTCTTCCCTGATTGTCCGTTTGCGCAGCTCAATCGCAGTCAGGTATTCAGCACCTTCGGGGTCGTTGTGGATATTCAAGATTTCTTCTTTTCTTTCGTTTTAAACCTTTCCTCACTAGGTTGCCTGATTGTTGTAATCGGATAAAATTGTTTAGCATTAGCGATTCTCAGTAGCTTGTCCTATTTCAGGATAGGTGATTACGACCCCGTCTACTTTGGCCCAAGGGGTTATCTTATGAGGTTTACTGGTTTTCTCGCTCATAATGTCTTCCACATTAATATTACGAACCAACAAAGCATCGCCAATGAGCGAACGATGGCATCGCCAGGGGACCGCCTCCGCGCACATAATGACAGTTCGATCTTTTTGAGCAAGCAATATGAGTTGTTCGATGCCTTTTTGAAATTCTTCCGTCTGCATATAGTCTGCAAAACCGCGAAAGGACGAGTTTCTCCAGGCTGTATTGATCGACGTTTTGGTCGTGTGCCGCAGGCCCCCAAGTTCTTTTAGATGTGTATATCGGATGTTGTGTTGTTTCAAACTCTGATCCAAATCAGCTTCGTTGAATTGAGGGTTAAAGCGAGACCTGGGAATTGTACGCACGTCAACGACTAATCCGATCTCAAACTCATGCAGGATATTGAAGAATTCATCAAATGTATGGGTCGAATGACCAATAGTGTAGATTGTGGTAATCATATAACCCCTTTTGCGTATAATTTATCTAAGAGTAAATGGAAATAGACCAGCACTTCATAGGGATAGCACTGCGAGGTTAAATCCTTGATTTCCTCGTAACCTGGTCTTTCTTCCAAATGAAATATTCTCTGGAGAGTATTCTTAGCCCCGATATCATCACCAGGGAAGACATTTAGTCTTTGCGTTCGATCGAAGCCAGGTATTCAGCATCCTCGGAGTCGTTATGAGTGTTCATGGTCACGTCTTTCTGTAATGGTGAAGTATGCGATTTCTCAAATATCTTCCTGTTAAAAAGCGCAGTTCTGATGCTTACTTACTCAGCTTTTAACAGCTCTTGCGCCTGTTTGAGGAAATTCCTCCCACGAAGCTCAGCATAGATTCCGGTGAGCCAAAGAATGACAGCAGTGATCGATCCCACTAGTGCATTCCACATTTGCAAATTTCCTAGCATCGTATTAACGGGCACAGCAAGCATGACGGTCACACTCACCAGAACTAAAAGTATCCCAATGAAGTAATACAAACGCATATAGAAGAGTTTTGCAAGCGGGAGGAAATGAATTCCGACGATGATGGAGACGAAAGGCATAAGGAATTCGGGATGATGAAACCGATAGAGCAGCATACTGCAAAGAGCGATCGTCAATATCTCGATGCCAAAGATTAACCCATATGCCATGCCAACACTTTTTCCTTCTACTGCGCCACGGGACTTGTCTGACGGCAATAAATCCTGCGGTAAACGCCTGACGGACAGCAACAACAAGGCGCCTCCACTTAGAAGGATGATCGTTATGAGTGCCAGGATGACGAAAAACAGCACATTCTCTCCAAGAAAGGCTCCCTGGATGCCTCCTATGCCCCATCCCCACCATGCTGAACCGAAAAAAGCCATCATGAATCCGGCAGACGCCAGGCCTATGATATTGGCACGCAATTCATTCACATCTGTAAAAGGCTCATTTCTTTTGGATACTTGGGTTACGAATGACATCCTGTTTCTCTATCACCTCATCCGATTAACTGGTCCGTTTTTGCAGCCATAATGAAGTCGTTTTTATGCAGGCCCTTAATTTTATGAGTCCACCAGGTGACAGTGACTTTGCCCCATTCCGTTAATAGCGCGGGGTGATGATCCTCTTCATTTGCCAATTTCCCCACCTGGTTGGTGAAAGCCATTGCCTGTTTAAAATCCGCGAACTTAAATGATTTTTTAAGACGCAGCTCCCCTTCTTCCGTATGAGTCTCCCAACCCTGAAGCTGGCGTTTTAATTCGCTTACTTCCCGTTCCGTCAGCCGGGGTGTGTCCGCTGTTTCTGGTATGCAGTGCATTCTGGATAATTCTTCCATTATGATTCCTTTCGATTTATTACGATCATTATACTCAACATTATTTATTGCAGACGTCACAAAAGCATAAAGAGAATTCAGGTTTTGCCCAAGGATGTAATAATGTTGGGCTTCTCTCAGGATTATACGCAGATGGCTTATTCCATTTTCGTGTCTAGGTTGCATGTTTTGACGCTGCAAACCCGTCAATCTGTCGCGTGGGCAGAAATCAACGGATCGTCAGTGAGCGCAGGGAATGCTCTACAGTACGGCCGGTTGCGTACCGCTGATCTGCAAGGTCAGGCTGGCAATGTTATCTTTGACCTGGTGGAAATCCCACTTTATTCTCCCAAAAGCGTTTTGTTGACTTGATCTATGGTGAAAGGATATGATATAAGGAAATCCTGATTATCATAATCAGGATTTCCTTATAGGTTGTTTATTATCGTATTTTTTTCCAGCCCCTACGGACGTGCGCCGGGGGGATTTTTCGGCAGGTCGCGGTTATTGGGGGCGGAGCGGCGCAGCTTGGGGTCATCGCTGACGGTGGGACTAAGCAGCAGCTTGAGCTGGCGCAGGGCGTTGCGGTCATATTCACGCCGCCCGCACACGTCACATACCCAGGCAGGGAAGTCCGGCACGGTGATTAGTTCCATGCCCATCCAGGTCATATAGGTGATAAAGGTCTGGTGCATGTGCCCCGCCTGGCATTCACGGCAGGAGTAGACCGTTTCCATTTCGTTGGGTGATTTGGCTTCCTCTTGGTTGGTCAACTCAGGCTCCTTCTTCTTCCGCAACCAGTTTGAGACCGGCGCTGGTGCCTAAACGGGTGGCGCCAGCGTGCAGCATGGCATACGCATCCGCCAGAGAGCGAATGCCCCCGGCGGCTTTGACGCCCATTTGCGGTCCAACCACGCGGCGCATGAGTTCTACGTCCTCAAGCGTTGCTCCGCCGGTTGAAAAGCCGGTGGAGGTTTTCACAAAGTCTGCTTTTGCCCATTGGCTGAGCAGGCAGCCCATGATTTTTTGCTTGCGATCCAACAGGCACATTTCCAGGATGACTTTGACGATCGCGCCGCCCGCGTGAGAGGCTTCCACCACCGCCGCGATGTCCTCAGCGACTGCCTGCCATTCGCTGGTGCGCAGCAAGCCGATTGGAATGACCATATCCACTTCACGCGCACCCAGTTCCACCGAGAGGGCGGCTTCTTTCGCCTTGATGGCGGTCAGGGTTGCCCCTAGCGGGAAGCCAATGGTAGCGCAGGGCACAACGCTGGAGCCTTGCAGCTCCTGGGCAACCAGCCCGATATATACCGAGTTGACGCACACCGAGGCAAAGTGGTGTCCGCGCGCTTCCATGCAAACCTGACGCACCTGGGTAGGCGTAGCTTCTGGCTTGAGCAGGGTATGATCAATAAAGCGGGCAACCGAGCCGCTTCCCGGGTGACCCGCAGGCAGAATTAAATCAGGTAAGGTGTGATCGTATTCCGCCGCCAGCGCAGAAAGTTCTTTGAAGGACGTTGGAATGGTCATGGAGCAGCCGCCTTTACAGTAGGGATTTGATTGAGCAGTCTAAAATCGGGCAGGGGCCAGTAAATGACCAGGGCTTTGCCTACCACGTCATTAAAGGGGACAAACCCCCAGATATGCGAATCGGAAGATTGGTTGCGGTTATCGCCCAACACAAACAGCTGTCCGTCTGGCACAGTCCATTGATTGTTATAGGCAGGTTCGGCGGCAATGTAAGGCTCATCCAATATCTCACCATTCACAATGACCTGGCTATTTTGAATCACCACGTGATCTCCGGGTACGCCGATCAGCCGTTTGATGTAATCTTCGCGCGGGTCACGCGGGTAATGGAAGATAATCACATCGCCGCGTTGATAGCTGCCTAGACGATAAGCTAATTTGTTAACCAGCAGAAATTCACCTTCGTGCAGGGTTGGCTGCATGGAGACGTTTTCAACCCGTACCCGCCCGATAAAGGCATCTATGACAAAAAATAAGATGATTGCCAGGACAATCGTTTGTACAAGTTCCCAAACAAAGGTAACCCATGCCGGACGTTTGCGCCGGATGGGCTGCGTAATTTCCTCTATGGGTTCTGTTGGGGTAGGTTCATTCACATTTTGATCTAACACATTCCTCCACCATTAACTTGGGCGATTCTTTTCGTGTGTACGCCCGTTTATTCATTATAAATGCGCTATCTCTTAGAAACAAGGGACATGGATGGAATGTTAATCTATCTCTAAGGTGCAAAGAGGCAGAATGGATAATTTGGGGTAGATTGTCCCCCAAATTATCCATTCTGCCCTTCTTTACTTACGACCTTTGAGTACCAGGCGGATGGGTGTGCCGGTGAAGGCATAGGTTTCGCGCATTTGATTTTCCAGGTAGCGCATATAGGAGAAATGCCCCAGGCGCGGGTCGTTGCAGAAGATTAGGAAGGTAGGCGGGTCGGAGCGGACCTGCGTGCCGTAGTAGATGTGCAGGGCGCGACCAGAGCTGGAAGTCGCCGAGTGTTTATCCTGCGCGTCTTGCAGGATGCGGTTCACCTGCGAAGTGTTCAGGCGCACCAGACGTTCTTCTTGCACCTTTAAGGCAAGCGGCATCACCTGATCCACCCGCTGCCCGGTTTTGGCGGAGATGAACAGAATCGGCACATAAGCCATAAAGTTCAGCTCGTTGCGGATTCGCTCGGTGAATTGCTGCATGGTGAAGCTGTCTTTTTCCACCGCGTCCCACTTGTTGACGAGTACAACGGTGCTTTTCATTTCTTCCAGGATATACCCGGCGATGTGCGCATCCTGGGCAGTGATGCCGGTGGTGGCGTCAATCATCAGCAGGGCAACGTCACAGCGTTCGATGGCGCGCATAGAGCGTATGACGGAGAATTTCTCAACGCCAGGCTCCACTCTGCCGCGCCGCCGAATACCAGCGGTATCAATGAGGGTGACGGGCAAGCCGTTAAATTCCATTTTTTCGTCAATGGCATCGCGGGTGGTGCCGGGGATGGGGCTAACGATGGAGCGTTCGACCCCCAGCAGACGGTTGAGCAGGCTGGATTTGCCCGCATTCGGCTTGCCCACCAGGGCAATCTTGACCGAATCATCTTCCACTTCCTCTTCAGGGGAGGGCAGGGCATCCACCAGGGCATCTAACAGGTCGCCGGTGCCAGTGCCATGCAAAGAGGAAATGGGATAGGGTTCGCCCATGCCTAATTCATAAAATTCCGGCACGCCCTCGCGGATTTGCGAGCTGTCGCCTTTGTTGACGACCAACAGCACGGGCGGGTAGGGGGTGCCGTCAATCATCTTTTGATTGCGGCGCAGAATCTGGCCCACTTCAATATCTGCTGGGGTGACGCCAGAGATTGCATCCACCACAAAGAGGATGGCGTCCGCTTCTTGAATGGCTAACTCAGCTTGTGAGCGAATTTCCAGGATAAAATCCGCCGAGCCAATGGAAAGAGGAACGCTTTTGCTTGAGGAAGGCGGGTCAATGCCGCCGGTATCAATCACATCAAACGCGATCCCGTTCCAGTCGGCTTCCGCCATCAGGCGGTCGCGGGTGGTGCCAGGAACATCATCCACAATGGCTAACGGTTCACCCACCAGGCGGTTAAACAAGGTGCTTTTGCCAACATTCGGTCTTCCGACCAGGGCAACAATGGATTTGGTCATCTTACTCCTTAAAGCCTCTCCTGATACTTCCTTTGCGGCGTCTCCGAATGCGAAACCATCCGGTATATTCGCAAAGAAATCAAAGGACAGGCACTTATTCCTATTCTTATTTTATTTGAAATAAAAATAGATGTTTAATGCGCCGTGCGCGTAGGCGTAGGCGTTAACGTAGGGGTAGGGGTAATGGTAGGCGTGGGGGACGGTTCTACCACTACTTCTACTGACCCAGGTAATATTGATTCTACCCGCAGTTCGGGCAGATCAATGGTCACCTTGGGTGCCATTTGGTACGTACCCGGCACAACGTTCGCCAGGTCAATGGTGACGTGAATTTCTTGCGGGGTGAGCTTATCCAGCACCAACACTGGACCGGAGACGATCACATCCACCGCAGTGGGCGACAATTTTGCCTGCATGCCGGGGGGCAGGTTGACGATGTGTACCGTCAGGGCAGAAAGCGTCAGGCTATCTTCAATGGGAGCAACCCCTACCTGTATGATGACGCTTTGATCCCCGCTGATAGATACGCCTTTCGGCAGGTTCAGCTGCGCCTTGACCTCCAGGTCTTGCTTGACGCCGGTCAGGTCAATCGGGTTGGTCTCTACATAGCCGGGCAAGTTTTCTACCAGGCGCGGGTCGCTGGAAAAGACCGTCACAATGGAGGGCGAGACGCTCGCATTGGTCAAGCGGTAGCCCACTGCCAACTGCCCACTGGTGACGACCTTAATCACCACGTTTTTATAGCCGACCACGCGCGTGATGGGCATTTTCACCGTTACCTGGGAAGGAGATAGGCTGACCCCTTCCACCGGAGCTTCATTTTCATCCAAAGCCGACACATCAAGTGAACGGTTGATTGTATCAGAAGTCTGGGTAATGTCTAGGAGAATCCGTGCTTCTTTTACTTTTGCCACTACCGAAGCCGGTCCGCTGATGGTCACTTTGTCCTGGCTGAGGGCAGCCGCTTCCGACTGAAAGCCAATGGCAGGCTCGCCGCGTTGTACCAGATGAATAGCCACCTCCTGGCTGACCAGGCGTTCCAGGCGAATTTGCACCGTGCGCGGCTGCTGGCTGATGACCCGCACAGGTTGATAGAGGGATTGAATATTCACCGGCAGGGTATGCGTTCCTGCGCCCAGTCCTGCCAGGTCTACCCAGGCGCGGAGCGGGGCGCGGTCGTTGAGCATATTATCCCAAATAGAGCCAGGCGCGCTGAGGGTGACGGTTGCCTGGGGGGGCAGGTCGCCAGAAATAACTAGGCTAGGGTCCTGGTTGACGCGCTCGATGGTGACGGGGCGCGGGTAGAGGCGCTGCTGGGTTGGGTCAGCGGCAGTAACGGCGGAAATCCAGACTGCCACCGCCAGGGCGATGGAAAGAATAAGGGTTGGGATGCTTTTGATAAAGCCACGCAGCAGTTTTAACATAGGTTATCCTTCCCGCGTGGGTGGCTCAGAGCGCGGTTCTTCATACCCTTTGCGCTTGCGGAATAAGCGATTGAACCAGACGGAGGGACGAGAGGGGATGGCTGTCGGTTGGTAAAACGCCAGGAGGATATTTTCCAGGCGTTCTGCATCCAGGCGGCGGATCATGCGTCCGCCATGCGCGATGGAGATGGAGCCGGTTTCTTCGGAGACGACCACCGTAATGGCATCGGTCGCCTCGGACGTTCCCAACGCGGCGCGGTGACGTAAGCCCATTTGCCGTTCTGGGGAGCGGTTGAGGATGCCGCTGGCGGAAAGGGGCATGACGCACGCCCCGGCGCGGATGCGGTTATCGGCGATGATGACTGCGCCATCGTGCAAAGGCGTATTGGGATAGAAGATTTGCAGCAGCAGTTCTGGGGTTACATCTGCATCCAACAAAACGCCGGTGCGCACGTATTCTTGTAAGTTTTCACTGCGCTGCATAATGATCAGTGCGCCGTGCTGGCGGCTGGCAAGGCGGGTGGAGGCTGTCACCACCGCGCGGATGGTGCGTTGAATCGCCTGACTGTCCGATTTATTTTGGCGGACAAACATTGCGCCTGAGCCAGCCCGCCCCAGGCGTTCTAATCCGCGCCGAATTTCAGGGGCGAATACCACAGGAATGGCAAGAAAGAGAGAGGGCAAGGAGGTGCGGATCAGCCAGGCAAAGGCAGGCAGTTCCACTAGGGTAGTGAGCAGACTAAGCAGGATAATCAGCAGAATCACGCCACGCAGCAGCACCACCGCCTGCGTATCGCGCACCATCATCAGAATCACATAAAAGACCAGGGTGACAAGCGCCAGGTCTAATAGACTGAACCAGGTCAGACGTTGAAAGAGGAAAACAATATCACTAAAAAGATCAGGCACAATAGATTCTCAACGTGCAGCGCATAAAGTTAAATAGGTCGCAGCACCCGATCCTGGCGAAGCTGTTTGAAGAACAGGGTTTGCCCAGGCTTGAGGGTTTCGAGAGCGGCTTCCTGCCAGGCAGAGACGCCCAGGGTTTGCGGGGTGCGGCGCTCGTAGCCGGAACTCTTCCAAAGAGCATCATTAGCCAGTTCTGGTGGGGTGAAAACGAGCGAGGCTTCACACTGTAAATCCTTTGAGGCGTGTTCCATTTCTTCCAGGAAGGCAGGCAAGAGCTTATCGAGTGGGGCAGAGGGTTCAACCACAATCTCGGTGGTGCGCGCGACTAAGTTTTCCACCTGCCAGCCCGCTACGCCAATCAACCGCTCGCCCATGCGCATTAGCAGGAAGGCTTTGTCGCCAAATTCTGCCATGATGTCGTTGCGGGTAACGGGTTGACCCGTTTTGCGCACGCGATTCATCAGTGTGGCAATGATCTCCGCATCGCGCGGTCTCCCGCGTGAAACAATCACCTTGCTGGTGGTCGGTTCAGGGATAGTGCGTAGGGGCAGGGTCGGCGAAGTTTCGATGGATGGCACAAACTTTTGCCACGCGCCAGAGACTTGCTTCCAGGTGTCTTCAAAGGAGCGTCCGTTTTGGATGACCACCCGCGCCGCTGCCATTTTCTGCTCTTGCGGGGGCTGCGCCGTCATGCGGGCGCGCGCATCGGCTTCGGTCATGCCGCGTTTTTGCATCAGGCGGGTGATTTGCACTTCCGGCGGGGTATATACCGTCCAAACGCTGTCGCAGGATTTGGCAAGGTTGCTTTCTAAGAGCTTGATAGCTTCGATGACCACCACTTTTTGACTGGCGTGAGAGACAACCCAGTCAGTGGCTTGCAATACCAGGGGATGAATGATGGCTTCTAGCATCGCCAGGGCTTCAGGGTCAGCGAACACGACTTTGCCCAGGCGGGCGCGGTTAATTTCGCCTTCGGGGGTTAGAATCCACTTGCCGAAGGTATCTACCACGCGCGTATAGCCAGGGGCGCCTTTTGCCATTGCGCGATGCCCGAACGCATCTGCGTCAATGCCATACGCACCCAGGTGTTCTAACATGCGCCGCACCACGCTTTTGCCGGTGCCAATATTGCCTGTCAGACCGATGACAAACTTACCCGCCCATTTGCTCACGCTAACTCCCTCACCCCAGGTTAAAGTTCCCTCGCTTCATTCTAATCGTGGAAGCAATGGATGTCAAATAGGGCTGCTTAGTAAATGTTTGCCAGAAAAGCGCGCACGGATGGGAACAAGGTATTAACGAGCAGCTGCCAGGGTCCGCGTGGGTGTGCATCAGGGAAGTGTACGCGGATCTCTTCAATGGTGCGTCCGCCCATCACCAGGGGAATAAACTGATTGGGCGGAATATTCAAGATTGTGCGGCTATCCTCATGAGAGGGATTGACCCCAATGAGCTTCCCGCTTTCAAATTCCAGTCCGATGACCTCTCTGTAAAGGTTCAGACTGAAGTTGCCGGTCAACCCGGTGAAGAGGGAATGCTCTAGGCGTTGCTCAAATACGCCAGCCATGCGATACAGCAGGGCGGCGCGGTCAGGGATGCTTATTTGCCAGGAATAGACCCCCAGGTCAGCCGCGGAGAAGGAGCGCGCCATCTGCATCAGCGGATGATTTGCAGCCAACGCTAGGCGGATGCCCTCTTTATTGCGCTGCTGGGCAAGCGATTTCATAAAATGGAATATTTCAAGTCCTGCGTTGAACTCGGGGCAGGCGGCATCATCCACCGTAAGTAGGTTCTCGTAAAAGTGATAATCGGGGATGCGCACATAGGCGACCGCTGCGCCGCTTCTATCTTCAAAGAGGTAGGTATCGTGCTGCATGGCTTCGGGTTGGGCGGTGCGTTGTAATAGGAATTGCCAGACGGCGACGCTGCGCTCAGCACTGAGGTCTACACAGGCGGATTGCTGCTCAAGCAGGCGCATTAGGGTGGGAATATCTTTGGCAGTAGCCGGGCGGGTCGTCAATTCCGCGCTGATTGGATCGGGAATCTGGTCGGGTTGGATGCGCCAGCCGCCTTCCAGAGGCAGCATGGCATACTCGTAGCTGTATTGACGGTAAAAATAAGGGATGCCCTGGATGATCGAAAGCAGCGCGCCGCGTTCCTGGAAGCGTTGCCAGTAATATTCCATCAGGATGCGGTTCAACCCCTGTTTGCGGTAATGTTCCAGCGTGCCAACAATGCCCAGTTCAGCGGCAGGCAGGTTGACCCCGTTCATGCGCAGCGTCCAGGGGATGAGGCAGATGGTGGAGACGACATCTCCCTCTTGATTCTCGATAAACACCAGATCGCGCCCGGTGACATGTGGATGATGGGTGAATATTTTGCGCGTCATCTCGCCTACGGTGGGTTCATGAATGCCCGCGCTTAGTTCTGCCACACGGTCTAATTCGGTGGGGGTAGAGACGGTACGCAGGGTTAACCCATTTGCAAGCGGGCGAACGACAGGGGCTTCAAAGTGATTGTCCACGAGGGAGGTCCTTTCTGTTCTTTCTATTGTACAGCAGAGAACCCGAATCAATAATCACGTTGAATGAAATTGCGCTGGCATTTTCATTCAACGTGATCAAAATGGTCTTCGATAACGTCAGTTCAACAAGCTATGTGTCAGGGCTGGGGCGCGCCCATTGGTTTGCTTGATGGGGCTTGCTGGCGCGGTCTTGTAGGCGTTGAAGCCGACCTGCTGCTCCGCTAGTTTGAATTGGGCAACGATCTGCTGCAAAGCCTGCGCCATTTCTGCCAGGGATTGGGCAG
>JBBRAT010000047.1:0-29992 GCA_038206515.1 Anaerolineales bacterium | reverse complement strand
CCATCCCACGGAAAGCACAGGGCCGCATCCCAGCGCAGCTTGGAGATCAGGTGCAATCCGCACTGCCGAACCATTTGAAAAGCTGGATAGTTGCCAAAATGACCATCCATTGCCAGATAAACCGGGTGGAGCAAAGGGCTGATACGGATCAGCAACTCTTTGACCATCTTCTGAATACGCTGATTTTCCGGTGTGAGGGTCACCTCATCCTTCTTTTTGTTCTTACTGCCCTTGGGTCGCCCCGGCTTGCGTTTCGGCCCAACGGGTTTGACCTTTTTCGCCGCTTTCTTGGCCTGGCAGGTAGCTTTTTCTTCCGCGCTGCGCACGGTTTGCTCCACGCACACCGGATAGGAACGCCGTTGACTGACGCTGACCAGCGAGACGACAAAGAAGGACAGGCTCGGGATCGCTTTTTGCTGCAACCCTGAGAAAAAGCGATCCAATCCGTAGGTCTTCTTCCCAGCCTTGCTGACCACGCTTTCATCGCCTGCCAGGATGTAGACCACTTCCTTCTGAAACAGGTGTTGGCTAAAGAACAACCAAAATACTTTCGCCCACGGGATCGTCGTATGGTAAAAACGCTGTATGCTCCGGTAACTCCCACCCTCCTCCGTCCAGCGGGATAGTCCTAACATCGTCACTCGCCCGGTCATCGCCAACATCGCGAGGATAATCCGGCTCATCTGCCGCAAACTGGTCTTGGATAATTGATCTTCGATCGGTTGTAAAAGTGCTAAAATGTCCATGTGGGCTTCTTGTGGTTTTGAGTTTTTGTCTTAGTCAACTAAACTCTAATACAGAAGCCCATTCACTTCAGCCTATTTTTGGCGAAGGTATTGCTATAAAGTATGGCATAATCCCCTCCTTACTCGCGATGATGCCGTGCAAATTTATCTACAGGGAAATGAAAGATGAAAACCATGAAACACGTTGCAACCCCCCTTCTTCTTATCTTATCGGTAGCCGCGCTATTGACAAGCTGCACCGGAGCGGCTCAACCTGCCGCGAATGCCACCGCACCCATCACCCTGGGCGTGAGCGGCCCGCTGACCGGCGCGAACGCTCAGTACGGCGCGCAGTGGAAAAAAGGCTTTGACCTAGCGTTGGAAGAAATCAACGGCGCGGGCGGCATTCAGGGGCGCAAGCTCGAATATGTCTTTGAGGATTCGCAGAGTGACCCCAGACAGTCAGTCATCGTGGCGCAAAAGTTTGTCGCTGATCCAAAGATTATCGTTGAATTGGGCGATTTCTCCAGCAGCGCATCCATGGCAGCCTCGCAAATCTATCAGCGCGGCGGATTGGTGCAGTTCGGCTTCACCAACTCGCACCCTGATTTCACTAAAGCCGGGGGCGATTACACCTGGAGCAACTCTGTCACCCAAACCCAGGCTTCCCCTGCCCTGGCGGATTTCATCGTCAAAGACCTAGGGTTGAAGAAACTGGGCGTGTTTTACCTCAACAGTGACTGGGGCAAAAGCTCCTTTGACCTGTTCGCGGTGCGCGTCAAAGAACTGGGCGCGCAGATTGTTGCCCAGCAGGCTTATTTAGACACCGAAAAAGACTTCCGCTCTGCCCTCACTAGCGTCCGCGATGCCAAGCCGGATGGAATCGTGCTGTTTTCTTATCAAACAGACGGCGCGCTAATCGCCTCGCAGATCAAAGACGTTGGGATGAATCTGCCCATCGTGGGCGGCGCCTCCATCCAATCCCCTGATTTTATCAAACTAGGTGGGCAGGCAACCGAAGGCGCGTATGTATTGGGCGAATTTCTGGCTTCTGACCCTGCGCCTGCTGTCAAAAATTTTGTCAGCAAATTCAAAGCCAAATATAACAACGAAGAACCGGATCTGTTCGCCGTACATGCCTACGATACCATCATCCTGATGGCGGAAGCCATCAAGCTGGGGGGCGCTACCCGCCAGGGCATTCACGATGCCCTGCCCAAGCTCAAGGACGTGCCGAGCGTCACGGATGGCAAAGTTACCTTTGACCCCACCACGCGCCGCCCGCAAAGTCCCAAGTTTAATCCCCTCATTGTCAAAGACGGCAATTTTATCCCCTGGGATGGCGTGAAACCGGTCGTCAACCCGTAAAAGCGGCGCGCCACCCTCATCCGTGTAGTGGCTTCCGGCAGGAAGCCTGCGGTTAGTCAAGTAATTTTCTCTGCGCAACAGAAATTGCTTGATAGTCGCTGGGCTTCCTGCCGGAAGACACTACACCGGATGCGTCAACCCCACGAATGTGGGAATATCTGAGCAGGAAGAATAACCTTATACAAACTAATAATAAATCTTGTACATTACACCGAAATCCCTCATAATAGCTATATAAAAACAGAAATGAGAGAAAGAGAGCTGCGATGACCTATTTTGATACCCTCTCCGGGCAAAATTACCTGAACCTTGAAACCTTCCGCAAGAGTGGATTGGGCGTAAAAACCCCCGTCTGGTTCGTAGAGGAAGGCGACACGATCTTTGTGCGCACCGTTGCTGATTCCGGCAAGGTCAAGCGCATCCACAGCAACCAGAAAGTAAACGTTGCCCCATGCAAAATGGATGGCACGCTGCTTGGAACGTGGGTTGCCGCCGAGGCGAGCGAAGTCAACGAGGAAGCCCTGAATCAGAAGGTGGATCACCTGCTGGACAAAAAATATGGGCTGATGAAGAAGATGTTTGGGTTGGCATCCATGCTCCAAGGCAGGAAATACACCGTCCTCGAAGTGAAAGCGAGCGTATCCGCATGAAAGACATCCTGCGCCAATTCAGTGTGATCTTCACGATCATCCTTACCCTGATAGTCAACACCCTGGCAGTGGCATTGCCCCTCAACGGCTTGAACACCGGCGCAATCTCAGACCGGTTCAAGGTTTATTTTGTGCCAGCAGGCTACGTATTTTCCATTTGGGGGCTGATCTACCTCGGCTTGATCGCCTTTGGCATCTATCAGGCGCTGCCCTCACAACGCCAGAACCCACGCTTGCGCGCCGCCGGCTGGTGGATTGTCCTCAGCGGGCTGGCAAATAGCTTCTGGATTTTCATGTGGCATTATGAGCAGTTCCCCATTACGCTGATCGTCATGCTCACCCTGCTGGTGACCCTCATCGTCACCTATTGGCGCCTGGGCATCGGTCGGGCTCCAGTTTCACGCGCAGAACGCTGGACGACCCACCTCACTTTCAGCATCTACCTGGGTTGGATCACGGTGGCAACCGTTGCGAACGCGACTGAACTGCTCGATTTCTTAAAATGGAATGCGTTTGGGATCGCCCCTGAAATTTGGATGGGGATTATGCTGGCGGCGGTGCTGGTGATTGCCGCCCTGGTCATTCTCACCCGCCGCGATGTCGCCTATACGATGGTCATCTTATGGGCGTTGGCGGGCATCTCCGCCAAGTTTTCGACCCTCTCCTTCATCACCATCCCTACCTGGATCACCTTTGCCCTGGTCGCGCTCATCCTGGCAGCGACCCTGATTTTGCGCAAACCCGCCCAAAAGCTGAAGCTCGCTGCATAAAGCAATAAATCAGGCGGATGATAGATCTCCTTGCCATGAAAATAAACAGACAGAGCCAGAAAATTCTGGCTCTGTCTGTTTATTTTCTTCATTCCGGTTGATCTGTCAGATTAGTGATGCCCACCCCCTTTATCGTTACCATTGCCACCCTTGTCATGAGCAGAGCCGCCATTCCCCTGATTTGAAGAGACGCCAACCGTTGGGATTGGGGTTTCCGTAGGCATCATGGTCGCCGTATTTTCCATTTGCGTAGGGGTTTCCGTTGGCATCATGGTTGCCGTATTTTCCATCTGCGTAGCGGTCATCGTTGGCATCATGGTTGCCGTATTTTCCATTTGCGTAGGGGTTTCCGTTGGCATCATGGTTGCCGTATTTTCCATTTGCGTAGGGGTTTCCGTGGGCATCATGGTCGCCGTGTTTTCCATCTGCGTAGGGGTTTCCGTTGGCATCATGGTCGCCGTATTTTCCATCTGCGTAGCGGTCATCGTTGGGGCAGGCGTGGCAGTCTTCTTACCGTGATTGCCTTCCTTCTCGTCCTCTTTTTCCTTCTCTTTCTCTTTTTCGTTATTATCCTCAACTCCTGGGGTCATCGTGACGCCAATGGTTGATTTCATCGTAGGGATAGGTGTATTTTCCATCTCTCCCGCATCGTCTCCAGCTGATTTTACCCCCTGGTCTGCGGCATGAACAGCATCCTCAATTTCAACCTTCACCGCATCCGGCACGCCATTCTTCACGTCTGAAAGCATCCGAGAATTACGAGCGAGTTCACTGGCAATTTTCTGAGTGAGCACAGCGGACTGGGCGGGGTTGCTCTTTGCCAGCAGATGCGCTTCACTGGCAGCGCTTGCCATTGAAAGGGCATAATGATGCGCCGTTACAGAAACCGCGCTGAACCGCCCACTCTGTGCCAGGAGAGCGATCTCGCTCATTCTTCGGTCAGCGAATTGAAGATGAAGCGCAGAGCGATTGGCGGCATCCCCCGAAAGCAAAACCTGGGTTTGTTCAAACGAAGTTTTGACGGGGTAAAGCGTATCACCGGGGAGAGAATTTTGATACGCATACGCGGTTGTTCCGGTTCCACCGAACAGGAAAATCGCACCCATCGCTGCAATTGCCAATCCTGAAAATGCAAAACGTTTGGTCGGATGTTTCATTCTATTTCCCTCTTTTAACTTACCGAAAGATAGGCTCCTCAGCCAATTAATCAACCGGCTTTGGGTGGATGGGGACGTTTTTGGAAGGGCTACCCCCTCCAATTCAGCCATAAAACGAGCCTGATTACGCGCCACGACACTTCGGTCACGATCTGGAATGGAAGAAATTGCTTCAAAAAATGCTTCCAGTTCTGCCCTACTCACGCTGCTGAGCAACTCAGGGTCAAATCGATCATGCAAGATGTGGCTTTTTTTTGTAGACATTCCTCTTTAGACTTCTTTCTCCCTTAAAATGCCGCGCAGCGCCGCCAGCGCCCGATGTTGTAATGCCCGAGTTGCTTCCGATGTCTTACCGATCAGGTCAGCAATATCTTCATATGACCAACCTTCAGTAAACCGCAGCACGATCACCTGTCGCTGCTCGCGAGTGAGGTGAAGCAACGCCTGGCGGACGCGCTCTTCCTCTAGCTGACGAGTAACAATTGCGGAGGGATTGTTGTAGGGATCATCACTCAGGTCTTGCTCCAAAATCTCTTCTGGGTGCTGCGACCGGTAGTGATCTGCTGCCCAATTGTGCGCCATACGAAACAAATACGCGTTGATATTATCTCTAGGACCACCTCCATTTTTGACAGATTGCAGCAGTCGGCTGAAGGTTTCCGCTACACACTCTTCCGCCAGGTCTGCATCGCCCAACAAACGAAAGGCATATCGAAATAGCCTTTCGTTGTATTCTTCATAAATTACAATCAATGCATCGTTATCCAGGCGAAGTACGTTTGCGTGTTGCGTCATCTTTTGTACCCCTCACAATATAAGACGGTCTTGATGCGAATATGTGACAAATTTTATAAATATTATCTATATTATATTCATGAATAAGAATACGTCCAGACCTTCCTTTTGGATGAATCAGTCTGGTGGTATTTCTGATTTTCTGTTACTGCTCAGGCATCCCCACCTATTCGCAGGGGGGATGCCTGAGCAGTAACGATTTTCTTATAAAATAGGGAGCGCGTTTCCTGGTTTATAAGAAGATCAGCAATATCGTCATAAGAACCCTTGGAATAACGAATGAAATAAGACTCTGAAAATTCGCGCTATAATTCTCTTATATAGCCTTTTTAAGGAGAGCCACATATGTCTACCCAATCCACCCTCGCCAAATTTACCTTTGGCGATATGATCGCTGAATACCTCATTGATCAGGCGACCCAAGCCGTCAGCCTGCGCATCATTCCCGCCGCGCTCGAAGCGCAGGTCGCTGCCCACCGTGAAACATTAGGCAACCCCGACATTCCCGCCTGGGCAGTAGAGCCTCTGGTGCAATTTAAGATTTTAGGCGACTCGACCGATGAGTACACCCAGGGGACAACGATGCGCAACGCCTCCACCCTCAACACGCTGCGCCTCGAAGGGCAGTTCAAAGTGACGCGCGGCGCAGAGACTGAAATTATCACCCGATTGGCAAGCGCGCGCGGCTATGCAGGCGAACATCACCTGACCTGGTGCGAGGGCGGGCAAGCCGTCAGCATATACACCGTGTTTGAAAACCACTCCGCCGCGCCCCTCACCCTGGAAATGCTCGCCAGCTTCTCGCTCAGTGGCATCACCCCCTTTGCCGCCGATGACGCCCCAGGGCGGCTCTACATTCACCGTTTCCGCAGCAATTGGTCCGCGGAAGGACGGCATGAGTGTCAGCTGGCGGAAGATATGGGACTTGAACCTTCCTGGGCGCATCACGGCATCCGAGTGGAACGTTTTGGGCAGGTGGGATCGTACCCCGTTAAAGGCTTCTTCCCCTGGGCGGGGGTGGAAGACCGCGCAATGGGTGTCCTGTGGGGCGCGCACCTGGCAATTCCGGCTTCCTGGCAGATGGAATTTTTCCGGCGCGATGATTTTCTCTCCCTCTCTGGCGGATTAGCCGACCGCGAATTTGGGCATTGGATGAAAACAATCGCTCCCGAGGCTAAATTCACTTCTCCTCTTGCCTATGTGAGTGTTGTACAGGGTGACCTGGATGACCTGTGCGCCCGTCTGGTGACTATGCAGCTGCCCGCCGCCGAATCTGCGCCCGAGAGCGAAAAAGACCTGCCGGTGATCTGCAACGAATGGTGTACCAGCTGGGGCAACCCGCGCCATGATGACCTGATCCGCATGTCGGATAAGCTGCAAGGCTCTGGCGTGAAATACCTGGTGATTGATGCTGGGTGGTACAAAGGCGATGAGGGCGTCTGGCATTTGGGGCAAGGGGATTGGGTCGCCAACCCGCACCTCTTCCCGTACGGGTTAGCCGCCACCGCCCAGGCAATCCGCGAACGTGGGCTGATTCCGGGCATCTGGTTTGAAATGGAAGTCGTGGGCGAACAATCCCCGCGCTTCCAGCAGGATGTTGCCCATACCCTCCACCGCGATGGCTTCCCCATCACCGCCACCGGTCGGCGATTCTGGGACTTCCGCGACCCCTGGGTGCGCGAATACCTGGGGCAGAAAGTCATCGGGCAGCTGCGCGACAGCGGCTTAGGCTATATCAAAGTGGATTATAACGAAACCATCGGGCTAGGGTGCGATCAACCTGATCTTGCCCCGCAGGAAGTGGCTTCCCCAGGCGAAGGGCTGCGCGAACATATGCAAGGCGTGCAAGACTTCTTCCGGCGGATGCGCGCCGAGCTGCCCGACCTGGTGATTGAAAACTGCGCTTCGGGAGGGCATCGCCTGGAGCCTTCCTTTATGGCGCTTACCAGCATGGCATCCTTCTCCGATGCGCACGAAACCCGCGATATTCCGGTGATCGCCGCCGCGCTGCATCGCCTGATCCTTCCGCGCCAATCCCAAATTTGGGCAGTGCTGCACGCCGCCGATTCCATGCAGCGCCTGGTGTATCTGCTGACCAGCGGCTTTTTGGGGCGATTGTGCCTCTCAGGGGAAATATCCGCCCTTAGTGAAACCCAATGGGCGCTGGTACAGCGGGCGATTGCCTTCTATGGGCAGGCTGCTCCCATCCTTGCGCGCGGAACCAGTCGCCTCTATCAGCAGATCAACCCCAGCTGGCAGCACCTGCAAGGCGCGCAAGCCGTCCGGCGCATAGCGGAAGATGCGCGCTCTGCGCTGGTGGTGATGCACAGCTTTGGCGCACCCCTGCCTGCCGAAATCCGCGTCCCCTTGCCAGCGGATGCCGGGAAGCATTGGCACATCGCCGAAACCTTCAGCGAGGCAGGCGTGCAGCCTACCCTGGAACACAACGAACTGGTCTACCACCCAACGGAGGAATGGGAAGGCTGCGCCCTCTTGCTGCGCCTTTTAGACTGACGTTAAGTATGCGTAGATTACTTTACGAATCGTCCTGTTAACAAACCGATGGCGTTCTCAAGAGAAAGGTTGACAACAAGCATCTGCTCTATTTAGTTGATTTCCGCACCGCCCGCAGAACAGCCTTCCCTCATCCCTCCGCCTCCCTTTCTCTCGCCCCGTTCTTGCATGGCGTAGCCGAGGAAGGATGAGGGAGGGCTGCTCTGCGGATGGCGAGGAATAAGCTTAGTCCGCAAGCCGCCTTCCCTCATTCCCTACTTCTTCAGCAGATATTCCTGATACCGCTGATACAAATTGCGTGCCGAGGGCCACATCGAATTCGGACTCATAAAATGCGAAAACTCAAACGTGATCAATTTCTCCACCCCAGCTTGTTCCGCTGCCTGAATTTTATACAACAGGTTACGCCAATCAATCGGTAAGAAATTAATCGGCATTCCGCGCTCAAAGCTCTCCACATTCGACCACGCTTGCAGCCCGTGCTTGCGCGCTAGGCGATTATTAATCTCCATAAACGTGGGCAGTTCCAAGAAGTCCATCTGCCCATCCTGAAAAGCCACAATATCCACAAAATCGTGCAGCACGCTGAAAATCTCGTCCCAGGTTTGCTCATGCTCTTGCGGCGTGATGGGGTTATCCGCAAACTGCTTGCGCCCACGCACGTATGGCGACATTAACACCGGCACGTCCTTCAATCCTTTCACGTGCCGCGCCAGTCGCTCAATCAGCCGCGTATTGCCTTCATTATTCTCGTGAATCTCATGCGACATATACCACCCGCCAAACGCCTTACGATGCGCATATTTACGCGCCACCTCTTCCGTAAAGCGCAGGTTGATCTCCACTTCTTTTTCCGGCTGCCCGGCGTGCCAGAACCGCCCCGAATCATAAATCCCAAAGAAAAAGCGCATCCCGGTTCGTTCTGCTTCCGTCAAAAAGACATCTACCAGGTCTAAATACGCCGGACGCATCCCAATCTCGCGCTGCAACACCTCCGAATCAAACGTTGCCCGGTCACGGTAGCCTGCGCGGATCAGAATCACCGTGTCAATTCCTACTGCCTGCATCGCGTCAAAGTCCGCCGCCCATTCCTTCACCCCCCAGTTCGCAGATGGAATGTCGTGCGTAATTTCATCCAAAAAAGTGCCTGTAATTTTCATAATCTCTCCTGTGATATCCCTTTTCTCTGATTATAAACGAGGTTCATCCGCGCCATTTCCTTTATAGGATATAATCATACAAACCCTCGGGTTATTTTCCTAACCTCTCAAGAGAAACCGCATGTCCACCCTTCCTTCCTCTACAGGCAATCCCCTCGTTTTTACCCTCGCTGCGGATTCGCGCCTGGGCACGGTGGACTATCTGGACGATCAAATCTGGGAGGTTCGCCTAGGCAGTGGTGAACCGCGCGCCCTGGCAATTGAAACCACTTACGGCTTACGCGCCCAGCGGATGCGTCTCTTTCCCCGCTTCCTCAAGCAGGGCATCCAAATAGACGATCCCTTCAGCTTTTACCGCTCCCCCGTCGTCACCCAGTTGCACCCCAACGCCATTTCCTTTTCTTTCGCCCCCTTTGAAGGCATTGAAATCACCGCAAACTATTGGGCAGCCGATTCTCACTGCATTGCTGGGCGATTTCAATTCAGCAATACCAGCGTCCTCACCCAATCCTTTCTCTTTGAATGGGCTGCCCTCTTAAATATGCGTGATCAGATCGGCGGCATGTCCACCCTCCAGCAGGGCGCAGCGCAATTCTTGGTAGGTGAGGTAGCAAATTTACGTCCGGTCGTCTTCCTCACCGGCGGAGCGCAGCCTACCCATGGTCCCTACCCCGCCCTTGGCATGCAAATAGAAATGTACCCAGGCAACGCCCGCAGCCTAGAATGGGCAGTCGTTTCCTTGCCCACCCAAATTGAATCAATGGAAGCCGCCCAAGAACAGGTGAAAATCCCCTGGAAGGCGCTCACCACCCGCTTTCAGATGCAATCCCTCTCCGATACCATCCAAATTGATTCCGGTCGCCTGGAATGGGATGCCGCTTTTGACTTTGCCCAACGCAGCGCCTTACAGTTGTTACGCTCCCCCTCCCAAAATAATAATGAAGAACCTCCCTTCACCCTCACCCGCCGCGTCAGTGATGGCTATTCCGAGCGTGGGGATGGGCGCGATCATGCCTCTTCCTGGCGCAGCCAAACCGTCTTTGATGCTGTCTATCTGGCGCAGCTTTTGCCAGGTGCACCCCTTGCAGCTCAAAGTTGGGTACGCGCTTTCCTATCCACTCAGGAAGTGGACGGCAAAATCAGCGAACGCCCCTGGCTCAAAACCTCCCATCCCACCGCCCTGGCACAGCCTATGCTTGCCTACCTTGCCACCCTTGCAGCCCCATTGCACGCCCCCGCCGATTGGTTCCGCGAAGTCTACCCCGCTCTCTTGCATTTCTTCCACGCCTGGCTCTCCTCTGATTCCCCCATGCCCACCTGGCAAAATGCCCTACAATCCACCATCGAAGATAGCCCTATTTTTGATCGTTTCAGCCCAGACGCCCATGGCGCAGAACCTTTCCGCATCCACAGCCCAGCCTTGCTTGCCATGCTTCACAGCGAATGCCAGTCCCTCTTACAAATGGCGGTTACCCTCGAATACAGCGCGGATATAGATCATTTGCATATTCTTGAAACCCGCCTCGCCGAAGCCCTCTCCGAAACCTGGGATGAAGCCACCTCCCTTTATGACTACAGTGACTCCGCCACCCACCTCAGCGCGCCTTCTTCCAGTGTCGTTTCCTTTCAAGGCGATGGAGTCTTTCCTTCAAAACGCCGCTTCAAGCAGTCCCGCCGCCTGGTTTTACGCATCGAAACCGATGAGGAGCATACCCATCATGCTTCCATTTCGATCTCTGGCTTTTCGCCCGATGGAGAGATTAACGAGACCATCTCTTCGCATGATTTCCTCTGGTTTGGCAATCAGGCGCATCTCACCACCGAAAATACCTTCTTGGCGGTCGAAAATGTCACCGCGCAGGGGCTTAACCCCAATGATCGCGTCCGCATTTTTACCCCTGATTTCTCTCTGGAAGATTGCTCTCTGTTGCTCCCCCTTTGGGCTGGCGCGCCACAGGTGGATCGCGCTCGAAAATTGGTGCAAAATACACTCCTCACCCGCTTCTGGCAGCCGTATGGCATCCCCATTTCCCCCAATCGCGTTGAAATCCTCTCCTTACCCTGGAATACCCTCCTCGGCGAAGGCATGTTGCGCTATGGCTATCGCATCCAAGCTGCCGCCCTCCTCGAAAAAATCATGAAAGCAGTGATCCCTACCCTGGCAACCCGGCAGGCATTTTTCCAAAGTTATGATGGCGCAAACGCCCGCCCTACCGGTGAACAGAATCACTTGCACGGGCTGGCTCCTGTTCGCTTCTTCTTGCATATCCTCGGAATTGCCGCACTCGACCCGCGCGAAATTTTGCTCGATGGTTTTAGCCCTTTCCCTGACCCAATTACTGTAAAATATCGGAAGACAACATTAATTTGTTGTTCAGATCATACCGAAGTGACGTTCCCCGCCGGGCAGCGCCTGGTCATTGACCGCCCCGGCATCCATCGGATCGTTCTCACCTAAGCTATTAAGGAGGTTTTTGTGGACGAAAACAAATCAGATACCCCGCAAGGCGCTTACTTGATGATCGCTGTCGTTCAAGCGCAAGACGCGGAAGTGGCAAAAGAGTCCCTCGAAAAGCTGGACCTTAGCGTGGAACGCCTGCCCAGCGTGGGCGGCTTCCTTGGTAGGCGCAATGCCACCCTGCTCATTGGCTTGCCCCTTCAGCAGCGTGATGAAGTCATCGCAGCCCTCAATCAAAGCTGCCGTCAGCGCGTTGAGTTTATCGCCGTCCCGCTCGAAAGTGCGCCCCTCCCCCTCCCTACGCCTACCCCCATCACCGTGGGCGGCGCTACCATCTTTTCGCTTGAAGTTGATCACTATGAGGAAATCTAGCCATGAAACTAATCATTGCCATCTTACGCGATATTGATCACGACGCTGTCTCTCAGGCGCTCACCTCTGCTGGCTTCCGCGTTACCCTCATCGCCTCCACCGGCGGCTTCTGGCGCAAAGGCAACACCACCCTCCTGGTCGGCTGCGAAGAGGAACAGGTGGATCATGCCCTGCAAATCATCCGCCAAAACGTCTCCACCAATGCCGAACCCGGCACCCATCACGCCACCCTGTTTGTTTTACCCGTCACCCAATATATTCACTTCTGACCTAAAGTCGGAACTGTTCAAGCATCCATTTCCATGTAGCAGCGCACTGCGTGCGCCCAACCTTGTGCAGGTTATTTTCCTGGTGGAAACGCAAAAATCCTTATCCACCGATATGCGCACGCAGTGCGCTGCTACATGGATGGATAAATCTGCTCAATTTCATAAAATATTTTCCTGTGTACCATAGAGTATCTTTTCGTCCCACACGGGAAAACAAAAATCATCTACTCTAAGGAAACCCTAATGGACTTCTCTCAAGCCTTCCTCTTCCCTGCCAAAGACCCCGACTGGCTCAAAAAAATAATCCTGGTCGCGCTCCTTTCCCTCATCCCCCTCTTTGGGCAAATCGTTGTCCTGGGTTGGACGATGGAAACCATCCGCCGCGCAATCGGTCAGGATTCCACCCTCCTGCCTGATCTGGAAATTGGCAAGCAATTTAGCGAAGGGCTGCGCGCCTTTGCAGTTGGACTGGTGTATTCCATCCCTATTTTTATTATGATTATTCCATTTTTGGCTGTTTCCACTATAACTCTACAGTCGGACAGTCAATCCAACTCTTCCATTATGATGATCGCCATATTGTGCTTTGAGGGATTCGTGTTTCTCTATTCTCTGGTGCTTGCCGTCATTTACCCGGTTGCCATTGCTCACGTAGTAGCTCAAAACCGGATCGGCGCCGCCTTTGAGTTCCGCGCGCTCTTCCGCCTGGTACGCGCCGCCCCACTCTCGTACCTCATGGCAATTGTTGGCGCATTTGCCGCCTCCTCCCTGGCGGGCTTTGGCGTCATCGCTTGCGCCATTGGCGTACTCTTCACCTATGCCTATGCCGCGGCAGTTACTGGCAACCTCTACGGTCAGGCGTATCGCGAAGCCTCCCAAAAAGCCATCGCCCGCTTCTAACCCTTTTCTTCGCGGAATTCTTCCACCTGGTAAATTTCCACCTTCAACTTGCGCCGGCGCCAATAATCCGCCGGCGCACCCATTTTTTGGCACAAATTCGCCAGGAATTGCTGCGGATCCGGCAATTTATCCCAAACTTGCGGCAAAAAGGTCGCGCGATACCCCCCATCATGCAGCACCACCCCGTCCTGATGCGGACGCAATAACCCCGGCAAATCCTCCGGGCGATCATATTCCAGCGACTTAGGCGGCGTCAAATACGAGATTTCAATCTCCAGCGCGTCCACTTCTTCCGGCGTCACCGGCGAAAAGCGCGGGTCTTCCAACGCCGCCGCTTCGGCATGTTCCCACACATCCACGACCAGCGGTTGACGCGCCTCCAACGTCCCAATGCAGCCCCGCAGCTCCCCATTCGCAACTGTCAGCGTCACAAACGTTGCCCCCAGTTCTGCCATTTTCCCTGAAATCCCCACCAATGCTGGCGCAGGGTTCGCCTCATGTCGCACCGCCCGCTCAATGGATTGGCGCGCAATCTTCAACAACGCTTGCCGTTCTTCCTTAGAAAGCAGATTTTCCGTCATCTTCCCACCTGCCTGTCAATCAACACCTAAAAAATGGCGATCGATATACCCCAACGGCGAACTCTCCCCCAGCCCCACCCGCGCCGCCACGACCTCCCCAATGAACATGGTGCAGAGCGGCATGGCGTAATGATGTATCACGCGGCAATCCATAAACGCCAACCCGCCCCAAAAAAGCGGCGCGCCCGTCAATAGCGTGAACGTCTCAATCCCCACCATCCGATTCTCCAGGTCAGGGATGCGCCCCGCGAATCGCTCTGCCAACGCCTGCTGGTCCTTGCTCAGGATGCTGATTGCAAATGCCCCTGATTTTTCCACCAGGGCATGCGTGCGCGATAAACTCGCCATCGTCACCGATACCAGCGGCGGCTGCAACGATAGCGACACAAACGAGTTCACGGTCATGCCATGCGTGTCCTGCTCAAAGCAGCTCGTAGCCACTGCCACGCCCGTCAGCCAGTGACGCATACAATCGCGCAGCTCCTCGCCACGCACAGGGGGAAGATCACTTAAATTTATCATCCCTTTTGTTATACTCATAGCATCCCTGCCCGTCAAGTTTTCTATATGGCACAGAACTTGGAACGAAATACGTGCAACTTCGTTTTAAGATAGAGAATACTGCGAATTTCCACTTGCATTTAACTTTGCTATTAAGGTAATATCTAAAGAAATATGAATCAAAATAACGTATCCCCCAAACCTGCCCCCGCTCAACGCTCCCCCCGCTCTTTCAGCGCCTGGAAGTCGTTGCAATCCATTTTGGTGATGGCTTTACTGATCGCCACCCTCTTCACCTTTTGGACGCCTGCCAACGTTTTTGCCAACGACATGCTGGACAAAATGTTCCGCTCCGCCCAACCGGCTGCCATCCAGCTGGACTTCCCCACTGCCACGCCAGCCCCCCATCAGCGGATTGGGATCGTTTCCGGTCATTATAAAAACGATTCCGGCGCCACCTGCCCCGATGGACTCACCGAAGCCTCCGTTAACTTTAAAATCGCCACCTTAGTCCAGAATATGCTTGTCAAAGAAGGCTATGATGTCGACCTGCTGGCGGAAAAAGACGCGCGCCTCACAGAATATCAAGCCTCTGTGCTTGTCTCCATTCACAATGACTCGTGCGATTATATCAACCCGCAAGCCACCGGCTTTAAAGTCGCCGCCGCCAGTGGTACGCGCTACCCCGAACGAGCTGACCGCCTGACCAGCTGCCTCACTCAGCGCTACGCGGCAGTCACCGGCTTGCCCTTTCACGCCGGCAGTATCACCATTGACATGAAAGAATACCACGCCTTTAACGAAATCCACGCCGATACCACCGCCGCCATCATCGAAACTGGCTTTTTGAACTTAAATCGCGTCATCCTCACCGATCACACCGACCGCGTTGCTCAGGGCGTTACCTCCGGCATCTTATGCTACCTGCGCAATGAAAACGCCACCCTTCCCGCCTCCCCTGTCCTTCCTACTCCTACCAATTCCCCGGTGCCGCAGCCATGACCAATCCAGAAGCCCAAAACGCTCTTCAACAAGCAATTCTCGCCCTTCAGCAGGGTGATCGCTCTCAGGTGCGGCGTTGGGCTTCCCTCGCCGCACGCCTAGACCCCACCAACGAGCAGCCCTGGATGATCATGGCTTCTGCCGCTTCCCCGCAAGCCAGTGTCGCCTATTTGCAACACGCCCTGCACCTCAACCCCGATAACCCCGCCGCCCAAAAAGGTATGGTGTGGGCATTAGAGCGCGTTAAAGAAGGACAGGCTGCCCAGCAAGCAAAGGCTGTTGCGCAGACTGCGAATACTGCGCCAACCCCCATTGCCGAAACCACCCGACCCGTCGCCGTTGCCGCATCTATATCCACCGCGCCCCTATCCGCCACACTCGTGACGACTGCCCCGCCCCGCACCCGCCTGCCCTGGTGGGTGATCGCCGCTTCCGCCCTGGCGTTAATCGCTCTATGCGTCTTTGGCTTCGCCGCCACCTGGATCAGCCTTGGAAATCAAAACGCCCCGCAAGCCTTAGCCGTTTGGTTTGGCGCAACCCAGACCCCACTCGCCATTTCTAGCGTTCTGCCCACTCCTACGCCGATCCACCCCAAAACCACTCAGGCAACTGCCCGTAACACTCCCCCAGCGGTGAAAACGGCTCTCCCATCCGCTTCGCCCACCCGCAAACCGCCCTCTCCCACTGCCACCCCGCAGCCTACTGCCACCCTGCCGCCCACCGCTACGCCCGTACCCCCTACCGAAACCGCCATCCCACAGGAAAATCCGCTGGTCGTTATCGTCCCAACCGAAGTGCCGCCCACCGAAGTCCCTCAACCCCCTGCCCCTACTCCCCTGCCTGGCGTGGGCGCAGCCGAACATTGGATTGACGTTGACCTCACCACCCAGCGCACCTATGCCTACGAAGGGCAGTCCCTCGTCAAAGAAATGATCGTCTCCACCGGCACGTGGGATCACCCCACCGTCACCGGGCAATTTCACATTTACGTCAAATATCGCTATGCCGACATGCGCGGACCGGGCTATGACCTCCCTGCCGTCCCCTTTACTATGTACTTCTACCAGGATTACGGTCTGCATGGCACATACTGGCATCACAACTTTGGCACGCCCATGAGTCATGGCTGCGTCAACCTCCGCACCGATGATGCCGGCTGGCTCTTTGATTGGGCAGAGGTAGGCACCCTGGTCAACGTTCATTACTAAACCCTTAAAACTGCTCATCCCTTCTTTACAGCAGGGCTTATTCCAGGTAAACTGATAGGGGAGATCAATTCGTATGCCGCCTCAACCCTTATTCCTTGGATTGGTTTTTGACGAATCCGGCAACCCCGCAGACCTCGCCTTCGTGGGCGCTGAACCCTGCTACGTTGTGGACGATCACGGTTTTCACCGCCACATCCCTTCTGAACAGGTGGATCGTCAGGTGCTGCAAACCCTCACCCAGCAGGTCAAAGGCAGTGAAGACGTTATCTCCGAGCAAGCTGCCAAAATGCTTGGGCAAGATGACATCTTCAGTCGTGCTATGATCCAGAATCAATTGAAAAATATTGACCAACAAATTGACCTGATCTTAAAAACCGGCTTGCCAGAAGATAGCCGCGCCTATATGGGTATGTTAGGCTTCCGCATTGTCATTAATGTTCATGGCGAAATTGTCGAAATTTCTCAGCCCGGTGCAGTTGCCGATGAAGGCGATGAATAATCTCTTCCTCTTATAAAAAGTTGAGAGATTTTCTACGCAATTCTTACCTTTTTTATCTATAATTACTCTGTGTGCATCAAATTGCATCAGGAGAATAAACCATGACACCTTCTCATTTTATTGTTAATGTTACCGAAGCTGATTTCGAGTATGAAGTCCTTTCCTATTCTCAAAATACCCCGGTCGTGGTGGAATTTTGGGCGGAGTGGTGTCAGCCGTGTAAGTTGTTAGAACCTATCCTTGAAAACTTGGCGCAGACCAGCGGCGGCAGCTTCCGCCTGGCGCGCGTGGATGTGGACGCCAACCCTAACCTTGCCTTACGCTATGGGGTTCGCACCCTTCCCACCGTCAAAGCCATCCATCAGGCAGAAGTAGTGGGCGAATTTGCCGGTATGCAGCCCGAAGAGCGCATCCGCGATTTTATCGCTCATCTTGAACCCCCCGCTGAAGATAGCCTCGCCATTGAACGCGCTGAAAGCCTCCTCAAGCAGCAAAATTGGCTTGCCGCTGAAGCGCTTTATCGCCAACTCGAAGAACAAGACCCCGCCAACCCCGCCATTCTGCTCGGGTTGGTCAAATCCTTGTTGGCGCAGGGCAAAGGCAGCGAAGCGTTATTTATTCTCAACTACTTCCCCGCCTCGCGCGAATACGCCAGTGCCGAATTGCTCCGCCCCCTCGCAGAAACTATGTCGAAAGCCAGCAAAAACGAATTGCCTGACATCACCGAGCTGGATAATATGTTCCGTAACAGCTTGCGCCTGACAATCAAAGGCAATCACCCCGCCGCCCTCGATGGCTTGCTTGATGTTCTCCGCCAACAGAAACGCTTTGCCAATGACCGCGCCCGTCAGGTCTTTGTCGCCATTCTTGAACTTTACGACCCGCAGCTTGATTTTATCAAGCAATATCGCTCTGAGCTTGCCTCCGTCCTCTTCTAATCCTGCCTCAAAAGGACTTTCCCTAGTCACCTTTTAGGAATACTCTCGCTTTTTTCCCCCCTCAATTGCAATATGATGAAACTAGAGAAATTGCATCCCACTTGTTTTGTATAGGATGCCCTGAGTTTCATCATTGTGCTTTAAAGAAGGAGCGCTCCAAAATGACTGTCTCGAATATTCCCCCTGCCGATCCTATCCCCACCCCGCCCGGTTCGGCGGATCGCCAATCCTATGTCGAAGAAGTTCGCACCCCCACCGAGGTCTATCAGCGTCAGGTCGTCAGTAACCCCTCCGCGGATCGCCTGCAAACCCTCGCTCGCGCCAACCAGATTATCTGGCTGTTCTTCGTTTTCGTAGAAGCCCTCATCGGACTGCGCATCGTTCTCAAATTAATCGGCGCAGGCACCGAGGCATTCTTCACCCAGCTCGTCTATGGCACCAGTCAGGTGTTCCTCTGGCCCTTCTCCGGCATCACCACCAACCCCGGCACCGGCACGTATGTGCTGGAGATCTCTTCCATCATTGCCATGTTGGTCTACTTGCTGGTTGCCTGGGGCATTACCCGCCTGGTATGGGCAGTTTTCCATCGCAATTCCTCTACCGCCGAAACCGTCTATCGCCAGAATCGTCTCTAAAAATCATTAAATCATTAACGGTTCAAGTTAGACGTTTTACGTCTAATTTGAACCGTTAATGATTTCTTCCTCGCTTACTTCACCAGTTGTAAATCTCCCCACGTCGTCGGGTCTGATAAATCGCGCTGCGGATCATTGGAAACCATCTTCTGCTGCTCATTCTTATCCGGGTTATCGTTATCCGAAACGGATAACGCAAAACCCAGGTGCATCTTATCCGCCGGTTTCATCTCAAGCAGCGTCCACGGAATCGCTGCCTCCACCCGATACCCCCCATCTTCCAATTTTGAGCCAATTTTCACATCACTGCGCTTGCCCGTCAGTTCTGTCGGATACCACAAATAGGCTTCGCGCGTGCCAGAAGGATCAGGCCTGCCCGCCGAAATCCCCAGCTGGAAGTCATCCGGGCTGAGTTTATTATAGTAATAATCATCCTGCAGCTTGGTATCGAGCAAAATCTCTACGCTATCCCCCTTGTAAAGGTCAGTGCCGCTGGCATTTTGCACGTACTTGTTATCATGTACCTTCACGGCAATATACAGGTACGTATTATCCCAACCCACGTGATACGAAGCCGAAAGGTCGTTTTCGTCCTTCCAGTTTTTCTTGCCAAACACCACCGTATTGGCTGGATATTCAATTGTCACGTTTTTCCACTCTGACCAATCTCCATCCAGGTTAGGCGCTTTGCTCATATAATTTGCCACAGCCTTCACGTTCGTCCGCGCGGATGGAATCGTAGCCGTTGGCGCAGGCGGGCGATTCGTGGCAGTCGCCGCCGGACGGTTTGGCGTGGATGTGGCTGCATTCACAGGTTTTGGCGTAGCGGTCGCCTCTTGCCCGCCTCCCTGATTCACATCATCGGTGGGCGTAGCGGCCCCTTCCTGTCCGCCCCCCTGATTTGGGTCCTCCGTGGCAGTCACCACTGGAGGCAGCGTGGGGGTATCCGCATCCCCTACCGGTGTCACTGCAAATATCGCTGTTAACGTCTGATTCGGCGATGGGATGGTAGCCGTACCGTTTGTCCCTCCCCCTAAGGCGGGTAAATTACACGCTAGCTGCGCTAGAATCAGACTGCCAACTCCAATCAAAAGACGCAAGTTCCGTTTCATTCTCTCCTCCTCCAAAAACCCATTATAATTATCCCTATGACCGACTCAACCGTGCTGGAAACGACCCTGGATGTGCGCGTAGTGGTGTTTGGCTTGCGTGATGGGCGTTTGCAGGTATTGCTCTCCTCCGCCACTGCCGACACTACCGCGGAAACTTGGCGACTGCCCGGCAGTCCCATGATCGCCGACCAATCCTTAGAAGATACCGCCACCCAAAAGGTCTTGCAGCTCACCAGTCTGCGGGAAGTCTTCCTCGAACAGCTCTACACCTATGGGGATGCCACCCGCTGCAATCCTGGTCGCCTGGTCAGCGTCATCTATTTTGCCATCACACCGGTCAAAGGCAGTCAGGCGCACAGCGATTCTGCTTCTATCTATAAAGACGATGCAAAGTCACAATGGTTCCCCGTGGATCAACTTCCCCCGCTTGCCCTGGACTTTGCTGAAATTGTCGCCTACGCCTGGCGGCGGTTGCGTTATAAACTCGAATACTCTGCGGTAGGGTTTCAGCTTCTCCCTGAATATTTTAGCTTAAGTGAACTCCAAAGCACCTACGAAATCATCTTAGGCGAAAAACTCGACAAGCGCAACTTCCGCCGCCGTATCTTGCAGGCTGGCATCATCGAAGAAACCACTCACCTGCGCGGCGGAGAAGGTCGCCCCGCCCGCCTCTACCGCTACCAGCCTGACGCAGTCGCCGAAGTCAAAGCCCGCCGCCTCTTCCCCTAATCGTTTTATCTCACAAAGTTTACTTTTGGTGGTTGCTCAGACATCCCTGTGCGTGTAGTGGCTTCCAGCTGGAAGCTCAGAGTTATTCGAGTAGTTCTCTCTGCAAAATAGAAATTCCCTGCCCGCCCTGGGCTTCCTGCCGGAAGCCACTACACGGACAGAGACATTTCTACAAACATGAGCATGCCTGAGCAATTACTAATTTTGGACACAACAGAATCTATCCCTTCTTAAACAAACTGATACTCTCAATATGATACGTCTGCGGGAACATATCAAAAGGCTGCACGCTCTTCAACTGATACCCCCCCGCCACCAAACGCTTCGCATCCCGCGCCAGTGTCGCCGGATCACAAGATACATAAGCAATTACCCCCGGCCCAAGCCGCAGCAGCGTATCCAGCACGGGCGCAGCCAACCCAGCTCGCGGCGGATCCACCACGCAGATATGCGCCTCTATTTCCAACGCTGGCAATACTTCCTCCGCCAACCCGGCGTATAGCTCCACATTGTCAAACGCATCCAGGTTCACCGCAAAATCATTCACTGCCGATTCAGAAAGCTCCACGGCTGCCAATTTCCCCACCTTGGGCGCAAAAAATGCGCTAAACAGCCCTACCCCTGCATATACTTCCAATAAAGTCTTATTCGCATCCAGCGGCAGCACATCCAGCAAGTAGCGCACCATATTTTCCGCTTGCTGCGTATTCACCTGAAAAAATGACCCCGCCGAAACCTGAAACGCCCGCCCCATCGCTTCCATCACCACGTGATCATCCCCCGCCATCACCACCGAATGCGCTCCCCCACCCTCATCTGTAAATAAATGCACCACCGAAATCGGCAAATCCACCGTTAAATCAGGCGGCTGCGGATCATTGCTCTCCAAAATCACCATCATATCATCGCCCGCCCCAGCGCGCAGCGCAATCCGCTCTACCCCTGTCAGCGAATCGCCAAAATCAAGCTGTGGCAAGAGATCATTGATCGCCTCTTCACACAGCGCGGATTGGCGCAGCGGTGTCACATAATGCGAACCTTCTTCCTGAAATCCCAGCTGCCCGCGCTCATCCAGGTGAAATTGCGCCGTGTTGCGATAGTGCCACTCCTTTGGCGAAGGGATGATCGCATTGACCGGCGGTTGGGCGATGCTTGCCAATCGTTTAAGCTGATCGCGCACAATTTCCGTCTTGGCAGCCAATTGTGCCTCATACCGCAGGTGATGATAATGACACCCCGCGCATTCCTGTTCCCGTTCGGGCGTCAGCGTCACCCGGTCTGGCGAGGCAACCAACACTTCTTCCAGCCTTCCGCGCGCAAAACGGGGCTTCTCTTCCACCAGCCGGATGCGTACCGTTTCGCCAGGCAGCGCGCCCCGCACGAATACCGCCCGCCCATCCGCCAGTCGCGCCATTGCCTCACCCCCATAAATCAACGCCCCCACCTGCACATCCACGATCTTATTCTCTGCCATCTTTCCCTCCATTAAATCCATCTGTCCCCGATTATACCGGATAACCCCTAACCCTCCCTCTCCCTTTAGGAACATTCCCCATTAGACTCCCTTCTTAAAACCGGCTATGATAATCTTTAGGGACGAAATGTTACTATTCTCAATCATGCTTATCGCATTTACCAATGACCTTAAAACGGATCTCACGAAAGGAAACAACAATGGGTAAACTTTCCTCTTTGCTTTTTGGCACCGCCCTTGGCGCAGGCGCAATGTACTTCCTTGACCCAGAACAGGGGGATCAACGCCAGCGCAAGATGCGCAATCAGGCGATCCGCCTCCAAGCGGACGCTGCAGAAGCTGTTAACATGGGCGTGCGTGACCTGCGCTATCGCACCCGCGGCATTTTGGCGGAAGGCATGGCAATGGTCAGCGAAGACACCGCCTCAGATCAAATGGTCGCCGAACGCATCCGCTCCCGTCTGGGCTATCTTTCGCGTCACCCCGGCGCGGTCTATGTGGATGTGCAAAATCGCAGAGCCGTTCTTCATGGTGATGTCCTCGCTGCGGAATTAGATAGCCTCCTTTCCGGCGTAAGTCACATTCGCGGCGTGCATGCGGTGGAAAATCAGCTACACGTTCACGAAAATGCTGGCAACATCCCTCAGTTACAGGGCGAAGGCTGGCTGCCCAAAACCAGCAGCCGTTCTGCCCAGTGGTCACCTGCCGCAAGACTATTAGGCACAGTCGGCGCAGCCTATTTATTCCTCTACGGCGTGGCGCGTGGTGGGTTGACCGGCAACCTGATGCGCATGGGTGGTTTAGCCTTGGGAACGCGCGCCCTCACCAACCTCGATGTTCGCCGATTAATTGGCGCTACCCAGGATGAAGAAACCATCCGTGTGCGCAAAGCCATTTACATTGATGCCCCCGTTGAGCAAGTCTATGGCTTATGGTCCAATTTCGAGAATTTCCCCCAATTTATGTCCCATGTAGATGAAATTCAAGACTTGGGCGAGGGTCGCTCGCATTGGATCGTCAAAGGTCCTGCGGGCAGCAAGGTCGAATTTGACGCCATCCTCACCGAAAGCCGCCCCAATGAACTCATCGCCTGGGAGACCGTGGAAAACGCATCCGTCAAACATAAAGGTCAGGTGCGCTTCCGCCAGAGTGACCAAAATGGCACCCACGTTCACGTCAACATGGCATACACGCCCCCAGCCGGCATTATTGGTCATGTGGTCGCTTCTGCCTTTGCGGTTGACCCCAAATCTTCCATGAATAAAGACCTGACTCGCATGAAATCCATCTTGGAAGAAAACAGACCCAATCAGCGTGATCAAAAATCCGCGCCCAAACCGTCAGCCCACAAGTCCACCCAACGCGATTCAGGCAAAACCTCCTCCGACCTCTCCACCGCGCCCGCCCTTACCAGCAAAGACTCGCCCGTGATTCCACGCACAGGCGGCAATCCCCTGTCGCAACCTCATAGCCAGGATGACTTAGTATCTTCCAGTTTTCAAAACGACGTCCTTACCAAGTCGGCAAACCCCGAATTTGATGACTCACCTTCGGACGAAGATCGGCTTACCAGCGAGTGAGCAATAGCAAGCAGAAAGGAACAGATATGCAAGTAAAGTTACGTCCTATTCAACAGCAGGTAGTCGTGCTCTTTGGCGCTACCAGTGGAATTGGTCTTGAAACCGCCTTACGTATGGTTGAAAAAGGCGCGCGCGTTGCCATTATCGGGCGCAGTAAAGAAGGCGTGGATATGGCAGTGGATCGCGTCTGCGAACATTTGCGCGTCTCTCAGTTGCAATCTCACCGCGATACCGACCTCAGCGGCTTATACGGCGTGCAGGATCGCGTCCTGGGCATTGAAGCCGATACAACCCATTGGGAACAGGTAAGAAACGCCGCCGAAGAAGTAGTCGCTACCTATGGGCGGATTGATACCTGGGTGCATCTGGCGGGCGTAGGCGAATGGGCGTTGTTTGAAGATACCACTCCCGAAGAATTTCAGCAGATTATCCAGGTCAATTTGGTCGGGCAAGCGTATGGCGCAATGGCTGCCTTACCCTACCTAAAGCAGCAGGGCGGTGCATTGATCTTTGTCGCCTCCATTCTCGGGCGCATCCCCATGCCCTACCAATCCGCTTATGTCGCCTCTAAACACGGCATTATCGGCATGGCTGACTCTCTTCGCATGGAAGTGGAACACAATCAGCAACCTGTCAGCGTCACTACCATTCTCCCCTCTTCCATTAACACACCCATGTTTAACAAGGCGCGCACTAAGATTGGCTCCACGCCCATGCCCATGCCGCCCATTTACAGTCCCGACACAGTGGCAAAAGCCATCCTCTATGCCGCACAAAACCCTGTCCCTGAAATTACCGTTGGCGGCGGTGGTTACATGATGCAATCTCTCCATCGCGTTTCCCGCCCCGCCGTCCGTGGATTTATGCGCAGCGGTTTCGCTGTTCAACACAGTGACGATCCTAAGTCTGCGGATGCGCCCCACAACTTATACCAACATATCGAAGGCTATAATCTGGTCGAAGGCGAATATTCCGCCCAGACCATGCGCTTCAGTCTGTATACCTGGCTAAAAACGCATCCCCTCGTCCGCTTTGCCCTGATGGGCGCTGCTCTGGGTGGCGCAATTTTCCTGGGCGTAAAATTAACACAGGAACACAAACAGCTAACCTTCTGGCAGCAGCTCGCCAAACGCGCCTCAGATGTCAAAATGCCTCGCCTGCTCCGCAAAGCCACTTTCCAGCAAAAGGTCGTGCGTCAGGCGGGCAAAGTCGCTCACAACCTTCCGCTAAACCGCGCTTCCTGGTGGCAGGGCTTACCCTTGCTGGGCATGATCCCCATGTTCCAGAAGAAGACCCCCATCGAACGCGCCAAAGGACGGCTCGATAAGACCGTTGCTCATCTCGGCAAGAGCGCGCGTTCCCTCAATAAAGTTTCATCGCGCCTTGAAAAGACCGCCGCAGGCATCTCCGAACGCTCAAGTGATTTCATAGATGCCTTGCGCCCCGCTCCCCCCACCCCCATGCAGCGCGGCAAAGCTGCCTTCAAAGACCTTCAGAGCCGCGCCGCCGACCTCAACGCCAATGCTGGCAAAACAGTCGAAAAATGGCAGGAAAAGCTCCCGCGACCAGGCAAAGATACGCTGGCAGATAAGATCGCCGAGCAGCTGCCCGAAATCCCCTCCCGTGATCGGCTGATTGATAAACTGCCCTTCCGGTAAACAATCCGTTCATTAACAGAATAGAGGAGGCGCAAAACGCCTCCTCTATTCTGTTAATGGATAGTCCGCTTCTCATTTGTACCCCACAGTTACCCCACTCCGTGTAGTGGTTTCCGGCAGGAAGCCTGGCAATGATCAGGCAAATTCTGTTTTGTAGAGAGAATTACTCGATTACCGCGGGCTTCCTGCCGGAAACCACTACACCGAATAAGACGGCTAAGCAGGTTACCCCTTTATCCATCACACTTAGGTACAATAAGAGGATGCGTCTCTCTCAGCACCGCGCTCTGATCCTCTTATTGTTCTGTGTCCTCATCGGCGCGCCTCTTACCCTCTGGATTTACCCCATGGATGAAGTCCAAACTTCCGCCCTGCCTCATTCATTGATAACGTCCAGTTCTACCCACTCTCCCACCCCTACGTTCACCCTCACTGCCTTTTTCCCTATCACCGCTACGCCCACGCTCTATCACAGCCCTACCCCCACGCCCACTTCCACGCCTCGCCCTACACTGACTCTCATCCTCACTCCCACCATACCCACCCAGGCAGAGGTCATCGGCATGGTCGGCTTTCCGCAAACCCTGCCGCTCAGTTGTGAAGCCCGCGCCGCGGTGGATTGGGCAAGATATTTTCACGTCATCATTCAAGAAATGGATTTATTCAATCGCGTGCCTCGCTCTGAGGACCCCGAACTCGGTTTTGTCGGCAGTCCCTACGGCGATTGGGGCGAAATCCCCCCCGCACCCTATGGCGTTCACGCCGCTCCCATGGCTAAGGTTTTGCGCGGATATGGACTCAATGCCATCGCAGATCACAAGTTGACCTTTGCCCAGCTGCAAACCGAAATCGCCGCCGGTCGCCCCGTCATTGTCTGGATTGTCGGTCACGTAGAACCCGGAACAGCCGTCACCCTCACCATCAACGGGCAAAAACGTACTGTTGCCCGCTACGAGCATACCATCCTGCTCACCGGCTACGACACCGACCACGTCACCTTCCTGGATGATGGTCAAGTCTATCGCCGCTCCATCGCCACCTTCCTCAAATCCTGGCAGGCGCTTGATAATATGGCTGTCCGTCTACAAACGCCCTAATCTCCCCTGTTTTCCCGCCTCTCGTCAAAAAGGGATACAGATTTTTGTAAACAGCGCAAAAGATCGTTATAATCAATCCAACGAATACAGATGGGGAATTTTGAACTTCCGCCCCCTGTCCACACTCTCTATCGAAAGAAAGCGCCGCGCAATTCCCTTTCCCTTGCAAACAGCGCTCTCTCCTCCTCGTCATGAAAGAAGGGATACCGAATTGTATAAAACCCTGAAAATAACTGCAATTGTCTTATTAGCATTCTTGTTGGCTGGTACCGGCTTCTTAAGTGGTGTTATTTTGGGTCGCCAACGCACCGGTCTGGCTCTCCCTTCCCTTCCAATCCCGGGCATCAGCAAGCCCTCCTCCACCCAGACCGCCACCAAAGTCTCCCAACCCCCTGATCAAAAGCTGATTCTCGAAGCCTATGACCTGATCCAAAAAAACTACGTGGATCGAGATACGATTGCCAAGACCAATATGACCTATTCCGCCATCTCCGGCATGGTCGATTCGCTGGGCGATACGGGTCACAGCCGCTTTATGACCCCCGAAATGGTCTCTTCCGAGAATCGCTCGCTCTCTGGCACCTTTGAGGGCATCGGTGCGCTGCTCCAAATGAAAGATGGCAAGCCCATCATCCTCTCGCCGATGGATAATTCCCCCGCCCTTAAAGCGGGTCTGCGTCCTGGGGATATTATCATGGCGGTCAATGATGAAGATATGACCGGCAAGACCCTGGATGACATTGTCAAGCGCGTCCTCGGTCCCGCTGGCACGCAGGTGAAAATCACCATCCAGCGCCCCGAAAGTGGCGATGTTAAAACCTTCACCATCACCCGCGCCAAGATCGTGGTCAAAAACGTCACTTGGCAAATGCTCCCCGGCACCAAAATGGCACACTTGCGCATTGCCCAATTTAGCTCTGGCGTTGCCCGTGATCTGAAGACCGCCCTTCAGCAAATTAAAGATCAAGGCGGTCAGGGCGTTATTCTTGACTTGCGCAATAACCCAGGCGGCTACCTCAACGAAGCCGTAGATACCGTCAGCCAATTCCTCGCCAAAGGCAACGTCATGCAGGAAATGAACGCCCAGGGTCAGGTGAAAGATCTTTCCGTCAATTCCGGCGGCATCGCCACCGATATGCCCATGGTCGTCCTCATTAATCAAGGCACTGCCTCCGCTGCCGAAATTACTGCCGGCGCTCTCCAAGATTACTCCCGCGCCCCCATCATCGGCGAAACCACCTTTGGCACCGGCACCGTCCTGCTCAACTTCCCCCTCTCCGATGGCTCTGCCTTGCTCCTTGCCACCGAAGAATGGCTCACCCCTAAAGGTCGCGTCATCTGGCATAAAGGCATCGCTCCAGACCTGGAAGAAAAAATGTCTGTCAGTATCACCACTTCCTTGCCTGAAATGGAACGCGACCTGACTGCGAATGACCTGGCTGCCCTCAAAGATACCCAGCTGCTTCGCGCCATCAAAGAGCTGCAAAAGCAGATCAAATAAGAGAATTTCACTCTAAACCCGTTTCTTCCCACTAGTCTCTCCGTGCCGTCCACATTGATCTTATTCACTGTGGACGGCACATTTTGGAACGGAAATTGCAACCATCCCTAAAAACCTTTTTGGATGGAGATTCCGATGCCGCAAGCCATTCTCGTTCGCAAAACCATCACCGGAAAATGGTGTGGCTACCTCAGCCCTGCCCCCAAGATGCCTACCCCCGGCGCAGTCCAAACCTGGGATACCGCTGATACGATGATCCTCGCATTAAAGAAGCTCAACCTTCCCGTAATCGTCACCAATAAAGAAACCTTCTCTCTATTGGCAAAATATGGCATCCGCGCCAGCCGCAGTGCCCCACATCGTTAGTCGCAGCCAAGGAGTATTAAGAACTTATCAAAAATCTTGCAAAACATAAAATCGCACCTCGAAAAGTGGGTATAATCTATGAAATTAGGGTATATTACCTGTTACAAATTCCCGTGACGCCAGGGGGCCAGCCAATTCTTCGAGGATAGGAGACTTAATGTTAAAGAATCTGCTCTTTATCTTTGCACTTTTCGGATCGATTTTCCCACAGCCCGTACAAGCCGCGGCTTTCGGTCAAACTGCGTCCACTGATTACACCCTCACCTACACGCTTGACCGCTCCACCGTGCCAGCCCTCACCTATAACGACCTTACCCTAAAAATCAACGTGGGCGATGCTCAGTCCGTCACCGCTAGCGCCGAAACCGGCAAGACCGCCCTGGTGAGCTTCAAACCTGCTACCGGCTTTGCCCTGGTTACAACCAATGGCTCAACCCTGCAAGTTCACGTCAACCATGCCACCTCATCCGCCCAAATTGGCGCCTTCACCAAAACCACCCTCAAAGACGATTATCAATGGGCATGGTCCCATAGTTTTGACGACAATATATATTTCAAACAATACGGTATTCCCTTGTTTGAACAGTATGGGTACAGAGGATCACTGTACTTAATTGGGGATAAACTTAACACCACGCACGGGGAAATGTGGAATTTTGACGAATCTGATGTTCAAACGATGGTCAAAAAAGGCTGGGGGATTGGCAATCACACAATGGAACATTTTACGGTCTATGGAAGTAGCTATAGTTATGGCAGTCCTGCAGCTGCTCAAACCGGGATTGAAACAAATGCGGCTCTCCTGCGCCAGTTGGTAGACCAAGCTGGCAGAACAGATTATCGCCTGATCGCCTTTGCCGCCCCCATGTTTGATGCAAACTACCATCCCATCATCACCAGCATGCGCGCCGCGCACGACACCGAGCTGCTCTTTGATGAATCCGGATCGAGCGGCTTTATGCAAGTGGATGCCAACGCCCCTGCTCAAAACCCCTTGGGCATCAACAATGCCAGCTTCACCGCCCTCGATTCCACTGGTTTGGTCGGGCGCGATTGGCGCATCGAAAGTTACGGTAAACCCAACAACGCAGATGACCAATCCTTCCGCGCAGATTTCGCCACCATGATCGCTAACCTTAATGCAGATACCCATTACTGGCTCAACACTTTCACCCACAACGTTGATTCCCAATACGGCACCAACGAGACCATCTTTGGCTTTCTCCCCTGGGTGTACAACACCTATGGACCCGCTGGCAATCATTCCGTGTGGATCGCCCCATCCGATGAAATCTACAGCTATATCCAGGTGCGCAATGCTGTTAATATCCAGCTTGCTGTCGCCTCCACGCCATCCAGCAAAGCCCTCACCTTCACTCAAGACCTCCCTTTTGTATTCCGCTAACCCGCAGCCTCTGTTTCATCATCCGGTAAAGGCGGTTAACACGAAGGACTCTTCTTCAAATGATGGAAATAAAAAGTTCCCCCCCTGCAAAAAAAGCAAAGGGGAACTTTTTATTGAGCTGACTATCCGGAACGGGCGCGTTTTCTTACTCGAACCTTAAAGAAACCAAACACGCACGCTTTCACAACTTTACCAATTAAATAAGATATTTGTTCTCCCCATATATGGGGGATGAACATTTTCCTACCCATACTAGCACTAGGCGGAGAGGGCGAGATTCGAACTCGCGAACCCTTTCAGGTTACCCGCTTTCCAGGCGAGCGCGTTAGGCCAACTACGCAACCTCTCCATGTACCGCACTTTTTTCAGCGGAACTCCCCGATTATACCACAACTACCCAATCTGACCAGGATTTTTCTTTTCCGCGTTTATGGCTTTCTCAAGAAAGAGGAATGAGGGAAGTGAGTAAGGCAAAAGCCTCGTTGAGATGACCTTCAAAGTAGCGACGCGCTTTGGCGGCATTAGAAAAGCCAGCTTTTTTGAGCAAGCCCAGCACGAGATTGTGAAC
>JBBRAT010000046.1:0-31753 GCA_038206515.1 Anaerolineales bacterium | reverse complement strand
ATAAGCGCGGAAATCAGCCTGTCCAAGCAAGTGACTGTACTTGGTGATGGCAGCGGTCAGGGTAGTCTTGCCATGGTCAATGTGACCCATAGTGCCCACGTTTAAATGGGGCTTGCTTCGGTCGAACTTTTGTTTAGCCATACGAAAAATCTCTCCTTGAGATAATTATTAGCGAAAGAAAACGAAATTACGAGGTGGTCGTATTCGTTAAGATCTTTTGTGCAAGGTTATCACTGACCTGGGCGTAATGATCAAATTCCATCGAGAACACCCCACGCCCCTGGGTTGCAGAGCGCAAATTGGTAGCGTAGCCAAACATTTCAGCTAAAGGAACGAGCGCATGAGCCGCCTGTGCATTCCCTGGGCGATTTTCCATCCCTTGGATTAAACCACGCCGAGCATTGATTTGACCCAGCACATCACCCAGGTACTCTTCTGGCATCAGCACTTCCACGCGCATAATGGGTTCGAGCAAAGCCGGACTGCCCCTCTGCATCCCTTCCTTGAAACCCAGGATGGCAGCCATGCGGAAAGCCATTTCGTTCGAGTCGACTTCATGGAACGAGCCATCAATCAACTGGACTTTGATGTCCGTTACCGGATAGCCAGCCATGACGCCCGCTTCAGCAGCTTCGCGCACGCCCTTTTCAACCGCAGGAATGTATTCTTGCGGAATGGAGCCGCCGCTGATCTTATTTTCAAAGATAACTGCGCCGCCAGCTTCAAAGGGTTCCATCGAGAAGACAACGTGACCATACATACCATGCCCGCCGGATTGCTTGGCATAGCGGTAGTTGACCTTGGGGACTGCGCGGGTGATCGTCTCGTGGTAAGCCACACGCGGGCGGCCAACGTTCGCCTGCACGTGGAACTCACGCAGCAACCGATCTACGAGAACATCCAGATGGAGTTCACCCATTCCTTCAATAATCGTTTGTCCGCTGACCTCATCGGTATGGACGCGGAATGTGGGGTCTTCTTCGGCGAGTTTACGCAGAGCTTCACCCATCTTTTCCTGATCTACGGTGGTCTTTGGTTCAATTGCTACCGAGATCACCGGCTCAGGGAAGGTGATGGCTTCCAACAGAATCGGGGTCTGAGGATCGCAAAGCGTATCGCCGGTGAAGCTTTCCTTAAGTCCTAAGACTGCGCCAATATCGCCTGCAACCACTTCGGTAATATCTTCGCGGCGGTCAGCGTACATTCTCACCATACGACCAACGCGCTCGCGGCGGCCCTTGGTGAGGTTTAATATAGTGCTGCCCGTCAAAATCCTGCCCGAATACACGCGGAAATAAGCTAACCGTCCCACGTAAGGGTCTGTGACGATCTTAAACACCAGCGCGCTTAAGGGGGCGTCATCATCGGGGAACAGCTCCACTTCCTGATCCGTGTTCTGATCCGTGCCTTTTGCAGGGCGAATATCAGAAGGAGAAGGCAAGTAGTCAATGACCGCATCCAATACAGGCTGCACGCCTTTATTTTTCAGCGAGCTGCCGCAAAAGACTGCGGTGGCTTTGCTTTCAAGAACGCCCTGGCGCATGGCGGCTTTGAGTTCATCAATCGTGATTTCATCGCCTTCGAGGAACTTAACTGTCAGCTCATCATTTAACTCAGCGATGTGCTCTACCATCTGAGCGCGTTGTTCAGTGGCTTCTTGCAGCATATTTTCAGGAATCTCAGCATAGCGCGGTTCACGCCCCAGCTCATCTTCCCAATAGATCGCCTGCATCATTAAAAGGTCAATGACGCCGATGAAATTGCCTTCAGAGCCAATGGGCAACTGCATTGGGATGGCATTCGCCCCCAGGCGCTGCTTGATGGAATTCACTGAATACTCAAAAGATGCGCCGGTGCGGTCCATCTTGTTGATGAAGCAGATACGGGGTACCTGATAGCGATCTGCCTGACGCCAGACGGTTTCACTCTGAGGCTCAACGCCCTGGGTAGCGTCAAATACAACTACCCCACCGTCTAGTACGCGCAGGGAACGTTGCACTTCTGCGGTAAAGTCAATGTGACCTGGGGTATCAATAACGTTAATCTGATAGCCCTTCCACTCAGCTGTCACCGCAGCAGATACAATGGTGATACCACGTTCGCGTTCTTGAACCATCCAGTCCGTCACCGTGGTGCCGTCGTCCACCGAACCAATTCGGTAGGTCTTGCCTGTATAGAACAAGATACGCTCGGTTGTTGTGGTCTTACCGGCGTCAATGTGGGCGATAATTCCGATATTTCGGCACCGCTCTAACGGAAAATTCCTTGCCATTCGGTCAACCTTTTCTTGAATTCAATCAATAAAATTAAACTCGGTAATGTGAAAATGCGCGGTTCGCTTCTGCCATCTTGTGGGTTTCTTCGCGTTTACGGACTGCAGCGCCCTGGTTATTGGAAGCATCTAACAGTTCACCCGACAGTTTTTCGGGGAAGGAACGACCGGTGCGCGAGCGCGCGGCTGAAATTAACCAGCGCATGGCTAACGCCAGACGGCGATCTGCAGGAACTTCCATAGGCACCTGATAAGTTGCTCCGCCGACGCGCCGGGGGCGTACCTCCATGATGGGACCTACGTTTTTCAAGGCTACTTCAAGTACGTCCAGCGCCGGGCGACCGGTTTTCTGCTGAATGGTATCTAAAGCATCATATACTAAGCGGCGCGAAACGCTTTTCTTGCCACGGCGCATAATGTGATGCACCATCGTTTCTACGACCACGCTGTTATAGCGAACATCGGGGAAAATTTCCCGCTTTTCAGGCTTCGTTCGACGCATAACTGACTTACTCCGTCTCTTTCATGAAATTCGGTTCGTTCTACTTGAGCTTTATGATTTCGGCTGTTTAGAACCATATTTGGAGCGACTCTGGCGGCGTTTGGCAACACCGGTCGTATCCAGGGTACCACGCACAATGTGATAGCGCACACCAGGCAGGTCCTTGACACGACCGCCGCGCACCAATACCACCGAGTGTTCTTGCAGTTGATGACCTTCGCCGGGGATGTACGCTGTGACTTCAATACCGTTCGACAGACGCACGCGGGCGATTTTCCGCAACGCAGAGTTCGGTTTCTTGGGGGTTGTGGTACGAACCACTGTGCATACCCCGCGTTTTTGCGGCGCACCGTCAGCCTGACGAATGCGACGCTGCTTGTACGAGTTGAAAATGAATTGCAACGCAGGCGCTTTGCTCTTCACTTTCTTCGATTCGCGACCCTTTCGGATCAGTTGGTTAATCGTTGGCACGTTTTTTGCCTCCAAAAAATACTAGAAATTGCTAAAATTCGCGTTTCCTGCCTTGTGGAAGTCAGAAAGGGAGGCCATCAGAACCAAAGATGGCCTCACCTTTGACAGTTGACATACAAGGACACAGCACCCGATTATATCACGGGCAATCTTTTCCCGTCAAGGAAGCGATTTCCCGCCTTTTCCATTTCTGCGCGCCTTCCCTTCTTATCACTTTCTTACGAAAGGTCGTCCAGGTCAGCGCCAATGCTTAACAAGCCCGTTTCCATCTTGGGCGGATGGACGCGCTCTTCATCTTTGCCAAAGCGAATGACTTCGCCATTGCTCATTACCGCTTCAACCGCCACGCCCAGACTTTGCAGCTCTTTGACCAACACGCGGAACGATGCCGGAATGCTGGGTTCTTCGATCTGCTCATTCTTGACAATGGCTTCGTAGGTCGCCACGCGCCCTTGCACATCATCCGATTTGACGGTAAGCATTTCTTGCAGGGTATACGCCGCGCCGTAGGCTTCCAACGCCCACACTTCCATTTCGCCGAAGCGCTGCCCACCAAATTGCGCCTTGCCACCCAGCGGTTGCTGAGTCACCAGGCTGTATGGACCTGTGGAGCGCGCGTGGACTTTATCTTCGACCAAGTGATGCAATTTCATCATGGTCATTACGCCCACCGTCACCGGCTGATCGTATAAGCGACCCGTCTTGCCATCACGCAAGACCTGTTTACCCAGGATAGGCAGCGGGATGGTCTTTTCGGTGCTATACGCATCGGCGCGCGCGCGAATTTCTTCATTCGGCAGCGCAGCCACGTCTTCCACACCTTCTTCTAACATCCACAAGCGCAGGCAGGTAATAATCGCCAGCTTATCGCCATTCGAGACGGGCGGGGCGTTGTTGCCAACATCCTCAAAGCTAAGGGTGCCCTCGGCGTCATAGCCTTCATCCCGCAGCCATTCACGCAAATTGGCACGGCGGGCATAATTGCGGTTGGACTTCATCGCATAAACGTCATAATCGCGATCTTTCAACCAGTTTTCCATGTACATCAGGCGGACTTCGTCATCATCCTGAATGTCTTCTGGTCCGTACTCCACATCTTGGTCATGCAGCCAATCCCAGGCTTTGGCAGCAGTCTTATGCCAGGTGAGATCCATCATCCAGGCGCGCGCCAACTCAGCTTCGATTTCCGTTTCATTTGCGCCGTCAAACACGGGGGTAATGGCGCGGAAGCCCAGGCGGTACGATGCCCACCCCAGGTGCGTTTCCAAAACCTGACCAATATTCATACGACCCGGAACGCCTAACGGATTCAAAATCATATCCACCGGCGTACCATCTTCCATAAAGGGCATATCTTCCACGGCAACCACGCGCGAGACAACGCCCTTATTGCCATGCCGACCCGCCATCTTATCGCCAGCGGTGATCTTACGGCGCTGCGCCACAGAGACGCGCACCATCATATCCACCCCAGCAGCCAAGTCAGCGTTATCTTCGCGGGTGAAGACTTTGACATCTACCACCATGCCGCGCTCGCCATGTGGCATACGCAGGGAAGTATCTTTTACATCGCGCGATTTCTCACCGAAGATAGCGCGAAGCAAGCGTTCCTCGGGGGTCAGTTCTTTTTCACCCTTGGGCGTAATCTTGCCGACCAGAATATCATTCGGTCCAACTTCCGCGCCAATGCGGATGATCCCGTGATCGTCCAGGTCCTTGATGGCTTCATCACCGACATTTGGAATGTCACGGGTGATTTCTTCGGGACCTAACTTAGTATCGCGGGCGTCAACTTCGTATTTCTCAATATGCACCGAGGTGAAGCGATCTTCCTGCACCAGGCGCTCTGAGATCAAAATCGCGTCTTCAAAGTTGCCGCCTTCCCAAGAGAGGAAAGCGATAACCACATTCTGCCCCAACGCCAAGTCGCCCTTGATGGTAGAGGAAGAATCAGCCAAAACCTGACCCTTGTGGACATGCTCGCCCTTGACCACCGCCGGGCGTTGGTCAATGCAGGTACTTTGGTTGGAACGCTGATATTTGCGCAGCGTATAGGTCTTTAGCCCGGATTCCGTGCGTACCTGAATCTGGCGACCGGTGACGGAGAGAACTTCGCCATCTTCTTCTGCAACCAACACCTGCCCCGAATCAATGGCAGCATGGCTTTCCATGCCGGTAGAAGTCATAGGGACTTCTGGGTTAATCAGAGGCACAGCCTGAGTCTGCATATTCGACCCCATCAAAGCGCGGTTGGCGTCATCATGCTCCAAGAAGGGGATGAGCGCGGCGCTGATGCCTACCACCTGATTGGGGGCAACATCCATGTAGTTGATGCTGTCAGGCGCAGAGGTGATAAAGTCTGAATGGTAACGGCATGAAAGCTGGTTGCTTTCAAATTCGTTATTCTCATTCAACACCGAGTTTGCCTGAGCGATGACGAATTTATCTTCTGCATCCGCTGAAAGATATTCAATCACATCCGAGACAAACGGCTCGACAAAGATCGTAGCGCGTTCCAATTTGCGGATGGCGGGCAGGTTTTCGGCAGTGATACGCTCATCCTTGTGTGCGATCACTTCATTGGTCTGCGCATCCGTCAGATCTTCGCGCAAGCGGCGACCGAGGATATCGTCATTGGTTGAAACGGCTTTCATCACGCGGCGATAGGGTGTTTCGATAAAACCATATTCATTTACGCGCGCAAAGCTCGCCAAACGACCGATCAAACCGATGTTTGGACCTTCTGGTGTTTCAATGGGGCAGATGCGACCGTAATGCGAGTGGTGAACATCGCGCACATCGAAGCCGGCGCGCTCACGGCGCAAACCGCCTGGACCTAACGCCGAGAGGGTACGCTTGTGACGCAATTCCGCCAGTGGGTTGGTCTGATCCATAAATTGCGAGAGCTGGCTGGAGCCAAAGAACTCACGCAAAGCAGCTACCACTGGACGAATATTGACCAGACTGACGGGCGTCACCTGATCCTGGTCGCGGATGGACATGCGCTCTTTAATGACGCGCTCCATGCGGCGCAAGCCAATACGCAGCTTGTTTTGAATCAATTCGCCAACGGTTTTTACGCGGCGGTTGCCGAGGTGGTCAATATCGTCTTTGTCTTCCACCTCATTATTAATCATAATCATGCGGCGGATCAGGCGAACGACATCCCATTTGGTGATAGTGCGGTGCGATACGGGGATGTGTTCCTGCAAATCGAGCTTCTGATTTAACTTATAGCGTCCGACCTTCTCCAGGTCATAATGACGCTGATCAAACAACTGCTCTTCCAGGAATTGACGCGCGTTTTCAGGCGTCGCCGGGTCGCCGGGGCGCATACGTTTGAAGAATTCGATCAGAGCCGCTTCCGCCACGGTCTGCCCATCCGTCAGATTCCAGGCAGGTTCCTGACGCATGGTAGAGGCGATGAATAAGCGGTCGGGGTTGTTATCAACATCCGAGAACAAATCCAACAACTCTTCATCCGAGCCGAGCTTGAAGGGGGTATCGGTCAAGCCATCCCCCACGGCGGCAAGCGCGCGCAGGAAAATGGTGATCGGCACGGTGCGTTTGCGGTTGAACTTCAAGATCAAGTAATCGTTTTTGCGGGTCTCAAATTCCATCCACGCGCCGCGATCTGGGATCAACTTTGCCATCGCCAGGCGGCGACCCGTAGCGCGATCCACTGGAGCTTCGAAATAAACGCCAGGGGAGCGAATCAGCTGCGAAACAACCACACGTTCCGTACCATTAATAATAAAGGTCCCCTTTTCGGACATTTCCGGGAAGTCGCCCAAGAAAATTTCTTGCTTGATCGGTTCAGGCACTTCAGAACCAGCCAGCAAGACCGAAACATAGAGAGGAGAAGCAAAGGTCAAATCTTTTTCCACGCATTCTTCAATCGAATGCTTGGGTTGACCGAACCAATACTTTAATCCCCATTGTTGGGCCTCAGCGGTCCGTCCGGGGAAATATAACTTCATTCCTTTGTTATACGATTCGATTGGAGAAACTTCATCGAATAAATCCGCCAGTCCCTCAGTTTTGAGTCGCTGAAACGAATCAGCCTGCACTTCAATCAAGTCGGGCAGGCCGAAAACGGTAGGGATGCGAGCGTACGACTTCGTCGTCGAAATATCTGAAGCCATGCTTTTCTCCTGGAAAACGATCTAAAAGCGTAATTAACCGAACATAGCCCTCAAGAGGCACACGTTGCGCATAATATATGCAAACATTGATTATAACAAATACCATATCAAAGGTCAAGCGCCTTTTTTTGAAAAACCGACCGATTTGGGTACCAATTCTACTTTTGCGACCAATCCGTGTGGAATGTGCCCGCCTTGTCTGCCCTACGGTAGGTGTGCGCGCCGAAATAATCACGCTGCGCCTGGGTCAGATTAGCAGGTAACACTGCGCTGCGGTAGGCATCATAATACCCTAAAGAGGCTGCCATTGCCAACACCGGAATACCCATGCCAATAGCGGTTTGCAGCACCATGCGCCAATCCGCCTGACTGTTGCTCAACACACCACGGAAATGGTCATCCAGCATTAAATTTACCAGATGTGCATCGCGTTCATAAGCAGCCATAATTTCGTCCAAAAATTGCGCGCGGATAATGCAGCCTGCCCGCCAAAGAGACGCTATGCTACCCAGTTGCAGGTCATATTGATATTCGTCCGATGCCATCCGCAGTAAGCCCATCCCCTGCGCGTAAGAGGTGATTTTGCTAGCGTAGAGCGCATCACGGGCAGCGTCTACCAATTTCTGACAGCTGCCAGTAAATTTTTCAGAGGGACCGCCTAACAGCTTGCTAGCCGTCACGCGCTGAGGCTTCAGGGCGGAAATCATGCGGCTTTCCACCGCTGCGTTAATGGTATGGATGGGCGCGCCCACATCCATAGAATTTTGGCTTGCCCATTTGCCGGTGCCTTTTTGCTGGGCTTCATCCAGAATCATATCCACCAAAGGCTGCCCGGTATCCGCGTCAATCTTGCTTAAAATCTCTGCCGTAATTTGAATAAGGTAGGATTGCAGCGCCCCCTCATTCCACTCTGCAAAAATCTTGCTCAGGTCAGCGTTGGAGAAGCCCGCTCCACGATGGAGCAGGTCGTATACCTCAGCAATGAGCTGCATATCGCCATATTCGATGCCGTTATGCACCATCTTGACGTAATGCCCCGCGCCGCGAGGCCCAATATAATCCACGCAGGGAACGCCATCTTCGGCTTTGGCGGCGATTGAGCGCAAGATGGGGGCGAGCGCGTCCCAGGCTTCACGCTGACCGCCGGGCATCAGACTGGGACCCCATAACGCGCCTTCTTCCCCGCCCGATACGCCCATGCCGACAAAATAAAAGCCTTCTTTTGCCAATTCTTGGCTGCGCCGTTCGGTATCCATGAAGTAAGAATTGCCGCCATCTATCAGAATATCCCCCGCTTGCATAAAGCTTTTGACGTGCGCAATAACACTATCCATTGCGGGACCGGCGGGGACCATCACCAGCACGCGGCGCGGCGCTTCAAGCATCTTCATCAACTCTTCAGCGGTCGCAGCGCCTTGAATACGTTTGCCAGCCGCTTCGCCCGTCAAAAATGCCTGAGTACGCTGTGCATCCACATCATATCCTGCCACAGCGAACCCGTTGCGCTCCATATTCAACGCCAGGTTGTGACCCATCACCCCTAAGCCAATGATGCCAATATTTGCCTGAGTCATTCATTTCCTCCCTTTTGAGTCGCGTCTGTTACGATGTACGGCGAAAACTGATTCAAACCAGAAACATTTTACGCTCATTCAGGCGCGTTTAACGTAAAAATCGTCACTTCTGGGCGGCAGTTAAAGCGAATGCGTGGGATGGAAGTTCCAAGCCCGCGGTTGGTATAGTGCCACATCTGCCCCACCGAATATAACCCTGAGCGGTATTTCTTCCCATAGCGCGGTAAGGCTGCCCATTGCCGTAAAAAAGGCAAAATCACCTGCCCGCCATGCGTATGTCCGCTGAGTTGCAAATCAAACCGCCCGCTCTTCGCAGCAATATCGGCATAATCCGGCTCGTGAATGAGCAGGATCGCCGCTTCACGTTCAGAAGGCAAATCAGCAAGCGCAGCTGCCAAGTCAGGCTTGCCCCACATCCAATCATCCAACCCAGCGATGCTCAGGCTGTGCTGATCGCGCTGCAAATTGATTGCCCGATTGGTCAGCTCTTGTGCGCCAACTTTCTGCATGGCAGCGCGCAAGGGAAGAATGCCCGCGCTATATTCGTGGTTGCCCAGGATATACACGATGGGCACATCCCGCGCCAAGGGCGAGAGGGCATCTACCAGATCAGCGTAAGGGGTCTGCAAATCGGTTTCGCGGTCTACAAAATCTCCGGTAATGGTGACCAAATCAGGCTTGGCAAGCCGGATCGTTTGCGCTACGCGGCTCAATTGGCTACCCGTCATCGCGCTGCTCAGGTGAATATCCGAAATCTGCACTAGTTTAAAACCATCGAAAGACTTCGCCAGATGAGGCAAGGTTAACGGAATAGACGTCCAATCTACCCATGCAGTTTCAATCAAGCTGGAATAGAGCAATCCGCCTGTACTTACAGCCAATGCTGCGCCAGCCACGCCAATAGCAAACTTGCGCAAGAAAGCTCGGCGATTAATCCTCTTTTTTAGGTTGTAGGGCGTTTGGATGTCATTAATCAAAAATCACCTCAATCGAAAAAAAGAGAAACTCTGGGAATTAGTGAAACAAAGAAGACCTGGCTGCGTCACCATTGCAGTCAGGTCATTATACCTTGCTTGACGCCAGGGTCTTTAGGCGGATCAGGCAGGATTTTCCGCCAATTCTTTGGTTTTGAAGTAGTCTACCGTCTTACGCAGTCCAGCTTCCAGGTTTACACTGGGCTGCCAACCCAGTTCTTCTTTGGCACGGGTGGCGTCTGAATAGATGCGGAAGGTTTCGCCTGCTTTCGCCTCGGCATGTTTGGCTGGCAGCGGATAGCTCGTAATCATCTTGAGCGTGTCATAAATCTGGTTGATGGTTGTCCCCACGCCATACCCCAGGTTATACACGCGCCCTGATCCCTGGTTGAGGAGCATGAGATTGGCGCGGGCGCAATCCCCCACATACACAAAGTCGCGCATCTGTTCACCCGTACCGTTAATCATCACCGGGCGACCCTTCAGCATAGCGCCGGTGAAAATTGCCACCACGCCCGCTTCGCCACCTGGGTCTTGCCGCGGACCGTAGACATTCGGGTAGCGGATGATGGAATAATCCAGCCCATAGGTTTGTTGATACATATATAGATATAGCTCCACCATATATTTGGTCGCGCCATACGGGCAAAGCGGTTTGATGGGATGGTTTTCATCGCATGGCAAGTATTCTGGCTCGCCATACACCGCCCCACCGCTGGAAATGTAAATCATTTTGCGGACTTTGTATTTCACTGCCATGTTCAGCACATTCAGGCTGCCCAGCACGTTGATATTCGCGTCATAGATCGGGTCTGCCACCGAACGGCGCACGTCCATCTGCGCGGCGTGATGATCCACTACTTCGGGATGCTCCACTTCAAAGACATGCTCTAATTCAGGAGTACGAATATCCACCTGATAGAATTTCGCTTTTGGGTTGAGGTTGGTCATGCGCCCGGTGGATAAATTATCCACCACGACCACATCATGCCCCGCCTCAATCATCAAATCTACAACATGCGAGCCAATAAAACCCGCCCCACCCGTCACCAAGATTTTCATTGAATATCCCTCTTGTTCATTCTCGATGAAAATACGCCTGAAAGACTATGACTTCGCCTTCTTCTGCTGCTTAAATTGCCCCGCGCGCAGTTCTAACGGCACGAGTCGCTCATTCAACAAACGAATGAGTACCCTCACCCGCTCGCTGCCGGAAAGTCGAATGTCAAAAATCGCCTCGTATCCAGCAAATGGACCTTGGGTAATGGATACGCCGTCTCCTTTTTGCAGTCCATCAAACACTTCTCCGCCCTGTTGATTGACCTGCTCCACTCGCGCGCGAATTGCCTGGATTAAATCTTCTGGGACAGCCGCTGGCTCCTGATCAAAAGACACCATCCCCCTGGAAAATGGCGTCCATTGCAGCATAGACATACCCACCGCTTGCAAATCCACATGCACGAACATATAGCCCGGAAAATACGCCTTGATCTTGTGCGCGCGGGGGTTTACTGGCTTTACGCGAAGCTGCGGATAATACACCTCGATATTTTGCGCGATTAATTGCGTATACAAGGCGTCTTCTTTGTTCGATTTGCTTTGGATTGCATACCAATCTACGGACATCAATCTACTTTCTATAAATTTGACTATTGATCAAGAAACCGCGCAAAAGGGAATAGCGTACAAAGCCAGTCTCTTTTTTCGAGTTTGTACTACGGAGTATAATCGAGCGGCATACTTTGTGCAAGCGCCCTCCCCAAAATAGATCGCTTTTCATCCCAGTTATTGGCTTGTAATATGAAAACTCGCCTCTTGCTGCGCCAATTGAATGCCAGTTGCACGCAGAGTCACTTCGCTATCCAAAGCGACTTCTTGCGGGGGATAAATGCGCGCCTCCCACTCCAGGTCAGGGATCAGGGCAGTCACGGCGTTGCCATGTTTTTCAACGATAATGCCCCTGCCCACCCAATCCGGGTTTTGCAGTAGATAAACGAGCGTCCAGTGTCTTTCAGAGAGCGTTTCCGCCTGGCGTACTGCGCCCACCGCCGCCTCATAGTCCGCAATACGCTCATTGATTTGCTCTTCATTCAAGAGCGGGCTACCCGAAAGGAATGCGCGCAATTGCTGATGCCCCACCAGGTCTAAATAGCGGCGGAGGGGACTGGTCACCTGGGTATACATCTCCGCGCCCACGCCACTATGCGCGCCCGGCGTTGTGCGGAATTGGCTGCGCCGCATCAGCCGCCGGAAGGCAAACATGCCCGAAAGAGTCTGCGGACGCTCGTCACTGCCGGGGGCTTCCTGTTGGCTATAAGTCATGGGGATGCCGTGCGCGTGGGCAAAGCGCGCCGTCTCGATACCCGTCAGCAACATGGATTCTTCTACAATCAGGTGACTGCGCGGCTCAAGAATCTGCTTCAGGCTGACCTTGCCCTCTTCTACCTTAATTTTAATTTCCGGGAAGTCCAGCAACACCGCGCCCTTTTCACGGCGACGCTCGCGCACCTGGGTTAAGCACGCTTCCAGGGCAGCAAGCAGGGGCTCATCCGCGATGCGATCCTGCGCCTGGGCATAGCTCAAGCGAGTCACTTTCACCCAGGAAGGCGCGATTTCAAAACCAGTCACCTGCCCAGCCGCATCCAAATCAATGCCAAACGAGAGCGCAGGGGAAATTTCTTTCAAGCCTAACCCCAGTTGCTCCGTCACCGCCCAGGGCAGTAGGTGGATTGCACCCTCGGGCAGGTGCAGGGTGAGCGCACGCGAGCGCGCTTCCAGGTCTATTGCAGAATCCGGAGGGATGAGAGCAGCGACATCGGCAATATGCACCCACAGGCGGTTGCCTTCCAGGCTGACGGCATCATCGGGCGTATCCGTATCTTCGTCATCAATCGCGTAAGCTATCAGCGCGGTCAGGTCGCGGCGCGGCTCATCAGGCAGAGGCGGAACAGGCAGCCGGTTGAGTTCAAGGCTCACCCCCAGGCGCAGCGGATACGGGTTATAAGTGATGGGCAGCGCGCCTAATTCCAGCAATAAGCTATGCGCATTCTCAGGAGTCTGCGCCCGCCCTAACGCTTTGAGAACGGATTCATGCCCGGAATCGGGTCGCGTTTGCCCATTTACCAAAGCCTCCACCCCCACTAGGCGTGGACGATCCTGCTCCAACAGATGACCGGCTTTCGCCCGCTCCAGAAATGCCTGCCATGCGCCGCGTTCCGTCTCGATCCGTGTGCGTTCTGCCTGGCGGCGTTCCACTTCCTCCGCAGAGATTGCTTTGATTTGATCTGGGCTGCCCTCAAAATATTGCCCATCCGTCACCTGCTGCCAGGCTGCCCAGGCAGTAGAGGGGGTAAATTCGCCATACGCCAGTTCTGCCAGCTCCGCCAGGGTGGTTTGACCGCCTGCCAAAATCTCCCAGGCAAGGCGAACTTCGCCCTGAACGGGTTTCAGATCTTTGAGAGAACGCAGCGGCCCGGGGTGAAGCTCCACCACGTCTTTGGTGCGCACCTTCACCCGCTGACCGTCTTCCAATTCAATTTCAACGCGATCCGCTGCGCCAGCCAAGCGCGCCGGGCGGTTCTTATAGAGCAGCAAGCTGTTCACCTCAAACAAAGTTCACCCTCTTCCCAACGTTAGAATATCATCTCATCCATAAAATTTCAGATGATTGCTTAAATTCTACTCTTTTTCCTGCGCCGGGCGGTGACGTTTTTCTAATTCCGCGCGGATCTCATCCGGCGAAAGACCGCGCGCCGCCAGCAGCACCAGCACATGATAGGTGAGGTCGGAAATTTCCTCTACCAGGCGACCATTGCCCTGTCCCTTGGCAGCCAGAATTACTTCAATTGCCTCTTCCCCCACCTTTTTCAGCACTTCATCTTCGCCCGCCGTCAACAGCCGGGTGGTATAGGATTGCGCGCTCGGATGGTCGCGCCGGTCGCAGATCACTTGAAATAAATCATCCAGGTTCATAAGAAATTTCCTTTTCTTTAGGGGTAACTTCGGTAAAAGCAGCTCACTTGCCCGGTATGGCAGGCGGGACCGGCAGGATGTACCCTCAGCAGCAGGGTATCTTCGTCACAATCCACGCAAATTTCTACGATGCGCTGCACGTTGCCGGAAGTACCGCCCTTGTGCCATAACTCTTTGCGGCTGCGCGACCAGAAATGCGCTTCGCCGGTGCGCAGGGTGGCTTGCAAGGCTTCTTCATTCATATATGCCAGCATCAACACCTGACCGGTTTCCGCATCCTGCACAATGGCTGGGATCAGCCCGCGCTCATCCCAGCGGATGGCAATTTCGGGCGCGCTCATGGCTGTGCCTGCCGAATGCGCACAGGGATCTGCTGTTCTGCCAGGTATTGCTTCAGGTCGGCGATGACCAGTTTGCCATCATGGAACAAAGAAGCCGCCAGGGCAGCGTCCGCCTTGCCGCTCTTCAACACCTCGGCAAAGTGCTGCATCGTCCCCGCGCCGCCGGAGGCAATCACCGGCACGTTGACGGCTTCCGCCACAGTGCGGGTTAACTCTATATCAAAGCCGTTCAGCGTGCCATCCGCGTCCATGCTGGTGAGCAAAATTTCGCCTGCGCCATTCTGCACACCCGTCACTGCCCATTCTACCGCATCCAGTCCAGTAGGAGTGCGCCCGCCAGTGACGAATACCTCCCAACGCCCCGTCCCAGCGGACTGCGCCCGGCGCGCGTCTATTGCCAGCACCACGCATTGGCTGCCAAAGCGATCCGCCCCTTCCCTGAGCAAATGCGGATTGCGGACGGCGGCCGAATTGACGCTGACCTTATCCGCCCCCGCCAACAGCAAACGGCGCATATCCTCCACGCTGCGTACGCCCCCGCCCACCGCCAGCGGCATAAAGACCTGATCCGCCACTTTACGGACCATTTCAATGACCGTATCGCGCCCCTCATGGGTGGCGGAAATATCCAAAAAGACCAGTTCATCGGCGCCGGCGGCATCATACAGGCGCGCCTGCTCCACCGGGTCGCCAGCGTCACGCAGGTTGAGGAAGTTCACGCCCTTTACCACGCGCCCATTGGCAATATCCAGGCACGGAATAATTCGTTTGGCTAACATGAGGGGTCTCCTTTTTGAGGGAAGGCGGCAAACAGCGCGGCTGGGTCAATTGCGCCTTCGTACAACGCGCGACCAATAATCGCGCCCGCCAGGTTGGATTGGCAGGCAGCGGTCACGTCCGCCAGCTGGCTGACCCCACCGGAAGCAATCACCTGCAAATGCGAGGCGCGGGCAATTTCCACGGTGGATTGTAAATTCAAGCCAGTTTGCAAACCATCGCGGGCAATATCGGTAAAGACCAGCCAGCGCAGCCCGTCAGACTGCATTTGCAGAGCAGACTCTAAGGCGCGCGCCTGGGTAGCGGTCTGCCAACCGCGCACCGCCACCCAACCATCCCGCGCATCCAGGCTGACGCCCACCCGCTCTGCGCCCCACTGCTGCAATGCGGAACGCAAGGCATCCGGCTGTTCCACCGCCAGCGTGCCGACAATCACGCGCGAAACGCCCGCATCCAATGCGGCAGCGAGGGCATCCGCCGAGCGTAATCCGCCGCCAAACTGCACCTTTGCTCCGCGTGTGGCGGCAATCGCTAAAATCCGCGCCAACGCCAGGCGATTGGCGGAATCAGGTTCATCAAATGCGCCATCCAGGTTGACCACGTGCAGCCAGGTGGCGCCCGCATCCAACCAGCGCAGGGCAACCTCTGCCGGGTCTGCGCTGTAGTGCGTCTGGCGCAGCGGGTCGCCCTCTTTCAGGCGGACCACCTGCCCAGCACGCAAATCAATGGCTGGAAAGAGAAGAAAAGAAGATTCAGGCATCGGGTTAGCCTTTCACAAAGTTTTGAAGAACGGTCAACCCCACCTGTTGGCTCTTTTCAGGGTGGAACTGCACCCCAAAGATATTCTCACGCTGCACCGCGCTGGTGAACTCCTGCCCATAGTCGGTAGAAGCGGCGCGGTCAGAAGGGAGGGCGTTGGCGCAATAGTAGGAATGATTAAAATAAGCGTAATCCCCCTTGTGCAAGCCCCGAAACAGCAGACAATCCGTAAACCAGAGCTGATTCCAGCCAGTATGCGGCACTTTGCGACCCGACAGGTCGTCAAAGCGCACCACCTGACCGGCAAGCAGCCCCAAGCCGTCATATTCGCCCAACTCCTGACTGCGGTCAAACAATGCTTGCATGCCCACGCAAATGCCCAGGAAGGGATCACCGCGCCGGGCTGCCTCCCGCAACGGCTCGATCAACCCGCGTGCACGCAATCCCTCCATAAAGCTGCCAAATGCACCCACCCCCGGCAAGAGGATGCGCGCCCCGCTGCGCAAATCCTGCGGGTCAGACGTGACGCGCACGTTGATTCCCAGGCTTTGGATGGCTTTATGCACCGAGCGCAAGTTCCCCGTTCCGGCGTCAATTAACAATGCGTCTTCTTGGGTCATCACAACACTCCTTTGCTGGAAGGAACAACTCCCCGGCGGCGTGGGTCAACGCGGGTGGCTGCGCACAATGCCCGCGCCAACGCCTTAAAGACTGCTTCCGCCTGGTGATGATCGTCACGCCCATAGCGGATGGCAACATGCAGCGTGCAGCCCGCCTGCACCGCGAAACTTTCGAGGAAATGGGCAACCAGCGACACAGGCAGCCGCCCCACCTCCGCCCCATGCCATTCCCCCTGGAAGACGCAATATGGGCGACCTGAAAAATCAAGCGCAACCCAGGCAAGGCTTTCATCCATCGGGCAATCAGCGGAAGCCATGCGCACAATGCCTGCCTTATCGCCCAGCGCATCGCGGAACGCCATCCCCAGGCTGAGGGCAACGTCTTCCATGGTATGATGCGGGTCAATCTGAAGATCGCCATGCGCCTGCACCGTCAGGTCAAATAAGCCATGTACCGCGATCTGAGTGAGCATGTGATCGAGGAAGGGCAAACCCGTATCAATGGCATGTTTGCCGCTGCCATCCAGGTTTAACGACACGTGCACCTGCGTTTCGGCAGTCTGGCGGCGGATGCTGGCGGCGCGTCCGGCAGCGCGCCCCGCTGGTTGGATATTCAAGTGTGGCGCGGCGGGCAGACTTTCGGCTGTCTCCAGGGTACGCAAGGCGGAAAGGACGGCATCCATCTCCGCCGGGCGACCCACGCTGATGCGGATGGCGTCTTGCAGGAGGGGCGTATTGTAATAGCGCACCAGAATACCCACCCGCATCAACTCCTGCTTGAGCGCGAGCGCGGATCGCCCCTGCACGCGACAGAGGATGAAATTCGCCTCCGATGGATACGGACGCAGATAAGAAATCGTCTGCAAGCCGGCATACAACCGCTCACGTTCGTCCTTCAGGCGCTGCACGTTGCCTGCCAAATAATCCAGGTCTTGCAAAGAAGCGATGGCAGCAGCGGAAGCCGCCACATTCACGTTATACGGCTGTTTGGCTTTCCACAGGGTAGGCATCAGCCAGGAGGGGAATGCGCCATAGCCCACGCGCAAACCCGCCAACCCTGCCCATTTGCTGAAGGTGCGCAGGACGACCAGATTTTCGCGCTGCGCGACCTGGCGTATGACGCTCAGTTCCTGTCCCAAGCGTCCGCCGCCCCGCGCAAACTCAATATACGCCTCATCCACCACCACCAGCAGAGGCAGGACGAGCAGTTCGTTTAATTCCCCCGGATTTAAGAGTGATCCATCCGGGTTATTGGGCGAGGTGACGAAAATGATCTTGGGGTGACGTTCCGCTACCGCTGCGTGGATGGCGGGCATATCCAGGGCAAAATCCGGAAGACGGGGTACATCAATCACCTGACCAGCGTTCAGCAAGGTGTCAAACGGATACATCCCAAACGTAGGTGGGCAATTGATGACGCAGTCGGCGGCTTCAAGCAACACACGCAGGAGCAGATCAATCAACTCATCTGCGCCCGCACCCGGCAGCAAATTCTCTGCCGGTACGCCGCAAAAAGCCGCTAAGGCTGCGCGCAGGGCGCGGCTTTCCGGGTCAGGGTAAATGTGAGACCACTCCAGGTTTGCTAACGCCTGCTTTGCGCGCGGGGATGCGCCATAAGGGTTCTCATTTGCATCCAGCTTGATAATTTGCTCTGCCGGAAGCCCCAGGCGCGCCGAAAGCACTTCAAATGGTTCAATGGGCGTATAAGGCGGGAAGGTTTCAAAACGAGCTGCTGGTCTCATAAGCCTGTCTCCACACCAATAACACGTACTTCTGCGGCGTGGGCGTGCGCATCCAAACCTTCCGCGCGGGCAATGATGGCGGCTGCCGGGGCAATCGCCTGGGTCGTGAGGGCATCCAAAGCAACCAGACTGACGATGTGGACAAAATCCAGCACATTCAGCGGGGAAGAGAAGCGCGCCGAGCCGCCGGTGGGCATCACGTGACTGGGACCGGCAATGTAATCGCCCAAGACTTCAAAGGAATGCTCGCCCAAAAAGACGCCGCCCGCCGCATACACTTTTTCCGCCAGCGACCAGGGGTCACGCACCGCCAGGCAGAGGTGTTCGGGGGCGTAATCGTTGGCAAACTGCACCGCCTCCGCCAGGTCACGGGTGAGGACGGCGCCGCTGCGGTTGGCGAGCGAAGCCGTGAGGATTTCCGTGCGGCTGCGCTCTTCCATCTGACGCGCGACCTCCACCTGCACCTCTTGGATGAGTTCCGCGGAGGGGGTCAGCAAGATGGCGGCGGCAAGTACATCATGTTCTGCCTGGGCAAGCAGATCCGCGGCAACCCACTCGGCGCGGGCGGAATCATCAGCGATGACCACCGTTTCGGTGGGTCCTGCCAAGCCATCAATGCCCACCATACCAAACACCTGCCGCTTTGCCAGGGTGACAAATAAATTGCCAGGACCGAAGATTTTATCCACCGCGCGGATGGTCTCGGTGCCATACGCCAACGCCCCGATAGCCTGCGCGCCGCCAATGGCATACACTTCCTGCACGCCCGCCAGGGCAGCTGCCGCCAGGATGATGGGCGCAATTTCACCGGTGGCGCGGGCAGGCGGAGCTACCAGCACAATCTCCGTCACCCCTGCCACCTGGGCGGGGATGGCGGACATAATTACCGAGGAAGGCAGCGGAGCCGTCCCGGCAGGCACATATAACCCTACGCGGCGGATGGGACGGATCAGCTGCCCCAGCGTACCGCCCATAGACTGGGTCATCCAGGACGTAACCGGCTGGCTCTGGTGGAATTTGCGCACGCGCGCTACAGAAAGCTCCAGCGCCTGACGTTGTTCAACGGGGAGAGCGTCTAAAGCGGCTTGCAGTTTTTCGGGCGGCACGCGCAGACTGCCCCCCCTAGGGCGACCGTCTAGCTTTTCCGTCCAGGATTGCAGGGCGGCATCTCCATGCTGGCGAATATCGGCTAAAATGCGCTCGACCGCCTGAGAGGGGGTAACTGGCTCGCCAAACGTGCGCGCCAGGCTGGCTTGCATGCTGGCGGGGACAATCATATCTTCCATCGCCTGACGTTTCAACAATGTCTGGCGGGCAGTAACGGCATCAAAACTGCGGAACATGGCATTTCTCCTTTTTCTGCGCTTCGGGGATGTTTTTTCTATTTTCATACAATAAAGGAGCGTGCTCCTTTATTGTATGAAAATAGAAATACAAATCGGCGATTTAGGCGTCTTTGAGGGCGGCGACCAGAGCCATCCAACGCGGCGGCTCTTCTTCAAAGATATAACTGACGGGCATTACCACCACCCCACTGCCGCCAATGCCGCGCAATTCCTCCACTGCCTGATACAAGCGGCTGCGTGGCACGATGATATTGACAGCGTACCAGTTTGGATCATCGCCGCGCACAATCACCCGTGAGACAGTCGGCCCTTGCAGCCCGGCAATGGCAGGTTGGGCGAAAATCTGCGCGGCAATCGCTTCTGGGGATGCGCCACGCATGTTGGCAAAGATCGCCAAGTTTTCACTGGCGCGCAGGTGCGCCTCAAACAGCTCTAATAACTGACGCGCCACTGTCAACGCCAACGGATTGTTCTTCAGGCTATTGCGGTTGGCGATCAGAGCAGCCTGGGATGGTTGAATCAGTCCATCCGTCAACGGCTTCAGGCGATTATCGCGCATGGTCTGCCCGGAAGAGACCAAATCCGAGATAATATCCGCGTACCCAATAGCGGGGGCGGTTTCCAGTGTGCCTTCCGCGGAAATGAGGATATAGGGAATGGCGTAATCATCCAGGAAGCGCGCGGTCAGGGTTGGATATTTAGTCGCCACCCGCAGCGGCTGCCCCATGCGCAAGGTGATTTCTTTCAAATCCGCAACGGTCTGGACGGGCAAGGCTTCCGGCACAGCCAACGCCAGCGAACACGCCCCAAAGCCAAGCCCATCATGCAGCACCATCACACTATTTTGGTCGCCGCGCCGTTCTTCGATCACATCGATGCCGCTGATACCAAAATCTACGCTGCCATCCCGCACCGAGACAACAATATCCGCCGGGCGTTGAAAGAGGACGTGCAGCTCCGGCAAAGCAGGGATAGAGGCTTCGTATTGGCGCGGGTTGGGCTTGTAGACTCGCAGTCCACACGCGCTTAAAAATTCCAGCGCGTCTTCACTCAACCGCCCCTTGGAGGGCAAAGAAATGCGAATGGTGGGGCGCAGTGGTCCCGCACCGGGTTCAGAGAGAGGCGTCATCTAAAACTCCTTCAAAAGAATAAAAAAAGCCCCCGGCGGTTGACCGGAGGCTTTGATGCACATTGGGAGGGTTGCCAAACAAGAGCGACCTCCACCGGTCAGGCGGGGGGGAAGCTGGCGTGATGATGGATCTGCAAAAATCGTTGGGCAATCATAGACGAAACTATACCAGAGTGAGAGAGGTTTGTCAATAAAAGCGAGCCTGCAAAAATCACCTTTGAAGTACCTGAACGGGTTCGCGCAGGTTCGTTTGCAGGATGACCCGCCAGTGATCGCAATGATTTTATCTACCGATTAATGGCGGAAGTGGCGCACGCCCGTAACTAGCATGGCAGCACCCGCCTGATTCGCCGCCGCCACTGATTCCTCATCACGGATCGAGCCGCCGGGCTGCACAATGGCGGTTACCCCTGCGCGCACCGACTCTTCGACTGAATCTGCAAATGGGAAGAACGCATCGGAAGCCATTACCGCCTCTTTAGCGCGATTCGCAGCGCGAACAATTGCCATGCGGACGCAATCCACGCGGTTCGGCTGCCCACCGCCAATACCGACGGTCGCCTCGCCTTGCGCCAACACAATCGCGTTGGATTTCACGTGCTGGCAGGCTTTCCAGGCAAAGCGCAGGGCAACCATTTCCGCCTCGCTGGGCGCGCGTTCCGTGACAACCTTCCAGGCGGGGGTCTCAGACGGATCGCCAAAGTCGCGGGATTGCATGAGCAGCCCCCGGTTGACGGTGCGCAGCTCGTAAGCGGGTGTCAGGCGCATATCTGGCGCGCAGACCAGCCGGCAATTCTTGCGTTTTGCCAGTTTTTCAAGCGCGTCTGGGGTAAAAGCAGGGGCGATGATACATTCAATGAACAGGCTGCCGAAGGCTTCCACGGTTGCCAGGTCAATTGTGCCGTTTGCGGCAATCACCCCACCAAATGCGGATACTGGGTCCGATTGCAGCGCCAGGGCAAAGGCAGTTTCGATCTTCTCCGCGCTGGCAATGCCGCACGGCGAAAGATGCTTGACAATTGCCACGCTGGGGCGACTAAACGAGAGCACCGTGCGCCAAGCTGCATCTAAATCAAGCAGATTATTATAAGAAAGCGCCTTGCCTTGCAAAATCTCACCCCCCAACGCGCCACCCTTGCCTTTTAGGTGGATCAGGCGGGCTTGTTGGTGCGGATTTTCGCCATAGCGCAGTTCCGTAGAAGGATACACGGAGAGGAACGCGGGCGGCTGTTCGTCCGCTTGCTCCGGCTGCAACGTTTCCGCCAGGTGCGCGGCGATGACTGAATCATAATGAGCGGTATGCTGAAAACCTTTGACCGCCAACTTTTGGCGCAGCGCAAGCGAAATCTGCCCACGCTCTTTTAACTCCGCCAGAATCAGGGCATAATCCGCCGGGTCGGTGACGACCGCCACGCGCTCGTAATTTTTGGCAGCAGCGCGGATCAGGGCAACCCCGCCAATATCAATATTCTCAATCGCATCCGCCACGCTGACGCCGGGTTTGTGGATGGTCTCTTCAAACGGATAGAGATTCACCACCACCAGGTCAATCAGACGGGCGTGGATGCTTTGCAAGTCGCTCTGATCACTGACGGTAGAGCGCGCCAAAATGCCGCCATGCACCGCCGGATGCAGGGTTTTCACTCGTCCGCCCAAAATTTCAGGGCTGCCGGTGTAAGTTGCTACATCCTGGACGACCAGCTCCGCCTCGCGGATCGCCTGAGCTGTGCCGCCGCTGGCTAATAAATTCCAGCCCGCTTTGGACAGTTCATTTGCGAGCTCCACCAACCCTTTTTTATTGGATACCGATAACAATGCAGTTGGCATCTGTCTTGATCCTTTTAACCGTGTCCGCCCAGATAGGCTTCAATCACTTGCGGATTCTCCAGCAATTCCGCCGAATTGCCTTGCAAGGTGACGTGACCCGTCTCTAAGACATAGCCGCGATCCGCAATAGAGAGAGCCATCTGCGCGTTCTGCTCCACCAGCAGTACGGTCACGCCCTGTTCGTTGATTTCGCGGATCGTCTCAAAGATTTGCTCGACCAGGATGGGCGAAAGACCCATCGAAGGCTCATCCAGCAGGATCAGGTCAGGGCGGGTCATCAGGGCGCGAGCAATTGCCAGCATCTGTTGCTCACCGCCGGAGAGCGTGCCGCCCAGCTGCTTGCGGCGTTCACGCAGACGTGGGAAGCGGGTCATCACCGATTCCATATCTGCCTTGATGCGATCTTTATCCTGATAAATATACGCACCCATTTCCAAATTCTCCTGCACGGTCAATTTTGGAAAGATATGCCGACCTTCAGGCACCTGCACCACCCCGCGCCGCACGATGTTCTGCGGGGGGACGTTGGTTAATTCTTCACCCTGAAACTTCGCTGTACCCATACGCGGGCGCAGCAAGCCGGAAATGGTATTCAGCGTGGTAGATTTGCCTGCGCCGTTGCCGCCAATCAGGGTGATGATTTCGCCTTTCTCAATAAAAAAGCTGACCCCCTTCAGAGCATGAATCGCGCCGTAGTACACATTCAAATTTTCAACTTCAAGCATTCTCATGCAGATGCCTCTTTTGTTTGCGGAATCGTTCGGATAGCTGGGCAGCCCCAGGGCCAAGATAGGCTTCAATCACTCGTGGGTTGGATTGAATTTCCTTGGGAGTGCCTTCCGCAATTTTAACACCATAATCCAAAACTGTGATCTGTTGGCTGATGCCCATTACCACGCGCATATCATGCTCAATCAGCAAAATGGTCATGCCCAGTTGGTCGCGCAGGTTTTGAATGAAGGTAGTCATTTCATCGGTCTCTTGCGGGTTCATGCCGGCGGTCGGCTCATCCAGCAGGAGCAATTTTGGCTTATTCGCCAAAGCGCGGGCAATTTCCAGGCGGCGCTGCGCCCCGTAAGGCAGATTGCGCGCCAGGTTATCGCCTAAGTTCGTCAGGTCAACAAAATCGAGCAGGCGTTTGGCTTCTGCAATAGACGCAGTTTCTTCGCGGTTATAGCGTTTGTGACGCAAAATAGCGTCCATCCAGCCATTTTTCAAGTGGGGATACTGCCCAACCAGGATATTTTCCATGGCGGTCATATTGCTGAACAGGCGGATGTTCTGATAAGTGCGCGACATGCCCAGATGAGCAATGGCATCGGTCGCAAGCCCCTGTATGGGCGTACCCATGAACAGCACCTGCCCCTTTTCAGGCTTATAGAAGCCCGAAATACAGTTAAACAAGGTAGTCTTTCCCGCGCCGTTGGGTCCAATGATGCTGGCAATGGATTGTTCCGCAATCACCAGGTCAACCGAGTCAACAGCAGTCAGACCGCCGAACATTTTCGTAACCTGGCGGGTTTCAAGAGTGATTGGCATTTTTAACCCCTTCTGCATCCATGGGAGCTGGTTCTTCTTCACGAACAGGCGGGGCAGAGCGATCCTTCTTTTCAAGACGCGGACGACTGGCGGGCCACAACCCTTCGGGACGCAAAATCATCATTACCACCAACAGAGCGCCAAATACCATCAGACGGTAATTTTCTAGCTCGCGCAAAATTTCAGGCAAGCCTTTGAGGGCGAACGCGCCCAGGATAATCCCTGGCAAGCTGCCCATGCCACCCACGATGACCAATGCCAACACGTTGATGGATACCATCAGCGCATGATCTTCCGGTCCGGTGAACTGGTTACGCGAGGCAAACAACACCCCGCCCAAGCCAGCGAACGCCGCGCCAATTGCCAGCGCCAGCAGCTTAGATTGGAATACGTTTATGCCTGAAGCCTTCGCAGCCACTTCATCTTCACGGATAGCGACCCAGGCGCGTCCGGTGCGCGAATTTTGCAGGCGGTTCGTGATGAAGATTGCCAGCACCATCGCTAACAAAATCAAATACAAGAAATTCACATCTGAGGATAGGGACATTCCAAACAAAGCAGGTTGACCAATATCACGCACGCCATGCGGACCAGCCGTCAGCGGGGTGAGCAAGTCACTGCGCAGCATAATGCGGATGATCTCGCCAAACCCAAGGGTCACGATGGCTAAATAATCGCCGCGCAAGCGCAAAATAGGCAGCCCCAGCAGTACACCGGTGAGACCTGCCAGCACAATGCCGATCAGCAAAGCGGGCCAGAAGTCCATGCGGATATTTTGGGGCTGCGGAGCCGTCAAAAGAGCCACGCTGTATGCACCAATGGCGAAGAAAGCCACATAACCGAGTACCAGCTGCCCCGCCAGACCGGTGATGATATTCAACCCCAAGCCCATGATGACGTAAATTCCCACAGTGCCGGTGATATAGTTCCAGTAAGACCCCCAGGCATGCGGCGCGGCAATCATGATGATCGCCAGCAAGCCGTACATCACATACACGGCATACGGGAAGCGGCGAACCTGCGCTACCACGCCAGAGACGCCGCGGCGCGTGCTTGCCCAGCCGCTGCCTGCCGTGCGCCGCCACAATCCACTGCGCAACCCCAAAGCCAGGAGCGCGCCCAACGCGCCCATCCCAGTTTGCAGCCCAAGATGCGCCAAAGCCGCGCTCGTCCCTGGCAAGCCAAACAGCGAAAGCGCATTGGACTCAGGCGAAATGGCGCTAAGATAAACCCGTAAATCAATCCCAAGCGATTGGATGTAGCCCATAATCAGAGCGTAAATTGCCACCCACAACCCGCAGAACGCACCAGCTGCCACACCAGCAGTGAGCGCCTGACTGAAAGTCTGACCACGCGGATCCGGTTTGGCAGCGTTCGCCCCATTCCATAAGCCTAGCAATCCCAGGAAGATCACCAGGTTTATCACCGGAGGCATTGCCCCAGACTGCGGAGCATTCCCCAATACTTTACCGATCAGGGTTGAGCCAATCACCGTAAAGCCGATTAATTCCAGGAAAATAATGATGACTGCAAAGGTAGACCCTGCGCGGATTCCGTTGCGAATAGAATTGGACATTAGATTTTCTCCTCCGAAAGCGTTTCGCCCAAAATGCCGGAGGGTCGAAAGATAAGCACCAGCACCAGAATTGTGAAGGCGATGACGTCTTTCAATTGGAAGTCAATCCCCAAAGCGGCAGGACCCATGGATTCGATAATCCCCAAGAAAAGACCGCCGACCATTGCGCCAGGGATGTTGCCAATGCCGCCCAAAACAGCAGCGGTAAACGCCTTGATCCCTGGGATAAAGCCGATGTAGTAATACACAATGCCCTGATGGATGCCAAGCATGACACCCGCAGCCCCCGCTAATACGCCGCTAATAATGAAGGACTGGCTGATAACCGCATTGACGTCAATGCCCATCAGCGCGGCGGTTTTCTTATCTTGAGCCACTGCGCGCATTGCCCGCCCCAGGCGCGTATGCTGCACCAGCATATACAACCCGACCATGAGGAGAATGGACATCACAAAGGAAAACACACCCGTGTAGGTAATAATAACAGGGTTGCCTGCCACCAGGATCGTCCAACCTGTGCCGCGTTCCAAAATAAAGGGGTTGGTATAATTGCGGCGCTGTGGGCCAAACAAAAGTTGAGCCGCATTCTGTAAGAAGATCGAAGCGCCAATCGCGCAAATCAGGGGAACCAGGCGTGGGGCATTGCGCAGCGGGCGATAAGCGATCTTTTCCAGAAAAAAGCCGGAAGCCGCCGAAGCCGACATGCCTACAATGAACGCCAGAATAATCGAAGGAATGGGAAACGCATTTAAGAGAGACAGCGCAGGGTCAGAAGCGCCGGGCATTTTAATGGCATTGAGGATTTCAAACACAAAATACCCACCAAAAGCGCCAATCATCATCACTTCGCCATGCGCAAAGTTAATCATAAACAAGATGCCATACACCAGGGTATACCCAATGGCAATCAGCGCATACATACCGCCTAAAATCAGACCGGAGATGGCGAAACGCACCCACGTATCCGGTCCGTATGCTGCCCCGGCAATCACTACTGTATAAAACCGCCAGACAAAGTAAATCACCACGAGGATGCCCGCCACCCGCCGGGCAACCTGGGCAATGTTCCTCGAAGTCTGAAGGGGAATGGATAATCGGTTGGCGCTCATGATTTCTTTATTTTCTCGCTTCAGTAAACCAGGGGTATCTTCTCTTTTTTAATCCGACCAAAGGATAGCTATTTTGTGTCGAGGTTATTGGGTATTTATTTTTGTCACTGCGCAACAAAAATAAATACCCAATAACCTTTGAAGGACTGCTACTATTCAACGACACAACCTAGAAGATACAAGCTAAGTGAATAATGCGGGTGGTGGGAAGGAGAAAATCCTCTCTTTCCCACCACCATATTGCTAACTTTGAACAAACGCGCTAAACGTTTGCCTAGATCACCAAACTATTTGGGAGCAACGACCCACTTGCCATCCTTGACCATGTAGAAGGTAGGACCGGTAGAGTTGCATTCGCCCTTGGCGTCGCAGCTGAGGGTGCCAGTCAGACCTTTGAAGTCCTTCAAGCCACGAACAGCATCCACCAAAGCGCCACGGGGGATATAGACAGTGCCATCACTGCCCTTGATAGCTACAGCCTTGATGACTGAGATCAACGCGGCGGTAGAGTCATAAGCATTCCAGGTATAGGGAGAGAGGGAGCCAGCGGCAGCGCCGAACTGGGTCTTGTACGCCGTGTCAAACTTGGTGCGGGCATCGGATTCGGGCGGGGTTAACGAAACCGCATACGAACCTTCGCCGTTTTTGCCGGTGCGTTTGATGAAATCTTCACCGTAGGTTCCATCGCAACCAAAGAAGACGACACCCTTCAAGCCAGCCTGTTCCAGCTGATTGGCGAGGACAACGGCTTCCTGAACATAACCACCATAATACAGCGCCTGGGGTTTCTTATCAGCAACCGCAGAAAGGGGCGCAGAGTAATCGGTTTCACCAGGGGTAATTGCCTGGGTAGCCACGATTTCGCCGCCCAATTCCTTGAAGCGCGCCGCAACCACTTCTGCTAAGCCCTGACCATAGGACTGACCATCGTGCATGATGGCAATCTTCTTGAACTTCAGGATGTTATACAGATATTCCGCTGCGAATTTGCCCTGAGCCGCATCGGTGAACACCACACGATTGAAGACTTTCGAGCCTTTTTCGGTCAGTTTGGGGTTAGTGGCAGAAGGCGACATCATGGGGATGCCAACTTTGTCATAAACCGGGATAGCGGCATCGGTTGCGCCAGAGAAAATGTGACCAGCTACCGCGACGACCGTGGGGTCAGAAGCGAGCTTATTGGCAACCGCAGCGCCGCCTTCGGGGGTGCCGCCATCATCCTGAGCAACCAATTCCAACTTAGCGCCTTGCACATCGCCGCCATCGGCAACCGCAATTTTCGCGCCCTGAGAAATGTCAATGCCGAATTGGGCATTGTCACCGGTCATGGGCGCGCCCATGCCGATTTTGACGGTCTGCCCAGAAGCAATCTTGGCGCAGCCGAACTTATCTTTACCACACACATCCGGTACACCGCTGGCATTGCTGCCGGAGGCGGCGGTCGGTGACCCATCCGCGGCGGGCGCGCTGGTAGGCGTAGCGGTAGATTGGCAGGCGGTTAAGACCATTGCCAACAATACAATTACATAAATCAGTTTACTGGCTTTCATTTTCTACTTCTCCTTTGGCGAATAGGAAATCAACTGTTTAAAACCCAAGGGCAATTGCAACGAGTGAATTTGAGATAGCACAGTAGAAAACCTACTTCTATCAGCGGGTATCTGTGCCAGCAGCCTCCTCTTAAAGGAATGAAGAAGGTTCGTTTTGGATAGCGTTCACCAAAACCATTTAGGGTTCCTCAACATATTTCATAATTGAGAACGTTCCACGATGATAAATAAAAATGGCTTTTTTGTCAATAGGTTGGAGATTTCTTTTCCGATACGGAAATGAAGTTGTAGCGATCTTGCCCTTTTACTAAAGCGGCAGGGTAAGGATAAAGGTAGCGCCAGCGTTGAGAATACTCTCTACCCGCACCTGCCCACCGTGCATTTCCGCAATTTTGCGCGCAATGGAAAGTCCCAAGCCCGTGCCAGGGGTTTGATGCTCAATATTGCTGGCGCGAAAGAACTTGGTAAATAACTTCGCCATTTGATCCGCTGGAATACCCACGCCCGTATCCTGCACCGCTACCCACAATTCACCTTCTACAACCTTAGCCGAAACCCAAATCTTGCCCCCTGCGCGATTATATTTAACGGCGTTGCCCAGCAAATTTAAAATCACTTGCTTGATCTTGCTGCGATCTGCCAGCAAGTCAGGCAAATCGGCGGGGATATTGATCTCAATGGTGATTTGCTTTTCATCCGCTCGCACCTGAATAACCTGAGCACACTCTTCCACCAGGGGTAGGAGGGCGAAGCGCGTCCGCAGCAGGCTTACCCGCCCCGATTCCAGGCTTGCCAGGTCTAAAAAGGTATTGACCAGCTCCCCCATGCGTTGCGCTTCGTGATTCGCCATCTGCGCCAGGCGCAGCCGCTGGCTCTCTGCCATCTGTTCCTGTTGCAGCAGGGTCGTGGCGGTATAAATGGAAGTCAACGGGGTGCGTAATTCGTGGACAAACTCAGCAATCAGGTCAGATTGTTGAAAGAGGCGGCTATTTTCAATGGCAACTGCCGCCTGCGCCCCTAACGCCAGCAAAATCTCTTGATCTTCGCTGTTGAAAACGCCCCTCTTTTTATTGAGGACTTCCAATACGCCAATCAGCTTATCTTGCGCGGTCAGCGGTACCGCAATCAGCGAAGCCGTTTGGAAATGGACCTGTTCATCAATGGTATTGTAATGCCGGTCATCCTGGCGGACGTTATTCACAATTTGCGGCAGGCGATTCAACGCCACCCAGCCGGCAATGCTCTCTTCCGGCACGATCATATCTTTCAACCCAGGCAGCGCCACTTCATTGGTGGTACTCTGGAAGGATAACCGGTGTTGGCGATGGTCGTATAGCAAGATGGATGCTTCTTCCGCCTCCACCAAGTCTACAGCGACCTCCATAATATTTTTCAGCAATGGGGCAATTTCAAGAGTGGATGCCAGATTGTGCATCACCTCTGCCAGGCGTTGATAGCGTTTTAATAAACGGGAGGAAGCCACATCGTCAAGCATGCAGACTCAAGACTTGTCTGCATAGGGCTGGAACGGAGACAGCAATATCCATTGGCAGACATACACTTGCCTGAGAATCCAGGCGCGTAGGGGATAAGTTGCACAGGATGAGGTCAGTCCCAATTTTGGCAGCCGCTTCCGGCAGCGCAGCCGCGGGCCACACTTCCAACGAAGAGCCGATCACCAACACCACATCTGCCCGGCGCATATCTTCCACTGCATTCTCCCAGGTGTCCCCTGGCAAAGCCTCGCCAAATAACACAATATCAGGCTTCAGGATATTGCCGCAAGCCGCGCAGCGCGGCAGGTCTTCCGTTTGCAGCAAGAGGGGTTGAATTTCATTTTGTGGGTAGGTACGCCCACACGTCAGGCAGGAGAAAGTGCGCACAGAACCGTGAACTTCGCGTATGGTCTTCGACCCTGCCCGCGCGTGCAAATCATCAATATTTTGGGTCACAACCGCTTTGAGGATGCAAGCCTGCTCTAATTCAGCCAGGGCGTAATGGGCGGCATTAGGCTGCGCCTGCGCCATTTGGCGGACCAGCGGGCGAAACCAATCGTAGAACCGTTCAGGGGCATGATGGAACGTATCCAGGGTGCATACTTCCATCGGATCAAGGCGTTGCCACAAGCCGGTGCGCGCCGAGCGGAAATCAGGGATGCCGGAGGGCGTAGAGATTCCTGCGCCGGTGAAAGCCACCGCCCAACGCGAATCACGCAACAAGCGCGCTGCCTGGGTAATTTCTTCGGCGTAGTCTGGCGCACTCATGCCGGAACTCGTTCAGCAATGCGCGCCGCCAATCCATGAAATTGTTGCAAAAAGACGCTTTGCCCCTGCATTTGTAAAATCGGAACGTTACGCGCCTGCGCCTGAAAGGATAGCTCTGGCACTGGCGGAATTACCTGACCAATATTCATTTTAAGAACATCTTGCATCTGCAAAACAGACATTTGCATATCCGCTCGCGTGCGATTGACGCTGACCAGAGTAATCATCTTGGATTTGCCAAAACTGAGGGCATGCAAATCCTCAATTAAGATGCGCGTGCGCTGCACCGTAGTTGGAATGGGTTCTGTGACCACAATAAATTCATTGCAGCGGTTTAAAATTGTCTCTACGGATGGGAAATCTGGCTTGCCAATATCTAAAAATACCATGCGCGCCAGCTGCGGCAGAATATCAGCGACTGCATCCACCTGCTCGGAATTGGTCATCAATTCAGCGTCTTTAATATGCGGGGAGGCAAACAACAAACGAATGCCATAAGGCATACGCGCCAACTGCCCCTCCACAGTCGTCTGGTTTAAATCCATCGTTTTTTGGCGCAGCAAGTTGCTTAACCCATCATTCTCGTTATACGCTAACTCGGTACTCCAGCTTCCCTGACCATTGTGCATTTCGGCGGCAATGACTTCCGATTTGCGCTTTTGCTGAAACGCAATCGCCAGATTGAGCGCAATAGTAGAAACGCCCAAGCCACCCTTTGCCCCCAATACGCCAATCATCGTACCTTTATCCATCTTGAGCGCGCCGGTATTGCCACTACGCACCTTTTGGCGAGAAAGCAGCGACTTTAAATGCGCCATCAACTCAGCGGGGTGAATGGGTTTGGTCAGGTAATCATCTACGCCAGCCTCATACCCGGTGATCTTATCTTCCACCTGACTGCGCGCGGTAAACATCAGAATAGGGATAGATGCCGTTTCAGGCGACTTGCGTAATCGCCGCGCCACCTCATAGCCATCCATATCCGGCATCATTACGTCTAAAAGGATAATATCAGGCTGCTCAGTACGCACGGCGCGCAATCCCTGTGTCCCGTTATTGGCAACGGCAATCTTAAACCCCTGGCGTTCGAGCATCAGCCCAACCAACCGCAAGGATTGGACATCATCGTCAATAATCAATACTTTTTCCGCCATTGATTTTCTCCCTATTCCCCTGATGAAACCATTTCTTTGGTAGCTCATAGTGGATTAGCGTAGTGGTTGGTGTTTGAAAAACGCAAACCAAACAAACCTATACCACAATA
>JBBRAT010000045.1:0-34097 GCA_038206515.1 Anaerolineales bacterium | reverse complement strand
CTAATGGGAAAACGATTTATTTGGTTTTTGTGACCTAACACATTTCACTTTTTTTGTTTTTCGTTTGGTTTGGGCGGGCATTTTCTGTTTCGTTAATCATTTTCCACTCACGTAATAGCCCACGCCAATCCCTAGAGGTTCCTTATTTCTTCACCCAACCGAGGGAAATGCGCCCGCGGTCGGTCTCGATTTTGAGGATTTCCACGTCTAAAATATCGCCGACCTGCAAGAGCGTGCCTTGCGGGGTCTGGCTGCGGTGAAGAAGCCCATCTTGCTTGACGCCAATATCCACAAACGCGCCAAAATCCACCACGTTGCGGACGGTGCCTTGCAGGCGCATACCCGTCAGCAGGTCTTCCATTTTCAAGACGTCACTGCGCAGGATGGGAGTGGGCAGGCTTTCACGCGGATCACGACCAGGGCGAATGAGCTGCTCGAAGATGTCTTCCAGGGTGGGGACGCCCGCGCCTAGTTCGTCAGAAAGCTGGGCGAGGGTGCGCGCGTGGCGTAAATCAGCCAGGGCTGCGGCGCGGTCAGTGGGCGGAGTTTGCGCGCTGATGCCGGCGCGGCGCAGGACGGCTTCGGTGATCACGTAGCTTTCCGGGTGGATGGCGGAGGCGTCCAGCGGGTTGCTGCCATTGCGGATGCGCAAGAATCCGGCGGACTGCTCGAAGGCTTTGGGTCCCAGGCTGGGGACTTTTTTGAGCGCGGCGCGGTTGGGGAAGGGTCCGTTTTCATCACGATAAGCAACGATCTTTTCGGCTAATTTGGGTCCGATGCCGGAAACGTGCGCCAGGAGGGCAGGGGAAGCGGTGTTCACATCCACGCCCACCTGATTGACCACGCTTTCGACCACCGCCGCCAGCGAGGCAGACAGGGCAGTTTGATCCACGTCATGTTGATATAAGCCAATGCCGATGGACTTTGGGTCAATTTTCACCAATTCCGCCAGTGGGTCTTGCACGCGGCGGGCAATGGAGACGGCGCCGCGAATGGAAACATCCAGGTCAGGCAGTTCGGCGCGCGCCAGGGGGGATGCGCTGTAGACGCTGGCGCCGGCTTCGTTGGTGATGAGGTAATGCAATCCGCCGCTGACTTCTTTGACGATCTGCGCGGCGAGTTGTTCCGTCTCACGCGAGGCAGTGCCGTTGCCCAGGGTAATGAGGGTCACATGATGGGCGGTAATCAGTCGTTTGAGGGTGACAATGGCTTCTGCCCAGCGTTTTTGCGGTTCGTGCGGGTAGATGGTGGCAATATCCAGCAGCTTGCCGGTAGCGTCTACCACCGCCACTTTGCTGCCGGTGCGGAATCCGGGGTCAATGCCCAAAACGGTCTGCCCGAGCAGGGGTGGTTGACTGAGCAGGGCGCGCAGGTTGGCGGCAAACACGCCAATGGCGTGCGAATCAGCTTTTGCACTCAGGGCGCGGCGCACATCCCGCTCAATGGCGGGCAGCAGCAAACGTTCGGCGGCATCGGCGGAGGCAAGGGTGAGCTGTTGAAAGAAGGGGGAACGCTGCTGCGGGCGGAAGTACATGTAGACGGCTTCCAGCCAGTCGCGCTCCGCCAGGACAACCTTTACGCGCAACACTTTCTCCGTCTCGCCGCGATTGATCGCCAACACCTGATGCGGGCGGACGCGCTCCACACGCAAATCGAGGCTGTAGTAGGTTTCATAGACGCGCTTCTCGTCTGGCGCATCCGCGATCTTTTCCACCAGCAAGCTGCCCCATTGCATGGCTTTCTCACGGGTCAGGCGGCGCACATCGGGGTGGTCGCTGATGGTTTCGGCGGCAATGTCGCGCGCGCCTGCCAGGGCATCTTCAAAGGTGGGGACGGCATCCGTCAGGTACTTTTTAGCAGCTTCCTCGGCGGTTTGGGCGCTGTGCGCCTGGCTGAGGATGAGGTCTGCCAGGGGTTGCAAGCCTTTTTCGCGGGCAATCATGGCGCGGGTGCGGCGTTTGGGTTTGTAAGGCTGGTAGAGGTCTTCCAGGGCGGTGAGGGTATCGGCTGCCATCAGACGGGCGCGGAGTGGATCGGTCAGCTTGCCCTGTTCGTCAATCGAGGCTAAAATGCTGGCGCGGCGTTCGTCCATGCCGCGAATATGGCTGAGGGCGCTTTCAATTTGGCGGAGTTGTTCTTCATCCAGCGTGCCGGTGGCTTCTTTGCGGTAGCGCGCAATAAAGGGGATGGTGCTGCCAGCGTCCAAGAGGTCAATGGCGGCGCTAGTTTGGGTGGCGCGGATGCCTAGCTGGGTGGCAATGGTGTCTGCGTATGTCATGCTGCTCCTATAGCTCAATCGAATCTATCCTCTGTAAATGCTCAGGCATCCCATACTTGTGGTGATGCTTCTGTCCGTGTAGTGGCTTCCGGCCGGAAGCCTGTGGTATTTGAGCAATGCCCTCTGCAAAATAGAAAATGCCTGAGAATTGCCGGGCTTCCGGCCGGACGCCACTACACGGACGGGGATGCTTCGCAGTTCCTATAATTCCCATCATCTCTGGAGAGATTGATAGGGAATTTATTTTAACACCAAAAGGGGTGATACAATCGGTTTTATGACTGTAACAACTGCCGCTATTGAATATTTAATCGCCCAATCCATTCCGCACCGCGTCTTTGAACATGCAGGGGCGGTGGAATCGCTGGAGCAGGCTGCCCGTGAACGCGATGAGACGCCGCAGCAGGTGATTCGCAGTATTTTATTCTGCGTGAATGCGGGGGAATTTGTGATGGTATTGATGTCCGGCCCGGGGCAAATCCCATGGAAGGAACTGCGCCGGTATTTGGGGCAGAATCGGGTCAGCATGGCAACGGAGGAAGAATTGTTGGCAGTGACGGGTTGCCGTCCTGGGACGGTTTCTCCCTTTGGGCTGCTGCAACCGGCGCGGGTATTGGTGGATCGCTGCATTTTGGATCAGAAGGAAGTTTCGTTAGGGTCTTGTCAGCGCGGGGTGGCGATTGTAATTACGCCAGAGGACTTGCTGAGGGCGATTGCGCAGCCGGAATTAGTAGATTTCACTTGTGCGTAAAATAAATAAGGAACTCTGAGAATGATTTTGGGAATAGCGAGCGGGGAAGATCTTCCCCGCTCGCTATTCCCAAAATCATTCTCAATATACCCAGAATAATTCCCCTTTAACGAGGGTGCCTTTTTGGGGCGGACGTATAATGAAGGCATGACAACCATAACCTTATCGCGGCAAATGGGCAGCCTGGGTCACCAGGTGGCGGACGTGGTCGCCGAGCGTTTGGGCTACCGAGTGGTCTGGCGTGAGGTGATTAACCTGGCCGCGCAGCGTGCGCGTACCCCAGAAGTGGCTCTGGCGACCATTGACGAGCTGGATTTGCTGGGGCTGCGTCCCGCGTTGAAGGCAGTGCGAGCGTATCAGCAGGCGGTGGATGCGTTGATGCACGAGCTGGCGGCGGACGGGGATGTGGTGATTGTGGGGCGCGCCGGGCAGGTAATTTTGCGCGCTATGCCGGATGTGCTGCACGTGCGCCTGTATGCTCCGCAGGCGCTGCGTATTCAGCGAATAGCAGAAAAGAATGGTATTTCGGCTGAGGCAGCGCGCGCTCAGGTGGTTGGGTCCGATACCAGCCGGATGCGCTATTTGCGGCGGTATTATCACGCGGATTGGTGCGACTCGGATTTATATGACCTGATGATTAATACGGCTCAGTTTTCGGTGCAAGAAGCGGCGGAAATCGTCTGCCAGGCGGCTCAAGAACGGGCGAAAAAGAAATAATCTCTCATCCCTTGCACAGAAAGCCAGGAATTCTTCGTGGAACTCTCTTCTAAAAAGCCTGTCCCCGTCTTTGTGCATCCTGCCGAAGCCGTATTCGCCCGTATTTTGGATTTTTACGGGGTGGAGTGGCAATATGAGCCACGCACTTTTCCGCTTGAGTGGGATCAAGAGGGTAATGTATTGGCTGCCTTCACCCCTGATTTTTTCTTACCGCAACAAAATTTATACGTGGAATTGACTACCTTGCGCCCAAAGTTAACTTTGAAGAAGAATCGCAAGATGAAGCTCATTCAGCAGCTTTATCCTGAGATTAATATTAAGATTTACAAGCGCCGCGAATTGCGCAATTTAATGTTAAAGTTTGGATTGGTGGAAGAGGCGGAACGAATTTTTGGCACAGAGGCGCAGAGCAAACAAGCCTGGCCGCCTGCGGAGGAGTGATGCGATGGGGTGGTTAACGGATCAGGAATCGGAATTACGCGCGGATATTCAGCAGGTTTACCTGACATCCGCGCAGATTGAGCAGCGCGTGCAAGAATTGGGGCGGCAAATTGCGGCGGACTATGCAGACAAAACGCCGGTGCTGGTGGGCGTGCTGAAGGGCGTGTTTCCGTTAATGGCGGACCTGGCGCGCAATATTTGCCTGCCGTTGGAGGTGGATTTTATCGCCATCTCCAGTTATTCAAAGGAAGCGCGCGATCAGGGGTTGGTGCGCATTGTCAAAGACCTGGATGTGCCGATCACCGGACGGGATGTGATTTTTGTCGAAGATGTCGTGGATACGGGGCTCACTCTGCATTATTTGATGAATGCCTTACGCGCCAGGCAGCCCGCATCGCTGGAAGTGTGCGTGTTGTTGAATAAAAGCGCGCGCCGCCTGATGGATTATCCGCTGCGGTATAAGGGCTTTGATTTGCCGGACTATTTTGTGGTTGGGTATGGATTAGATTATCACGAACGCTACCGGAATTTGCCATACGTAGGCATTTTAAAGCCAGAAGTGTTGATGAAGAGCGGAAAGAAAGTGGTTCGCTAAGACAATAGGATAATGCCAGTTTTAGAGAAAATCAAAAAAAAGGACAGTCCAGAATATCGGACTGTCCTTTAATAAAGAATAGGGGACCCAAGTAACCTTAGAGCTTTTTTATCTCAAGCATTGAACCCATGATGTCTATTCATTCCGTTTGTCTTTGCCTACCTAAAAACAGGTTAATTTGGCATTGAAAACCTAATCGGTTTAAGACCGGGTTGTTGAGAGAGAGCTTGTCTGAATTTCTCGGGTCTCCCTAACTCTTGGAGGGGTTTGATGCTGTCGCTGTCTCCTTGAGTAAATATACAATAGCACGGTAAAAAAGGTTTGTCAAGCCCCCTTTTTTGAAAATTTTTTGGATTTTTCGGCTTCGTTTCCGTGTAGTGGCTTCCGGCAGGAAGCCTGACAATGATCAGGTAATTTCTGTTACGCAGAGAGATTTACTCGACTATCCGCAGGCTTCCGGCAGGAAGCCTGCTACCCAGATGAGGAACACTCAGAAGTAGCTAATTTTGTAATGGCGGACGGGGGACGCTTGAGTCATTAAATACTTTGCAGAATTTGCGTCTTAAGCGGGAAGCTTTCCAGGCGGGTATAGACTGCGCCGCTGGGTTGCAGGTCAGAGCGAAAGAGGTGGATCGTTTTGACCTGAACGGGCAAGCGGACATTGCACTGATACCCCACGAGGGCTTGGGCAACGGCATTCGCCTGGGCGGGGCTGGCGTTTTGGGTGATGCGCCCGATGGTGAGGTGAGGAGAAAATTCGCGTTCCTCATTCGCATAGCCAAGTACGTGCGTCTCAGACTCAACCGTTTGCTGCAGGGTCATCAGCGATGAGGGCGCATGGCAGCCGACCCACAGCACGCGCGGTCTGCGCATATTAGGGAACGCGCCTACTTCACCCACCTGCATTTCAAACGGCTGGCATAGATTAATCCTGGCTTTTAACATGCGGGTGAGGGTTTGCAAATTTTCAACGGAGACTTCGCCTAAGAATTTGAGAGTCAGGTGGATATTATTTACTGCTACCCAGCGGACTGCATGCCGGGTGGTTTCTCCTCCGGCGGTAAGGATGGCGGATTGCAAATCCTGGCTGATTTTTTCTAATTGCGCCCGCACCTCGGCGGGCATCTCAATGGCGATAAATGCGCGTATGGCGTCCATAGGGGGAATTCTCCGATGAAGAAGAGAGCAATGAGGTATAGACATCTAAATAATGTATAGTAGAAGTATAGCAGAAATTGAGAGATTTAGATGAAAAGGATGCCACTTAATTCCGCTTTTCTCTGACGTGGTTATAATTAGACTTGCAATTTACCCCTTTCCACTTTGGAGAAATCATGACTAATCAAGTGAAAACTGCCGTGATCGGTTTAGGCGTTGGCATGGCGCATGGGCGCGGATACCTGGCTTGCCCAGGTTCGGAATTATACGCAGTCTGTGATATTGACCTGCAACGGTTGCACGAGCGCGGCGATGAGCTTCATATTCCGCGCGAACGCCAATTCGCTGACTTTAATGAGATGCTGGCATTGCCAGAACTGGACGCAGTCAGTATCGCTCTGCCCAATTACCTGCACGCGCCTGTTACCATTGCTGCCTTGCGCGCAGGCAAGGACGTTTTATGCGAGAAGCCTCTATCTATCTCCGCTGCGGATGCGCAAACGATGGTGGACGCTGCCCGCGCGTTGAACCGTAAGCTGATGGTGTGCTTTAACTATCGCTTCCGCGATGACTCGCGTTGGCTGAAGAGCTTGCAGGAAGCGGGCAGCTTGGGGGATATTTATTACGCTAAAGCCAGCTGGATGCGCTGCCAGGGGATTCCGGGGTTTGGCGGCTGGTTCACCCAGAAGTCTAAGTCCGGTGGGGGCCCGTTGATTGACTTGGGTGTTCATATTCTAGACCTCACCCTCTGGCTGATGGGCTACCCCAAGCCGGTATCGGTCAGCGGGGCGACTTTTGCGGCGTTTGGTCCACGTGGGCAAAAAGCCTGGGGCGCGCGCCCCGACAAGGTGGAATATAGCGTGGAAGACCTGGCGGCGGGTTTTGTCCGCTTTGAAAATGGGGCATGCTTGCAAATTGAAGCCAGCTGGGCTTCGCACACCAAACCAGGGCGGGATGAATATTCCGTGAATCTATTTGGCACGGAAGGCGGCTGCGAATTAGATGTGCCGAATTATATTGATCACGATACGGTGCTGTTCTACAATGAAACCGGAAATGTGCCGGTGCAGATCAAACCCAATATCACCACGCGCGGTGGGCATGATCGGGTAGTGGCGCATTTTGTGGAATGCCTCCAGAATGACAAAGCGCCAGAAGCCACCGGCGAGCAGGGGACGCAGCTGATTCGGATCATTGATAGCCTATACGAGTCAGCGCGCAGCGGTCACGAAGTTCGGTTAGATTAGGGCAGAAAGAAAAAAGATACCCGTACACGGATAAGCAAGCCTACAAGTGTACGGGTATCTTTTTAATGTTCATTCCAGGTCATCAGAAAGCAATACCTGGTGAACTTCCTTAAAATGGTAGGCGCCATTGGACATAAGATCAAAAACCCAAACCAGGTCGAAGCGATCATCTGCCCAGGCGCGCGTTTGGGGGATATTTCCGCCGGGAATGGCGGCTGCAATGGCTGGAATCTCCTCATGCTGCCAGGAAACCAGCACAGCGCCGGATTGTTTCAAAATATCCTGAGCGAGTTCGGCTTCCTGTCCTTTTATCCAATCAACGCAAATGGTCAACTTTAATCGTTGGGCTAACGGGATTAGAGTTTGTTTCGTCCTACGGCTGATGCTGCCTGCTGAATCGGTTAATTCAGGGTCGGATGCGTATAGATTTTGAGGTACGGAAAGTCCGCGGCTTTGAGCGATTTCGGCAGAACCAAACAAAACACTTAACGCCCCGGCGCGCTGCCAACCGCGCACCACCAGCGATGTGTCGCTTGGGCTGCCATCCATTCTGACGCCGTTGTTTTTGCCATCCTTATCAACATAAGGCTTTTCCGCATGCCGGATGATCATGATTCTTTGCGCTTGTGCCATTTTCTTCTCCGATTGTGAACGAAATGAATTTTGTAAAGCCTTGACAGAGTGGTTTCGTGGCTTGCCGAAGCTTCCCTCGATCCCTCGGCTTCGCGGTATCCCTTTCTCCCCGGTGAGAAGACCACGCGCCAGGAGAGAAAGGGAGTCCCAAACAGGCGTTATTGAACAGCGTTAAAGGGATTTACGGAGGTGGGTAGGGACCGGCGCAGCAGACTGTTGGCGCAATAAACTTTCCAGGCGGGCAACGCGCTCTTCCAAGGTGATAGAGCGGTTGACCATACCCGCTGCCAGTGCCATGAGCAGCGCGAGGCTTTCGAGCGCAACGAACAGGATGATCCCTGCACTCATCACGGTTCGAGAAAGCGGACCCACGATCAGGGAGATCAGCGGCTGCAAGCCGAGTATGTTGACGGGCAGCAGGCTGTTCTGCAACCCTGCGCCAAAGTTGATTGCCCCGACCAGAATGGCGATCCCAGCCGCGACGCACACCAGGGCAGCAAAATAAAGCGCAAATTTTAAGACTTTTGCCAGGGTCATTTTTTATCTCCGCGCATGATCCGTTCTAAGGATTCGGCAATTGCCATCCAGGGCCACCAGACTTCTTGCGATTCTTCATAGCTCCACCAGGCGGAAAGCACCACCTGAGCATACGACCAGCGCAGCACCCGCTGGCGGTCAAAGCCTAATTCTTCGCAGAGGATGGCAATGCGGCGCTGCTGGAATTGATCGAGGTTGACCCAGGTAATCACCTGGGGCATGGGGTTGCGGATCAGCGCGCCTACTTCGTATTCCGGTTCGCCGATGACGCCTTTGGGGTCAATGGCGAGCCATCCATCCCGATCAGAGGAAAGAACGTTGAGGTGATGCATATCGCCGTGGAGCACCACGCGCTCGTGCTGGTCAGGGAGGAGTTCGGCGAAGATGCTTTCTGCCATTTCTACGGCGCGTTGGTGAAAGGGACCCGTACCGCCCGCAAAGGTCTGGCAAAGTTTGACTAATCCGCGCGCCCACTCTTCCACCTTCATATTCGAGGCGGCAATTTCAGGGGTAGCGGGGCGGAATAACTTGCGCATCACGCGGGCGGCAATGCGCGTAGCCTCTTCGTCATCGGGCAAGTCCTTCAGCACCTGCCCAGGGTAAGCCATTTCCATCAGGAAGACACGGCGGGCATCGTCACTTTCAAGCAGGCGCACCGCTCCGTGACCGTTGTAAAAGCGCAAGGCGTTGATTTCGTCCTGGGCTTCATGCCCAAGGGGGATATTGACTTTGATCACAGCTGGGCTGCCGTCTGCGCGAATGACCGGGGCAACGTAGTTAATGGAAAGGGGATAAGGCGGTTGAACCTGAATATTCCACTTCTTTTCGCAGTCCGCCAGCAGGGTGGGCATGGCATTTAACCATTCCGCACCGCCATCGGGGATAAATTTGATAATAAAATTGCGGTAATTTTCATCAAAAAAGGCGGATGGAGAAGGACACATGGTTAACGCGCCCCGCTGCTGATGGTGCGGAGCAATGCGCTGCCGTAGCGATCCCGAAATTCATCTTCGAGCATATCCATCATCACCACGTCATAGGCTTTGCCTGCCACAATTCGCGCCTGGCGGCGCAAGCCAATTTCCTGAAAGCCGACTTTGCGATAGACTTCTACGGCGCGCACATTAAAGGAGAACGCACCAAGCATGACGCTGTGCAGGTTGAGCAGGTTGAAACCGTAATCCAGCAGTAAACGGATAGCTTCTTGACCGATGCCGCGCCCCCAAAAGTCCTTTTCGCCAATAAAAATGCCTACTTTCGCGCTGCGATTGAGCGCATCCACGTCAAAAAGCAGGCAGCGACCGATGGCAGCATCCGTTTTTAGGTCAACGATGGTAAAGACAGGCAGGCTGCCATCCGATTGAGTTATGTCCGCCAGATCACGCTCGGCTTTGCCTAACCCGTAGACGGTGTAGGCTTCGTCCCCCAGGGGCAGAGCGACCTCAATATCATTCAACCAGCATGCCCAATGGTCGGCGTCTTCTGGGCTGCATGGGGATAAGTAACACAGCTCCCCCACCACTTTGCGATAATAGGTCATGGCTTCCTCGTTATGCTTTGCGTTCCAAAAGTTTAAGGGTCAGGCTGTGGAGTTCGGCGGCGGCGTCTACATCCGGCACAGCCTGGGCGAGGTGGATTAATGCCTGCTCGGTGAGTTCGTGCGCCAGCTGCAACGTCTGATCGTAGACGCCTTCTGTGTGCAGAGTATCCGCCAGGGCAGGGGCTTCTTCTGCGCTGATTTTGCCCTGTCGCCAGCGGGCTGCGAAAGCCCCATTTCGTTCTAAACCAAACAGGACCGGCAGGCTCTTCTTTCCGGCGGTCAGGTCGCTATCGGTGGATTTGCCGGTGACCGCCACGTCACCCCAAATGCCTAACCAGTCATCCAACACCTGAAACGCCAGTCCCAGGTGGACGCCATATTCGTAAAAGCTAGACTGACGAGGCTGATCCGCGCCAGCGACCAGCGCGCCCAACTGCGCACAGCAACCCAGCAGCGCGGATGTTTTGCCGCGAATCATGGGCCAGTAGGCATCCAGAGGCAAGGTAGGTTGATTTTCGTAAGCCATATCCAGGTATTGCCCCTGAGTAAGCAGCAGGCAGGTATTTTGAAAGAGGGAATTGGCTTGCAGCACCTGTTCAGCGGGCAGGGACGCGCTTAACCTTCCCAGCGCGATGAACGCCAGGGTAAAGAGAACATCCCCGGTGTTGATGGCTTGCGCCACGCTCCACCGCTTCCACACGGTAGGACGGGCGCGGCGCAGGGGGGAGCTATCCTGAATGTCGTCATGCACCAGTGAGAAATTATGCAGCAGTTCCACAGCGGCAGCGGCAGGCAGGGCGGAGTGCCAATCTCCGCCAGCGGCAGTGGCGCACAATAACACCAGCTGCGAGCGGATGCGCTTACCCTGCGCTTCTGCACCTGCGCCTTCTCCCGTCCAACCCATTGGGTAGGTAATCATTTCTTTCAGGTCAGGGTAGACGGCAGAAAGGTTTGCGTCTACGATCTGATGCAATTCTGCCTCGATGGCGGCGCGCAGCATGTCAGAAGAAAGCGGAGAGGTCGTCATAGGGTTGCCCTTGGAATAGAGATAAGTTCGGTCTGCTGTAAGGCGATGAGGGTGGGCGCGCCTGCGGCGAACATGCAAATTTGCAATTCGCGCCTGATTTCTTGCAGGGTTTGTAACGTGGCTTCAGGGGAGCGCGCAGCGGCTTTCAGGAAAGGTCCCGCCATGCCGCCCAGGGTTGCGCCGAGGGCGATGCACTTGGCAATATCCACCCCACTGCGCAATCCGCCGGAAGCGAATATTTTCATCTGCGGGGCTGCCTGGCGCACGGCGAGGATGGATTCGGTGGTGGGGATGCCCCAATGATGGAAGGCAGCCGCTACGCGCGCCTGGCTTTCATTCTGGATGCGGTACATTTCCACCTGCGACCAGGAAGTGCCGCCCGCGCCGGCGACATCAATTGCCTGCACGCCCGCATCGCGCAGCAGGGCGGCAGCGCGTGCCGAAATGCCCCAGCCCACTTCTTTGGCGATGACTGGCACCGGCAGGGCGCGGCAAATTGCTTCGATTTTGGCGGCTAACCCGGCAAATTCTACGTCCCCTTCGGGCTGAACGGCTTCTTGCAGGGCGTTGAGGTGCAGGATGAGCGCATCCGCCTCGATCATCTCCACCGCGCGCCTGCATTCATCCAAGCCATAGCCATAATTGAGCTGCACCGCGCCCAAATTCGCCAATAGCAGAATATCAGGGGCAGCTTTGCGCACCTGAAAACTGGCGGCGGCTTCGGGATGTTCGAGGGCGGCGCGCTGCGATCCAACGCCCATGGCTACGCCCGCTTCTTGGGCAGCTTCCGCCAGGGTGTGATTAATCCGCGCAGCTTCGTCAGTGCCGCCGGTCATAGACGAAATGAGGATGGGCGCGCGCACCAGTCTGCCGAATAAGGTCTGGCTGAGGTCAACCTGGTGCAAATTCATTTCAGGCAGGGCTTGATGCACAAATCGGTATTTTTCCAGCCCGGTGGTCAGGGAGGATTGCACATCTTCTTCTAAATTGATGCGAATATGATCCGATTTTCGGTTCGAGATGATAGAATCAGGTGGCATAAAACTCCTTTAACAAGAGCGGGTAGGGTATTCAGGGAAGCGGATGGCATGCCGCTTGCTTGCAATGAGTATATACTATTTTTGTAATTGCTCAGGGGGTTTCTGTGGAGTGGCTTTCGGCAGGAAGCCTAACCTTGATTAGAATTTTTGGACAGTGTCAGGCTTCCTGCCGAAAGCCACTCCACAGATGTCATGCTATAAGATAGGATATACTGAGCAATCGCTTGTATCCAGGCTTGACAGGCGCACCAAGAGCGTTAGAATCAAACAACGCATGTATTCTGAGAACGCTGCACGCCGGGGGAGCGCGAATTTTCTTTTATTTGAAGAAAGAGGACTTTTTCCATGAGTGATACGACATTTGAGGATGTAAAAGCCGTCATTGTGGACGTGATGAAGATTGATGGCAGCGACATTGCCCCTTCTACGCGCTTTGTGGAAGACCTGAAGGCTGATTCGATGGATCAGTTCTTCCTGATTGATGGATTGAGCGAGAAATTCGGCGTTACCATTGGCGATAATGACGCGCGCGCCATGCTCACCGTGAAAGACGCTGTGGATTATATTAGCAAGGCGAAGGCTTAAGTTTTGCTGTATCCCAGAGGGAGGGTGTGCCAAAAGCATCCTCCCTCTGGGATACGTTTTCTTCATTCAAACAGGTTAGGAATATCCTCGGGGCTGTCGGCAATGCGCACTCCGGCGGCTTCCAGGGCGCGGAGTTTATCCGCAGCAGTGCCTGCTCCACCTTCCACAATTGCGCCGGCATGCCCCATTTGTTTGCCTTCGGGCGCGCTGCGTCCGGCAATAAAGGCGACCACGGGCTTGGTCATGTGGCTGTTGATAAATTCAGCCGCCTTTTCTTCGTCTGTGCCGCCAATTTCGCCAATCAGGACCACTTTTTCGGTCGCCGGGTCGGTTTCAAACATCCCCAACACATCCACAAAATTTGTGCCGTTGATTGGATCGCCGCCAATGCCTACACAGGTGCTGGCGCCCATGCCGTGCGCCTTGAGGGCGTATAGCACTTCGTAGGTTAATGTCCCTGAGCGGGAAACGACCCCCACGTTGCCAGGGATGGCGATATTGTTCGGGATAATGCCCGCTTTGGATTCGCCGGGGGTCAGCAAACCGGGGCAGTTTGGACCGATCAGGCGGACGCGCTTGCTATCCAGATAGGCACGCACGCGCATCATGTCCTGCACCGGCACGCCTTCGGTAATGCAAATGATGAGGGGGATGCCTGCATCGGCAGCCTCGAACATGGCGTCAGGGGCGAAGCGGGCAGGCACGAAGATAATACTAACGTTGGCGGCGGTGGTATCCACAGCAGTCTTGACGGTATCAAACACCGGCACTTTGCCATCCAGCACCCATTCGCCACCCTTGCCGGGGGTCACGCCCGCCACAATGTTGCTGCCATAGGCGAGCATTTGCTGGGTATGGAATAAACCTTCATGCCCAGTGATTCCCTGAATCATCAGGCGCGAGTCTTTGTTGAGTAAAATGCTCATGGGTTACGCTCCTTTTGCAATGGCAACGGCTTTGCGGGCGGCATCGCCGAGGGTTTCAGCGGTAATCATATTGGCGTCTGCCAACAGGCGCAAGCCCTCTTCGGAATTTGTGCCGACCAGTCGGGCGACCATTGGCACCTGGGTTTTGACTTCGGCAAGGGCAGTGAGAACGCCCCGCGCCACTTCATCGCAGCGGGTGATGCCGCCAAAGATGTTAAACAAGACGGCTTTCACTTTGGGGTCTGCCAGGATAATGCGCAGGGCAGCAGCGACTTTCTCCGCGCTGGCGCCGCCGCCAATATCGAGGAAGTTTGCCGGTTCGCCACCATTGAGCTTAATCATATCCATCGTTGCCATTGCCAACCCCGCGCCGTTGACCATGCAGCCAACCGAGCCTTCCAGGTTGATGTAGGCGAGACCATACTTGCGGGCTTGCACCTCCAGCGCATCCTCAGCGCCCAGGTCACGCATTTCATTTAAGTCCGTATGGCGAAACAGGGAATTATCATCAATGACCATTTTGCCATCCAGCGCCATCAAGCGGTGATCAGAGGTGATGACCAGGGGGTTGATTTCTGCCAGGGTGGCGTCATTTTCAGAGTAGGCGCGCCATAAGCCATTGGCAATTTCCATAAAGCTGCGCCACAGTTCACGCGGCAGGTCTATGCTGACGGCAATGTCGCGCGCCTGATATTCACGCAGCCCGAGGAGCGGATCAATGTGAATTTTGATGATTTTTTCAGGGGATTGGGCAGCCACTTCTTCAATATCCATGCCGCCCGCCGCAGAAGCCATCATCACGGGCTTGCGCGCGGCGCGGTCATTGGTGATGCCCAGGTAAATTTCTTTGTCAAAATTGGCGGCTTCATCTACCAGCACCTTGCGCACCGGCAGCCCTTTGAGTTCCATGCCCAAGAGCAACGCCGCCAGGTCTTCGGCTTCTTTTGGGGTTTTTGCCAGGCGGATGCCGCCCGCTTTGCCGCGCCCGCCAATCAGCACCTGTGATTTAATCACCACGCGCCCGCCCAATTCCTCAGCGGCTTGCCTGGCGTCCCGCGCAGTAGAGGCGACATGCCCACGCGGAATGGGAACGCCATATTTATGAAAAATTAGCTTCGACTGATACTCATGCAGCTTCATAGGAATCCCCGTTTCTATAAAAGATCGCTTTCCAATGTTGATTATATATCAAGCCAATCAAAAATACCTGTTTTTTAGAGGGAGGAGATCAACTCTTGATAAAAATCAGGAACATCTCAGACCACCCTACCCTGGCGAGAAGATCACTCGCCTGTCCCTCCCCGCAAGCAGGGAGGGACAGGCGAGTGATCTTCTCGCCAGGGTGGGGTGTCCACTACAAACGCGGGAACACTGGAGTAGTTACAAAATTAGTCAACAATCGAGAAGAACTCGTGTTAAAATAGAGCGCAATAACTTGAAGAGGTGAGTGTATCCGTATGGATCTGTTGTGGCAAATCTTTCTTATCTTTACCCGCGTGGCGTTATTTTCGTGGGGCGGCGGACCTGCTTCATTAGCGTTGATGCAGCGTGAAGTGACCGCTGTTGGCTGGGTGACGCCCTCTGAATTTGCGGATGGGGTGGCGTTTGGCAATGCATTGCCCGGACCCATTGCGCCGCAAGTTTCGGCGTTTATTGGGTATAAGGTGGCTGGAGTGTGGGGCGCAATTGCGGCAGCGGTTGGCACGGTCGTTCCTACTACGCTGCTCATGCTGCTGATGGTTATTTTCTTCTTTGGGATTAAAGACAGCAAGGAAATTCGGGCCATGCTCACCGCTGTGCGCCCGGTAGTAGTGGGTTTGTTGATCTGGACGGCTTACGATATGGGGCGGACGGTGATGGGCGCGAATAAGCTCGGTTGGGGTCCTGCCCTGGTTGCCGGGTGGGATAAGCTGCTCATTGCTGCCGTGACGTTTGGGTTACTCACCTTCACCACGATCAACCCTGTGTTTATTATTATTTCGGCTGCCGTATTGGGGCTGTTGGTCTACCGGTAAGTCGGCATCTGCGTTTCCACTTGATGATTTACGATTGATTTTGGGTCGTTTAGTCACCAGGGGGTTATTTGACATCGAGGAGAATTTATGAATACGCAAGACGTGTTTCAGGATAAAGCTGAGAAATATCATCGTTATCGGTGGGATTATGCGCCCCAGGCAATTCAGACCATTTTTAACGTGACCGGACTGGGCGCGCATTCGGTGATGGCAGATGTGGGGGCGGGAACGGGCATTTTTAGCCGCCACTTTGCAGGGAAGGTCGGGCAGCTGTATGCCATTGAACCCAACCCGGCAATGCGCCACTTTGCGCAAGAAACCTTGCGCGATTGCGCCTCATGCCAGGTGATGGACGCTTCGGCTGAAGCCATTCCGCTCAGTGACCATTCGGTAGATTTGATCAGCGCGGCGCAGGCAATCCACTGGTTTAGCCCTGAACCCACGCGCGCCGAGTTCCGCCCAACTATGACCAACTATGACAATTTGTCTCTGCCCTGAACCCACGCGCGCCGAGTTCCGCCGTTTGCTCAAACCAGGCGGCTGGCTGGTGGTGGCGAGTAATCGCGGTACGGATGAGTCTGTAGAGCTGGCAATGTCGCGCCTGTTTACGCCGGAATATGGCTTTGATCCGAAGATCGCTAGTATCCGCCCGGAGTGGAAGCCGTTGATCTACTATTATGGCAATGGGCGATTCCAGCGCATCCGCGTGCCGTTTGTGCTGCGCGAAGGCTGGGAGCGGTTCTTTGGCTCGCTGCTTTCCACGTCCGGGATGCCGGATGAATCTAACCCGAACTTTTCGCGGATGGAACGCGCTGCGCGGCGGGTGTTTGATAATTTCGGGGGGAATAATTCCATTGAGCTGCATGGCGTGACCGAAGTCTTCTTGGGTCAGGTGAGCGGCGTGGCGTAGGCAGAAAGAGCCTGGATGACGAACCGCATTTATTTTGGTGATAACCTGGATGTGCTGAAGAGCCTGGAAACGGGCAGCGTGGCATTAATTTATATTGACCCGCCATTTAATTCGGGTCATGCTCAGGCGCGCACGCAAATTAAGACCACCCGCGACCCCAACGGCGACCGCGTGGGCTTTCAGGGGACGACTTATAAATCCGAGCGGATCGTTACCCGCGAATATGGCGATGAATTTGAGGATTACGAAGGCTTCCTGCGTCCGCGTTTGCAGGAAGCCTATCGCATTTTAGCTCCGACTGGCAGTTTTTACTTTCACATTGATTACCGCGAAGTGCATTACTGCAAAATTTGGCTGGATCAGCTCTTTGGGCGGGCTTCGTTTATTAATGAAATCATCTGGGCGTATGATTACGGCGGCAAGCCGAAGAATCGCTGGCCCGCCAAGCATGACAATATCCTGTTTTACGCCAAAGACCCGGCGCATTATACCTTTAACGTGGATGCCATCGAGCGTGAGCCGTACATGGCGCCTGGTCTGGTGGGACCGGAGAAAGCCGCGCGCGGTAAGCTGCCTACGGATACCTGGTGGCACACGATTGTGGCGACCAATGGCGCAGAGAAGACCGGCTATCCCACCCAAAAGCCGCTTGGCGTGATTAACCGGATCATCACTGCCTCCTCGAACCCTGGTGATGTGGTGCTGGATTTCTTCGCCGGGTCAGGCACTGTGGGGGCAAGCTGCTTACAGCTTGGGCGCGATTTTATTTTGATTGATAATAATCCGACCGCAACCGAAGTGATGAAGAAGCGGTTTGCCGGGAAAGACGAGATTCAATGGATCCATTTTCAGACTGAGCAAAAAAAGAGAGACGAAGATTAAAATAAACGTCTCGGACGTCTTCCATTTCCCTGCTTTAAGGCGTTGATATTCAACCTGGACGACTTCTTCTATCGTTTCTAATTCCCAGACACCCATTTAACTGGATACGACAATTTCTGCGGTTCTCCACGATCTTTTATTTCGATGTCAGTCGGGACTGGCTGTTGAATTTTTTAAGCACAATGATCGGAAGAAAAAGAAAACAGTTATATCTTGGTGGAAATTGATACGAAACTCTTTCACCTATATTGCGTTAATACAGGTGTTGGGGTAAAATACAGTGGGTTTCCCCTGGGTATTTTACAGGAAATTGTTCGGCCACATCTTATTTTTTCCATCTCTATGTAGTTCTATTGGAGGCTGTATGGATATTCTTGGTCTTGGCACGCGACATGGCTTAAATAACTTTGAGCAGATTGCCTTGTTACTGGTGCTGCTCACGGCTTTCATAAGCCTGTTGTACGCCTGGTTACTGCGCGGTACCGTCTTGAAGAAAGACAAGGGTACCAAGAAAATGCAAGAAGTTTGGAACGCCATCCGTGTTGGCGCGAATAGCTATTTGAGCCAGCAGCTCGGTACCATTCTTCCGGCGATTGGTGTATTGTGCGTGGCGCTGTTCCTCAGCGTTTACGTTGTCCCCCCCAGCACGGAAGCTACCAAAGAATTTGGCGCTAACAATGCTGTTCTGTGGGTAGCGATTGGTCGCACGTTAGCCTTCATCATGGGCGCTAGCTTCTCGCTGATCGTCGGTCAGTTAGGCATGCGCATGGCGATTCAAGCCAGCATTCGCTCTGCTTCTGCGGCTCGCCGCAGCTTCAACGAAGCGCTGTCCATCGCTTACTATGCTGGCACCATCACCGGCATGCTCACCGATGGTCTCGGGCTGTTTGGCGGCACGATCATCTTCATTATCTTCGGCACCGCCGCACCTGACGCCCTGTTAGGCTTCGGCTTCGGTGGTACGCTCGTTGCGCTGTTCATGCGCGTGGGCGGCGGCATCTACACCAAAGCCGCGGATGTTGGCGCTGACCTGGTGGGTAAGGTTGAAAAAGACATCCCCGAAGACGACCCGCGTAACGCCGCTGTTATTGCCGATCTCGTTGGCGATAATGTGGGTGACTGCGCCGGTATGGCTGCTGATATCTTCGAGTCCTATGAAACCACCATCGTCTCTGGCTTGATCTTAGGCTTGGCGATTGTGGCGCTTGACCCGAACCGCAACCTCAAATGGATCGTTTTCCCGCTGATTATCCGCGCTGTGGGCGTGATCAGCTCCATCTTGGGTACGTTCACCGTGCCGATTTGGGATAACTTCCCGATTGCCTGGCTGCGCTCGAAAGACGCAGAAGGCGCGATGTTCCGCTCGTATGAAGTTTCCAGCGTCAACACCATCATCTGGGGTTTCGTGCTGGCGATCTTCTATGCGCACGATTGGCGCTTAGGGCTGTTGGTTGCCATCGGCGTGGCTTTGGCTGTTGCCTTCAACCCGCTGACCTCGTACTTCACTTCTACCAAGAAGCCCCCCGTACGTGAAATCGTCAAAGCCACCGGCACCGGTCCTGCTACGACCATTCTTTCTGGTCTGTCGCTGGGCATGGAATCTTCCGTGTGGGCGTTGTGTGTCATCGTCCTGAGCTTTATTTTTGCGCTGCTGATTTATCAGAGCGAAGGTACGATCTACGTGTTATATGCCGTTGCGATGATTGGTATTGGTATGCTTAGTCACACCGGTAACAACGTTGCGATGGACTCTTACGGGCCCATCACCGACAATGCGAATGGCATTGGCGAGATGGCTTGGCACGATATGAACGATAAAGAAACCCTCACGGCTCGCCAAATTATGGCGGACCTGGATGCGGTTGGCAACACGACCAAAGCCATCACCAAGGGCGTTGCAATTGCCTCTGCTGTAATCGCGGCGGTCTCTCTGTTCGCTTCGTTCATTACCGATATCAGCAAAGTACAAATGCAGCTCGGCATCAAGCCTTTGGAAGCCATCCGCATCTCTGATACGGGTGTATTCATCGGCTTTATGATCGGCGGCGCGCTGCCCTGGTTGTTCGGTTCGCTCTCCATCCGCGCTGTAAGCCGCGCTGCTGGCGAAATTGTGGAAGAAGTTCGCAAACAGTTCCGCATTCCTGGCATTATGGAAGGCACTGTGAAGCCTGACTACGCTCGCGTGGTGGCAATTTCTACCCGCTCGGCGCAAAAAGAACTTGTTCCGTTGGCGACCATCTCGATATTGATGCCGTTGGTGATCGGCTTGACCTTGGGCGTTGAATCCCTGGGCGGCTTCCTGGCGGGCGTGATCCTGTGCGGTCAGTTGCTTGCGGTTTATATGGCGAATGCCGGTGGTGCTTGGGATAATGCCAAGAAAGCCATCGAAGATGAGCCTCGTAACCTGGAAGCGAATACCGGTAAGGGTTCTGAACGTCACAAGGCTAGTGTAGTGGGTGATACCGTTGGTGATCCGCTAAAAGACACCGCTGGTCCCGCGCTCAACCCCATGATCAAAGTGGTCAACTTGGTTTCCCTGTTGGCTGCCCCGGTCATCGTGCAGAACGAAGCTGGCATTGGTCGCTGGATTGTAGCGGCTGTGTTAATGGTGGCTGTGATTTGGGCGATTGCTCAAAGCAAGCGTCCGGCTGCTGACCTGACCAAAGAAGCGTAATTCTTTCCTGTAATTCCGAAGGCTGGGAGGGTTGATCATTGTGAATGTACAATTTTCAACCTTCCCAGTCTTTTTTTAAATCACTTCAGCATTGGTACTCTGTTACAAAGATATCCCCATTCCTAGGAGACAACCATGAATCAGACGATCACCGCGACCGCGTCACGCGCCAGCCGCACAGAATTTGCCGTCACGCAGCATAGCATCCCGCAAACCCTGTTACTGCACTTACTCCCAGGGGTGTTGATCACCATTGGCTTTGTCTTACTCGGTCCCTGGCTGCAACAGATGCATATGCCGCTCTACATGGCGATTTTGCTCCCCATTTTGTTCATTTTGATCCCATTTGAATTGGGACTGCTGTATTATTTGGGATACCGGCGTAACGGGCGGCTTTCCTTAGAAGGGATTGTCCTCAACCGTGAGCCGCTGCCCCTCAAGGACTATTTTATCTTTGCTCCAGCCATGTTTGTTTGGTCAACAGTGATTTTTTTGAGCCTGGGACGGGTGGATCAGGCAATTCTTAATGGACTGTTTGCCTGGTTACCCGATTGGTTTCAGTTTAGCCATTTTGTTTCGGCGGATTACAGTCAATCCGCGTTAACCGCAACCTTTGTGCTTCTTTTGATATTAAATGGGTTCGCGGGACCCATCGTAGAAGAGATGTATTTTCGTGGTTATCTGCTGCCGCGCATTGAGTATTTAAAAGGTTGGTCGCCGCTGGTGAACGTATTGCTGTTTTCGCTCTATCACTTCTTTTCGCCCTGGCAAAATGTCACCCGCATCCTGGCGCTGATCCCATTGGTGTATACCGTGCGCTGGAAGAAGAATATTTACCTGAGCATGATCGCGCACTGCCTGTTGAATACGGGCAGTGTAATGCTCGCCGCACGGTTATTCTTTAAATAAATCACCGCTTTGCGTATAGCCACTACATACTTTGCTGATACAAATATTCCAGGGCGGCGGCAAAGTCGGGTGGATAAGGCGAGTGTAGGGTAAGAGGATCGCCAGAGGTAGGGTGGGTAAAGGTAATTTGCCAGGCGTGCAGGGCAGTCCGCTGAATGGGCAGAGCGGGCAGGGACAGGGGCTGATAGGGCGGTGGCGGCAGGTAGAGTGCATCCGCGAAGAGGGGCAAGCCGACTGCTACCAGGTGCGCGCGGATTTGATGCGTGTAGCCACTATGAGGTAAGGCGGATACAAGCGCGGCATCCCCCATGGTAAGGTGGAATCGCTGCAAGCAGTGGATAGTGGTAGCGGCGGGCTTGCCTCTTTGCGGGTCAGCGTGGGTGCGGTGCTTGCGATCCACATTAACCCGCAGCGGCAGGGTGATTTCCTTTGTCTGCCAGTCTGGCGCGCCCATCACCAGCGCGTGATATTCTTTCCGCACAGCGCGTTGCTCAAACTGCATATTCAATGCGCGGTGAGCGTCCGCATTCAACGCAAACAGAATCACGCCCGAGGTGTCTTTATCCAGGCGGTGAACCGTCCACACCTTGCCAAACTGCGCCTTCAAGAGCGCGGAAAGGTTGGGCAGAGTGGAATCATACCCGTCCGGGATCGTTAACAGACCGGCAGGTTTGTTCACCGCCAGCAAATCATCATCTTGAAAGAGAAAAGAAAGATCAGCGTTCACATGACTCCGAGTAGATTTTAAAAAGCCTATAACTTGAATAAAAGAGGTCGGCGCACCGACCTCTTTTATTCAAGTTATAAACCTATTTTCTACCAGGCATACGCCCAAGGGGCAGCGCCGCCGGGACCGGGGAAGATTTCATCTAACCGCTTAAGCGTTTCATCGGAGAGCTTAATTTCCAACGCGCGGGCGGAATCCGTCAGTTGATCCATTGTGCGCGGACCAATGATAGGTGCAGTCACCACCGGGTTCTTCACCAACCATGCCAACGCCACGTTCGCTGGGTGCTCGCCTAGCTCGTGGCAGAGGGCTTCGTAGGCTTCCAACTTCGGACGGTGCTTTTCAATGTCTTTCTGCATATTTTCAGAGGCGCGCCGACCTTGCGCGGCTTTTTCCAATACGCCGCCCAACAGCCCACCGCCCAGCGGACTCCAGGGGATGAGTCCCAAGCCATAATGCTTGCACGCCGGAATGACTTCCAGCTCGATCATGCGGGCGTTCAGGTTATATAGGCTCTGCTCGCTGGTGAGTCCCATAAAGTGCCGGTTGTGCGCCGTTTCCATCGCCTGAGCAATGTGCCAGCCGCCAAAGTTACTCGAACCCACGTACAGCACCTTGCCCTGCTGCACCAATCCTTCCATTGCCTGCCAGATTTCTTCCCATGGCGATTCAATATCCACGTGGTGCATCTGATACAGGTCAATATGATCCGTCTGCAAGCGGCGCAGGCTTTCATCGCAGGCGCGCCGGATGTGATAGGCGGATAAGTGCTGGTCGTTGGGCCATTCGCTCATCTTGCCAAAGACTTTGGTGGCGATGACCGTCTTTTCGCGCCGTCCGCCGCCTTGGGCAAACCAGCGACCGACAATTTGCTCGGTAATGCCTTCGCCCTGCTTCCAGCCATAGACGTTGGCAGTATCGAAGAAGTTGATGCCCATTTCCAGGGCATGATCCATAACGCGGAAGCTATCTTCCTCCGTGGTGAGGGGACCAAAGTTCATGGTTCCCAGGCACAAGCGACTGACGAGTAAACCGGTTCGACCTAAATGTGTGAATTGCATCCTATAACCCTCCTAAAGATGTATTGTTGATCTATTATATACCAAGCTGAATTTTGTAAAGGGGAAAAGCAGTGTGAATTGTTTTTACTTTCTTGTGCGTTTTTTATTTCCAAGCTACCCAGGGCGAAAGTCTCAGCTGTCCAAAGCCTTTGTTTTTTTAAGACTCTGTCTTGTGAACATGCCGATGATGCAAATCAGGCATGTGGTGATGTTCATGAGCTAACTTACCGTGTTTATGAATGTGCGAATGTTTTTGAGCATATTTGCCTTCATGGGCATGAATATGATGCCCATCATTGTGAACGTGTGCATGTTCGTGAACTGTTATTTCATGAACGTGGAAATGCTCATGCTCCTCACTCACTAAAAATAGAGTTCCCGCAAGCATGAGCGGAAAAGCGACAAAAAACAGCCAACTTGGAAGTTCTCGAAATAAAAGAAAAGATAATAGCATTCCTGAGAGTGGCGCTGAACTAAATAACGCACTTGTGCGAGCCGCCCCAAGACCGCGCATAGCGTGAATAAATAATACAATACTTGCCCCATAACTTAGACTACCCAATACCAATGCGCCTAAAATAACTTCCCAAGTGGGGAGTTTATTACCTAAAATTACCGCCATCCCTAGCGAAAAGCTGCCTGCTCCCAAGCCTTTGACAGTGACAATTATCAAAGGATCTTTTGCGGAGATATTACGAGTAAAGTTATTATCAATTCCCCAAAGGATACATGCGGCAATAATGCCTAATGCACCTAAAGAGAAACCCCATTCCGCATTTAGATTTACTGAAAGAAAGATACTTGCAAGAGTGATTAACGCAATTGCCCACCATGCGCGGCGGCTGATTGATTCTTTGAAAGCGAAAAACGCAATAAGAGTCGTAGCCACACCTTCAAAACTTAAGAGTAAAGATGCTGTTGCGGCTGGTGTGCTTTGCAAACTAAAGAGTAAAGTAATCGGAGCGGCAATGCCGCCAGCAATAATTGCCCCCGCCAACCATAAATAATCGGGCTTACGAATCTGCGCTTCAGTATCCAATCCCTGCTGATTAATACGCTGGAATAATTTTATGCCAAGCAAGCCAATACCACTGCCAAGATACAAAAAAGCGGCAAGTGGAATTGGCTCTACTTCACCTAAAAGAAGTTTTGCTAAAGGTGCGCTTGTGCCAAACAAAAGAGCGGCAATTAAGGCTTGAATGATTGGTGAAACATGACTTCGATTCATGAACTTTGATTTTCTTTACTTTTGATATGGATGAAGCAAGCCAACTATTATTTATACGGACTCTTGATAGGCTGTAATTATACCGTATAGCCATCCCCTGCGAGCGTGTTATACTGCAATTATATTTGATTGTTTCAAACATCAATGAGAAGTTACACCAACAAGTACACATTCTTTGGAGGCATGATGATTATTGTTTTGGTGTCCGTCCATGTAAAACCGGAAGCAGTGGAGCCGTTTAAGCTTTTATCCGCCGAAAATGCGCGCAACAGCGTTCAGGAAGCCGGAATTGCCCGCTTTGACGTGATTCAGCAAGCCGATGACCCCACCCGCTTTATGTTGGTGGAGGTGTACCGCACCCAGGAAGCAACGGTTGCCCATAAGCAGACCGCGCATTACGCCGTCTGGCGGGATGGTGTGGTGGATATGATGGCTGAACCGCGCACTGCCCAGCGATTTAACAATGTCTTCCCCACTGATGAAGGTTGGGGATAGATGGCGAGCTTTGAATTTCGCTGCCCTGAGCAGGTTACCTTCGGCAATGGCTGCTTGAATCAGGTGGGCGAGACGGCGGCGCGGTACGGTCAGCGGGCGATGGTGGCGGCAGGTCAGCGCAGCGCGGATTTAGAGCGATTGCTGGATTTCCTGAGCAAGTCCAACGTGACCGCCCAGGTTCTAACTGTGCGCGGCGAACCAACCGTCCCGCAGATTGAGCAGGCGGTCACTCAGGCGCGCGCATTTGGTGTTGACCTGGTTATAGGCTTTGGCGGCGGGAGCGCGTTGGATAGCGCAAAGGCAATCTCCGCGCTGCTTACCAACCCCGGCGATCCGCTGGATTATCTGGAAGTAGTCGGGCGGGGGAAACCGCTCACCCAGCGCGCCCTGCCGTGTATTTGCATCCCTACCACCGCCGGAACGGGCAGCGAAGTGACCCGTAACGCCGTACTGGCGGTGCCGGAAAAGGGGGTGAAAGTCTCGCTGCGCAGCGGGTTGATGATGCCGAGCGTGGCGTTGGTGGACCCTGAACTCACCTACAGCCTGCCCAAAGCCATCACCGCCGCCACCGGCATGGACGCGCTGACCCAGGTCATCGAGCCTTACGTTTCGCGCCGCGCCAACCTGTTGACGGATGAATACTGCCGCGCTGGTATGCTTCGCGCCGGAAGGTCGTTACGGCGGGCGGTTGATTCCGCCGAGGGGCAAGTGGATGTCGCCGTGCGGGAGGATATGGCGTTTGCCAGCCTGATGGGCGGGCTTGCCCTGGCAAATGCTGGACTGGGGGCGGTACATGGATTTGCCGGGGTGATTGGCGGGCAGTTTTCCGCGCCGCATGGGGCGATCTGCGCGGCGTTGCTGCCAGGGGTGGTGCAGGTCAACGCCCGCGCCCTGGCTGAACGCCATCCGCAAGCAGTAGCATTATCGCGCTATGCCGAAATTGCCCACCTGCTGACTGGCAATCCCACCGCTGAAGTTGTTGATCTGGTCGCCTGGCTGGAGGAACTAAAACAGGCGTTGGCGATTCCCCCGCTGCGGGCTTATGGGCTAAAAGAGGAACATGTTGCCGAAATCGTGGCAAAATCCGCGGCTGCCAGCAGCATGAAAGCAAATCCGCTGGATTTAACCTCAGCGGATTTGAGTGAAATATTGCGTTTTGCGATCTAGTTTTCGTTGCCTGCGATAGATCATCCGATATGGTTTTTGCATCGGATGATCTATCGCAAAAATTTTTAATCTTCCATCAGGAAGTAGCTTACCCCAATCACCCCTGGTCCGGCGTGAACCAGAATGGCGGGCGGCAGGTCATTGATCGGGATTTGATCCACCGGAATCCCTAACAGATTACCCAGCTCGGCAGCAATCTCGCGGGCTTCCGCCTCAGCATCCCCATGCAGCACGCTCAAATGTGCTTCGGGTCCGTGTGGGCAGTCTTGCAATACCACTTCTTTCAACCGTGCGATGGCACGGCGGTGGGTGCGCTGATTGTCAAACGGATTGATAACCCCGTCCTTAAACAGGAGCAGCGGCTTCATCTGCAAGATGGACCCCATCAGGGCTTTGGCTGCCCCAATCCGCCCGCCCTTATACAAATATTCCAGGGTATCCACCATGAAATAAATTCGTTCGCGTTTTGCCAGCTTCTCCACTTCCGCCTGAACGGTGGCAATGTCCTTGCCCTCGGCAACTAGGCGCAGCGCCAGTTTGACTAACGCGCCCAATCCGCCCGCCACGCAACGCGAGTCAATGATATGCAGGTCGGCATTCGGGAATTCAGGGGCAATGTCTTGGGCGGCTACGGTTGCGCTGCGGAACGTTCCGCTGAGGTCGGCGGATGGGCAGATCACCAGCACGCTATCTCCGGCGGCAAAATATTCGCGGTAGAGCGGGTAATAGAGCGCGGGCGGCGGCGCAGCGGTCTTTGGCAGGGCGGAACTGGCGCGCAGGCGTTTGAGAAAGGCAGTCGCGTTCATTTCGGTGTCATCGCGGTAGGATTCATCCCCGAAGACAATAATTTGTGGAATATATCCAATTCCCAGCTTGGCAGCTTCTTCTGGCGCAATACAAGAAGTCGTGTCGCAAATAATTTTTATCATTGGCCTTTATAATTTTTCAGAAAACAGATGATAATGAATTGGCAGATTTCATTATAACCTGATTTATGCAGTTTGCTATGAATTTTGGGCGAAATTTGCCCTTTCTCATTTTTGCGCGGCGCGGTACAATCTTTGGCTATGCCTGAAATTAAAACTATCCAACCCTGGCAGGTTGCTGCCGCCAAAGAAACTATTTATCGCGTTGCCTGGACGATTTTTGATGAGAAGATGACTTTCGAGGAGGCGCTTCTTCATTATGCCGAGCATTGGCCCTTGCATGATCTGGACGATGTGCAAAAGGGCTATTTTGACAATGGCGGTGCCTTCCTGGTGACGTTGGAAGGCGAGCGCATCTTAGGGACGGGGGGCATCCGCCGCATGGATGATGTCACCTGCGAGGTGAAGCGGCTGTGGTTTCTGCCGGAAGTGCATGGGCAGGGACTGGGCTATCAGATGTTGACTACCCTGCTTCAGATTGCCCGCGAGATGGGCTATACCCGCGCCCGCCTGTCCACCTCCCCTGAGTCTCAGCCGCGCGCCTATGCCTTTTATCACAAGGTGGGCTTTTACGACATCCCCAGCTATAAAGATGACCCCGATGGCGTGGGCATGGAGATCATCCTTTAATCACTCGCAATCACGCTTTCCCATTTTGACATTGCTCTAAATAGGTCTATAATCAGCGCATGGCTACTGAAAAATTGGACCAACCCCCCGAAAATGACGCGATTGCGCTGGTGATTTTTGGCGTAACCGGCGATTTAACCCGCCGTAAGCTGCTGCCAGCCTTATATGAACTCAAGCTCTCAGACCGCATCAAAGATCCGCTGCATATCATCGGTTTTGCGCGGCGGGATTGGTCTGATGAGACCTTACGGCAGACCATGCGCGAAGGCATTCAGACGTTTGCGCGCACCCAGCCGGTAGATCAGAAGGCAATGGAGGAATTGCTTTCGCAGACGCATTACGTTCGATCTACTTTTGAAGACCTCGCCGGCTATCAGAATTTGCGCAAACAGCTGGATGATCTGAATATCCCCAACGTCATGTTTTACCTGGCGACCCCGCCGGAGGAATACGTCACCATCATCCGCAACCTGGGCAAAACCCAATGTAACGATGGCTGCCGGGGCTGGACGCGCATTGTGGTCGAAAAGCCGTATGGGGAAGATTTGCCGACTGCCCTGGCGCTGGAGCAGGAAATTCACAGCGTCTTCCATGAGGATCAAATTTACCGGATTGACCACTACCTGGGCAAAGAAACCGTCCAGAATATTTTGGTTTTCCGTTTTGCAAATGGCATTTTTGAGCCGCTTTGGAATCGCAACTTTATTGATTACGTGCAGATTACTGCCGCCGAGACAGTGGGGGTTGGCACACGCGCCGGGTATTATGAATCCGCCGGCGTAGTGCGGGATATGTTCCAAAATCACATGCTGCAGTTGCTGATGCTGACGGCAATGGAGTCGCCGGTAGCGTTTAACGCGGATGCCGTCCGCGATGAAAAGGTGAAGGTGTTGCGGGCGTTGCGTCCAATGAAAGCCAAAGACGCCATTATCAACACCTTCCGCGCGCAGTATACCTCGGGTTCGATTGAGGGGGAGCGCGTGCCGGGGTATAAGGATGAAAACGGGGTCGCGCCCGATTCGTTGACAGAAACGTTCCTGGCGGCGCGCGTGTATGTGGATAACTGGCGGTGGGCGGGCGTGCCGTTTTACCTGCGCTCTGGCAAGCGTCTGCCATCGCGCGTGACGGAAATTGCCATCCAGTTTAAACAGCCGCCGCTTTCCTTGTTCAACTGGCGCAACATGGCGGGCAGCGCGCCAAACGTGTTGGTGCTGAACATCCAACCGAATGAAGGAATTACCCTTAGCTTTGGCGCAAAAAGCCCAGATGGGGCGAATCAGATTGCGCCGGTGAAAATGAGCTTTGACTACAACCAAACCTTTGGCGCAGAGCCGCCCGAAGCCTACGAAGTCCTGCTGATGGATGCCCTATCCGGCGATGCCACCCTGTTCACCCGCTCGGATGAAGTCCGCACTGCCTGGGAATTTGTAAACCATATTTTAGATGTCTGGAAGGGCTACCCATTGCATAACCTGCCTGTATACGAAGCGGGGACGTGGGGTCCGCCTGGCGTGGATGATTTCATCGCCCATGACCAATGGGGGTGGCGCAACATCCCCGAGGTCAGCCCGCTGAAGAAAGAGGAAGCGCCTAAGCCAGAGCCAGCCAAGAAAGAGAAGAAGAAGCCTGCTTAAACTCAAAATTTCATGATTGATTGAAAATGGACTTGTCCATTTTCAATCAATCATGAATCCCCCTAAATCAGCGCAAGGCGGCATGGGGTATAATATCCCTCTGGCGCACTGCGCTGATTTTGGTTAAGGAGTGATTATGAAAGCTCGGTGGGCAAAGCCCATTTTATTGATTGTTTTTTGCATCGCCGCCCTTCTGAGCGTCATCAACATGAAGGCGCAGGCAAGCAACCTGGCGCAGCAGCCGACCGGTTCGCTGCCTACCGTGACGGGAACTGTGAGCGGTCCAATGGCAATGGTCATCCCCAACGGCAGTGAGACCCAGGCAAATTTACGCTCGGGTCCAGGGCGTTTTTTCGACCCGGTGGGGGTGTTGAGCATGGGACAAAAGGTGCCAGTATTGGGAAAAAGCCCTAAAGGGGAATGGGTGCAGGTGGAATATCCGGGCGCGCCTGAAAATAAAGCCTGGGTGTACGCCAACCTGGTGAAAATTGAGCCGTTAAACGCCTTGCTGCCGGTGGTTGAATCACCGCCCACGCCCACGCCTCCCTCGGTTGCCACGCTTGACCCCACCCTGGCGGCAAAGTTTGTAGTGACGAATGTGCCAACCCGCTTCCCCACGTTCACCGCGCCGCCGCCATTAGCCATCCCTACCTATATTAATGAAACAACGCCGGCAGTGGGGGGCGTGCCGATGGGGTTTGTGATTTTAGGGCTGGCAGTCCTGGGGTTATTCATGGGACTGGTGGCGTTTTCTCAGCGTTGAAAAAATTGCTGCACCCCGCGCAAACAAGCCGCGCTTAGTTTGTGGCCGACTTCACTTTCGCAGTAGGTCACTTGAGCGCCATTGGCTTGCAACAGGCGCACCGTCTCTTGGGCGTGCTGCACAGGGATGGTTTCATCCTGCGTGCCATGTGCGATGTAGATCGGCTTGGCGCGGAAGCTATCTAAGCGGTCTGCGCGGCGCAGCTCCCCAGGCAGGAAACCCGCCAGGGCAGCCATGCGGCGCACGCGCTGGGGATGGTATCCTGTCAGCGCGTAACTCATGGCAGCCCCCTGACTGAAGCCCATCAGGTCAAAAGGCGCGTCCGCCAGGGCGGGGTCTGCTCCGGCGGCTTCCAACCAACCCGGCAATGCGGAGATTACTTGTTGGGAGGTAGACTTCCAGTCGGATGGATCCCCCTCGCCCGGCAAATCTTCATGAGGTTGCCAGCCAAAGCCGCCGCCTGGCGCAGCGACCGGTCCACGCGGAGCCAGTATCAGGCGGTAAGCAGGCAGGCGACCTGTAAACACCCACATGACGGTTTCATCGCCCGTCCAGCCATGCAGGAGGAGCAGCAGGCGCGCCGAGGCACCTTCCGCCCCGGCTTGCGCGCGCACCGTCCAACCCGCGTTCCAAAAGGTGAAGGCATCAGTCTCGGTTGGCACGCTTGACCACCCAATCCATAAGCGCCATTACTCCTATAATGAGGACAATCGGCACCATGCCGCCAAGCAGGCAGATCAAGCCGGTGATGGCTGCCCCCGCTCCATAGATGAAGTAAATCAGCCCGTCCCCTACCAAAAACAGGAGCAGCAGCGCCCCAATCACCAATTGCACGTTGGTTTGGCGGGTATAGCTGCGTAAGTCGCGGTTTTTCATGGGCGAACTGCTCCTATTCGGGAGAATTAGCGTTCCAAAGAGTGAGAAAGCTCTAAAAGTTTCAGGTCCAGCGGCTTTTTGACGCCCGCCACTTGTTCGTAAGGGGTGGCGACGTATTCGCCTTTCATCAAGCCGATGAGCGCGCCGGAATGACCATCCGCCAGAAATTGGGTAGCGACAGCCCCCAGGCGAGTGGCGAGCAGGCGATCAAACGCGCCCGGCGCGCCGCCGCGCTGTACATGCCCTAGGGTGACGGCGCGTACCTCAAACCCCAGTCGCTCTTTATGTTCTTCAAAATACGCAACCATTGCCATTGCGTTATATTTTGCGCCTTCCGCCACCACTGCCAGCGCATGGGCTTTGCCACGTTCATAGGCGCGCCGGATTTCTGCAGCCACATCTTCGGGGTGGGTTTCAATTTCAGGGATGACGATAATTTCCGCGCCGCCCGCAATGCCAGACATTAACGCCAGGTAGCCGCAATCACGCCCCATTACTTCTACCACAAAGGCGCGTTGGTGCGATGATGCGGTCACTTTGAGGCGGTCAATCGCTTCTAGGGCGATATTTAGGGCAGTATCTACTCCAATGGTAATTTCAGAGCCAGCCAGGTCGTTATCAATGGTTGAGGCAATCCCTACCACCGGAAAATCGAGTTTGGAAAGCTCATACGCGCCGGTTTGTGAGCCGTTGCCGCCAATGACCACCAATCCCTCAACGCCAAGCTGATTCAACTGGCGGATGGCTTGCAGTTGCCCTTCTTCGGTGCGAAATTCCGGGCAGCGCGCGCTTCCCAGAATGGTGCCACCCTGCTGGATGATGCCGCCCACATCGCGCGCAGTCATCATTTGCATATTGCCTGCGATCAGCCCAGCGTACCCGTGTTTGACGCCGTACACTTCCCAATTTTTATCAATGCCGGTGCGTACCACTGCACGGATGGCTGCGTTCATGCCGGGAGCATCCCCCCCGCTGGTGAGAACTGCGATGCGTTTCATGTTTCTCTCCTTCGATCATTGAAAAGCGAGTCCGAATAGATTTGACTTGGATAATTGCGTACTCTTATTTTACAACACAGGCAGCCGAAATACCCATTTGCAAAGCGGATTGGTTTTACGCCGCCAGCAGACTGCGCACGGCGGCTTCCAGCTGATCAATTTCCGCCGCGCAGTTGTACACCTGGAAAGAAACGCGCACGAAGTACCGCCCGTTCCAGGTGATGAGCGGAGCTTCGATCCGAAAGCGATCATATAACGCCTGATGGAAGGCTTCTGGCTGAATGGTCTGCGGCAGGGGAATGCTGACCATCTGCCCGAACCACTCCGGCGAATCAGGCGAGAGGGCGGGCAGTCCGGTGATTTGCCCGACGCGCTGCAAAGCCAGACTGGCAAGCTGGTGACATTCCGCCTGAACGGTTGCCCAATCATGCTCCTGGTGATAGCGGATGGCATCCGGCACGCTGAGGAAGGCGGACAGGTCGCGCGTGCCAGTCCATTCCAGGTAATCAGTAAGGGGTTGGGGGCTGGTAGCATCTGGCAGCCAACCCCAGCTGACGATCAGGGGCTGGATAAGGGATTGGCGGGCTGGGCTGGCATACAGGAAAGCCGCGCCTTTCGGTGCGCATAGCCATTTGTGCAAATTACCGGAATAGAAATCCGCACCAAGCGTATCCAGGTCGAGCGGCAGTTGACCGGGGACGTGCGCGCCGTCAATCACCGTTAGGATGCCTTCGGCGCGCGCTCGCCTGCAAACTGCCTCTACCGGGAAGATTAACGCAGTGGGCGAGGTGATGTGGCTGAGGAAAATCACGCGGGTATGTTCGGTCACGCCACGCCACAATTGCGTGATAAAATCGTCTGCGCTGATCATTGGCGTTGAGATCGGTTGGCGAATATACTTAAATCCGCGCTGACGGGCTAAAAACTGCCAGGTGTGATCCAGCGCGCCATATTCGTGATCGGTGGAGAGGACTTCATCGCCCGCGCCAAGCGGCAAACTGTGCGCCACTACGTTTAGCCCTACGGTGGCGTTGGTGACGAAGACCAGGTTATCCGGCGCGGTGTTCAGGTATTTGCCGAGGGGGGCGCGCGCTTCCGCCAGTAAGCCGGGGGCGCGGCGATTTAAAAATTCAGTCGGCTGGTATTCTAATCTGCGCTGCCAGGTTTGATAGGCTTCAAAGACCGGGCGCGGGGTTGCCCCAAACGAGCCGTGATTCAAATAAGTAATGGCTGAGTCCAGTAGAAAATCATCTTTGATGGAAATAAAGGAAGTCGTATTCATGGAGAGCAATTATACCCCCGCCGGGAACGTGAAAACCTAACCGATGGCTGCATTTTTTCGCCGCTTTCGCCGAATGTTTGCATCCACCCGCCCCGTACCCGAGGAGTACCGCGCCAATTTTTCGCATCTCTATTGGGATATGATCGGGTTTGGGGTATTAAATGGCACAACAATTGCGTTTTTAGGGGTCTATGCGGCGCGGCTGGGGGCGAGCGCATCCCAAATTGGCTTGTTGAGCGCGGTGCCGGGGCTGGTTTCGCTGATTTTTTCGCTGCCGGTGGGCAGCTGGTTGACCCGCCGCTCGGTGGGCAAGGTGGTTTTCTGGTCTTCCGTGTTGCAGCGCGTTTTCTATCTGGTGTTTGTGATTATGCCGCTCGCGCTGCTGCCAGGGGCGCAAATTTGGCTGTCCATTATGGTTTATTTTGTGATGAATGTGCCTGCCACCGCGCTTACTGTGGGGTTTAACGCTCTTTTTGCCGAAGCGGCGCCTTCAGAGTGGCGCGGTCATGTCTTTGGGGGACGCATGGCGCTGCTTTCCATCTTCACCACCACCTTCTCGCTGCTTTCCGGGCAGATTCTAGCACGGCTGCCCTTTCCCATCGGTTATGAGGTAGTTTTTTTCCTGGGGTTTGCAGGGGCGATGTTAAGCAGCTATCACCTGTATTTCCTCAGCCATATCTGCGAAAAACGTCCAGCGGTGGATCAGCCCAGGCGGGAAGTCACGCAAGGCGCGCAGATCCGCCAAGCCAACAGCCTGAATCAGCTTTATCGGCGCGGATTGCAGAATTTGCACCTGGATTTACTGCGCGGTAAATTTGGGCGCATCATGCTCCTGTTTTTCTGCTGGCACTTTGCCCAATGGCTGGTGATTCCCACTGTCACGCCCTACATCGTCAACGACCTGCATATTTCGGATGCGCTGATTGGGTTGGCGAGTGGCTTGTTTAATATGGCGACCTTCTTTGGCTCGCTGCGCCTCAGTCGGCTCACCGGCAAATGGGGCAATAAAGCGATCACCGGCATTGGGGTGATGGGCGTGGGGTTGTATCCGCTGCTGCTCTCCTTGGCGCGAGGACCGGAAGTCTTTTTGCTGGCAAACCTGGTGGGCGGGATGATGTGGTCTATGGCGGGCGGCGCAAGCCTGAATTATATTTTGGAAAACGTCCCCGGCTCAGACCGTTCTGCCTATATGGCTTGGTATAGCGTGGTGATGAACGCCGCCATTCTGTTTGGCTCGCTCGCCGGTCCTGCCCTGGGTGGGCAGATTGGCTTTGCCCAGGCCCTCTTCCTGTATGCTTTTCTGCGTTTCGCCGCCGGCGCGTCTATTTTACATTGGGGATAGAAAAATCTCTAGGAATTGAGGGGGTGTTTGTCGAGGTTTGTGGTTTGGTGAAAAAGTAAAAAAACCCCCCCATTAAGATTGTAAACACCATAATTTTTGTTTA
>JBBRAT010000044.1:0-35378 GCA_038206515.1 Anaerolineales bacterium | reverse complement strand
AAATCAGAAAACTTCTCAAAAAATATTCGTAAATTTGTGGCAAGGGGTGATGAAAAATGATACAATAGAGAAAATTCCCAAAAATTCATCGCCAATTGGACGTAAATAAAGGGATTTTTATTTTGACGTGGAATCCCGGAGATAGCTTCTTTTTCATGCAAGGGGAAGCAGCTGCCCATCTTTTTATACTCACGAAGGGGCGGGTCAAGCTCACCCAGCTCTCGCCAGATGGGCAGCAAATCCTCCTGCGCGCCATTGGGGCGTATCAGCTATTTGGCGCAGTAACGTTGACCCAGGCGGAAAGTTACCCCGTCTCGGCGGAAGCGTTGGATGACTGCTGTGCCTTTTGCTTTGAAAAATCCGCCCTTATGCCGCTGGTGGCGCGCTATCCGCAGCTTGCCCTCAACGCCCTGCAAATGATGAGCCAGCATACCCAGGAATTTCAGGAACGCTTTCGGCAGCTGGCTACCGAAAAGGTAGAACGCCGTCTAGCGCACACCCTCCTCCGGTTAGCCGCCCAAACCGGTAAAAAAGTAGAGGAGGGCGTGCTGATTGACCTTCCCCTTACCCGTCAGGATTTGGCGGAGATGACTGGCACGACCCTTTTCACCGTCAGCCGCTTACTCAGCCAGTGGGAAGAGCGCGGGTTGGTGATCGCCAAACGCGAGCATATCATTATCCGCTTCCCGCATGGACTGGTGAGTATCGCCGAAGAAATACATTAATTTCCCAAACATTGCGCCAGCGCAACGTTTCCTCTCCGAGAGTCAGGTACGATAAGACCAATGAGAGGCAAGCGATGGACAATCTTTTTCTATCTCCACAGCGAAATCTGCAAGAGCTATTCCGTGACTGCCCCCAGGTTATGCCGATTTTCATACGTCATCGCATGGCGTGTGTAGGCTGCTGCATGTCGCGTTTTGACACGCTGCAAGAGGCTGCTCAAAATTATGGACTGGAACTGAAAGCCTTCTGCCTGGAATTACGCGCTGCGATGGATCAAACGGTGGTTTAATCGTCTGCCCCCCACATTTCTTATCCTCTTTATCTCCTCTGCAAAGGAACTTTCGATACCTTATGGAAACACCTATGTTTTGTTACCAGTGTGAACAAACCAATCGCGGCACCGGCTGCGTCCTCTTTGGCGTGTGCGGCAAGTCAGCGGATGTCGCCATTCTGCAAGATTTATTGATCTATCAGCTGCAAGGAATATCGGTATATGCCAGTCAACTGCTAGAGCAGGGCAAACAAATCCCCACCACCACTTCACGCCTTATGATTGACGCACTCTTTTCCACCCTGACCAACGTCAATTTTGACATAGATTACTTCCAGGGACTCTTGCAACATTCTGAACAGGTAAAAATCGCCTTACGCGCCGCTGCTGGCAATTTGGACGCATCGGATTTGCCCGCCGCCGCCCGTTACGAACTCCCGCAACAGCCTGAACGGGTGCTGCAAGACGCAAATGCCATCACCATCCGCCCGCAAGCCGACACTGATCCAGACGTGCAATCCTTGAAGGATACCCTGTTATATGGGATTAAGGGCATGGCAGCTTATTTGCACCACGCCTGGATGCTAGGCTATCAGGACGAATCCATCAACCAGTACCTGTTTGAGGGCATGGCAGCCATGAATAATACCAACCTGGTGCTCAACGACCTGGTAGGCATGGTGATGCAGTTTGGTCAGGTGAACCTGAAGGCAATGGAGCTGCTCGACCGCGCCAATACCACCGAGTTTGGTCATCCTGAACCAACCCAGGCGCTGATTACCCGCAAAAAGGGTCCCTTTATTGTGATTTCTGGTCACGACCTTCATGATTTGAAGGAACTGCTAGAGCAAACCGAAGGCATGGGTATAAATGTCTACACGCATGGCGAGATGCTTCCCGGGCTGGCTTACCCGGGCTTGAAAAGATATACGCACCTCATCGGTAATTATGGTGGCGCATGGCAGGATCAGCAGCGCGAATTTAACGATCTCCCTGGCTGCATCCTAATGACCACCAACTGCCTGATGGAACCACGCGATTCCTATAAAGACCGCATCTACACCACCGGCGTAGTCGGCTGGACGGATATGGCGCACATTGACGAAGCCAATCAAAGCAAGGATTATTCCGCTATCATTCAAAAAGCCATTGAACTGGGCGGCTGGCAGGAAGACGAGCCTGAGAAGCGCATCCTGATTGGCTTTGCGCGCAATGCCACCCTTTCACACGCAGGCGAGATTGTAGACGCCGTCAAAACCGGGCAGGTAAAACATTTCTTCCTGGTAGGCGGTTGTGATGGCGCACGCCCTGGTCGTAACTATTACGCCGAGTTTGCCGAAAAAGCCCCCGCTGATTCCATCATTCTCACGCTGGCTTGCGGCAAATATCGCTTCAACAAGGAAGAATTTGGCACGGTCGCCGGACTGCCGCGCCTGCTGGATGTTGGGCAGTGCAATGACGCTTATTCCGCCATTCAAATTGCTCAGGCGCTGGCAAACGCTTTTGAATGCAGCATCAATGACCTGCCTCTGACCCTGGTGCTTTCCTGGTACGAGCAAAAAGCCGTCTGTATCCTACTGACACTCCTTTCACTCGGCTTGAAGAACATCTACCTTGGTCCAACGCTGCCCGCGTTCTTTTCGCCCAACGTGCTGAAATTTCTGGTGGATACCTTCGATATTCACCCTACTACCCAGCCCGAGGCGGATTTACAGGCAATTTTAGCGTAAAAATTCTCGTTCTAATAATTTCATAGGGTTTAGCAATAGCAATCAAAAAAATGGATCGCCTGGGCGATCCATTTTTTTGATTGCTATTGCTTTTATACGCGGCTAGCGATGATCAAATCCAGCAAGTCGCGGTCCACCTGATAGCCATGAATCATTTCGTAATGCGCCCCGGGTCTGCCATGATTAACAATCCCAAAGTCGCCCTCAAAATTCCACAGGGCAAAGCCCCAGCCAAATTCCTTGAACAGCCCGAAGAGATCCCCTAACCAGCGCAATGCCAGTTCGTTGGGGGTGCGGTTATAGCAACCCATCTCGCCAATGTGAATTTTCACGCCTTTGGCTTCCACATCGCGCCAGGGCTGGTAATATTCGCGCAGGGTGTCCCTGTTCCAAATTTTGCCATCCCACTCGGTGCCGGGGTAAATGGGTTCAGCCAACTCCATCGCGCCTTCCACCCAACTGGCTTTATAGTGACTGACCGGCATGGGAGCATATCCCCGACCGGAATGGGTGACGCCCAGGTCTGCTAGTTCCGGCATCGCCACCCCACCGCCGCACAAGCCATCAATCACAATTTCGCGCTCTGGGCTAATCGCGCGGATCGCTGCAACCGTCCGGCGGATCAAAGCGGCGTGATTTTCGCGGGTCATGCCATATTGACCAGGGCAGGGCGGCTCATTGATCAGATCAAAGCTCAGGTCTTTAGACGAAACAGACGCATACCGGCGCGCGAACGTCTCCCACAAGAACACAAAAGCATCTTGCGCGGTGCGATTCAGCCATAAATTATGCCGTTCCAGGTGGTTGGCATTGATGCAATATCCCGGCGCGCGGTGCTGATTTAAACTCAGATGCAATCCGCGTTCCTGACAGGCTGCCAGGTAGCGATCAATATACCCAAAGATTTCTTCCTTCGGGTGGAAATAATCATACTCATGCGTCCAGAAGCGATAATCCGTGGTAACGCGCACGAAGTTAAAGCCCGTTGCGGCTAAAAAGTCCAGCGCTTTCAGGTCAGGTTCGGCGGGCAGGCGACCTTGTTCCCAGATGAACATCCATTGAAAGTTAAAACCATATTTTGGCATTTGATTTTCTCCATGGGGTTGAAAAAAATGAAGCTATCGAGAAAATTGTACACCCAGAATGCTAATATCCCAACCGTTTATCCACCACGTTTCGCAGTGGCTCGTGATGCGTATACCGGCGCAAGTTATCCACGAAGATTGCCAGGGCGCGCCCGGCATATTGTGGCGTCAGCCCGGAATAATGCGCCGTCAGGATCACATTCGGCATCTTCCATAACGGCGATTGTGCAGGGAGCGGCTCCGTCTCAAAGACATCTAAAGCTGCGCCCGCCAACTTGCCAGATTGCAACGCCTCCACCAGCGCGGATTCATCCACCGTGCCGCCGCGACCAATGTTAATCAGATACGAGCCGGGCTTCATCTGGTCAAACGCTTTTTTGGAAAAGAGATGGTGCGTCTCGCGCGTTTCTGGGATGGTGAGAACCACAAAGTCGCTATGGGGCAATAATTCCCCCATGCGATCCGCTCCAACCATGCGCTCGATGTCCGCATCCGCGCCGCGTTCTGGGTTGCGCCGCACACCCCACACGCGCATGCCCATAGCGGAAGCAATTTGGGCGGTACGGCTGCCAATTGCCCCCACCCCCACCAGCAGCAGCGTCTTCCCGGCTAACTCAAAGACCTGACCGCCCAGGTTACGCTCCCATTTTTGTGCTTGCTGGGCGCGGATGCTGGTAGGCAAGGCGCGCGCAAAACCCAACAGGAAGGCAAAAATATGCTCACTGATGGGAATGGCATGTACCCCGGATGCGTTGGTGAGGATAAAATCGCGTTCCGCCACCTCTGGGTGATTCAGCAGCCAATCTGCCCCGGCCCCCCACTGCTGATACCAGCGTAAATTCGACATCGCCATGATCTGCTCAGGCGTAAAATGCCCAACCGCAATTTCTATCTCCGGCAGCTTCGCTTCCAATTCCGTCCGCTGATTGGATACGATAACCTGACGATCACTTCCTGCCAGGGATTTCATTTGTGCCAGCGTTTCGGCGGATACAGCTTCAGGGGCAAGATTAAGCCAGACAAATTTCATGGGATTTTTTTCTCTCCTGTAATCGGAACGGGCTGGGGTCCTTCTTCACGACCGGGCGCAACCGGCTGCTGACGGGAATAACGCACTTTGCCCTCCCTGTAGAGGTAAATAACGCCCCACAATACCAGAAAGCCCAGCAGGTACGCTGCAATCACATCCGATGCCCAATGCTGCCCCATATAAACGCGCGAGGGACCGACCAATACCACCAAGACCGCTGAAAAAGCAATGAGAAGGGTACGCAACCAACCTGCCTTCAGCAAAGTAAACGCCAAAAACGCCAGGAATCCAAAGAAAGCAACGTAAAACATCACATGCCCACTCGGGAAGCTGTAACTGCCGAGTTCATTAATCACGGATACTAAATCGGCAGTCGGGCGCGGGCGGTGAACGGCAGTCTTGATGAGATTGTCAATCAAAAATGATCCAATTCCCGCCAAAACACTCATTACCGCTTCCCAGCGCAGTCCCAGGAAATAGAAGGCAAGTGCAATCACTACCAAAATGATGATGGATTGTGGCGTAAAGCCAAACCAGCTGACCCCATCCAAGATGCTGCCAGCCCACTTTGGAAGATCCTCTTGTAAAGAACGAGTGATATTCACATCAAAGCTGGTCACTTTCGACACGCTCACAAGAAAAGCCAGCACCGCGAACACCAAAATGGAGCCTAAGATATAAGCCTGAAACAACCATGAACGATAACGCCGCAGCCCTCCACCGACCGTCACCTGCTTGATCGCCTGATGTACCGGTTCGAGCGATTTCTCAGGCGGCGCATCTAATGGATTGGTTAGGGATGGTTTCACCTCAGTCATAACCAGATATCCTTTCTGTCCACACTTAATATCCCCCACTTTCGCCCTTAAACCCAAATATAGAAGGGCGTGTTGTAATTGTAACAAAAGGCGGCAGAAAAGATAATCAAGCTACAATCAAGAAACGGACTACCGATCTGCTTCTGCATGGAAATGATGCCAGACCCTATCCGTGCGTTCCCCGCGCGCGGTTTGCATGCCTGGCAAGCGCAGGTTGCCCAAGGCGACATCGAACCATTCTCCGGCACTACGGCAGCCAATTCTACCTGACCGTTCTTCTCATGCGCGGGCAGGTCTAAAATGGCAGCATAGACTTAAAATGCGAACACAAACACCAAGTCATTGACGTTTGTGCCGGTTGGACCCATCTTCACCAAATCACCCAGCGCGGTAAAAAAGAGATAGGAGTCATTGCGTTGTAGGGCATCGGCAGGCGAAACGCCCAAATGCGCCGCCCGCGATCCGCTCTCGCCGGTGACGACTGCCCCGGCAGCATCCGTTGGGCCGTCTTCGCCATCGGTTGCCAGGGTGATGATGGCAACATTGCGGCAGCCTGCTACCCCTGATAATGCCCCCAACGCCACTTCCAGGTTGCGCCCACCCGTGCCGGTGCCGCGCAAGGTGACGGTCGTCTCACCCCCCGCAATCAGGCACGCCGGGCGCATCAGCGGATTGGCGGAAGTGGCGATTTCCTGCGCAATCCCCGCCAGAAAGCCCCCCGCCGCGGCAGCCTCCCCCTGCAAAGAGGTAGTCAGTAGCGCCGACTGAAAGCCTACCTCACGCGCTTTTTGCAAGGCAGCCAGAGCGGCATGCCGGTTCGAGGCAATCACCTGGGTGGTGGCGTGCGCAAACAGGGGATCAGCGGGCTTAGGCGTTTCGGGGATTTCGCCGCGCGCGCCAGCAGCCAACACCGCGCAAATGGCAGCTGGCGTAGTCGCTTCCAATCCATATTTACGGAGTATCTCCAACGCATCCACGTAGGTCGTGGAATCGGGGACGGTGGGACCAGAGGCTATCACATCCAGCGGACTGCCGACTACATCCGAGAGGACTAGGGCAAACACCTTCCGTTCACCCGCCAGGCGCACCAATCCGCCGCCTTTGAGCAGATCAAGGTGTTTGCGCAAGCAGTTGATTTCGTTGATGCTTGCCCCACACCGCAGCAGCGCGCCAGTCAGGGACTGCAAATCCGCCAGGGTGACACCGGCAACCGGCTGCGTGACCAGCGCAGAGCCGCCGCCTGAAATCAACACCAATACGGTCTCGCCATCACCCGCCGGAGCAGAGAGAAAATCAACCACGGCTTGCCCTGCGCGTACACTGCCCTCGCCCGGCACTGGGTGATCGCCGCGTACCTGCGTCACCCAGCCCGGCAGCGCGCCGGTAGGATGTTTGCTGATCGCCAGCGCCGCGTTCACCCGGCTGCCGAGTGCATCCACCGCACCAAGCAGCATTCCTTCCGCCGCTTTGCCGAATGCCACCACGCGCACCTGCCCTGCCATCCCTGGCGCATCTGGAAGATTGGATAAATACGCCCGCACCGTCTGACGCGGCTCCACCGCAGCCAACGCCGCCTGCAAAATCCCTGTCACCTGCGCCCACCGCCCGGCGGAAAGCGCCTGTACCGAATCAAAAGAGAGCATATTCACCACCTGTCATACAGGATGGCTAAAAAAACAGGATGAAGCGCAGGTCTTTTCATTACGTTTGCCTTCTCGAATCTGTATAAAATAAACAACGAACTGAGCGGAGTGGGGTTTATACGCGGCGCAAACCCAGCCCCATTTTTGAGCGGCGAAACCAGACCAATGGTATACTTAACCATTGTACAATACAAGAAATAAACCGTGTTTGCGGTTTGATATCCTGCAATTTTAATTTGTTCAAGGAGAACGCAACGTGAACGACCTGGCTATAGATAGTATTTTCCGCCCGAAGTCAATCGCTGTGGTAGGCGCATCACCCACCCCCGGCAAAATTGGCTACACTGTTGTAGAAAACCTGCTCAAAGATGGTTACACTGGCAAGATTTTCCCTATCAACCCCAAAGCTCCTGAAATCTTAGGTCTCAAAGCCTATAAATCGGTGTTAGACATTCCTGAAGACGTAGAAGCGGCTGTCATCACCGTCCCCGCCAGCCTGACCGCCCCGGTTGTGGAAGAATGCGGCAAAAAAGGCATTCACGCCATCATCATCATCACCTCCGGCTTTGGCGAAGCGGGCCGTCACGACCTGGAAGACGAAATTGTACGCATCGCCAAGAAGTACAATACCCGCATTCTGGGTCCGAACATCGTGGGCGTGCTTTCCAACACCTATAAGATGAACGCATCCTTCGCCCCATACCTGCCCCTGAACGGCAAAGCCACCCTCATTTCTCAATCGGGCGCATTGCTGATCGCCATTGACGCGGCAACTTACGTGCGCAAAGTCGGCTTCAACAACCTGATCTCCATCGGCAATATGTCTGATATTGATTTTGCGGATCTGATCACCTGGTTGAGCGAAGACGAATCCACCACCTGCATCTCGCTGTATATTGAAGGTCTGAAGAATGGGCGCAGCTTCATGGATGCGGCGCGCAAGACCAATAAGCCCATCATCGCCATCAAGTCCGGCGTATCCTCGCACGGCGCGGCGGCGGCGGCTTCTCATACTGGATCGCTGGCGGGCGCAGCCAAGGTGTACAACGCTGCCTTCCAACAGGCGGGCATTGTGCAAGCCTCTGATCTGAACAACCTGTTTGATCGCACCCTAGCGCTTTCGCTGCAACCCTCGATGAAGGGTGATAACCTGCTCATCATCACCAATGGCGGCGGCGTAGGCGTATTGGCAACCGATGCAGCTGAAAAATATGGCATCCCGCTGAAATTTGCCCCCGCTGACGTGCAAGAAGAGATGAAGAAACACATGCCTGAGTTCGGTTCATCCAAGAACCCCATTGACCTGACCGGCATGGCTGGCACGGAATGGTACTACGAAGCCGCCAAGGGCGCGTATGCCAACCCCTGGTTAGATGCGTTGGTGGTGCTGTATTGCGAAACCGCCGTATCCAACCCGATGGAAATTGCTCAGGGCATCAAACGCGCCATTGACGAAGTTGGCGGGCAACGCCAGCAGCCCATTCCGGTATGCGTTTCTTACGTGGGCGGCGAACGCTGTGAAGGAGCCATGCAGTGGCTCGTGGAAAACGGCATCCCCGCGTATGGCGCGCCGGATATTGCCATCAACGCCATCGCTGCCCTGCGTGAATTTGCCCGCATGAAAGAAATTAGCTCAGAACAAGCCACCGACTGCGGCAAAGATAACCACGCCATCGCCATGCGCATCATTCAACAGGCGCGCGCTGATGGTCGCAGCTCGCTAACCGAAATCGAAGCCAAACAGGTCTTCTCGGCTTACGGATTGCCCGTCACCAAGACCCTGCTGGCGAAATCGGAAGACGAAGCCGCCCAACTGGCGCATAAAGTCGGCTTCCCGGTAGTGATGAAGATCGTCTCGCCTGATATTCTGCACAAATCCGATGCTGGCGGCGTAAAGGTCAACATCAAGGACGAAGCGGCTGCCCGCGATGCCTATCAGACCATCCTCAAGAACGCCAAGAACTACAAGGAAGACGCCAACGTTCACGGCGTTGCCATTCAGGAAATGGCCCCCTGGGGTACGGAAGTGATCTTAGGTTCGGTGAATGACCCGACCTTTGGTCCTACCATGATGTTCGGCTTAGGCGGCATCTTCGTGGAAGTCCTCAAAGACGTCACCTTCCGCGTTGCGCCCGTCACCACCAGTCAGGCGACCCGCATGCTAAGTGAAATTCGCGGCGCGCCCATCCTGCGTGGCGTGCGTGGCGAAGCCCCGCGCGATCAGCAAGCAATGGCTGAAACCATTTGCGCCTATTCCAACATGATCATTGACCTGGCGGATGAAATCGCCGAGTCAGACGCGAACCCCGTCCTGGTTTATGACGAGGGCAAGGGTCTGAAGGTGGTAGACGCTCGCATCATCCTCAAGAAGAAATAACCCTTCTTCCTGAATCTTCTTAAGAAACCAATCGCTGGATGATAGGTGAGCTGAAAACTCACTAATCATCCAGCGATTGGTTTTTACGGACTGCGCTCCCTGATGACTTTCGATTTAATCCAAATTGCCTCTTGACATTTCTACGTATATCCTTATAATCAATTCTATAAGTATAGAATTGATTATAAGGATATTGAAATGAACGAAGAAATCACGCTTAACTTTTTTAAGACCTTTGCCCATGCCGAACGGATGCGCCTGGCAGCCATGCTCTTAGAATCCCCCGCCACCGCCGAGCAAATTTGTGTCCGGCTGGAAATTCGCCCAGCAGACCTGCCGCGTTACCTGCATCAGATCCAGGAGCTAGGGTTATTGATTCAAACCGGGGATGCGTATGCCATAGATGCCAAAGCCTTGGAAGGATTACCCCGTGCAGTATTCGCCGGATCACGCCCGCAAGCGTTTCGCGCGCCAGACGTGCAGCTCAGTGACGAGGATCGCAAGGTTGTGCAGCATTATTGCGATGCCGAAGGACGGTTGAAGGAAATTCCATCCCAGGAAAAGAAGCAGCTCGCCCTATTGCGGTACGTGGCGCAGTCCATCCCCACCGGACAGCGATTCAGCGAGAAGGAAATCAACGTCATTTGCGTGCGTTTCTTCGCGGACGCGGCGTACCTGCGCCGAAGTCTCATTGATCATAACTTGCTGGAACGCGAGCGTAACGGCAGCGCGTACTGGCGTGCGGAAAGTTCTAACGCTTCGTAAACTAGGGGTTTGCAAGCAAAATCTGCAAACACCCTTTTATTTATTCCCTGTAAATGCTTCAGGGGTCGCAGTCCGTGTAGTGGCTTCCTGCCGGAAGCCACTACACGGACTGCGACATCACTACAAATACGAGAGCTTGAGCCGTTTCAATTCCCTAAACAATTCCACCGAAAGCCAACCCCAGAACAAAGGTGATGATCGCTTCGCCTAAGCCAATCAGCATCATTTCAAAGCCACTTTTCCACGGACTAAGACCGGTGACGACCGTCTTGGCAGCGCCCACCCCAAAATGCGCGGCGGTGCTGATGACAAAGGATAAGATTACCGCCGTGTAGCCATGCAGGAAGAAGAAAGGAATGATGGGGATAAATGCCCCCAACGCAGTTGAAAGGGTAGCGGACATCGCCTCCGTCCAGGGGTTGGGGAAGCTGCCCTCCGATAATCCTAATTCCTCACTGCCCAGCGCCTTCAATGCCTCCTCCGGCGAAGCCACCAGATGTTGCGCCAGGGAATTTGCTTCCGCTTCTGGCACGCCCTTCAGTTGATAAAACAAGGCTAATTCTTCGGCTTCTTCTTCAGGGTGCATCTCCAGCTCGCGCTTTTCGCGGTTCATCTCTGCTTCGTAAATTTCGCGCTGTGACTTGGTCGCCAAATATGCGCCTGACCCCATCGAGAGCGCGGAGGCCATCATGCCCGCCAACCCGGCAATCAACACCGCCGGACCGCCCGCAGTCGCCCCCGCCACGCCGGAAACAATTCCAAACACCGCACCTAAACCATCATTCGCGCCGTAAATTGCCTGTCCAATCCATCCACCACCGCGCTTATGCCAGCTTTCACGGTGCAAAATGGCATCCAGCCGCCCCTGAGGCGTATTGCCTTGCACAGAGGACGGATTCCCTGCCTGACTGGTGGCTTGCTGGTGCATTTGCTCATCACGCAGCACGCTTTCCACTGCCTGACGGTCCGCGTCACTTGGCGCGGATTGCATCAGCTGACCGTAGAAATGGGTATCATCCTCTTCCGCACTTTCAATGCGCGCCAGGGCATTATCCACCCCACTTTGCACCAGCAACCACCGCCAGACGGCATCTTTGAACGTCTCGCGGTATTCCGGCACGTTCACGCCCAACTCAATTAGGCGGGTCGCCCAACGGTCAGCGTGCTGCTGTTCCGCCTGCGAAAGTTTCATCAGCACCTGTTTACGCGCAGGGTTTGGTTCGCGGCGAGCTAGCGCGGCATAAATGCGTAACGTAGCGCGTTCCCGTTTTAAAGCGACCTTCAATCCCTCAATATATTTTTCGGTATTGCCGGTATCATTCATATTTTTCTCCACCCATTCTATCCAAAACGAGGATGATATTTCTTATTTTCCGATATTGCTCACCACATGACCCAGTCCGTGTAGCGGCGCACTGCGTGCGCCTAAGGCGGATCAACATATTTGTGTTTCCACCGGAATATATACCTACACACATTGACGCACGCAGTGCGCGACGACGCGGATGGGCAGTTACCATTCTCCGTCAAATACATACTCAAAACAAGCCTTTGAATTGCCTTCGTGAAAGATTGCAATTCAGAGTCTACCCATAAAGCTGACGATACTTCACCAGGGCTCCTTCATGCACCTTTTGCTTGACAGGGCGCATCTCGTCACGGAACTGCGGCGCAAATCCCACCTCTACATAATCCGCCAGGCTGTCAATGATCTCATCCAGCAAGGACGCCTGCAAATACACATCCAGGCGTTCACGCATGGCGGCATCCACCCCCCATTCCTCGGAAGGCAAGAGCCTTTCAACGTGGAAATCCGCGGCGGGGTCGGCGCGCCACAATCCGCCAAGCAAAATAGACCAATCTAAGGCAGGGTCGCCCAGGGCAAGGTCATCCCAATCAATTAAAAAGAAGTGATTCTTCTCATCCACCAGGATATTATTCGTCCACAGATCCCCATGAATGGGACTGCACGCCCTTTCCTGAAATGCGGGCAAGTCACGCGCCAGTCCTTCCAGGTGACGGGTCTCGCCTTGCATCCAATCCAGGGTAGAGAGCGGAACAAACGGCGGCAGATCATTTAAAATCGTGAGTAAATCACTGTCAAAGCGATCCACGTAGGTGTTCAAGAGGCTATCGGCGCATAGTAAAGGCAAAGGCTGCTCAAATTCCGCATCCTCCGCCGCCAACTCCGCCCATCCTTCCTCATCCCATTTTGTGAGGGCATCCGCCACCTTTTTATCGGCATGCAGGGCTGCCACGGTGCGCATTACATCCCGCAGCAGCGCAGAACCAGGCTGCAAGCGCGCGGGGCTGCCCTCAATATGTTCAAATAATGCGCCCTCGTAACCCGCTCTTTCCAAAGTCACCCAATCCAACATGCGGGGAGCGTGGTAGCGTTTTTCCAGCCTTTCGTGGAAATTCTCCCATTTATCCAGGTTATTAAGCGATTCTTCTTGATCGGAAAGTTTTAGGTGCAGGCTGTGCAGTCCATCCGTGATGTGAAAGGAAGCGTTCACGAATCCGCCCCAGTTGAGGATATACTCTGCCTTTACCTCTTTGGATTTCAGTCCATATTGGCGCGCATTTAGCCGAAAATATTCCGTCACCACCTGGGTGAGGTCGGTCAGTCCGTTGTCTTCATTCACAAAAACCTCTTTTTGAGCTTGCTTGATGGTTCGTTGGGAATGAGCATATTCATAGAGAGCAGGGACAATCTTCCCCTCTGCTCTACGAACATGCTCATTCCCGGAGTTCCTGTTTTATGTGCAAACGCTATGCGCTTGGCGGGTAGCCACGCGCCAGAAAGACCTCTTGCGCCGCCATACCGGGCTCGCCTTCGGCGGGTTGAGCGCGCCGGTAACTGCCATCGGGCTGCATAATGCGCGCCTTAAGCGTATCTTCCAGGTAGGTTTGCAGAATATCATCCCGCATATAGCGCACCAGGCGCGGCGCTTCCACCGGAAAGAGTACCTCTACGCGCTGATTAAGGTTGCGCGGCATGAGGTCCGCGCTGCCCATATAAATCTTCTCATCCCCGCCATTATGGAAATAATAGATGCGCGAATGCTCCAAAAAGCGTCCCAAAATACTGGTGACGCAAATATTTTCACTCACGCCCTTAATGCCGGGTCGCAGACAGCAGATCCCGCGAATAATCAGGTCAATCTTCACGCCCGCCTGAGAGGCTTCATACAGCAGGCGAATCACCGGTTTATCCACCAGGTGATTGAGCTTGAGGATAATATGCCCATCCCCCTCCTTGGTGTGACGCTCCATTTCTTGGCGAACTAATGCCTCAAACCGTTGACGCAAATTGATTGGCGCCACCCATAGCTTCAGGTAATCGTCTTTGGCGGAATAACCGGTCAAATAGTTGAACAGATCGCTTACGTCTGCACCCAACGCATCATCGCAGGTGAACATACCCATATCTTCATAGACAGTAGCCGTTTGATGATTATAGTTACCCGTTCCCAAATGGCAGTACCGGCGGATATGCTCACCTTCGCGGCGCACGACCAGGGCAATTTTGGAGTGCGTTTTCAAGCCTAACAAGCCATAGGTCACGTGAACGCCCTCCTGCTCCAACTGACGCGCCCATTCAATATTACTTTCCTCGTCAAAACGCGCCTTTAACTCCACCAACACTGCTACCTGCTTGCCGTAATCACGAGAGGCGGAAAGCAGCGCCTGCACCACAGGAGAATTACTCCCGGTCCGGTACAAAGTTTGCTTAATCGCCAGCACATTCGGGTCTTGGGCCGCGGCGCGCAGAAATTCAATCACCGATGAAAAGGAGTCATACGGGTGATGAATGATAATTTCATTCTTGCGGATCGCGGAGAAAATCGAGCCGTCTTCCACGTCGTCGCGATTGCGCAATTCTGGTGGCGTGCCAGGCGAAAAGGGCTTATCCTTCAGGTCGTAGCGATCAATTTTCGCTAGCTGCATCATGCACGTCAGGTCAAGCGGACCGGAAAGCGGGTAAATGTCGTTATTATCCACCTTCAAGTTTTCCGCCAGGTATTCTTTGATATATTCCGGCATGGTGCGATGTACCAACAAGCGCACCACCGAACCAAACCGCCGCCGCCGGATACTTTCTTCCACCGTATCGAGTAAATCCAAGGCTTCCAGTTCCTGAATTTCCATATCCGCGTTGCGGGTCACATGGAATTGATGCGCCTCCAGCACTTTCATGCCCGGGAAGAGCTTATCCAGGTTGGCAATAATCACGTGGCTAATCCAAACAAAGACGTGCGCGTGCGGCACGGTGCCATCGCGGCGCGTTCCAACGGATGATCGGCGCACCGGCACCAACTGCGGCAGAGAAGCGGGTACTTTGACGCGCGCAAAATGGCGTTGACCCTGCTTATCTTCCAACAAAATTGCCAGATTCAAGCTAAGGTTGGAGATATGCGGAAAGGGATGCCCCGGGTCCACCGCTAACGGGGTAAGCACCGGAAAGACCACCTCGCTAAAATAATCATCTACGGATGTCTTTTGGCGCACTGTCAATTCACGGTAGCTCATCACCCGAATACCCGCTTCGGAGAGGCGCGGCAGCAGTTCATCCCTAAGATAGCGGCGCGCATCTTCCATTAATTTTAACGAATCACGCCGGATGGCAGCCAACTGCTTGGCGGGGGTCAGCCCATCTACCGAAACATCCACCACGTTCGCATCCCGCTGCATCCGCAAGCCACCCACGCGCACCATAAAAAATTCGTCCAGGTTGGAATCAACAATTGCCATGAACTTAACCCGTTCTAGGAGTGGGTTACGTGGGTCTTTGGCTTCATCCAACACCCGCCACTGAAAATCAAGCAGGCTCAGCTCGCGGTTAACGTATAAGCTGGCAGAATCCAGGTTTGGGGTTTCTGCCGTCCCCATGGGCGTTTCGGAAACTTCTGGCATACGGGAGTCCTATCTAAAATAGTATCAGGTCATTGCGTGATTTTCTCGCACCCCACGCGCAATGACCCTTTCTATTTTATCCTTCTCTGATAAATAAAAAAGGGAGTAGATAACCCTGATTTCAAGTTATCTACTCCCTTCTCAAAAGCTTCTAGTCACCGGAATTCAGTTTATACCCTAACCGGTCCACGTTGATAATTAACTCGTAACTCTCGTCCAGGCTTTGGAACTTGCGCCGGATAATATACACCAGATATTTAATCCGTTTGCGCACGTCAGGCGTATCCATGCCCCAAACTTGTTGAGCGATGGACTGATAATTGACCACATCGGGGGCAGTGCGAGCCATGACGCCCAGCACCGCAAATTCTTTATTGGTCAACTGCACGCTTTGTCCCTTCAACGTCACCTTTTGAGTCTGGAAGTCAATCACCAAATCAATTTGGGGGAAGACCAATCGGCTGGCTTCTTCCATCTTCCCATAGCGGCGCAAAACGGCTTGCGCGCGAGCCACCACCTCAGCGTTATAGAATGGCTTGGTAATGTAATCGTCCACGCCCAGGCGCAGCATTTTTACCATCTCTTCCTTATTTGCCAACGCCGAAATGACGATCACGGGTACGTCCGTAATCTGACGCAAATAGCGGTAGGTTTCCCACCCGTCCATGTCTGGCATCATCAGGTCAAGCAAAATCAGGTCTGGTTTGGATTCGGCGCATTTTTTCAAGGCTTCCGTGCCATTCATCGCGCCCATCACATTAAACCCAGCGCCCCGTAAAATATGCTTTAATAGCAACACGGTATCGGGTTCATCTTCCACCACCATCACCATTCGCCGCTCGGAAGCATACACTTCATCCAGGTCAACGCCCGTTTGAGAGGTCATGTTCTCTGTATGCTCTGTTTCTATTCGCTCCGACATATTACCACCTTTTCTTTTTGGGTTCTTAAAAATGGAAGAAAAAAGTCTCAAAAAAATATGTAATTATTGCTATCATAATTTATCAAATGGCACCTTCTTTATCCCATCAGTAATAATGCCAGTAATAATATCATACTGATTAACTATCCAAAGGTCAATATCTTTTAAGGATATTGATCCTTTCTTTAGCTTTCTCGGATATACTTAGAGTCCGAAAGGAAAGGAGATTGTTTTGAACCCTGTTTCTTTAAGACCTGAACCTTCATCACGCCCGCCCGTGCGCGCTCTTTTGTTTGATCTGGGCGGGGTGATTTTACGCACCGATGATGCTTATCCCCGTCAGCAATTGGCGGAGCGCTTAGGGTATTCTCGCGCCGAGCTTGAGACGCTGGTATTTAATCACCCTGCCTGGCTGCGCGCCGAAGTTGGGCTGGCAACCCCTGATGAAGTGGTCGCTGCTTTGGGGGAAGCCCTGCGCTTTTCCGTAGAGCAAACTCACTCCTTTTTAACGGAATTTTTCGCCGGGGATCAGGTGGACTTTACGCTCGTCTCCGCTATCCAAGCCATGCGCGCCGTGTGTAAAACCGGCTTATTGAGCAATAATCAACGCGCCGATATTGCGGATTATCTGGCTCAGGAGATGCGCATTCCCCCAGAGACGTTTGACATCCTCATCAGCTCGGCAGCCTGCGGCATGATCAAGCCGGATGCTGCTATTTTTCGCTACGCTTTACAGCAATTAGGCGACCTGCCCGCCGAACAGGTGGTGTTGGTGGATGATAACCTTGCCAATCTGGAAGGCGCGCGCGCTGCGGGGCTGCAAACCGTCCATTTCAGCAGCCGCCCACAAACCCTGGCTGACCTGGCGCGCATGATTAACCCCGCCACAGATGCAAAAAACGAGGAGCCGGATTAGTTAATGCCCCTCTTCACACCCATCACCCTTGGGGTCATCGCGGATACCCACATTCCTGACAGGGTCAGGCAGCTTCACCCCAGCATTATGCCTATTTTCCGCGCCGCCGAGGTAAGTGCCATTCTCCATGCCGGCGATATTGCTATACGCAGTGTACTGACCGAACTAGCGCAGATTGCCCCCGTGACCGCAGTGCGCGGCAATCGTGACCTGGCATTCCTGCACCTGCCCCTCGTTCAGGAATTAACCTTCAATGGCGTAGGCGTGGCGTTGATGCACGGGCATGGCGGCTTGCGTGGCTATCTGCGGGATAAAATGCAATATTACCGGAGCGGCTACAAGCTCGATCGCTACCTACCGCTGATGGATGTGCTTCCGCAGGCGCAGATTGTGATCTTTGGGCATACCCACTTTCCATTGATCCATTGGCAAGACGGAAGGCTGCTCTTCAACCCAGGGTCAGCCAGTTTTGGCATGGGTCGCTCTTATCTCCCTAATATTGGCTTAATCACGATTGACGCAGAGGGGGGCATTTACCCTAAAACTTTGCCCCTGGAAGGCTATAAAAACATCCAGGGGCGGTGGCAAGCTGTGCCTGACGTAGAGCAACACGGTTAATCTAAGCGTCCAGTTGATAGGTGCAATAGCCATTTTCACACGGGTTGCCCCAGGTGGCGTGCAGCTGCCGGTTGGAAAGGTCCATCAGTAGTGAGGTGATCGTCTTTTCACGATCCAGCGCGTTATCTTCATTATTGACATGGTTGCAAATCGCATCTGGCAGATTGATATGATCACGCTGAATTGCCTGCAACGTCTTGACGGAATGCAGGGCAGTTTTGCGTAACAGGCGTTGCGCGCGGAAATAGCGCACGCGAGTCGCCACCAATTCATCTGGCTCACTCTCCACAGCTTGCATTTGCGGGTCTAAATAGTGATTGGTATGCACCAGGCAGCCATCCTCGCTAGCAAGCACTGCAAACCGCCGCGCTGAGACTTCTACATTGTACATTTCGCCGCTCTCATGTACCAGCATGTGATTATACCCGGCAGCACGATGCGGAATGAGCATGTGGCGGATCGCTTCTGCAATGGTACGCGCAGAAAGCACCGCCCGGCTTGCTACCAAACGCGGAATGCCAATTCTGCTATCCGAAGGATAAACAGAATCACATGCCTGAGCAATACCATAAGCGTTAAAGCCGATATTCGGCAGCAGCGCGCCATAGCTCATCGCCAAAAATGGCGGCTCGTGGTCGGGGTGCGCCTGAAGGATATACAACCCCGGCTCATCTTCAGGCAGCCAGTCTTCATTATGCGCCATAATCACCGCGTCATTGGAAGTGCGTTCCTGGTTGACCGCCATGCTGGTGCATTTGGTCAGGTGCAGCGCGTCCATCGTCACCGCTTCCATGGCGTTGACCATTGCCACATCGTCAAATGTGACGCCCGCCCCATCCGCAATGCCTTTTAACTCCTCCACATACTGCGGATAACGCTCTTCGGCAAAGGGAATATATTTGCGCGCCTGGATGGTTGCGCCTTCCCAGGTAAGCTGTATATGTTCGTAAGCGTCTTCCAAAAGCTCACGCGCGTTAGCAATACTCAAGCGAACCTGTTCGCGGCAGGCTTCGCCAATCTGGTTGCCCATCTGCCGGTGTGAGCCGTAAATGCGAAACAGAGGAATCTGTCGGTTATTCATAGAAAGGGGTCTCCACAAAAATAAAGCCTTCTGCTGCGCACCAGTTCTTTTGCAAAAAGAGGCGGAAACAAAAGGCTACATCCTAAAAAAGGGGAGCGCGCCTGCCGGGACTCGAACTCGGGCTTCTACCTCCGGAGGGTAGCGTGATGTCCACTTCACTACAGGCGCATAGGTTTCGCAAACAGTTCTATTTTACCACGAACAAGGCGAAAATGGTACAATAGTGAACGGGGAACTACAGGGTACTACAGAGAATCCGCTTCTCTGTTTTTTCAATTTTTTCTTTTATTCGACTCTTTGGCGAACTCAACCCCCCCAAAGAACCCTTTCCTATAGGTGAAACCATGCAAAACACAACGAAATTAATGAATGATGCCATCAACACCATCCGCTTTTTATCCGCGGACGCCGTTCAACAGGCAAATTCGGGTCATCCGGGGCTGCCAATGGGCGCAGCGCCGATGGCATACACGCTGTGGACTCGTCACATGCGCTTTAACCCCACCAACCCGCATTGGGCAAACCGTGACCGCTTTATCCTCTCCGGCGGGCATGGCTCCATGCTGCTCTACAGCCTGCTCTACTTGACCGGATATGCCGTGACAATGGATGACTTGCGTTGCTTCCGTCAATGGGAAAGCATTACCCCTGGTCACCCGGAATATGGCATGACCCCCGGCGTAGAAGCCACCACCGGTCCGCTCGGGCAGGGCTTTGCCAACGGCGTAGGCATGGCAATCGCTGAAGCCCACCTCGCCGCTGCCTATAACCGCCCTGGGCATGAGGTCATCAACCACTACACCTATGCCATCGTCACGGATGGCGACTTGATGGAAGGGGTCGCCTCAGAAGCCGCCTCGCTCGCCGGTACGCTGCGCCTCGGCAAGCTCATTTACCTCTATGACGACAACCAGATTTCCATTGAAGGCTCAACGAGTCTGGCGTTCACCGAAGATCGCGGTAAACGCTTTGAGGCGTACGGCTGGCAGGTGATCCACGTTGCCGATGGGCTGGACGTGGAAGCTATTGACCAGGCAATCCAATCCGCCAAAGCGGACCCGCGTCCCTCCCTGATTATGGTACGCAACATCATCGGCTATGGAATGCCCCACCGCCAGGGTACTGCCAAAGCGCATGGCGAAGCCCCCGGCGATGAAGAGCTGAACGCCGCCAAAGATGCCCTCGGCTGGCCCCAGCAACCGCGTTTTTATGTGCCGGATGACGTGCTGGCGTTTTTCCGCCAGGCGCAAACCCGCGGCGCAAAGGTGGAAGCCGAGTGGAACGCTCAACTGACGGCGTATACCGCTGCCTTTGGCGAACAAGCGGTTGAACTCGCCCGCCGCCTGTCTGGCGACCTGCCTGCCGATTGGCAGAAAGACCTGCCCATCTTCCCCGCTGACCCGAAGGGCATGGCGACCCGCGTTTCTTCCGGCAAAGTGCTGAACGCCCTGGCGAAGAATATCCCCGCCATAATGGGCGGCTCCGCGGACCTTGCCCCTTCCACCAATACCTGGATGGATGCGTATCCCGCCTTCTCCGCGGAAGATCGCACCGGGCGCAACCTGCATTTTGGCGTGCGCGAACATGGCATGGGGTCTATCGTTAATGGCATGGCATATCATGGCGGAGTAATCCCCTTCGGCGCCACTTTCATGGTCTTTGTAGACTATATGCGCCCGCCCGTCCGCCTTTCAGCTCTCTCGCACCTCGGCTCGATCTGGATTTTCACCCATGACAGCATCGGCTTAGGCGAGGACGGTCCTACCCACCAGCCCATTGAACACCTGGCGACCATGCGCGCCATCCCTGGCATTCAGGTACTCCGACCAGCAGACGCCAACGAGGTCCGCGAAGCCTGGAAGATCGCCATCACCAACCGCCACCGCCCCACGGTACTGGCGCTTTCCCGTCAGGCGCTGCCCACCCTTGACCGCTCTGTGTATGCCTCCGCCGAGGGCGTGCAGCGCGGCGCGTATGTCCTGGCAGACCTGGGCAAGGGCGATCCGCAGATCATCCTGATGGCATCGGGCAGTGAAGTTCAGCTGATCGTAGAAGCCGGGCAAAAACTGGCGGATCAGGGCATCTCTGTCCGTCTGGTTTCCTTCCCCAGTTGGGAAATCTTTGCCTTACAGGACAAAGCCTACCGCGATTCCGTCCTGCTGCCTGAGGTGCACGCGCGGATCTCCGTGGAAGCGGGCGTCTATATGGGCTGGGAAAAATGGGTCGGCGATAAAGGGCGCATTATTGGCTTGGAACATTTCGGCGCATCTGCCCCCGCCAAAGCCCTCTTCCAGGCGCTCGGCTTCTCTCCTGAAGCTGTCGTCAAAATGGCGCAAGACATGCTTCAGGGTCAAGGAGCGGCGTAATGCGAGTAGCCGTTGCCTGTGATCATGCAGGCTTCCCCCTCAAAGAAGCGGTGATTAGCGCTGTGCGCGCCGCCGGGGATGAACCCCTGGATTTGGGAACGGATAGCCCCATTCCGGTAGATTACCCCGATTATGCCGCCAAAATTGGGCAGGCGATCCGCAGTGGGCAGGCAGAGCGTGGCGTGTTGATTTGTGGGTCTGGGGTGGGCGCATCCATTGCCGCCAACAAAATTCATGGCATCTATTCCGCCATCTGCCACGATACCTACTCCGCGCATCAGGGCGTGGAACATGACAACATGAACGTCCTCTGCCTGGGCGCGCGGATTATCGGTCCTGCCCTCATCCCTGAACTGGTGCAAGCGTTTCTCGGCGCGGAATTTTCCACCGAAGAACGTCATCGCCGCCGCGTGGGCAAAACCGTTGCCATGGAGAACCAAAAATGGGAGGAATGATGAACAATACCCTTCAAAAATTAGCCGAAGCAGGGCAATCCCTGTGGTACGACAACATTCAGCGCCACCTGCTTGAAAATGGCGACCTGAAAAAGATGATTGACCAGGGGCAGATTCGAGGCGTCACTTCGAATCCGTCTATTTTTCACAGCGCCATCGCCAAATCCACCGATTACGACATGAGCCTGCTGCCGATGGCATGGTCAGGCTGGTCAGCCGAGCAAATTTTCGACCAGCTCGCTATTGAGGATATTCGTCAGGCAGCCGACTTGTTCCTGCCGCTCTACCAGCAAACCGGCGGCGCGGATGGCTTTGTCAGCATTGAAGTCAACCCCTTTCTGGCAAAAGATAAGGTTGGCACGCTCTCGGAAGCCAAACGTTTATGGGCAACCGTCAACCGCCCCAACCTAATGGTGAAAATCCCTGCCACACACGAAGGCTTGCCTGCTATTCGGGATGCCATCGCCGCGGGCATCAACGTCAACATCACCCTGATTTTCTCGCGCGTCCGCTACAACGAAGTGATGGACGCATATCAGACCGGGCTGGAGTTGCGCGTCAAAGCCGGGCAGCCTGTGGATAAAATTGCCTCGGTCGCTTCCTTCTTCGTCTCGCGCATTGACGGCAAAGCGGACGCACGCCTGCAAGAGATTCAACGCAGCAAGGGCGAACAATCCGCCGCAGCCGGCGCGCTCTTGGGCAAAACCGCCATCGCCAACGCCAAACTCGCCTATGTGGACTTTCAAAAACAGTTTAGCGCGGACCGCTTCAAAAAATTAGCTGCCAAAGGCGCAAAGGTACAACGTCCGTTGTGGGCATCCACCAGCACCAAGAACCCCAATTACCCGGACGTGCTATATTTGGATGAACTGATCGGCAAGGATACCGTCAACACTGTGCCGCCCCAAACCCTGGTGTCCTTCCTAGATCATGGGCAGGTGCGCAACAGCCTGACAGAAGACGTCCCCGCCGCACGCGCCGACCTGCAAGCCCTGGAAAAATTAGGTATCTCGCTGGATGAAATCACTGCGCAACTGGAGGAGGATGGCGTTAAATCCTTCTCGGATGCGTTTACCGAACTCCTCAAGACCATCGAAGAACGCCGCCAGAAGGCAGTTGCCGCGTTAGGCGGATTGGCTGCGCCGATTGCCGCTCGCGTGCATGCCCTGGACAAAATGGACGTTCCCCGCCGTCTGTGGGCGCACGATCCCTCCTTATGGGCGGAAACTGAAGTCGGGCAGGTGGAAGTGCGCAAACGCCTGGGCTGGTTAGAAGCCCCGCAGCGTAGCCGTACTCTGCTGGCAGATGCCAATCGCCTGTTCGCGGACGTGCGCAACGCTGGCTATACGCATGTTCTCTTGCTGGGCATGGGCGGCTCCTCCCTCGCCCCCGAAGTCTTCTCGCAGGTCTTTGGCATGCAAGCTACCCCGCCCCAAAACGGTCAAATTGGGCAAAATGGACTCGCCCTGCAAATCCTTGATTCCACTGACCCTTCTCAAATCCGCGCCGCCTCGCGCTGGTCTGACGTAGAAAGCACCCTGTATATCATCTCCAGCAAGTCTGGCAGCACCTCCGAGGTGAACGCCGCGCTCGATTATTTCTGGGCGCGCGCTCATCGCAAATTGGGCGACCGCGCCGCTGAGCATTTTATTGCCATCACCGACCCCGGCACCTCACTCGAAACCCTCGCGCGCGAACGCAAATTCCGCGCTGTCTTCCTGGCAGACCCCACTGTAGGCGGGCGTTATTCCGCGCTGACTGCCTTCGGTTTGGTCCCCGCTACCTTGATGGGGTTAGATGCCGCCAAAATTCTGGACCGCGCTGCCTGGATGGCTGCCCAATGCGCCGCTGACATACCCGCCGGATGCAACCCTGGTTTGGTGCTGGGCGCAATCTTAGGCGAAGCCTTCCGCGAAGGGCACGATAAGCTCACCCTCCTCACCGATTCCCGCCTGACTTCCTTTGGCTCGTGGATGGAGCAACTCATCGCCGAATCCAGCGGCAAAGAGGGCAAGGGCATTGTCCCTGTAGACCTTGAACCTGCCCTGCCCGCCGATCAATATGGCGCGGATCGCCTGTTCGCTGCCCTTCGCGTGCAAGGCGAGGACGGTCAGGCGGTAGAGAAGCGCACCGCAGCTCTAGCGCAGGCTGGGCAGCCCGTCCTCTCCCTAACCTTGCGCGACACGTATGACCTGGGCGCGCAGTTCTTCCTGTGGGGCGTGGCAACCGTCATTGCCTGCGCCACGATGGGCATCAACGCCTTTGATCAGCCGGACGTGCAGGATAATAAAACCCGCACCGCCACCAAAGTGAAAGCCTTTCAGCAGACGCGCGCCCTGGACGATGGTCAAGCCATCTGGGAAGGCGCGGGTGGGCGCGTCTACGGCTGGAATTTCCCCGGTTTGAACGGCGCAAAAACCCTGGCGGACGTGGTGCGCAGCTTCATCGAGCAATCGCGCGAAAATGAATATATCGCCATCAACGCCTACGTGCCGCGCAATCCACGCACCCTCAGCCGGCTACAGCAACTGCGCGGGCAAATCTTGCGTTCCACCCGCCGCGCCACCACCCTGGGCTTTGGACCGCGCTTCCTGCATTCCACTGGTCAGCTGCATAAGGGTGGCGCAAATAACGGCTTATTCCTGCAAATCACCCAACGCCCCACCTCCGATGCAGAAATCCCCGGGCAAAAGATGATGTTTGGCACGCTCGAACGCGCCCAAGCCCTAGGCGACCTCGAAACCCTACTTGCGCGCGGCAAACGCGCCATCCGCATTCACCTGGTGGATGGGGATTTAAAAGATTTGCTGATTTAGAAAATCCAGGATCAAAAAGAGGCGTCCGCAAATTCACGGACGCCTCTTTTTGATCCTTATAATTCATTCACCCATTCCAAATCTGGCGCATCATCTCTAGGATTAGGGTTCGATTAGAAACTCACCAAACTTATTGACTTGATCTTGCGGAATGTTGTATAGTGTATAGCGGTCTTTCGCTGGCAAAAATATTGTGTAGCGCACGGCGTGCGCCCCGATTATAACGGTTGTTCCCTGGTGAACGCGCCGTACACCCCAACAAAAAGCCACTCAGTTTGGAATAATAGGAGACACGGATGATTCGTGTTGTAGACTTAGTCAAAGATTATGGTTCTCGCCGCGCCATTGATACCCTCTCCTTTAATGCTGAAAAAGGAGAGGTTTTGGGCTTTTTAGGACCCAATGGCGCAGGCAAAACGACCACCATGCGCATTCTTTCTGGTTTCATGCCGCCCACTTCTGGTACTGTGACCATTGGCGGGTATGACGTGGTGGAAAATTCGCTAGAGGTGCGCCGCATTGTGGGTTATCTGCCAGAGACGGTGCCGCTCTATAATGAAATGACTGTCTTTGAATACCTCAAATATATGAGCGACCTGCGCCACCTGAAAAATGGCAAAGCGCGCGTCAATGAGACCCTCGAAATGGTCGGCTTGCAAGATCGCGCCAACGGCTATATTGGCAAGCTGTCGAAAGGGATGCGACAGCGGGTAGGGTTAGCCCAGGCATTGCTGCATCAGCCCGAAGTCCTCATCTTGGATGAACCCACCATCGGGTTGGACCCGGTGCAAGTGGTTCACTTCCGTGAACTCATCCGCTCGATTGGCAAAGACCGCACTGTGCTGCTTTCCACCCACATTCTACCGGAAGTGCAACAGGTTTGTGACCGCGTTCTCATTATTAATAAGGGCAAGATTGTGGCGGAAGACGCACCCCAGCAGCTGCAATCCCGTCTGATGGGCGCGCAGCGCGTGGCTGTGCGCGTGCGTGGTGAAACAGGCACGTTGCTGACCAAAATTGGCAATCTGCCTGGCGTTTTAAACGTCACCCCCGGCGCAGACGATACCTTTGAGTTTGAGACTCACCCCGCCCAGGATGTGCGCGCCGAAGTTGCCCGATTGATTGTCAATTCTGGCATTGATCTGCTGGAGTTCCATCCGGTTTCGATGAGCCTGGAAGAAATCTTCTTGCAGCTCACCCGCGATGAACCCGCCGATAGTGACGTTCTCCCTGTGGTGGAACCCGCTCAGGGCTAAAGCCCAAATCAGAGGATTAAAAGGAAACGAACTCATGCGTAATATTTGGGTGATTGCTCAAAAAGAATATAAACATTACTTTATTAGCCCGGTGGCATACGTAATTGCCTTTGCCATTTTGCTGATCCTGGGCATCCTGTTTTATGCCAGCATCATGGCGATGAGTGCGCAGATGCAGCAGCAAACCGCCCCTGGGATTGATATTGTCCTGGCTCCGCTGACCACCCTACTGCTCTTCACCGCCCCGGGCATCACCATGCGCTCGCTGGCGGAAGAACAAAAGGGTGGCACGCTGGAACTGCTGCTGACTGCCCCTGTGCGTGATTATGAAGTGGTTGTGGGCAAGTGGTTGGGCGCAATGCTCTTCATTATTACCCTGCTCGCCATCACCCTGTTCTACCCACTGGTGCTGAATCAGATCGTCCGCCCCGGCATTGATCAGGGCTCCATGATTGCCGCGTACTTGGGCATTTTGCTGATGTCGGGCGCGGTGTTGGCAATTGGCGTGATGATGTCTTCCTTCTTTAGCAACCAGATCGCAGCATTCTTCGCCACCCTGGGCGCGCTGCTGGTGCTGTGGATGATCAGCTACCCGGTGCAGGCGATGGGTAACACGGGCGGCGACATTCTGCGCTATTTAGATATGTCTGAACATTACTACGCTACGTTTATGCGCGGCATTGTGGAACTTAAAGATGTCATTTATTTCGTCAGCGTCATTGTGCTGACGTTATTTATTGGCTCCGTCTCGGTTGAAGCCCGGAGGTGGCGATAATGCTCAAACAAGATATTCGGCGTTTTGCGCCCTTTGGGTTGTATCTTGCAGGGTTGGCTGTGTTGGCTTCAGCCATCCTGTATGTGTTGGATCACACCTTTTCCCTGCCACTGCAAATTGCCCTGGCGTTGATTGTGGTGGGATTGGCGTTGTTTGTCATCCTCGACCCGCACCGCACCCGTCAACTGCTGAGCGGGCGGCAGGCACGCTATGGCAGCAATGCCCTGGTGCTTACCCTGGCAGTAGTCGGCATTCTGGCAGTCATTAATTATCTTGGCTATACGAATACCCGCCGCGTGGATTTAACCGCTGATAAGCAGAATACCCTCGCGCCTGAGACGATTAAATCGCTCGAAAGCCTGAAGAGCGCCGTCAAAGCCGAAGCCTTCTATAGCAGTCAAATGCCCATGGGGGATGCCAAAACCCTGCTGGATAACTACAAGCTCAACAGCAAGGGCAAATTTGATTACGAAGTGATTGACCCTGTTCAGAATCCGGTACGCGCCAACCAGGATAAGGTTACGCGGGATGGCACCATCGTCCTAAAAGCGGATAACCGCATGGAGCAGGTATCTTTTGCTAGTGAGCAAGAGATGACAGGCGCCCTAGTGCGCTTGGCGAACCCTGGCGAACGCGCGGTGTACTTCCTGACCGGGCATGGCGAAAATGACATTAACGGCACGGACGCGAAAGCCTACAGTGACGTAAAATCTGCCCTAACCGCCAAAAATTACACCGTCAACCCGCTGGATTTGCTCTCCAAACCAGAAATTCCCGCCAACGCCCTGGCAATCATCATCGCGGGACCGAACAAACCCCTTTCGGATGGCGAAATCACCGCCCTGAAAGCGTATCAAGAGAAAGGCGGCGCGCTGATCTACCTAGCTCGCCCACGCCCCGTCACCCAGTTTGCAGCGGCCGCTGACCCAATGGCTGCGTATCTCAAGACTGCCTGGGGCATCTCATTAGATGAAGATATGGTCATTGACCTGGATAATCAGCAGCAGCCGCTCATCGCCATTGGCACGCAATTTGGTTCGCACGCCATCACCGATAAGATGGTCAACGCTGCCGTTGCCCTGCCCATTGCGCGCAGCGTGAGTGCTGCCAAGACTGCCCCGGATGGGGTTGGGCTGACCCAGTTGGTGATGACTACCGCCAACGCCTGGGGCGAGACGGATTATCAGAGCATCCAAAATCAACAAGTGACGATGGACAAGACGAAAGACATCGTTGGTCCTGTTTCGCTGGCAGTGGCTGGCACCAATAGCAAGACCAAAGCCCGCGTGGTGGTCATTGGCAACGCTGATTTTGCCGCCGGTCAGTATTACGCCGCCTATGGCAACAGTGATTTGCTGCTCAACAGCATTGACTGGGCGGCTGCGCAGGATAACCTCATCAGCCTGACGCCTAAAGCCCAGACCCAACGCTTCCTGCTGATTCCGCAAGGCTACACGATGACGCTGGTCCTGCTGGGGTCGGTCTTCCTGCTGCCGGGGTTGGTATTGTTCACTGGCATCCTCTCGTGGCTGCAACGCCGCCGGCGAGGGTAAACCAGGATGATCCGCAAAGGTACGCTCATCACGCTGGTTGTTTTTATTCTGCTCATGGGATTGGCATTCTATTTAAACCAAAATCCACTGCCCAAAGCCGCTGTGCTGACCCCAAGCCCGACTGCAGCCTCTCAGGCGCTAGCGGGTTGGCAATCAGCGGATATTGTTTCGGTGGATGTTAAGGGCGATGCAGGCGCAGAAACCATTACCCAAGCTGCGGATGGCAGTTGGAAGTTAAGTGGCAGCAGTGACCCGGTCAGCGCGGCGCAGGTGGAAAGTTTGCGCTCGCAATTGGCGGCAATGCAGGTCGTTACCAGCCTGGATGCCAGCGTTTCACCTGAATCGGTAGGGTTAACCTCCCCTACCAGCATCATCACCCTGCGCAACAAAGCCGGTGAACAGCGCGTCCTGCGCATCGGCAAGCCTGTGCCAACCGGCTCAGGCTACTACGTGCAGGTAGATACCCACCCGGCGGTGGTCATCAGTCAGGAAGCCATCAACGCCGTCTTACAATTGCTCAAGCCGGGCGCATTACTGGCAATTCCGCCCACCCCAGACCAGGCGCTAACTCCGGTCATTCCCGCTACGCCTACTCCGTAATTGTATGTATTTTCTATCCAATAGAGGAGCGCGCTCCTCTATTGGATAGAAAATAAGAAATATCCCTTACCACGTAATAACGAAAAAGGGAAGATTGTCAGTCAATTAGGGTATTGATTTTTGGTCTGAAAACGTGTATTCTGAAAGAACGACTGTCAACAGGCGACCTTTCGTTGTAGACCTGACAATCTTATTGTTAATCGGAACAGATCAAATCCATTTCATCTCAGGTTGAGGTGCAAGAAGGCAAATATGGATGATGTATTAATTAACGTTGTTGACGAAGAGGAAGAATTTCCCGCCATTGCCCGACTCATCGAGTTGGGGCGTCAAAAGAGCTATGTCACCATTGATGACATTCTCCATTTTTTCCCAGACGCTGAACAGGACGTAGAGCAGCTTGAAGAAGCCTTTGCCGCCCTCCTCAGCGCCAGGATTTCTTATGTAGAAGATGAAGAGTTAGAAGAGCCAGCCGAAGATGACCTGGGGCTTGCGGTCATCAGCGATACCGCCGAAGAAGATGAGAAGAACAGCAAGCCTTTCTTCATGGATGACCTCGCTAACATTGATACGGATGATACCATAGGTCTGTATCTTAAGGAAGTCTCGCGCGTTCCATTGCTGACGGCAGAAGAAGAAGTGGAACTGGCACAGCGGATTGAGCGCGGACGGATGGCGCGTGAAGAACTGGCTCGCGGCAATGTGAATATGCGCCGCCGTCAGGAACTTCGCCGCCTGATTGAAGATGGCTGGGGCGCGCGTGAACACCTCATCACCGCGAACTCGCGTCTGGTCATTAGCGTTGCCAAAAAATATATGGGGCGCGGCGTGCCGTTCTTGGACCTCATCCAGGAAGGCAATATTGGGCTGATCCGCGCGACCAAGAAATTTGATTACCGGCGCGGGCATAAATTCAGCACATATGCCACTTGGTGGATTCGCCAGGCGGTCACCCGCGCTATTGCCGACCAGGGACGCACCATTCGCGTCCCCGTCCACATGGGCGATCAGATCAACAAGCTCTTGCGCGTGCAACATCAGCTCACCCAGAGATTAGGTCGCGAACCCAGCGTGGAAGAACTGGCGGAAGCCTTGGACGTGCCACCCAAGAAGGTGGAAAACATGATCCAGGTGGCGCGTCGCCCGCTTTCCTTAGAGACCCCCACCGATGACGAGGAAGACTCCGTCTTAGGGGACTTTATCGAGGACGATGAAGCGCTGCCGCCCGATGAAACCGCCACCTATAACCTGTTGCGCGAACATCTCGAAGAAGTGTTGGATACCCTGCCCCCGCGTGAGGTGCGTATCCTTCAACTGCGCTACGGGCTGCTGGATGGGCAAGCCTACACCCTGGAAGAAGTGGGGCGCAAGATGGGCGTCACCCGCGAGCGCGTCCGCCAGATTGAAGCGCAAGCCCTCAGCCGATTGCGCCACCCTTCTATTCGCCGCAAATTGCGCGATTACTTGGGCGAATAATCTCTCTTTTACCCATATGATATGTTAAATTTGGGGCGTCTGACGAATTCTCTTCGCCTGGCGCCCCTTTTTCTATCCAAAAGACTTGCGTATTACCGGTTTATGCTGCATACTTAATCTGCGGAGGGTGAATTCTTCTATGGCTAAATTTCCATTAAGAACCTATATTCAACAAATCGAATCTCAGATTGATAGTGGAGAGATCGATAGCGCCATTGCCCATGCCAATAACGTCTTGCGGGTCTACCCCAAGCACATTGACACGTACCGACTGCTTGGCAAAGCCTATTTGGATTCACAGCGATATACGGATGCAGCCAGCGTCTTGCAGCGCGTGCTTTCGGTATACCCGGATGACTTTGTCTCGCAGATTGGGATGAGTCTGATCCGCGAAAATGAAAATAAGCTGGATGAAGCCATCTGGCACATGGAGCGCGCCTATGAAGTGCAGCCATTCAATCCGGCTGTTCAGGATGAGCTGCGAAAGCTATATGGTCGCCGTGATGGCGTGCAACCGCCCAAGATTCGTCTGACACGCGGCGCGTTGGTGCGCATGTACGCGCGTGGGGAGCTATATACCCAGGCGATTGCCGAAGCGCGCGCTGCCCTGGTGGAATCACCAGAACGGGTGGACTTGCAAGCCCTGTTGTGCCGCCTGTATTATGAAAATGGGGAAAAAGTCAAAGCCACTGAAGCCGCCGCTGCCCTCATTAGCCATCTGCCGTACTGCTACCAAGCTAACCGCATCCTGGCGGACGTGTTGCCCACCACTGCCCGCGCCGAAGAAGCCAAAGTCTACGCCGCGCGCATTTATGCTCTAGACCCCTACGAGGCGTTTGTTTCACCCAATGCCCCCACCCGTGACCAGGTTCCCGACCAAGCAGTGATGATCGAAGACATCCCCTCGGATACCGCTGGTTTAACCACGCTGCCTGGCAGTTGGGAAGATGCGCCTGAGCAAAGCGATCAAAACGCGCCACAAGAAGAATTGCCCAATTGGCTAAATACCCTTGCCCCCACCGCTGACACATCTGCGTTTGCCTCTACGCCTATTTCTGAGAACGCTTCCGCGCAAGCATCCACCACTTCGGATGCCCCCGCTGCGGATGAACTCATTCCTGATTTCATGAAAGCGGCTGGCTGGCAAACTTCTGACGGGGTCGAGACGCCCCCACCGCCTGGGATGTTCGAGAATGACTCCACCGAAGCCGCCCCAGCGGAAATCCCAGACTGGCTGCGCGATATTGCCCCTGAGACGCCCGCCTCTGAAACTCCAGCTGCGAATATGCTGCCCTCTACCGATGATTGGATTGCTTCGCTCGACATGACCGACACCGCCCAACCCTCCGTTGAGCAAAATTCTGCGTTACCGGGTGACCTGCCCGGTTGGATGAACGAACTCCCCGCTGAAAATCAAGCCCCGGCAGACGCCATAGCCGCCTCGGATGGGCTGCCCTCCCTGTTTGATGAGCAACCTGCCGTCCCAACGAGTGATTTAGGCTTCCAGGCGGAAAGCAGCGTAACAGCAGAGCCCGCCCAATCCAGCGAAATGCCCGATTGGCTCAGTTCACTCGGCGAACCCGCTGCGCTGGCAGACACCAACGAACTCCCTGCCGCTGAACCGGCGGAAATGCCGGATTGGTTAGCAAGTTTAGGTCAGCCTGACGAACTTGCCTCCTCAGCATCAACCGAAGCGTCCCTACCCCATACAGAGCCGGTTGCTGACTTTGCCGATGACACCGACAGCTGGTTGAGTGGCTTGGGCGCGCTGCCACCCGATCAACCCGTTAGCGAACCACTGGGCAAACCAGCCGCAGAACCTGGTGAAATGCCGGATTGGCTCGCCTCCCTGGCGCAACCGCAAGAGTCGGAAGCGACTGCCTATACAGAGCAAATCGAAATGGGTCAGCCCGGAATTGCACCTGCGTCAACGGCTGAAACGCCCGTTGAGCTGCCCGCTGAAGCCGCGGAAATGCCTGATTGGTTAAATGAAATCAAGGCGACGGACAACTTATCTGAAAGCGAGACAAAAGCCGCTCAAGAAATGCCTGACAATGCGCCAATAGGGGTATCTGCTGAACTGCCCGATTGGTTGAGCGAAATGGGAGCGCCCGCGGCGATTATGCCTGATATGAACGCGGCAGAACCCGTTCAATCCGAAGCCGAAAGAGCGGATCAGCTGCCTGATTGGCTGGCGGAACTCGGTCAGCCGGAGAATATGATCGCGTCAGAACTCCCCACAGCCCAGCCATCCGCAATGAATGAGCAAACTCAATCACAGATGGCGGAAGAACCCATCAGCGATGACGATAGCTTCGCCTGGTTAGAGTCGCTGGCTGCCAAACAAGGTGCGGACGCGGAAACTCTTTCTACCACGCCGGAGGAACGCCCTGAAAATGCGCCGGAATGGATCAACGCGGAGATTTCAGGGGAAGCAGTAGAATCATTAGAGGCAGACGAAGACCCCTTTGCCGCCTTCACCCAGCCCACAGAAGAAACCCCTCCCATCAAGCAACCGATTGCAGAGCAGCCTGCGGCAGAGCAACCCGCTGCAGAAGCCGAACCTGCCAGCAATTTACCAGAATGGTTGACAGCGGTGCAGCCTCAAACGTCAGAACAAGAAAAGACCCAGCCGATTCGCATCAAACCCGCCGAGACCGCCGTCACGGAAACGCCCATCCTAGAAACCCCTGTTGCCGAGACACCTGCTGCTGAGGCGATTCCCGAACCTGCCTCCGCGGAAGTCGATTCCGTCATGGAAGTGCCTTCGGAAACAGTAGGAGCTCCGCAAGCCGCCATGCCTAATTATGAAGATACGGACGCGATGATGGCGTGGTTAGAAGCCCTTGCCGCCAAACACGGCGCGCAAGAAGAAACCCTCACCACTGCGCCCGAGCAGCGCAGCGATGCCATGCCAGACTGGTTAAGTGAGGAGATCGCAGATCAACCCATTGCGGAAACGCCTGCCCAGCCAGAAAACCTGCCCAGCGTTGATTTGCCCACGCAGCAAATGCAAGAACCTGCCACCACAGATGCCATCCCTGATTCAGATGATGCCTTTGCCTGGCTAGAAGCCTTAGCCGCCAAACAAGGCGCAGATGCCGAAACCCTCTCTACCCCTGCGGACGAACGCCCTGAAAATGCGCCGGAATGGGTGCAGAAAGAAGCGAATCAGGCAGCGGTGTTCAGTGATGTCATTATCCCAGAATCCACGCCCCATGTGCAGCCTATCGCGCAAGAGCCAGCATTGCAAGTACCTGAGCAAACGCCAGAGCCGCCAGTAAGCGCCCTTCCGCCTGCGCCAATTACCGAGGCAGCCCAAATTGTCTCAGAACCGATTGCGCCGGTGGATGAGACCCCCGATTGGTTAAAATCTGCCCTGCCCGCCGACCCGCAACGCAACCCGGAGGACACGTTAGCCGTCTGGCTGCGTGATCTGGAAGAGCCGGCGAAAGCCAAGACGCAACCGGCATCCGTCACGCCAGAACCGCCCAGCTGGGTAATGCCAGAGACGCCAGAACCTGCCCGGCAGCCAGAAGCGGTTGTAGATCAGGTTCAGCCGCCTGCAACAGTGGCGGCGAACATCCCGGCAATGCCCGCCGCAGTTGAATCACAACCCGCTGTAGCGCAAATCAACAGCCTGGCGGATGCCCAACAAGCCCTAAACAGCGGCAAGCTAGAGCCCGCCCTGGAAGCCTACGCTGGCTTTATCCAGAACGGTCAGAACCTGGAAGAAGTTGTCCATGACCTGCGCGATGCCCTGTACCGCTACCCGGTGGACGTAAGCATCTGGCAAACTTTGGGCGACGCCTTCGCCCGCAATAATCAGCTGCAAGACGCGCTCGATGCCTATACCAAAGCGGAGGAATTGCTGCGGTAATCAATTTTGCTTTGTAGGGAATGAGTGTAGTCATGGTTACGAGGGAAAGATCGCCCCTCCTGACCATGACTACACTCATTCCCAAAGAACCCTCATTTTATTTATCTTGGAGAAAATGGCATGGAACAGACCCTTGTATTGGTAAAGCCAGATGGCGTACAGCGCGGATTGATTGGCGAAGTCATTTCGCGGTTAGAACGACGCGGATTGAAGCTGGTCGCCGCCAAATTTATGCAGGTCAGCCCAGAACTGGCGGAAACGCATTACGCCATTCATAAAGGCAAGCCATTCTATGAAGGACTCGTGCGCTATATCACCTCTGCGCCAGTGATGGCAATGGTTTGGGAAGGACCCAACGCCGTTGCCGCCGTCCGCCAAACTATGGGCGCTACCCGCCCCACCGAAGCCGCCCCCGGCAGCCTGCGCCATGACTTTGCCGTAGAAGTCAGCCGCAACCTGACCCACGCCAGCGATTCGGTGGAAAACGGGCAGACGGAAATCCATCTGTGGTTCAAGCTAGAAGAACTGACCCCCTGGAATCGGGCAGTAGATGGCTGGATTTTCGCCGGAAATTAGGCAGGGAATTTAAAAAAAAGGCTTGCTAATTCCTTGACGAAATTTTGCAAGCATGATAAACTATTGGTCGTGATCCAGAAAACCAGATCACACGAGCAATTGCTCGGGGGCGTGGTGTAGCGGCTAACATGCGGCCCTGTCAAGGCCGAGACCGCGGGTCCGAATCCCGTCGCTCCCGCAGAGCGTAAAATCTGCAAAAGATAATGCCTCGCCAGGCTGATCTAAACAGGTTTTACAAATTTCAGAAGCAAATTCGTCCAGTTCCCGCTGGGCGATTTTGCTTTTAACTCCAGGGCCATTATACATCACGGAGTTGCCTTTGACGGAAATTTGGTCCATGAATTTCTCGACCAGTTTTACTTCCTCGTGGGTTAAATAAGGGACTTTATAACTCCTATCGATTTTTTGGAACATATGCCACCCACCCACCAGGTGGGTGGGTTTGTAAAACCCACATGCGACCCTGGCTCTATTGGGGCTCCCTGTTCGCCAGGCGAACTAGCAAACAGTTAAGGCCATTGGTCACAAGTTAAGCAATTAGGATAGGCGTCAAGGGTAAAGGTGGATGATTTTTACGTTTGATGATGTGTTGAGTCTCATAAAATCGTATCCATAGAACTTTAACAAAGTCTCATAAAGTCGTATCAGGGTAAGCGAAAGGGAGCGCCAGTTGGTAAGCCACATAATCTGGTAATGCCAGAGCACTTCCCATCAGCGCCGACTTGG
>JBBRAT010000043.1:0-40109 GCA_038206515.1 Anaerolineales bacterium | reverse complement strand
CGATTTTCGCCAAACCGATCCCGATTTTGGGGTTTTGGACCTCAAATCTTATTACCGAGGGTGTCGATATGCGACTGAGTTGTTAAAAATACTTCCGGAAAAACCCGATGATATTTTAGTTGCCCAGCTTTTCCGCAATGTAGCCACTTTGGGCAGCATTCATGTCGCAAAATCGCCTGTTTCTTCAGCATAATTGGCGAAGGTATTGACCTATATAACCTTTAAGTTTTTTCTTTATTAACTTCTACGTCAGAGGAGAAACATTGACCGCAGACTTATTGGCGCGTTTTCTGCTCCGCTCCCGCAAGGGGATCGCTGCCGGGCTGCTGTTGATTTTCTTATCACTGCCGGTGCTTGCGGGATGCAGCGCACTGGGTGGGAAAAGCAGCGCAGCCAATAGCAACCCTGGTCAGCCGACCATCACCCTGACGGCTACAGCGGATAACCTGGGGTATCAAGCCACCGCTCCGCAAGCCTGCCCGGCAGCGGATTTTGCCAGCATGCAAACGGATCGTCCACAAGGTAATCTGATGTCCTGGCAGCCGGGCAGCCACAGGTTGGCATACGTCTCTTCGCAATTATCTACGGGCTGGTATTTGGGCGGGCTGAATTTTGTCCAAGAGCCAAATGATGCCCATCCCCAAAAGATTAGCGATACCTTGCAGGTGACAGGCGACCTGACCTGGTCCCCAGATGGGCAGAAATTGGCGTTTCTGGCGTATCGCTTGAATGAGGGCGTTGAGACGGTGATGATGATTAACGCGGATGGCAGTAAGTTGGTTGATTTCTTCCCGCGGGATGTGGCGCGCGGTGATAAGGGCGCTAGCCAGAAATCCATCGTCAAATGGCAGGATACTACCCACCTGAGCGTATTCGCCAGCTGCGGTGAAGACTGCCAGCAGGCATATCAGGTAAATATTACGGATGCGTCCGTCACGCCAGAGGGCGCGCAGCAGCGCAAGAATAGCAATACCGCTCTGAATCGCGCCGGGAATAAATGGTTGGATGGCTTAATGCCAGACATCAACCTTCAGACGTATGACCCAAAAACTTACCCACGCGGCTTCAGCGCGCCAAACTGGTCACCGGATAACCGTCAGGTGCTTTATTTAGACCGGCATGGCATCCTGTGGCTGCTTGACCCGACTAGCAAGAAGCAATCCATTGTGGATGTTGGTTTGCGCACGGTGGATCAAACCCAATGGTCGTCCGATAGTAAGCGCGTGGCGGTTCACGCGGAAGATCGCATTTTTGTATTTGAAGTGCCTTGCGAATCAAAAGAACCATAAAGACCCGGTTTGTTATTCTGCTTTTCCTCCTCCCTATTTTAAGATAGAATAAAGGTACGGGGAAATATAGAGGAGAGCGCATGCAAAAGCATTCCTGGGAAGTTTTACTCATCGAAGATGACGAAGATGATTATCTGCTCACCCGTGATACACTATCACAGGCGAGGGGAGAAAAATTTACCCTAAGTTGGGCGTCTAGCTATGCAAAAGGTCAGCAGATGCTGCGCGAAAAAACGTTTGATGCCATCCTGACGGATTATCGCCTGGGCGTGCATACGGGTTTAGATTTGATTGGAGAAGCCACTGCCCTTGGGGTGCGCGCGCCAATCATCTTTCTCACAGGGCGCGGCAATTACGAAATAGACGTGGAAGCCATGAACAGCGGAGCTGCCGATTACATGGCAAAGAGTGAAGTCACCCCACGCTTGCTGGAACGCGCTATCCGTTACGCCATTTTGCGCCGTCAGGATGAAGAAGCCCTGCGCGCCGCTAAAGAAGAACTTGAGCAGCGCGTCCGTGAACGCACTTTAGAACTGGTGCAGAAAAATGAAAGCCTGCTGGTTGAAATTCAAGAACGCAGGCGCGTTGAAAAGGAACTGGCTGAAATGCAAAGCCGCTTGTTAGATCGCGTGGAAGCCGAGCGGATTGTCCTGGCGCGTGATTTGCATGACATCCCCATGCAAGACCTCTATGGCGTGATCTTCTTATTAGACGGATTGGAAATGGAAGAAAACGCCGCCAAAGAAGTGAAGGAACGCCTGCTCCAGGTGGTCAGCAGCCTGCGCACCATCAGCCGCGATCTGCGCCCCCCTGCCCTTGCGCCGTATGGCTTAGAAAAAGCCATTCAATCGCATCTGGAAATGCTGCGGCAAAATCACCCAGAACTAACCATTCACACCGAGCTTTTTCCTGATGGTCAATCTCTGCCTGAGCTGGTGCGTATGGCGCTCTTCCGCATCTATCAGGTGGCTGTAACGAACGTTATTCGCCACGCCCAAGCCACCGAAGTAACGGTGCGCCTGCGCCTTTCCGTAGATGAAGTGGTGCTGGAAATACAAGATAATGGCTGCGGGTTTGACGTGCCGCAGCGATGGATTGAAATGGCGCGTGGCGGACACCTTGGACTGGTGGGCGCAGCTGAACGCGCAGAAGCCATTGGCGGCAAACTGCACGTAGAATCGCAGGCGAACCTGGGCAGCCTGATCCGCGTGACGACCCCTTATCCTATCCATGTGTAGGAATAGACCCAAAAGAAAAAACCTGCCCTCTGCCCTGGTTAATCCACTGCAAAAATCATGAGGGTCATATCGTCAAACTGTTCGGCGCTGCCACGATAGCGAGCTAACGCCTGAAAAGCCTGAGCGCATGCTTCCTGGGCGGATAAGATCATCAGAGAAGCAAATAACTCTTCCAACAGTTTGCCGCCAAAGAAATTTCCCTGCTCATTCACAACATCTGACATGCCATCGGAATACAGCATCAGGCGGTCACCGGGCTGCAATTGTATTCGTTCCTCAGAAAGATTCAACTGGTCCGTCTCGAGAATACCCAATACTGCGCCGCTGCCTTTCAACTGCTGACGGCTACCATCCGCGCGCAACAACCAGGGACATTCGTGACCTGCGCGCACATACGTGAATGCCCGAGTAGATCGTTCCACAATGCCATAAAATACGGAAACGAAGCCGTTCAACTCTCCCAAATCAGAAAGCAAATTATTGACCGTCTCAAGCGCGGCACGCGGGGAAGGCTGACGATGCGCTTCAGCAAATAATAAACTGCGCGCCAGAGCCATATACAACGCCGCAGGCATCCCCTTATCCGAAACATCCGCCACCACCAGCCCCAGGTGATCGTCATCCAGGTGGATAAAGTCATAAAAATCGCCACCCACCTGGCGAGCAGGCTCATTATGCGCCACCAGGGTATATCCGGATAAAACTGGGAAGTTACTGGGGAGCAAACTTTGTTGCACCTGACGCGCCAGCTCCAACTCACGCTCCATGCGCTCTTTCAGCACTAATTCCTCTTGAGCAGCCTCTAGTTGTGTAATCTTTGCCAAAAGGTCATCTACCAGTCCGGCGCGTTGGATGGCAAGCGCCGCCTGATTGGCAAATGTTTGCAGAAGTGCCGTATCGGAGGGCTTAAATGCGCTCCTCTTGGTGCTTTGAACGATCATCGCGCCCACCTGACGATCTTGCGCCAGGAGCGGCACGCGCAGCCCGTTTTGAATAGCCGCTTTTGGTCCTTCGCCAGTTGGAATTTCTGCGCGAGGCTGCACCCCGGGCGGCAGAGTCAGAAACAGCGAGGTCTTCTTTTCATTTCCTGACCCCAATACGGCGCGTTGATCTACCCATGCTTCGATGTCCGCCCCTTCCCATCCGCGCGTAGCCAATACTTCCATCTGTTCAGAGGATTGCCCACCGGATCGGGCTACATACAAGATGACCCGTTCCGCTCCGCACAGTTCCCCGGCGCGCCGGCAAATGCGATGCGCAAGCTCCGTCAGGCTAACGGAAGCAATCAACGCCTGCCCCAAATCTTCCAGTGAGATCAATACTTCTGTACGTTGCAGCAGCACGCGGTGAGCCGACTCAAGCTCGTATAGCTTACTCGTCAGGGCAGCGTTTGCCGAAGAGAGCGCGCTCTGACTGCTGCTCAGGTTCTGATAGGTTTGGCGCAGCATATCCGTTTCCATCCAAAGTAAATTTTCAAGCGGCACTTTACCCTGAGCCACCAGTCGGAAAAGATATTCCTCCAACGAGAGCGCGCTGCCGCAAGCCAGGTATTCCTGCAAATCAAATTGCCCACCCTGCTGTAAGATAGGGTGGAACACGTCAAATACGCTCACATCGCCGGAATAACCGCTCTCCTGGCAGGCGCGGCACGTCCCCACCTGATAAAATTGGGCATCCTTGTGCAAAATCACCTCGTGAGCGTTGATTTCTGCGCAATATTCCCGTTCGGCGCAGGCATACACCTCTGGGTGGCGGCGGCGCAGGTGATCTAGATGATACGGGCGCAGCAGCATGGGATGGCGGCACTTTTCACACAAGGTCAGCACGCGCCGAGTCGTTAATATCCAACGTAAGAGGGAAATTTGCTCCGCGCCAATGCCCAGCTCCAATAATTCGCGCGCCACCCCCGCCCCATGTTGCGCGGTATCCAGCTGCACTACCGTTTTCAGACCACTTTCCGCAGCTGCAAACACCGCCCGCCGCGAATCTTCGGTAAGGCGATCAAATACCAGCAAGGTTGGGCGTGATACCGCCGCATAGGCTGCCTGGCGATCATACTCCTCGGCGTTGCTCACCACGCATAGCTTAATCCGTCTCTTAAATAAGCGTGGAATACGCGCAGCGGTGCGATCGCTGACAATGAAGATCGCCTGAGCCAGTGGGTCCGCGCTGAAAACAGCTTGTACAATCACGTCCGACAAAGTGGATAATCCGCTGGGCAGGAAAGGCGCTTTTGGCTTCTGAACCGGCTGTGCGTTCATCCCCTCTGGCATAGGTTGCCCCGCCCCACCGCGCGATTCAATGCCCGCCAGCAGCATCAGCCCATCTTTCTCAGCAATCATCTGCTCAAACAGAGGGTCTAGTTGAGGAAGATGAAAAAAGTCAGTAAATTTAAACAAGCACACCCTCCAGAATGAGAATACTTATTCTATTTTACATCTACTTGGGAAACAGGAGTCTTTTTTAATCTTAAGTTTCCTTTTGATCAGTTGTCTGAACCTCTATTTTATTGTATACTTGCCAGAATTGCAATTCGCCTTTTATTGATAATGGTAGAGTGAAAATGACTACAGCAACCTTAGCACTGGAAGATGGCAGCATCCTGCAAGGCGATGGGTTTGGCGCGCCAGCAGACGCAGTTTTTGAGCTGGTGTTCAATACCAGCATGACCGGCTATCAGGAAATCCTCACTGACCCATCCTATCGAGGACAAGGGGTATTGTTCACCACCTCGCATGTGGGCAATGTGGGGATTAACCCTGAAGATTATGAAGCGCGAATGCCGCAAGTCTCCGCTTTGGTGCTGCGAGACATTAGCCCTTCCGTATCGAACTGGCGCGCCTGCCAGACGCTTTCGGAGTGGTGCGCCGCCGCGGGTGTGCCAGGGATTAGCGCAATGGATACCCGTTTCCTCACCCGCAAACTGCGCGACCAGGGGACGCTAAAAGCTGCCCTCTCTACCCGCGGCACGGATGGCGCAAGCCTGGTGCGAATGGCGCAAGCCTGGCCCGGACTGGATGGGCGCGACATGGTAAAGGAAGTGACCTGCGCCGAAGCCTACCCCTGGACGCCAGACGCAGGCAGCGCGTGGGTTCAGCCCATGCAGGCAAAAGCCACCCCACCCTTGCGCGTGGTGCTGTTTGATTTTGGAGCAAAGCAAAATATTGTCCGTCATCTGGCAGCCTGGGGCATGGAAGTGCGCATCGTGCCGGCGTATACCTCCTGCGAAGAGGTGCTGGCGTATCACCCGGATGGCGTCATGCTCTCCAACGGTCCCGGCGACCCGGCGGGCTTACCGGAGATTGTCAACACGGTGCGCGAGCTGATCCAACACGATATGCCTATCTTTGGCATCTGCCTGGGGCATCAATTGATTGGGCGAGCAATGGGAGCGCAAACCGAACGGTTAAAGTTTGGGCATCATTCTGGTAATCACCCCGTTTCTAACCTGCGCACCCAAAAAGTGCAAATTACCTCCCAAAATCACAATTATGCGGTTGCCGCCAAAACCCTTGACCTTGCCGAAGTGGAAATTACCCACCTCAGCTTGAACGATCACACGGTGGAAGGGATGCGGCTAAAGCATAAACCCGTATTCAGTGTGCAATATCACCCCGAGGCTTCCCCCGGTCCACATGACGCTTTTGGGTTGTTCGAGGAATTTTATCACCTGCTCCTTGCACACAAAGGGGAAGCTCATGCCTAAGCGCGAAGATATTCACACCCTGCTCATCCTCGGCTCGGGTCCCATTGTCATTGGGCAAGCCGCTGAATTTGATTATTCTGGCACGCAGGCGGTCAAAGCCTTACGCAAACAAGGCTACCGCATTGTGCTGATCAACTCCAACCCCGCTACTGTGATGACTGACCCGGAAATCGCGGATGCGACCTACATTGAGCCGCTTTTGCCGGAAGCGGTGGAGGCAATCATCGCCCAGGAACACCCGGATGCTATGCTGCCGACTGTTGGCGGACAGACTGGGTTAAACCTGGCACTGGCGCTCAGTGAAAACGGCGTGTTGGCACGGTATGGCGTACAGCTGATTGGCGCAACCATTGATGCAATCCGCATTGCCGAAGACCGCGATATTTTCCGCCAAACCATGCTGCGGTCAGGCATCCCTGTGCCGGCTGGCGGACCCGCCCGCACCCTGGAGGAAGCTGAACAGCTTGCCATCCAGGCAGGCTATCCTCTGCTGGTACGCGCTTCGTTTGCGCTGGGCGGCAGCGGTGCATCCTGGGTGCATACGCCCGAGGAACTGCCAGAAGCAGTGCGCAGTGCTTTGGCGGAATCCCCTATCGGGCAAGCCTGGGTAGAGGAATCCATCCTCGGTTGGAAAGAATATGAGCTAGAAGTAATGCGTGACCGCGCGGATAACTTCGTAGTGGTCTGCTCGATTGAGAATTTTGACCCGATGGGCGTGCATACCGGCGACAGCATCACAGTTGCCCCTGCCCAAACCCTCACGGACCGCGAATATCAGGTGATGCGTGACCTTGCCCGCCAGGTGATGACCGTGGTGGGGGTAGAAACGGGCGGCGCGAACGTGCAATTTGCCGTTGACCCGCGCACCGGGCGCGTGCTGGTGATCGAAATGAACCCGCGCGTCTCCCGCTCATCCGCTCTCGCCTCCAAAGCCACAGGCTTCCCCATTGCGAAGATCGCCGCCCTGGTGGCAGTAGGATACACCCTGGATGAAATCCAAAACGAGATTACCGGTCAGACGGTCGCTGCATTTGAGCCTGCCCTCGATTACGTGGTGGTGAAAATCCCGCGCTGGGCGTTTGAAAAATTCCCCGGCGTGGATTCTACCCTTGGTCCGCAAATGAAATCGGTAGGGGAAGTCATGGCGCTGGGCAGCACCTTCCCGCAGGCGCTGATGAAGGCAATTCAATCCCTGGAAATTGGCGTGGACGCGCCGGATGGCTCCGGTCCAAGCAAACCACAGGCAATGGATGCCCAGGGAAGCATTGCTGAAACGTTACGTCCGCAATCCCTGCGCTTGTTTGCAGTCTATCGCGCCCTGCGTTCGGGGGTAGACGCTGCTCAACTGGCGCCTGAAACCGGGTTAGACCCCTGGTTTTTGGGGCAGATGATGCAGATTGTCAATTTTGAACAATGCCTGCGCGAGCTTGACCCTCGCGCTTTAACCCCTGCCCTGCTCCGTCAGGCAAAGCGCATCGGCTTCGCGGATAGCCACCTGGCGCGGTTACTTTCTGGGCGCGGCAATGATTTCACTGCCTTGCAGCTGCGCGCTTTGCGGAAAGAAATGGGTGTTCTGCCTACCTTTCAACGGGTGGATACCTGCGCCGCTGAGTTTGAATCGCAAACGCCCTATCTGTATTCCGCCTATGAGACGGAAGATGAAGCTCGTCCCACTTCGGCGCGCAAAATCCTTATCTTGGGCGGGGGTCCTAACCGCATCGGGCAGGGAATTGAATTTGATTACTGCTGCTGCCAGGCTGCCTATGCCCTATCCGCGCAAGGGTACGAGATCATCATGCTCAATTGCAACCCTGAGACGGTTTCCACCGATTACGACACTTCGGATCGTCTCTATTTTGAGCCAATGACCCTCGAACATGTGCTGAATGTGGTGGATCGTGAACAGCCTATCGGCGTCATTGTGCAATTGGGCGGGCAAACGCCGCTGAATTTAGCGGAAGGGCTGGAAGGAGCGGGCGTTCCCATTTTGGGAACTTCGCCTGCCTCCATCCGCCTGGCGGAAGACCGTGAACAATTTGGGCAATTGTTGGACGAACTGGATATTGCTCACCCAGAATATGGCATCGCCCATTCCTTAAAAGAGGGGCGCGAAGTGGCGCAGAAGATTGGTTATCCGGTGCTGGTGCGCCCTTCCTACGTTTTGGGCGGGCGGGCAATGGCGGTTGTGGGGGATGCAAGCCAATTGGCGGGGTTTGTTCAGCAAGCCCTGGACGTTGCCCCCGGTCAACCATTGCTAATTGATCGCTTTATGGAAGACGCCTACGAAATTGATGTAGATGCTCTGGCAGATGGCAGCGCGGTAACGATTGCCGCCATTATGCAGCATATTGAAGAAGCGGGCGTGCATTCTGGTGATTCTGCCTGCGTTCTGCCGCCTTACAAAGTCAGCCAATATCACCTGAACGTCATCCGCGAATATACCGAGCGGTTAGGGTTGGCATTGCAAGTGAAGGGCAGCCTGAATGTGCAATTTGCCATCAAAGATGAGGTGGTGTACGTATTGGAAGTGAACCCGCGCGCCTCGCGGACCGTGCCATATGCCTCCAAAGCCACCGGCATCCCCATGGCGCGACTCTCTGCGCGAATTATGGCGGGCGAAAGTCTGCAACAGGTTAAGTTCCTGACTGAGCCAACCGTGGATGGGTTCTTCGTCAAAGAAGCAGTGCTGCCTTTCAAGAAACTGCCCTCGGATGTGACTGTTTTGGGACCTGAAATGCGCTCTACCGGCGAGGTGATGGGGCATGCTTCCTCTTTTGGACATGCCTTCGCAAAATCACAGCAGGCAGCCGGTACAAACCTGCCTCAAAGCGGGTCGGTGCTGATTAGCGTGAATGATTTTGATAAGGGCGCGGCGTTAAAAATTGCCCGTGACTTGCACCGTATGGGCTTCCACATCATCGCCACCCCCGGCACAGCGGATTATTTCCGGCGAGTTGGGCTGCCGGTGGAAACCATCAACAAAGTGTCGCAGGGGTCGCCGCATGTGGTGGATTATATCAGCCTGGGCAAGGTGGATTTGATTCTCAATACCCCGCTGGGCGCAGGCACACACTCTGACGGCGCTGCCATTCGCACGATGGCAACCCGCATGAATGTGCCGCTGCTGACCACCCTATCCGCAGCAGTGGCGGCTGTCTCCGCTATTCGCGCCTTGCGCCAAAAGGAATTGCAATACCGCAGTCTGCAAGAGCATTATCGTCAGCAAAAATAATTTCTTGCGAAACTCACGGGTAAATTTGCCAGGTTACTCCATCGGGAAGTGAGCTGGCAAATTCTTTTAACTGCTGACGCAGCGGAAGAACCCTCTCCGCGCCCACCGCATAGAATCGAACTGTTGGCTCAGCTGCGACCACATTATTCGGGATCGTCCATTCACCAACCGGAATCCAGTTTTCCGGGAAACCCTGGGGAAACCATTTCGGATATACGATGGCAATTTGAATATTTTTCTGCTGCGCCAGTTTTTGCATGGTATCTACCAGGGACGTTTTTTGCAAAGTCGCCTGAGCAATATCATGATTACCCAACCCATAAACGTCCACTACGCACCCACTCCCCTGGTAGCTAACTGCCCCAATATCATTTGCCGCTATGCAAGAGCCTGCGTAATATTTGCGAACAAAGGCTGCCATTTGAAGCTGTTGGTCGTGAATGTTCATCATAGCAATAGGCGCATTCCTTTGGGCGTCACCGGCGCGCATCGAAAGGCTGTAGACCGAGCGAGAAAGCAAAAAATTGGATAGAAAAGCACCACCAAAGATCAAAGCAGCGAATAGGATACGCAATTGCATATTCTTAGAGAAGCGTTTCCAGGTTTGAGCATTGAAAAACGCAAACCACTCCCTTCCCATTCCCACCAATCCAATGATCCCCAAAGCAATCAGGTAAGCTTCATAACGGTAGAACCAACCCAATATCCCCAAAAAATATTGAGCAATGAGAACAGAGAGCGCAGACAGAACAATCCAATGCGCCTTTCCTGCTTTGGGGCGAGGCAGTAACCATTGTTGCGCAATCAATCCAAACAACCCGGTTAGGATCATCCAGCGCAGATAAAACATAAAGGGACTGACCTCAAGCGCTTCTAATCTCTGAAGAAAAGAAAGCGAAAGCTGCTGCGAATTTTTAATGAGGATCGAATTGGGAAGAAACCACCAACCCTGCCCCGTTGAGATTAATCCAAAAAGAATTGCTGGGAAGACAGCGACTGCTCCCAGCGTAATTGCCAGACGAAATCGGCGTTGAAAGAGCAAAATCAGGCAAAAAATAGCAATGATCCCCAAGTCTTCATAGCGGACAGCCGCATAAAGCAGCGCCGTGACGAGCAAATAAAGTGTCTGTTTGGAGCGAATAGGTTGGCGAATATCAGAAAGGATCAACAGACCAGCGTCTACAAAGGCAAAAGTCAAAAAGATTTGCAGCGTGGTTTCCATGCCAGAGACGACCAAAGTAGGGAATGGCGTAATATAAATTACGAGCAGCAGGCTCGCCAGCAAAAAGAAAGGATGAGTGACCTTCAATTGCCGCAGAACGCGCCAGGCAAACACGACCGCCAGACTGCCAAAGAGAACATTCAGGTAAAAGGAGGTTAAGTCATGCACCCCAAACAGCCGGTATATTCCGCTGAGGATCAGCGTCCACAAAATAGAGGAGGAAGCGGAGGCAAATTCACCCGCGTTGATTCCCCAGACCCCATGCAACGCCAGGTTCCTGGCAATTGCCATGTGAATATAAGCGTCATCCAGGGTATAGGTAAAAGGAATACCGGGACGTAGGTTTGTATATTCGACAATGATTCTGAAAACCCAATTCCATAAGGCAAGCAGCGCCAGGATAAGCATACTATACGGGGAAAGGAGGCGGTGTAAAAGAATTGCGGACGGCTGATTCTTTGCATTTTCCACGGGTGCTGGAATCTCTTTCTTTTCGAGAAGATTTGTGTGGGAAGGCAGGTTAATTTTACCTTTTATTTTTCATTGGGAGTATGATTTTAAGAGGAACTCCGGGAATTGGCGTAGTAGTCGTTGAGATGAGAAGATCGCCCATCTCAACGACTACTACGCCAATTCCCAATGAACCTTTTGAGAATCAATTTTGCATATTTAACCTGACAAGGAGAGAACAATGAAATTTGGCGTATGCGGTGACCCGGCAATGGGACGAATTGCTAAAACAGCGGGATATGATTATTTTGAATGGAGTGTAGGCGGACTGCTGCACCCACGCGAAGACGAAGCGGTATTTCTGTCTGCCCTAGCAGAAATGAAAGAAGCAAATTTTCCCTGCCCAGTCGTGAATGTCTTTATTCCGGGCGATCTGAAAATTACAGGCGCGGTTGTCAATGAATCAGCTTTGGAAGAATACGTCAGCACGACCTTCCGGCGTGCGCAAGTCGCGGACGTTGAAGTGATTGTGTTCGGCTCTGGCGCAGCTCGGCAAATACCAGAAGGGTTTGATCGCGCCCAGGCTTTCCGCCAACTGGTTCACTTTGGTCAAATGGCGGCTGCCCATGCTGAAAAGCATAGAGTAACGCTGGTGGTGGAACCGCTCAACAAGGCGGAAACAAATGTATTGAACACGGTCGCAGAAGGCGCTGAATTTGTGAGAGCGGTTAATCATCCCAATTTACAGCTGTTGGTGGATGGCTTTCATTGGGCGAAGGATAACGAGTCGGTGGAAGGTATTTTCCAAAATAGCAGCCTCTTACGTCACGCCCACATCGCTACCGTAGACGGTCGCCGCCCTCCTCGCATTGGGGATGACTGCGCGCTGTTCTTGCAGACGCTGAAAAAAACTGGATATAACCAGCGTATTTCTATAGAAGGGCAGATTGCCCACCCAACGGAAGAACTTCCGGCAGCATTAAGCATCATGCGCGCGATTCTGGGTTAACGTACTGCGCTCTTTCCGTTACAATGAGAGGTATGTTGAATCCTTCGCGTGCCTCTCATCTTTCGCATCTCGAAAATCGCGTGAACACAGCCAAGCGCAGTCTGGAACGGGTCAAACACATCGAAGCCCGCTATCCCTGGCTACGGCTGGCTGGGTTAATTGCTGCTTTATTGTTTGGCTATCTCGCGGCAAGTTTACTGCCCATTTGGGCGGCTGGCGCGATCATCCTGCTCTTATTGGCTGGTTTTATCGCCCTCACCCGCGCCCACCAAAGGGTGATTCTGGCGGTTGATCGTTATCAGGCGCTTTTGCACTTAGCGGAAGATCGCTTGGGGCGCGCCCAGTTAGATTGGTCGCATCTTCCAGCACATTTCCCGATCCCGGTTAGCGCCGAGCATCCCTTTAATGCGGATTTGATGATTACTGGGGCGCGTTCGATCCATGCGCTGATGGATTGCTGTATTTCTGCAGGTGGCAGCCGGCAATTAGCCAGCTGGCTATTGGAGACGCAGCCAGAACTGACAACAGCAGTGGAACGTCAACTGCAAGTACAGGAATTGCTGCGCCTGCCCACCTTGCGCCGCCGATTATCCCTGGCGGGAATATTATTATCCAGAGGTGAAACTCGTTGGGATGGTGATGCGCTGCTGGAGTGGCTGAGTCGGGGAAAAAATGACGCATCGCTTCGATCCACCTTGATTAGCTTGAGCATCCTGGCATTGATTAACCTGATCTTACTGCTCTGTTCCTCTTTTTTTTCTTTCCCCCCTTATTGGATCGCAACCCTGCTCTTTTATCTAGGCATCCAGGCGTATCACTTCCGCGAATCAAGCGAAAGTTTTGGGCAGTCGCTTGATTTAGCCCGGCGATTAGAGGCGCTGCGCCAACTCCTATCCCCTCTGGAAGATCATCCTTTCAAACAAGCCCCTCGGGTTGCCGAAATTTGCGCGACCATTCGTCAGGGTCAGCAGCGTCCATCTCAAATCCTGCGTGTTGCCAGTCGCATCACCACTGCGGCGAGCTTGCGGAATAATCCTTTTCTTTCGGTCCTTCTAAACTTACTCGTCCCCTGGGACGTCTTCTTTGCGTATCAGTTAGAGAAATTGCAAGCACGCCTCTCTGTGGTGCTGCCGCAGTGGTTAGACAGCCTGTATCGAGTAGACGCGCTCTGTTCCCTGGCGGAATTTGCAGCCCTCAATCCAACTTATATTTTCCCCACGTTCACCACGGAAGAAGACCGCCCTCTTTTTCACGCCAAGGGGCTCGGACACCCGCTTCTGCCCTATGAGACGCGCGTCTCGAACGATTTTCAACTGGATCGCCCGGGGGATGCGGTACTGATTACCGGCTCAAATATGTCTGGCAAAAGCACCTTCTTGCGCACGCTGGGCGTAACCCTCTGTCTGGCATCAGCGGGCAGCGTGGTGGCAGCAGAGGGCTTAGACTGCCGCGCGTTCCGAGTGTTTACTTCCATGAACATTGCCGATTCCCTCAGCGATGGTATCTCTTATTTCTATGCTGAAGTGCGCCGCCTGAAAATGGTGTTAGATGCCCTTCAGGTGAGTGAGCCGGGACCCGTATTTTACTTAATTGACGAGATATTCCGCGGCACCAATAACCGCGAGCGGCGGATTGGCTCTGAAGCCTACCTGCGCGCCCTGCTAAATGAAAAGGGGATTGGCGTTATTTCTACCCATGATTTAGAATTAGCAAAGTTGGCTGACGAGATTGTCCATCTTCGCAACGGACATTTCCGTGAGGAAATTAGCGGGGATCGGATGGTATTTGACTATCACCTGCGCAACGGAGCCAGCCCCACCACGAACGCCTTACGCATTATGGCTCTGGCAGGCTTACCCATTCCTCCAGACTCTTTGAAAAATTAGATTTTACTTATTTTTGAATTACTTTCTCCAAACCTCTTGTATTTCCAAAAGAGTTGAGTATAATATCAATCAGTTGCTGACCTGGATGCCCCCCTCATCCAGGTCAGTAACATTTTAACGCCCCTCTGGCAGATGACGGTATAATAAAAGAATATCCTATCCTTTGATGGAGAAATTCCTATGCTAAAAGTAGCAGTGATTGGGGGCGGATCCACCTACACCCCTGAGCTAATCAATGGCTTTTTGGAACGAATAGACACGTTTCCACTGACCGATTTATGGCTGATGGATATTGCCCCCGAACGACTGGACGTGGTGGGCAAATTTGCGCAGCGGATGGTGGAAGCCAAAGGCACGCCATTTCAGGTGCATCTGACAACCGATCAGCGCGAGGCAGTTCAGGGCGCGCAATATGTCACCACGCAGCTGCGGGTGGGCATGATGGAAGCCCGCCGCCGCGATGAATATTTAGGTCGCCGGCATGGGTTGGTGGGGCAGGAAACGACCGGCGTAGGCGGCATGGCAAAGGCACTGCGCACTATTCCAGTCATCTTAAAAATCGCCCACGACATGCAGGAGCTTGCTCCTGGGGCGTTATTGGTCAACTTTACCAACCCCTCTGGCTTGGTATCAGAAGCCCTGTTCCGCTATGCGCCACAGGTGCAGGCAGTGGGCGTATGCAACTCCGCCATTGGCATGAAAATGGAGATCCTGCGCGAATTGGAAGAATCCACCGGGCAAAGCATTGACCCACGCCGCGCGCAGATCAAGACCCTGGGACTGAACCACCTCACCTGGTATCATGGCTTTACCCTGGATGGTGAAGACCTCTGGTCACAGATTATGGAGAAATATATTGCTGAATTACGCAGCAGTGACGACCCGGAATGGGACGCCAACACGGTGCAATCGCTGGGGATGATCCCCAATGGGTATTTGCAATATTACTATTACACGCAGAAAAAAGTAGATTCCCAGCAGAAATGGCCGCCTTCGCGCGCGGAACAGGTGATGGCAATTGAGGAGAAATTACTCAAAGAATACGCTGAACCAGACCGCACCGAGCCGCCCGCCGGGTTGATGCAGCGCGGCGGAGCGTATTACTCCACCGTTGCAACGCAGCTGCTCAACGCGCATTACAATAACCTGGGCGAAGAACATGTGGCGAACGTGCGCAACAACGGCGCGGTAGCAGAATATCCAGCGGACTGGGTTTTAGAACTGCCCTGCCGGGTGGATGCGCAAGGCGTTCACGGGCTGCCGATTGCCGCACTGCCAGCGGTTTGCACAGGTTTGATCCAGCAGGTGAAATCGTACGAACTGCTCACCGCCGAAGCCGCTGTCACCGGCAACCGCAACGCTGCGTATCAGGCATTGCTGGCGCACCCGTTAGGTCCTTCCGCCGACAAGGTGCAGGAAGTCTTGGATGACCTCCTCCATACTCACCGCGATTATCTCCCTCAGTTTGCTTAAGAGCTCACCCAGATGACGATGAACCGTTATTTTCTTGGAGTAGACACCGGCGGCACAAAAACGCACGCCCTGATTGCCAATGAGGCTGGGGAACTGGTTGGGTTTGGCAAAGCTGGACCAGGCAATCACGAGGTGGTGGGATATGATGGGGTCAAAGCTGCCCTGCAAGAATCCGTTGGGCACGCGCTAGAGATGGCAGCTCTGCATGTGGAGCAAATCAGCGGGGCGGGTTTTGGCGTTGCGGGGTATGACTGGGCTTCTGAACTGCCTGATACCCTGGATGCGATCTCTGTATTAGGCTTGAAATGCGCAGTGGAAGCCGTTAATGATATGGTGATTGGCTTGGTAGCGGGGGCGCGCGAGGGTTGGGGCATTGTCATTGACGCTGGAACCGGCACAAACTGCCGTGGGCTGACCCGTGACGGGCGCGAAGGCATGGTGACGGGCTGCGGCAGCGCGTTTGGCGAACATGGCGGCGCATACGATCTGGTGCAGGCAGCGGTCATTGCCGTCAATCACCACTGGATTCGGCGCGGCGCTCCCACTGCCCTATCGGATGCCTTCATTGAATACTTTCATGCCACTGATTTGACAGACTTAATCGAAGGACTCACCCAGGGCAGATATGCTTTCAACGGGGAATTAGCCCGCCTGGTGTTCAAGGTTGCCCAGGCTGGCGACCCGGTGGCTACGGAAATTATCCGCTGGACGGGCTGCGAATTGGGCGAACAGATATGCGCCATCATCCGCCAGCTAAGCCTGGAAAAAGAGACATTTGAGGTAGTGCAAATTGGCAGCCTCTTTAAGGGTGGCGCATTACTCGTAAACCCGATGCAGGAGTTTGTGCATCGCATGTCGCCCGGCGCGCAATTTACCCATCTGAGCGCGCCTCCTGTAGTCGGCGGTGTAATGCTGGGGATGCAGCAAGCCGGACTGGATTTCCGTCCGCTGCGCCAGGCGATTATCGCCGCAGCCTGTCAGGCAGATCAGGCATAGGTGACATTTTATAGGATGAAAGGGATAAAAATCACCTTATCCGCCCAATAAAATATCTCTAAAATAGAGATACCTAATTTTATCCATTTAGGTTAAATGGGGCTATAATCACCCCGTTTCCCAATTTGTTTCATTCTCTCGGAGGAAAGCAATGCAATATCGCCCTTATGGAAATACAGGTATTCAAGCATCCGTTTTGGGGTTTGGGGCAATGCGCCTGCCCGCTGGTGAAGATAAGAAAGTAGATTTAGCCCAGTCTGTGCCGATGCTGCAACGCGGCATTGATCTGGGGATTAACTATATTGATACCGCTTATGTATATATCAATGGCACCAGTGAAATTGCTGTTGGTCAGGCGATCAAAGGCTATGACCGCTCCAAACTCTACCTGGCGACCAAAATTCCGGTGGGCAACCCCGAAGAAGGCACCGCCGAAGCCTGGCGCGCTAAATTAAACACCTGCTTAGAGCGTTTTGATACCCCCTACATTGATCTCATCCTCTTTCATGGTCTTAACTGGGCAACCTTCGATCAGGTGATCTCCAAGCAGGGAATGGCACTGGATGAAGCTCGCAAGGCGCAAAAAGAGGGTCTGGTGCGGCACATTTGCTTCTCCAGCCATGATGAAGTGAGCAACATCATCAAAATGATTGATACCGGCGAATTTGAAGCCATGCTGGTGCAGTACAACTACCTGGATCAGCACAATGCCCCTGCGATGGAACGCGCTCACCAGGCGGGCATGGGCGTTACCATTATGGGACCCGTGGCGGGTGGTCGTTTAGCGACCCCCAAGGGCTTCAAAGTGGGCGACCAGGAAGAAATTAAATCGGCTGAATTAGCCCTGCGCTACGTTTGGAATAATCCGAACGCCAATGTAGCCCTTTCTGGCATGAATACCATGCAGCAGATCGAAGAAAACGTCGCCTCCGCCAGCCGCTTAGAAACGATGAGCGCGCAGGAAAGTCAGGCAGTGCAGCAGTTATTTGAAGCCAATCAGAACTTAGCTGACCTCTATTGCACCGGCTGCTCGTATTGCATGCCCTGCCCCAACGACATCAACATCCCCGAAAACTTCCGCTTTATGAACTGGTACAAGGTTTGGGGATTAGAAGAACAGGCAAAAGAAGCCTATGCCAAACTAAGCGCAGAAGGATTCTGGGCGCCTTATGGCTTTGTCAAAGGCTTGAAAGCCTCTGAATGCGCGCAATGCGGCGAATGTGAGCCAAAATGCCCGCAGAACCTGCACATTATGGATCAGCTTCAGGAAGTTGCCCGCACGCTGGCTGGATAATTCCTGATTGAGCGAATAAAAACAGTCCATATTGGAGTTTCGCTCCAATATGGACTGTTTTTATTCGCTATGTGTTACTTTACTTCAAATTGCATCCCATCTCCACGACCATACACCTCTGGGAAGTAAAATTCCTGAGCGGTGGGCGGAATGACGTTAAAGATGCCTTTGGAGCTGGCGCGCACAACATACGTATAGGAATACGTACCTGCTGGCAGATAATTGGCGGAAAGCACCACGCGGTCATCGCGCAGTTCGGCATGGTTGAAGTACCACCATCCCCAACCATTCGTTTCCCAATCGTTGCCAGCGGACTGCTCTGGCTGCATCCCCTGTGGATTGCTCAACAGGTTGCTATCTACTGCTTCAAACCCGGCGGGCAGCGGATCATTGACGACCAGGTAATTCAATCCGGCAGGCGCAGTGATCGAAAGCCGCACGCGCAGCAGTTCGCCCTGCTCTGCGCTGGTGATGGGCGTATCCGAGGCATTCGCGCGGGTATACGTGCGCGAGATCATCACGCCCTGATTGAGCGACTTAATATCTTTCACTGGCAGCCATACGTTGAGGTTAGCGGTGTAATACAGTGTCCCATCGCCACCGGTGCGGGCAAAGACCAGTTTGTTGACGGTATCTTTCAGCAAATCCTTGACCATGACCAAGGTCGTGGTCACTTGCTGCAAATTCTGCGCGTTCACATCGCCCTGGCTGATGGTTTTATCCGCAAATCCAACCGCGAAGGAATAGTTCCCCTTGAGTTCTCCGCTGACGCTCATCCAATCCGCCAACGCCAACAGCGACCAGGCCGTTTCTTGCGTCCCTTGCCAGTGACCGGAGGTGCGATGCGCCATCAACCAGCGCACGCCATTGGCAACAATTGGATTTTTCGGGTCTATCTGTTCCAGCGCATCCAACACAATGGCGGTCGTGCGGGTATCGGTAGACCAGTTCCAAACATCATGGCTGGCTTCTTCCCAATGTGTGCCACTGGCGGAAAGCACAGCTGCGCTGTTTAAGTCGGAGCGCAAAGTATTCAAACGCGGGTCTTGCGAATCAATGCGCCAGATTGCCTGGGTGAGGTACGCGCGGGCATATATCTGCAAATTCACGCGCCGATCATAGAGCTTATTAATATCCTCCACCGGCTTCCTGCCGCCGCGCGTCAAGACGTATAACGTAAACGCGGCGCGGTTATCCACTGCCTTTGGATCCATGCGGTCATCGTGCGGCGAATTAACGTGGTAGCTGAGGTAATCCAGCCCATCATTAATCATCTTATCCGGCACAGGATAGCCACTGGCTTTGGCTTCTATCAACCCTAGCACCACGTAAGCGGTCACCAGGTCATCGGACGGGGAAGGTTTCCAATAGGGCCAGCCGCCATCCGCGTTTTCTTGCGAAGCCAACCGCTGCAAGGCGATATTTACCTGTTCGGTCAGTCCCGCTTCGACCTCTGGGTTATTCATTTTTGCTTCGCGCAGCACGCGGGCAATCACCACATTCGGCAAGAAGCGCGAGACGGTCTGCTCGACGCATTCGTAGGGATAGCTTTTTAGATACGTCAATCCGTTTGTCAGACTGGCGGAAAGGCTGGGGGATACAGATACCACCAGCTGCCCCTGGGTAATATTCCAATCTTGCGGAAGCATAATTCCTTCAGCGCGCGAACCGTTTTCGGTCATCTGACCGGACGTTCCCACCGTTTCCGGCGCTTCATAGCGCAAGATCGGCAATCCATCGGTGCCGGCTGCGCCAATGGTTGGGCGGCTGGCGTCTTCATATTGCCCGCCCTTCGCGCTAAAGGTCAACTGAGCGGTATCCGCCCCATCCGGCACGGTCACCTGCCAGGTGACATACGCCTGCTGATGGGCTGCCACCTGCACGCTCTGCGTCTGCGGCGAAGTGAGGGTCAGGTTTTGCGCGTCCAGGGCAACTTCCACCGACATATCTTGATCGGTGTTGTTGTGAACAGCCGTACCCACCATTAACTGATCACCTGCCACGAAGAAGCGCGGCGTTTGCGGGCGCACGAGTAACGGCTTGGTGCTGGTCAGGTCTTGCAGCGTCTGCCCCACGCGCGTATCCAACGTCACAGCGCGCGCATCCATCCGCCAGATGGTCAGGTTATCCGGCAACTTAACAGAGACGCTTGCCTGCCCGGCTGCATCCGTGCGCACATCCGCCTTCCAGAAAGCAGTGTCGGGGAAATCCTGGCGGATTTGCAAAACGCCCAGCGCGCCATCGCCCTTTAAGCCGCCGCCGCTACCCTGCCCACGCCCCATTGCTAGTGGAGATTCTGCAAGCGAATTGTTATAGGCTTCCAGGCTGTTGATGATGGAAATATTGGTTGAAACGCTCAGGCTGCGCCGGTCATAGAAGCGACTGAGCATGGTTCCAGAATTGGGACCCACCAGCGAAAGAGTGGAAAGATCAGATAGCCCCAGCGAAACTTCCGCTGAAACAGGCTTGCCATCTGAATCACTGGTATGCACCGTGTAATTGATCGTATCGCCCGGTCCAGCGGTCTTTTTATCCGGGGTAACATCCACGTTCAGGGTCTGTTTCTCGGTCGAGACTTTGATCTCCGCCATGCCGATGCGATAATCCGGGAAGGGAGTATCTTTATCCACGCCCTTCATCACCTGAACCGAAATATATACGTTCGGAGCGAAGTCCGCGGTGATAGGCAGGCTGTAGATGGTGCTGTTATTTTGCAGTAAAATCACTTTTTGTTGGCGAATAAGCCCACGTTCAACCGTCAGCAGGGCATAATTTTGCCCTTGGAAAGGCGAAGCGATGAGAACTTGGGCAGTATCGCCAGGTTTGTAGGTTTCGCGGTCCGTAATCAGCTGGAAGCTGCGGTCATTGCCCTGCCGCCAGGGGATGAAATCCGCTCCCGTCACCCAGGTATAATCCGCAGCTGCGCCAATCTTGCCTTTGCCATCGGCTGACGTGACCCGCGCGCGGAATACGCCACCGTTCGGGGGATTGAAGGTAATGCTGCCCTTGCCATCCGCGCCCATGACGACATCCGTAAAGGTTTTGACCGGAATTTCCTCTACAGAGGAGTTCCAGCGCACATCCCCATTGGGCGATTGCTCCTGTACGCTATGCCAGCGGCGTTCGACCACTTCTACGGTCACTTTTTGATTTGGGAGAGGCTTGCCATCCCAGTCTAACGCGACCAGATCAATGGTTTGATCTTTATTCGCCTGCCCCACGTAATCCGCAAAGCGAATGCCGGGGTAGACCATGCTCTGGTTGGCGATGATTTCCGCCCGCCCGCTGACGGATGCCTGTGACAGATCCGTGATGGTGGCTTCTAAAACCAATTTCTGGCTGACAGCCTTCTCCAGTTTTGCCGGAACCGTCAGGCTGAGTTGACCCTGCGCATCCGTCTTAGCGGAGCCTTCGGCAAGGATCACGTCACTATCCGCAACCCGACCCATATTCGGGTCTTGCATTTCATCCATTTGCACATCATTAAACCGATAGCGGCTGTACGCATCGGGTGGGGTAAACGTGAAGGGTTGGGCGCGCAATACCCAATGCACATCCGCGTTGGCAACCCCGCCCCCTGAGTAATATTCCGCTTTGATATTGGCGTTGAAGGTATCTCCGGCAAGGATATTCGCCGCGGCAGCGTTGACCATCACCTGGAACTCAGGGCGGCGGTATTCCGCTACGTTAAAGCTAATGCCATTCAGGTAGTTGTCTTCCTGTCCATCATAGAAGACTTTTAGGTAATAGGTGCCAAGCGCGGCATCTTTATCCAGCTGAAAAGTGCCATTAAACGTACCGTAATCGGATACGTCCACTTTGGTGCGCGATACTTCTTTATCAAAACTATTGATGACCACATTCAGCGACTTGACATCAGGCAACGAATAACTCAGATCGTTATCCTTGCGCAGAACGCCCTTGAAGTAAACCGTCTGCCCTGGGCGGTAAATGGGTCGCTCGGTATATAGATAAAGAATATCGGCTTGCGGCGAGGCGTAATAGTTCGCGCTGATGCCAAAATCACCGGGCCACACGCCGCTGCCCACAAATCCGCCGGAAAACCCGAATACAAGGTCGCCCGCATTGCCAACCAGGGCATTATAGGTGCCGCCCGCGTAAAAATCTATTCCCGCAGGAAGAGCTGGCAGGGCAATTTTCAGCAGACCGTCTTTGTCGGTATTGCCAGTGCCTATCTTGGTGCCATCTACAAAGCGATACAACTCCACAGGTGCACCCGCCACCGGTTTGCCGCTGGATTGATCCGTTACCCAAATCAACGCCTCTGACGGTGAAGTCTTAATCGTGATCGAAACGGAGGAGACAACAACAATCCGTAAATCGTTATAGGTGCTGTTTGGATGCGGAACGCCGTCCGCTTCAAGCCCCAACAGGTAAACCCCGGTTGGAACAGGCTTCTCTAAAGTCACCTTGGCTAACTGGCTGCGGTCAGCAGAAACATCTGGGGCGAAGTCTGTTTGCCACTGAACAGCATCCTTTGCCGGGCGGAAGGTGGTTAATAATTCTTGGGAATTGGCAGTTGTGAAATTGAGCAAGTCCTTCATCGAGATGCGCGAAAGGGTGACGTGGGTCTTCTTGACGTTGGTGACGTTCATATAGAATGCGCCGGGGGTATTGGCGCGCCATTGAATTTGCTGCGGCGCCGCCCAATACGCATATGGGGAGAGAGGCGCGGTTGTAAATTTCACTTCTTTGGCATCTGCAATCACATTCCCGTAAATATCCTGCATTCCGGCGTCTAACTTGACCTTATAAGACGTAGAAGCTACCAACCCATAGAAATAAATGTTGAAATTATAAGGGTCATAAGACCAGTTTTGATCTTGGGGCTGTTTTTCAAGCGGCGGATCAAACGTAATCTTATCCACCACGCTTTGCACCTTCATCGGCGAGGCAAAATACACTTCGAACATCCCTGAGTCCGCCGAACCTTCGCCGTTTGAGGGACGCGTAAGTGTGATTTTTGGAGAGCTATACGTGGCAAGATTCCAAATGATATCTGCGTCCATCGTACCGCCGTCCACAGCGCGGGCAGAACCAGCCAGCTTCAGGGAATACATGCTATCTAACGCCAGGCGCTCGGTGGGCTTGACGATGACGCTGAGGCTATCGTCCGCCCAGGTAAATGTTAGCTTCGCATCGGGCTGATTGGGCGCAGTGAACGTAACCGCTGCCTCGGTAGCAGGGTGATCCATTGGCTGCAAGAAATTCAGGCGCAGGGTTGCATCTAAGGGAGTTTTGTCGAACGTATTATTTGTGGTTATGCTGATTGGGTTTTTAGGGTCGCCATCCAGCAAGAAGGATAAATCCTGCACTACCGGGCGCATGGTATGGAAGGACCAGGTGACATCCTTGGTTAAAGGCGCGCTGCCGCCGCCAGTCGCATCCGCCAACCCCGCTACCACTGTGACGGTATAGAGCGTATTGCTTTGCAGGTAGGTCTTGGGGCGGAAAACGTACACCGAAGTATTGACCCATTCCCCTTTGCCTTCTACCGCCGGTTCAATCTTCAGCGGATCAGGCTGCTTGCTTTGCTCTTCAGCAATCCGCAAAGCCACCACCGGACGGTCGAATAGAACCGTGATCGTGCTATTGTTGGCGACATTTTCCGTGCCATTGGCTGGAAATGCCTGACCAACGCCAATTGCGCCCGTCACTTCATAGCTAAGGGTTGAGGCTTCTTTGAGGAGGTCGCCTTTCGCGCTTTTAGCGTCTTCCTTTAAGGAGGCTTCGTAACGGCTGCCAGCATTTAATGGTTGAGCGGGCTTAAAGTGCAAACGGTCGGGGGAGGGCCACTCCACGCTGCCATCCACCTTTGCGCCGCTGGCATCGAGCAGGGTGAATGCGGCTGCGGTGGTCGTAGCATCCATCGGCTGACTGAAGCGCACCTCCACCACCCCATCACGGGCAATCGAACCGCCTGCGGAAATCACCTGTGGCGCGGGTGAACCAGCTTTGGAAAGCAAACCGATCGCTTCATTGGGCGTAGGGCTGGGCGCGGGCGTCGCCGTTTTACGCGGCGTAGGGGTATCGTTGGGTTTCTTGGTGGGTTGCGGAGGCGTTTGCCCACCACATCCCGCCATTAACACAGCAATAAGAATCAGGTTGAAAATGCGAAAGGCAAAATGAGAGATTTTCATCGGTTTTCCCCGTAGAACAGAACTTTGATTAAAGTATAGCATACAGCACAAGCGAAGTTTCCTTTTCCATGACGTAGCAGAGGGCATAAAAGTTCCTATTACCGTTATAAAAAAGAAAACTTGTTATACTATCCTCACTCTTTCTACGCACGAGGTCATCTCCCATGAGCCAGTCTTTTTCCTCTCTCGTTGGTTCTGTCCATCTACTCCCTGGGGAAGCAGCCAATCGCCGTGATCGCAATCGCGATTATATGAACCGGCTGACCACCCAAAATTTGCTTTTCTCACACTACTTTGAAGCCGGGCTGATTGGCTTCAGCTACTTGCCCACCCATATTCATGGCGGATGGGATTCGATCACCAGTGATATTCGCGGAACAGTGGCAGGTCATTGGTTAAGCGCGGCGGCGCACCTTTACGCCGAGACCAAAGATGAGGCGCTGAAAGCCAGAGCTGATTTTATGGTGGCGGAAATAGGGCGATGTCAGAAAGAAAATGGGGGCGAATGGGCATTCCCCATCCCTGAAAAATATCTTTATTGGCTCAAACGCGGTAAGCGGAAATGGGCGCCTCAATATGTTTGCCATAAAAATATGATGGGGCTGCTAGATATGTTTCTTTATACCGGCAATCAGCAGGCAATGGATATTGGGCTGAAGTGCGCGGATTGGTTCTACCGCTTCACCAACGATATATCCCGTGAACACATGAATGAGATGATGGATCAGGAAGAAACGGGCGGCATGATGGAGCATTGGGCGAACCTTTATGCGCTCACCGATGATCCAAAGCACTTAGAATTGATGCGCCGCTATGAACGGGCAACATTGTTTGAATCGCTAGAATGTGGGGAAGATGCTCTATCGAATATGCACGCAAACGCCACCATCCCAGAAATTCACGGGGCGGCGCGCGCCTACGAAGTAACCGGAGAGCCGCGCTATCGTCAGATCGTTGAAATGTATTGGGATCTGGCTGTGCGGCAGCGGGGCATGTACGCCACCGGTGGGCAAACGTACGGCGAAATATGGACGCCGATGGGGCAGCAATCCGCTCGTTTAGGAGAGTTGAATCAAGAACACTGCGTCGTCTTTAATATGATGCGCTTAAGCCAGTATCTGCTGCGCTGGACCGGGAATGCGGAATACGCTGATTATTACGAGCGCAATTTGTATAATGGCATCTTTGCCCAAGGGTACTGGCGGGGACGTACTCTGGATACGCGCTGTGACCCCCTTGAACCATCCACCGGGTTAGTCGCTTATTTTCTGCCATTGGGGGCAGGGTCGCAAAAGAAATGGGGATCAGAGAAAGACCATTTTTGGTGCTGCCATTGCACATTGTTGCAGGCAAATGCAATGTTGAGCGAAAGTATTTATTATCAATCGCAGGATTCACTGTTGATATGCCAATATTTGCCTTCTGAGACCAACTTTGTGATCCGCGGGATTCCGGTTAAAGTGGAACAACGCTTTGATACCCAAACAGGGGAAAACCTGCGGATTTTGGCAGTAAACCGCCAGGTGAATTCACGACCGAGTGAAAAACGAATCATTCTGAAAATTAGCGCAGAAGAACCAACCGAGTTCTCATTAAAGTTCCGTCTACCCTGGTGGTTAAAATCAGAAATACACTGCTTAATCAACGGCGTACCAACCGCTTGGGAGGCAGACGGGAATGGATTTGCATGTGTCCGGCGCACATGGCATGAGGATGAGGTTCAGCTTACCCTGCCTTATGGACTAACCACCTGGGCGCTGCCCGATCAGCTTGAAATGGTTGCCTTTCTGGATGGACCGGTGGTGTTGGCAGGGATTGTCCAAGAGGAACGCAGGTTGTATGGAGATATTCATAACCCATCCACCATGCTGATTCCAGATGAGGAACGCGAATGGCAAAACTGGAAAAATGGGTGGCGAACGGTTGGGCAGCCTATCGGATGGAAGTTTAAGCCCTTGTATGAAATTGGCAATGAAATATACACGGTGTATTTCCCGATCAGTCCAATTCCTGCTTGACAGGGCTACACAATTGCCCTAAAATCAATCCTGAGAGCGTTCCCATTCATTTTATTCTGCTTTTTCAGTGAGGTTTAATATGCGATTCGGCCACTTTGACGATGCCCGCCGCGAATATGTCATTACTCGCCCAGATACTCCGTTACCCTGGATCAATTACCTGGGTAATGAAGATTATTTCGGGATCATTTCCAACACAGCTGGCGGTTATTCCTTTTATAAGGATGCCCGCCTGCGCCGCCTGACCCGTTATCGCTATAATAATACCCCGCTGGATGATGGTGGGCGTTACCTGTATTTGCGCGATGACTCTACCGGCGACTTTTGGTCCCCCACCTGGCAGCCGACTCGCACCGCGTTGGAAAACTATAGCTGCCGTCATGGCATGGGCTATACCACCATCCAAGCTACGTTTAAAAATATTCAGGCAAGCGTGCGTTATTTCGTGCCGCTCGGTGAAAACCTGGAAGTCTGGCAGCTGACCGTTACCAATCACCGCAACCTGCCGGTGCGCCTTTCCGCCTTTTCCTTCATTGAATTTTGTCTGTGGGATGCGCTTGATGACAGCAGCAACTTCCAGCGCAACTTCTCGACTGGACAGATGGAAATTGAAGACGGGGTGATTTATCACAAAACCGAATACCGCGAACGGCGCAATCACTTTGCCTATTTCGCCTGCTCTGAACCGCTCGCCGGATTTGATACGCAGCGTGAAGCCTTCTTGGGGGCGTATCGCGGGTTTGAGAAGCCTATTGTGGTGGAACGTGGGCAATCTACCGACTCAGACGCGCATGGTTGGCAGCCCATTGGCTCGCATCACGTGCGCATGGAATTGGGTCCAAGCCAATCCAAAACGATTTTGTTTGTGTTAGGCTATCACGAAAACCCGGCAGATCAAAAATTTGACCCAGCGGATTCGCAAACCATCAACAAGCGCACTGTTAAACCGACCATTGCGCGCTACCTGGACCTTTCTCAGGTGGAAGATGCCTTCGCCGCGCTGCACACCTATTGGGATGGGCTGCTTGAGAAATATCAAGTGAACACGCCCGACCCCGATACGAACCGTATGGTGAATATCTGGAACGCTTATCAGTGCATGATTACCTTTAATATGTCGCGGTCCGCTTCCTATTTTGAATCCGGCATTGGGCGCGGGATGGGCTTCCGCGACTCGAATCAGGACTTGCTTGGCTTCGTTCACATGGTGTCGGAACGCGCCCGCCAACGTCTGCTGGACCTGGCTGCAACCATGCTGGAAACCGGCGGCGCATATCACCAGTATCAACCACTGACCAAGCGCGGCAATAATGACGTTGGTTCTGGTTTCAATGATGATCCGCACTGGGAAGTGTTGGCAACCAGCGCATATATCAAAGAAACGGGCGATTGGGCAATCCTACAGGAAAAAGTGCCTTATGACAACCAGCCCGGCTCTGAAACGACCCTGTACGAGCATCTGCAGCGCGCCATCCGCTATACGTTAGATCGGCTTGGACCGCATGAATTGCCTCTTATTGGTCGCGCGGATTGGAATGACTGCCTGAACCTCAACTGCTTCTCCGACACACCCGGGCAATCCTTCCAGACTACCACCAACAAAGATGGCAAGGTGGCTGAATCGGTCTTTATTGCCGGGTTGTTTGTGCTTTCCTGCCAGGAGATGATCGCTCTGGCGCAGCGGCAGCACACCCCCACTGAAGAAGTGGAAGGCTATCAGCGCGCCATGCAAAAGATGGAAGAGCGCATTTGGGCAGCGGGTTGGGATGGGGCATGGTTCCGCCGCGCCTATGATGATTTCAGCAATCCGGTCGGCTCGAAGGAATGTGAAGAAGGACAGATTTTCATCGAACCGCAAGGCATCTGCGTCATGGCTGGACTGGGGCTAAACGATGGCAAAGCGATCCTCACTCTTGACTCCGTGAAGGAACGCCTGGCGACTGAGCATGGCATCGTATTGCAGCAGCCTGCTTTTTCGCATTATTACCTGAACCTGGGCGAGATTTCCTCGTATCCGCCCGGATACAAAGAGAATGCGGGGATCTTCTGCCATACCAACCCCTGGATTATGATTGCTGAGACCATTGTGGGGCGCGGCGATCAGGCGTTTGACTACTACAAGCGCATCAACCCTTCCGCGCGGGAAGAAATCAGCGACCTGCACCGCTGCGAGCCTTACGTCTATTCACAGATGATTGCCGGGCGAGACGCTCCTTCTTTTGGCGAGGCGAAAAATTCCTGGCTGACGGGAACGGCTGCCTGGAATTACGTTGCCATCACCCAGTGGATTTTGGGCATCCGCGCTGAGTTGGATGGACTGCGCATCGCGCCCGCTATTCCCACCCACTGGCAAGGTTTTGAGATCACCCGCCATTTCCGCGGGGTGCCGTATCGCATTCAAGTCCGCCGTACAGGCTTGGGCAGTTCCATCAGCCTGAAGGTTAATGGCGAGGCGGTAGAAGGTACACTTGCTCCTCTCCCCTCCGCCGGGCAAACCGAAATGCGCGTTGAAGCAGAAATTGGATAAGCCGCCATGAACTATGGTTATTTTGACGACCCGAACCGCGAATACGTCATTACTGATTTCCGAACGCCAGTCAAGTGGATCAATTACATTGGCACGCTGGCGTTTGGCGGGTATGTGGATCACACAGGCGGCGCGCTGCTTTGTAAGGGCGATCCAATGCTCAACCGCATCACCAAATACATCACCCAGCTGCCCGCTTCTGAATTTAAAGGCACCGGGCTTTACTTGCGCATTCCTGAAACGCATGGCAAGGCGGGTTATCGCGTCTTCTCACCTTTTTCTGTGCCTTGCCTGAACCGACTGGATCGGTATGAGTGTCACGTTGGGCTGGGATATACCCGCATTCTCTCCGAGGCGGAAGGTATTCTGACGGACGTGACGATTTTTGTGCCGCGCGGGGCAGCTTGTGAGGTACGCCGCATTCGCATCACCAACCAGACGGAAGAACCCATTCACGTGGATGTCATTCCGGTGGTGGAATATACCCATTTTAACGCCCTGATGCAGCTGACCAATGCCGACTGGGTGCCGCAAACGATGCAAAGCGAATGCGTGGAACAGGCGAACGGCTTGAAAGTCTTCAAGCAATACGCTTTTATGAACAAGAAAACTGCGGTGAATTACTTTACTTCAAATATCGCAGTGGATTCTTTTGAAACGGATCGCCGCCCCTTCCTGGGCGAAAATGAATATGGCTCGTGGGCGAATCCCTTCAGCTTGCAGCAGGCGCATCTTTCAAACTCGGTGGCGTTGCGCGGTGATAATATTGCCGCCCTACTGCATGACCTGGGCATCCTGAAGCCTGGGGAAAGCCGTGAAATCATCACCTTGTTAGGGCAGGAAGCTAGTTTAGAGGCGGCTCAGGCAACCATTGACCGCTACCGCAATCCTGACGCTGTTCAGGCTGCTTTAGACGAAGAACGCGCCTTTTGGGATCAATTCCTGGCGCATCAACAGGTGAATACCCCTGACCCGGCGTTCAACACCATGCTCAACGTACACAATGCCCGGCAGTGTTACATCACCCTCCACTGGTCGCGCTATCTTTCCTATTATCAACTTGGGTATGGCGCGCGCGGCATGGGCTACCGTGACAGTTCCCAAGATGTAATGGGCGCACTGCCCCTGGCAACCGAAGACTCGTTGGCGCTTATCCGCAAACTACTCAGTGTGCAGAAGAAAAACGGCTCGGCAATGCACCAGTTTAACCCACTAAGCATGGTTGGATCAGAAGGCGACTCGCTGGAACGAGAGGATCGCCCCCACTATTACAGTGATGATCATCTGTGGGCGGTCCTGGCGGTTTCACATTACCTGAGAGAGACGGGCAACCTCGCTTTCCTGGATGAGATTATTCCCTACTATGAAAAAGATCGCTCTGGGCAGCCGGTGGAATCGGGCAGCGTGTTGGATCACCTGGTGCGCGCGGTACAGTTCACTCACATTGATTTGGGTCAGCACGGTTTACCCTTGCTGGGTTTTGCGGACTGGAACGACACATTAAATTTGCCTAAAGGTGCTGAATCTGTGTTAACGGCTTGCCTATACGCAACTGCCCTGCACGAATTAATTGTTCTCGCAGTGCATTTGGGGCAATCCGCTTTGGTAGATCGCTTCCAACAGTATTACGAAGAAATAAAGAATAAGGTCAACCAATACGCCTGGGATGGCAATTGGTATGCGGCTTATTTTGATGCAGATGGAACGCCGCTTGGCTCAAAGCACAACGCGAACGGTCAAATTTATGCCTATCCCCAGGCATGGACCGTTATTTCGGCTCTGGCGGAAGGGGATCGCGCAAAGATGGCGTTAGAGTCCGTGTCAAAATACCTGAATACCCGCAACGGAATCAAGCTCTCCACGCCGGGCTTTAATGGCTTTGACCCCACCAAAGGCGGCGTTACCACCTATCCGCCAGGGGCGAAAGAGAATGGCGGCATTTTCCTGCACGTGAACCCATGGGTGATCATTGCTGAAACGATGGTTGGCAATGGAGAACGCGCCTATGAGTATTACCAGCAAATCAACCCGGCAGCAAAAAATGACCGGATCGAAGAATTTGAGTGCGAGCCATACGTCTACCCGCAAAACATCTTGGGGGATGAACACCCGCTATTTGGGTTGGCGCGCAACAGTTGGCTTTCTGGCACCGCTTCCTGGATGTATCAGGCAGGCACGTGCTATATTCTGGGCATACAACCCACCCTCGCCGGGCTGCGGATCAACCCTTGTATTCCGCCACAATGGGATGGATTTGAGGTGACTCGTCAATTCCGCGGTGGCATGTATCATATTCACGTCCATAACCCCAAACACCTCTGCCAGGGGGTACGCCAATTGCTCGTAGACGGGCATGTGATTCAAGGCGATACAGTGATTGCCTACGAAGAAGGACATCACACGGTGGAGATCACTTTAGAGGAATGATCCTCTTTGCCAAAACAGCAACAAAAAAAACTGGGCAATTGCCCAGTTTTTTTGTTGCTGTCAGAGGACGTTCGATTTCTAGATCGCGCGGCGATAGACGCGGTGATTCTTATAAGCCTCTCCGCCTGCGGTAATCAGGTCTTTGCGCATTTGCACAGCGGATTCGGCTACCTGGGTCAATTCACCATGGATATAGCCAAAGTCCTTGATGGTCTTTTCCATCTCATAGTACATGAGGGCATTTCCGCCGCGACCTTGATATTCCGGCAGCACGCCCACCCCATTGAGCGAAATCCACTTGGTGCGTTTGAGGTCGAGGTAAATATCCGCCAGCGCCCAGGGGGTCAGTTTGCCGCCATGGCGCTGTAAAGAAGCGGAAATATCCGGAAAGCCAAACAGGAAGCCCACTACCTTCTCTTCATAGGTAATAATCTTGATTAAGGCAGGCACGCCCACTGTCAGCAGGTTATCCACCACAAATTTGACTTCGCGTTCGGTCAGGGGGTAATATTCCCAGTTATTGACGAAAGTGGCATTGTAGGCGTCGCCAATTTGTTTCGCATAAGCGACTAATTCTTTCTTGGTCTTGAAGTTGACGACCTTAAACTTGCCACGTTCTTCCACGCGGCGCGCCACTTCGCGCATTTTTTCAGGCATGCTAAAGCGTTCGGTTGGCAAGTAACAAGAAACGAAATCAACTTCCTTCTCGAATCCGGCAGTTTCAACCAGGGTGCGATAATACGGATAGTTATAGTTCATCATCGTCATCATCTGGCGATGCTCATAGCCTTCAATTTGAATGCCATAGCCATCGAACGTGCTAAAGCCTTTGGGACCCACAATCGTATCCAGGTTGCGTTGGCGGCTCCAGTCAAACGCGGCATCAAATAAGCTGTTAGCGACTTCCTGATCGTCTATACAGTCGAAGAGGTAAAACTGCGCTTTGTTAACGTTGTGATAGCGGTTGAAAGGCTTATTTTCCATGGCGGCAATCCGACCGACTACCTCATTACCGCGCTGCGCCAGGAAGAAATCCGCTGTAGAATGTTCGTAAAAAGGATGTTTTTCACGGTTCAACATTAATTGAATGTCGCTGATAAACGGGGGAACCCACTGCGGGCAGCCTTTGTACAAACGATAATGCAGCTGAACAAACTCGTTGACTTTCGTCTTTGAACTGGTGTCAATTTTCTCAATCGAAATCATTAGGACGCCTCTCCAAGATGAATCATAAAAAAGGAACTGAGAATGGGGTGAGTATACACCTACTACTTGATTTGCTGCATTAAAATATCCATTTTAGCTTATTTTCTTCCACTCTACACGCTTTCCGCCAGCCGATCCCACGCCTCCAACACCAGCCGGCGCGTGCGATATTCGCCAAATTGACGGATTTCCTTATCCTTCAGCACGCGGAAGGTCTCGCCGGGAAATCCGCGCCATACACATCCTGTGGATCGAGGATGTAGCGCAGTTCGTCACGGGTCAAGCCGTACAGCCGGGCGTAATAGGCATCCAGCTCGGCGCGTAAGAGATCATATGAGTCCAATTGTCTTCGGAATCACTTTCGGCATTCATCGTTGTGACAAGCGGGTTCGGACTAGAAGATCATTCAGTTGTGCTTTACCGCTGGGCGACTCTGGCAATCGACTTTCGAGCATCGCTTGCTCCAAAGTTTTGGTTAGTCGCTCAACCTCTGCCTGGTGGAACGATAAATCTGCCGGTTCTAGCACGGATTTTTCTGGTCCCGCTAGCTTGCGCGCGATCAATTCCGGAATATATGGCAGGCAAAACAGTTCGTTAAGATAGACCAGATTCGCTTCAATCTGTCCGGTCTGCATCAAATGGATTCCAGTCAGCAGGACGCGGTAGACATACAGCAGGGGTTTGACCCGGTGCGGTGTGTCTTTCTCAAACAACTTCCATTGCGTCTTTGAAAACCCCAGGTAATGGTGTCCATGATGGCGAGTGAGGCAGTTTTTGGCAATTTCTTTGAGTTCATCATGTTCAGGGGTGGTGTATACCACCAACGGCGAATAGAGTTGCTCGAGAACGTAACCGTTGCGTTGAAGCAGCAGCCCGAAGAACTTAGCGATGTCATGGGTGACCAGATCTAACTCCATTCCATCACGGACCTCGGCGACCTGAATGGTCTCCTGCTTCTCGTTCAACCCAACTACCTCTTTTAGCGGCAGGATATGAACGCCGCGCAGGTCATAGTCGGAGTCGGGTGAGGGAAAACCATACAGGTGTGCGCCGCTGATGGTGGCAAACAGCAGTGGGTAGGGCTGATCAGCGACAATGGGTTCAAGTCGTGGATCGATCATCGCTTCACCATACTTTCACGAGCGTGAATAAGAAATTCATTGGCTTTGCGGTAATCGGGCTGGATCGGCAAGCGCGTATTCTGATAAGCGTCTTCAAAAGTCTGGTGCAGCTGGAGCCGCCAGGCGTTGACCTGCTCCCAGTTGCATTCGCCGTGTCGGATAGCCAGCAGTTGTTCTCGGTGCTGTTCAACGGAGATCACCATAAAGCCATCACGCAGAATGGTAATGCCCGAGAGCAGCAGGCGAATCAAATGCATAGCATGCTTCCAGCGGATCTCGCCATGCACGCGCAGGTCCTGTTCCAGTTTCTTAAATTGGGAGATGACATAGCCGTTGTAAGTCTGGAAGACCAGCCGTGTCAGGAACATCTCACGTTGGTCAAGCAGTTCCTGCGCCAGGGGTGTGACGGTCTCTACCAATGGCGTGTAGAGACATTCCAGTACATTGGGATTAGCGTGCAGCGCAAGCTGGATAAATTTTTGCAGCTCCCAGTAACACTCATCGCTTTCACGCTTTTCCAACTGCTCCGGTACTCCAAATAATGACCAGTGCAGGTTGGCAGGCGGGAGGTAAAAGCCTCTTCGGTCAATATCGGAATGCTCGTGTGCCAGCCCATAAGCTTGTGAGCCGACAGTGCAACGGTAGATCACATACGGGAAAAGATCAATCTCCGCCATGATCTGCTCGCCGACCGCTTCCATATCATGGGTAGTGATCAGTTTTCGGATGGTTAGGTGTTGGCGCGGGAAGGTGACTTCGATCCCGTTGACCAGACGGACTAGGTACTGCCCAGTCGGTGTTTCTGGCGCGCGTAGCACAGCGCCCACCGTACCTGCCAAGCAGGCAATTTCACCATTGCTGCTATGATAATCAACGCGCGTCACTACCTGGGTGCCGATCGGTAGGGGAAGGAGGATGGACTGCTCGTTATCTTTGGTAGGCATCTGAACACTTTCTCTGGATCATACAGTTTCTACCGTTGTTTTCGCTTTGGACTGGGTTAATTATAACAGCACCGCCGATTTTGAAAACCAATTCGGTCTTTAATCTTTGTCCACTTAACCTAGGCAAATCCACCTTCAAGCCGCTAAAACTTTTACTAAAATCCTTGACCAAACCGCCATAAACAGCTACTATATTCAGAAGAACGATCCACAAACCACTAAAAGGGTTGATATGCAGTCCAAACGAACCAAAGTTACCCTATCGGACATAGCACGCGAGAGTGGCTTATCCCTCTCGACTGTTTCCCTTGCCTTGAATGAAAAACCAGGCTTGCCCCTAGAAACCCGCCTGCGCGTCATCCATACCGCCCGGCAATTGGGATATCCCATGCGGATCGCTCCTGCTGCACGCACAACTGCCCTACGCACCCTGGGTATGCTGGTTAAATGCTCGGTGGGTGATGAAGTCCCCCCTACCACGAACATCTTCTTTTCGCACGTGATTGCCGGGATCGAATCCGCCTGCCGTCAGAATAACCTTTCCTTAATGTATTCTTCTTTATTGGTGGATGGCAGTGACAACACGCTGGAAATTCCACGTTTGATTTCTGATCCGAATGTGGACGGTCTGCTTCTGGTGGGCAATTTTGTGGATCAACGCCTGGATGATGCACTCCAACAGCGTGGGCTACCAACTTTATTAGTAGATGCTTATTGTGACAGCCATCGCTACGATTCAGTGGTGACGGATAACCTGGAAAGCGCCACATTGGCTGTGAATTATCTGCTAAAATGCGGGCACCGTCACATCGCTTACGTAGGCAGTACCCCATCTAACCACCTGAGCTTCCGTTACCGCCGTCAGGGATATCAACAAGCTCTCAGCGCGGCTGGCATCTCTGAACGATATTATGGCGACTGCCTGCATAACGATCATGCGGCAATTGTTGCCGTGACGCGCAAATTACTTGCCGAGAATCCACAGATTACCGCCATTCTTGGATGCAATGATGAGGTCGCCCAAATTGCCATTCATGGCGCACTGGACGTAGGCAAACGAGTACCGGAAGATGTCTCTATTATGGGCTTTGATAACAGCAGTTATGCCGAAATCTCTTTGCCGCCCCTTACCACTATGCACATTGACAAAATGAGTATGGGTCGCCTGGCAGTTGAAATGCTCCTCAGCCGGAGCGAAAACCCCGACCAAGCCCCGATTACTGTTTCTCTGCATACCCATATTGTCGAAAGAGTATCTGTGACTGCCTTGCGCCCTTAAGAAGTACCCAAATGGGTCATTGATCGGCGCTCCGGGCAAAGGTATCATGTCTCTAATCAATACCAAGGCTTACCCAGACCTAACCAGGAGACTGTACCCATGAATGAAGATCGTGAAACTCGCCCCGTAGAAGATATTCGCCCCAGTCTTTCCCTGGGTAATCTTGATGCAGAAACCATTGCTCTTTTGATTGAAGATAAAATCGCCACCGGCGGTTAATTCTTAACGCGACAATTTCTCTCCTTGTGAACGCAAAACAACCCAAAAACGGACTTTGGGTTGTTTTGCGTTAAACGCATAGGCTACTTCATAAATTTTCGGGACAAGTTAACGCTAAATTTATGGCTTCTATATCCCTGTTCCCATCATAATGTTAAAGAGAGTGCTTTTACAAATGGGGTACAATTGTACTTATCCTGTGACACGCTCCGCGGAACCTGGCGACGAATCTCAACGTTGTACTTGTTTGAGGGTCATCATTAAAAATCTTGAAATAAACCGAAAACATCATAAAGGCGGTCCTTTCTAACCCTATGGTCAAAGACACGTACCAAGTTCTTATTCTTGACGATGATATACCCTTAAGCGAGCTGTTAAAGGAATTTCTTCAAACGCACACCCGCTCGACCGTTACCTGCCTTTCGCGTGAAGAAGATTTTTGGAACTGCCCTGATCTTGCCGCTTTTGATATTCTCTTTCTCGATTACAAACTTGGGGAAACGACCGGGCTTGAGGTGTTGGCAAAAATCTCCCAAAAGGGATTAAATTTACCAACGGTTATGATGACCGGCGAAGGCAGCGAAAACGTTGCTGTGCGCGCCATTCAGTTGGGTGCGCTTGACTACCTCATCAAAGGCGATTACTCCCTCAACACGCTCCCATCTCTCATCCAAAAAGCGGTGCGCCTGCGCGAAATGCAGCAATCCATGCACCAATACCTGGAACAAATTCGTTTTCAAGCCACCTTGCTCAACAACATCCGTGATGCGTTGGTGGTTTGGAACTTAGAGGGCAAAATCACCTACTGGAATCCGGCTGCCGAGCAGTTATATGCCATTCCGGCTGCTGAACGCCTGGGGAAATCCGTTCAAGAAGCCTATTTCCCTTGTTTTGATCCACCGGTTGAATTTAGTACAGACCAGGCGGCTGTCAACATCCCCCTGGAGCATCGTTACTGCCTGGCTGAAGGTCAAACCATCTGGATTAGTTCGCATATCACCCCACTCAGCACAGAAGAAAATGGGGTGTTATTTGGCTTTATGGATGTCGCCCGCGACATTACGCCACGCAAGCTCGAACAAGAGGAGCTGGTCAAAAGCCAACGGTTTGTCCAGCGGATTATTGATACTAGCCCCAACATCATCTTTATCTTTGATCTGGCGTTGCTCTCGATTCGCTACATCAACCCTGAAGTACGCTCCATCTTGGGGTACGATGTGGATGACCTCATTGGGAATAGTGTCTCCCTGTTCGCTGACCTTATCTTCGCTGACGACAAACCTCTCGTAAATGCCCACCTAAATGAAATGCGTACCTGCCAGGATGGGCAAGTTTTTGAGATTGAGTATCGTGTGCGCAACCATGCAGGGAACTTCTGCTGGTTGAAAAGCCGCGAAACAGTCTTTTCGCGCAACGCAGATGGCACGCCCTTTGAAATGATCGGCGTCATTCAAGATATTACCGCCAATAAAGAGGCGGAAGATCGCTTGCGCCGCCGCTTGAACAGCGAAAAATTATTAGCAAGCGCCTCCAATCAACTTCTCAATATGGCTCGCCAGGATGCTGATACTGGTATTCGGGATGCGCTCATGCAGGTTGCCAATTTCATTCAGGTTGATTTTGGAATGATCTTCTTGCTTGAACAGAATCGCCTCATCCCTTACCGCCTCGAACATGGGCTCACCGGTCGCCTGCTGGATCGCTCTATGCCTATCCTTAATTTGGCGCAACTGAACCTTCCCTGGCTGCTAGAAAGGTTGCATACCCTCGAACTGGTTATCCTCCATTCCAGCAGTGAATTACCTCAAAATGCCATCGGCGAGCGCCAGTTGATTGAGCGAATGGGCGTATCGGCTGCAATTTTCGTGCCGATGATCTACAATCACAATCTATGTGGCACAGTGGTCTTTGGCATTGATCATTCCACTTTCCCCTGGAACGAAGAATACGTATATATGTTGCGTACCTTCAGCGAAATGGTCACCAATGCCATCCTGAAAAAGCAAATTGATCAGGCGCTGCGCAAAAGCGAAGCTCGTTATCGCGCGATTGTAGAAGAACATCAAACCGAAATGATCTGCCGTTTCCTGGCAGATGCCACCCTCACCTTTGTGAACGAAGCCTACTGCCAATATTACGAGCAGGACCGCCGTCAATTAATCGGCTCTAGCTTCCTAACTCCCATTCTCGAAGGAGAGCGGGATGTAATTCGCGCTTTGGTCTCGGACTTAAGCGCCAATCATCCGATCAAGAATTTTGAGCAACGCATTTTAAACAACGCTGGTGAAGTCCGCTGGCAAGAATGGACCAGCCGCGCTATTTTCGACCAGCATAATGACTTTATTGAATTTCAGGCGGTCGGACGGGATATTACCGCCCGCAAAAAGATGGAAGAGCAGCTCAAGACCGCACAAACGCACCTGGCGCAGGCTGCCCGTTTAGCCTCGATTGGTGAGTTGGCTTCCGGCGTAGCGCATCAGATCAGCAATCCCCTGACCACCATCATTGGCGATGCGCAAATCTTGCTGCACCAGCTGGATCGCCGCCACCCTGGACGCGAATCCGCCGAAGCCATTGTGCAAGCCGGTTGGCGCACGCAGCAAGTTATTAATGAGCTGATTAAGTTCTCCGATGCGCCCCAAAACAGTCACGCTGCTGTTTCGGTCAACGACACCATTGAAAAATCGCTCCTCTTAGCTAGCGTGCATTTACAGGCATATGGCATTAAAATTGTTGTGGACACAGACCCATCTTTGCCCACCATCACCGCGAATGCCCACCAACTGACGGACTTGTGGCTCAATTTGCTCTTGTTGGCGCGTTCCGCTGCACAAGATGGCAAAAATAACACCATCCACATTCGCACTCAAAAAGTGGAGGAACACGGTGTACAGGTAACTGTCACCGATGATGGCAAGCCCATCCTGCCGGCACAATTTGACAAAATCTTTGAACCTCAACTCCTGCCCACCGGAGAAGGTCGTGGGACGGGAATGGAATTAAGCCTGTGCCGTGAAATTGCTCGCCAAAATCAAGGTGAAATTTCAATCCAGGGCAATGGCAAAGAAACCACGTTTGTCATCGTGTTTATGAATGAACAAACCACAGAATCAAATGAGTGACGCCAACAAGGGTGAGGATGAGGGAAGGGTAAGACTATGCAACCAAGCTCTATTTTGATAATTGAAGATGACGAAATTGTAGCGCGTACCATAGAACGCTGCCTGCGCGGCAGTGAGTATAAGGTACGGGTTGCCAACGGCGGTGTAGAAGGCTTGCGCGCTGCCCACGACGAAGTACCCAATCTAACTATTTTAGATGTCATCATGCCCGGCATGGATGGGTACGCCGTCTGCCGCGAAATGCGCGGTGATCCAGTATTGGCGGATGTGCCGATTCTCTTCCTGACTGCCAAAACCAAAGATGAGGATAAAATTATCGGGTTTACCGCCGGTGGCGATGACTATCTGGGCAAACCCTTTAACGTTGATGAACTCATTCTGCGCATTCGCGCCATTTTGCGTCGCACTCGTGGGTTACGCCCTGAGCCAGCCCCCCAGTCCACAGAACAAGTTAAGGTAAATCAGCAGTCCGCTCCCGAAATGCAACCCTCTGCCATCGAAGCGGACCGGCTTATTATCCTTGGGGAATACATTCTAAACACCAAAACCTATGAATTTATTGGTCCGCATACCGGTAAAATCCGCCTTACTCCAGTACAATATGACTTGCTTTATCATCTAATGAACCACCCCGGCGAAATCTTCTCCCCGGCTCGTTTGCTGGATGAAGTCTGGGATTATCCATCAGACGCAGGCAGCCCTGACCTGGTGCGCGTTCATGTGAAAAACTTGCGCGAGCGGATTGAAGATAACCCGCGCGTTCCGAAATTCTTAAAAACCATCGCCGGATATGGGTATACCGTTCAAGCGGATGAAGCCTAACCAAACCTTATGACTAACTTCGATTCGTCTGGCACCCCACGTAACAATTCGCAAGAGCGTGAAGCGCGCTATCAGGATTTGCTCAATTCGCGCAACACCCTGCGCGCCCTGTTCGATAGCTTGCCAATCGCTATTTACATCGTGGATCAAGACTATACCCTCATGGCAATCAACATCAGCCGCGCCACTCGGGTTGGAGAAAAGCCCAATCTCTTGGTCGGGCATAAATGCTATGAAAGCCTTTATCGCCGTCTGACCCCCTGCCAGGGATGCCGCGTGGGTGAAATGTTTCGGCATGGGCAAAACACCATGCGTATCCGGCGCGACAGCCTGGATGATGATAAATTCGCCGAATGGGAAATTAGCACATATCCCATTTACAACAACCAAAACGTCCCTTCTCAGTCCATTGTGGTTGAACAGGATATTACGGAAAAGCGCAATCTGGAAGCCAACCTGATTCAATCC
>JBBRAT010000042.1:0-41242 GCA_038206515.1 Anaerolineales bacterium | reverse complement strand
CTCTTTGAAAAATCCACCTCCGAAGAATTAGGTCGTCTCCTGGAAGACCTGAAACCTTACGAAGCCAGCCTGCCCTTTGACTCGGACGACGCCAGTCTCATCCGCGTGGCGCGCCGCGACTTGGACAAGGTCAGCCGCGTGCCAGTGGATCTGCGTGTGGCGATGACGCGCCAATCGAGCCTTTCACAGCAAGCCTGGATTGAGGCACGTAAAAAGAAGGATTTTGCCCTCTTTTTGCCCTTCCTTGAGAAAAATGTCGCCCTGAAAATGCGCTACATTGAATGCTTCCCCGAGGTCGCCGTCCCGTATGATGCGTTGCTGGATGATTTTGAACAAGGCATGAAGACCGCTGAGGTCACCGCCATTTTTGATGACCTTAAAAAAGACCTGATCCCCTTGATCGCTTCGGTCAGCAGCCGCCAACACCTCGCCCCCACCGATTGCCTGCATGGTCATTTCCCGCTGGATCGCCAGAATCAATTTGTTCGCTCCATCCTGGAACGGTTCGGCTTTAATGAGAATGGCTGGCGGTTAGATGGCACTGTCCACCCCTTTGAGACGGCTTTTGACCAGAATGATATTCGCATCACCACCCGCTATTACGAAGATTTTATCAACCCTGCCCTGTTTGGCACCATGCACGAATGCGGACATGGCTTATATGAAAATGGGGTCAGCCCCAGTCTGGCGCATACCCCGCTTTCAAGGGGTGTCTCGAATGGTCTGCACGAATCGCAAAGCCGGTTATGGGAAAACTTAGTCGGTCGCAGCCGCGCTTTCTGGGTCTATTTCTACCCGCGCCTGCAAGCTGCCTTCCCAGAGCAATTTGGGAGTGTGACGATGGAAACTTTCTACCGTGCGATTAATAAAATTCACCCATCCCTCATCCGCGTAGAGGCAGACGAAGCCACTTATAACCTGCACATTATTTTGCGTTTTGAACTGGAACAGGAAATTTTCAGCGGCAAGGTCAACCTGGCTGATCTGCCTGCCCTGTGGAACGAGCGCATGATGCAATATTTGGGAATTGACGTGCCGGATAACGCTTTGGGCGTGTTGCAAGATATTCACTGGTCTAGCGGTCAATTTGGCTATTTCCCCACCTATTCGCTGGGCAACATCATCGCCTGCCAGATATGGGAAAAAGCGCGCGCTGCCCTGCCTGACCTGGATGCCCAGTTTGAGTCTGGCAATTTCCAGCCCCTGCGTGAATGGCTGCGCCAAAACCTGCACCGCTACGGGCGTAAATTCACCCCGCAAGATACTTTGCAGCGCGTGGTAGGCAGCGGCATTGACGTGAAACCGTATATTGTCTACTTGCGGCACAAAATCCATGACGTCTACGGAGAATAACCCTCATGCCCGATTCCCCTAAACGTATCCATCTTATCTTTAAAACCCATTTGGACGTTGGGTTTACCGATTTTTCGCGCACCGTCCTCCATAATTACTTTACCTCTTACATCCCCAAGGCGATTGAATTAGCGCGTACCTTGCGCGAAAGCGATCAGCCAGAACGCTTTGTGTGGACAACCGGCTCGTACCTCATTTATGAATACCTGGAACAAGCTGCGCCCGCCGAACGCCGCCGGATGGAAGCTGCCATTATCGCCGGAGATATTGCCTGGCACGCTTTGCCCTGCACTCTGCACAGCGAAAGCATGGACGCGGATTTGTTCCGCTTCGGTCTCAGTCTTTCGCAAGAATTAGACCACCGGTTTGGCAAGCACACCATTGCCGCCAAAATGACGGATGTCCCCGGTCATACGCGCGCCATTGTGACGCTGCTAGCAGAAGCGGGCGTGCAGTTCTTGCATATTGGCGTCAATCACGCTTCCACCCCGCCGGATGTTCCCCCCGTTTTCCGCTGGCGTGACCCTGATGGGGTGGAAATCATGGTGATGTATCACAAAAGCTCGTATGGCGAGTTGATGACCATTCCGGGCTTGGCGGATGCGATTGCCTTTGCCCACACTGGCGATAACCTGGGACCACAAGGGATTGACGAGCTGCGCGAAGTCTACGCCCTGGGTCGCAAACAATTCCCGCATACGCAACTCATCGCCTCTACCCTGGATGCGTTTGCCGCCCGCCTCGCCACTATCCGCGATCAACTACCCCTCATCTCCGATGAAATTGGCGACACATGGATTCACGGGGTAGGGACAGATCCGCAAAAAATGGCGCATTTCCGCGAACTGCTGCGCGCGCGGCAAGACTGGATTGTTGCTGGTACACCTGCCGCTGCCCTCAAAGGCTTCCACCGCAAGCTGCTGCTCGTTCCAGAGCATACCTGGGGCTTAGACCTGAAGACTCACCTGGCGGATTGGCAGCATTACCCGGTCAGCGAATTCCAGGCAGTGCGCCAATTGCCCAACTACCAAAAGATGGAAGCCTCCTGGCAGGAACAGCGTGATTACCTGACCCAGGCAATCAGCGAATTGCCCGCTGCTCTGCAACAGGACGCGCAGTCCCGCTTGGCTGCCATCGCACCTTGTATGCCAGATTGCGATGGCTATGCGCAAATAACGGATTTTTTTCAACCCATTGAGGCTGAACATTTTACGCTTGCCCTGCATCCAGAACGCGGATATATCCGTTCGCTCATTCAGAAAAGCAATAGGCGGCAGTGGACAGCCGATTCGCAGCCATTGGGCAGCTTCTGGTATCAGACCTTTTCCGGTGAAGATACCGAGCGTTACTATGCGCAGTATGTCAAACATAAACGCCAAAATTATGACTGGTCGCACCCAGACTTTGCTAAACCAGGCTTAGAAACCTCTGCTGAAGCAAGCAAGATATTCATGCCTACATTAGAATGGGCAGGGCAACGCTCAGACGCAGCCGCGGATCAGCTTTTGCTCATTTATAGCCTGCCGGAAGAAAGCTATCTACGCTATGGCGGAATGCGCCAGGTGACGCTTCAGATTAGTCTGGAACGCGCCACGCCCACCTTGCATTTTGATCTGCAATGGTTCCAGAAAACCGCTAACCGTCAACCCGAAGCCTGCTGGTTTTCCTTTGTGCCGCGCGTCACCATGCCCCAGCACTGGTACATGGATAAATTAGGGGAATGGACTTCCCCCTACGAAGTTATCCGCGATGGCAACCGTCACCTGCACGCAGTCGGCAAAGAACTAAAATATGTGGATAAACAGGGTCAATTGTCCATTGAAAGCCTGGATGCGCCCCTGGTCGCCCCCGGCGAACCCGACTTTTACACCTTTAGCAATCGCCAACCTAATTTAAGGAAGGGCGTGCATTTTCTCCTCTGCAACAACAAATGGGGGACGAATTTCCCGATGTGGTCTGAAGGTGATGCTCGCTTCCGCTTTATACTGCGGTTCTAATCCTAGCCATTCTGATAAGTGTTTCATACCCTGGGGCATTGTTATTGACAAGGCATTTCTCGCCTTATTCATAACAATGCCCCCGTTTTATCCCTAGCGAAATGGTTGCAAATCATCAGATTATGCTACACTTATAGCGTATTACCCTACCCTGAAATTCCAGAAAACTGAAAATCTCGCAGCATATCCCAAATGACTGAAAGGCTCTCCTTCATGCGACAAAACATCTCGCAAGACCCCTTTCCAACCTATAATCCGCGCGAAAGCTGGGAAGGCATTGGCTCTTTACCAGCACAATGGGTAGAATGCCCTGCCGCACATGTCCCATTTGTGGCGGCATTCCGGTTAAAATTCCAGGCTGACTTCACGCGCATTGTGCGCTTTCATGCTACAGCGGACGAACGCTATGAGCTTTACCTGGATGGCATTCGGGTGGGACGCGGACCGGAACGCGGCAGCCCTGACCGCTGGTATTACGAAACTTACGAACTACCCATCACCGCTGGGGCGCACGTTTTGGTGGCGCACGTCTGGGCAATTGGCGAACACGCCCCCTTTGCCCAAATGACTGCGCACCCCGGCTGGCTATTTTTCCCAGATGAAGAAGAATTCCTGCCCCTGCTGGCTACCGGTCAGGCAGATTGGGAAGCCAAATTGCTTCCGGGGTACAGCTGGCAGCGCAAAGAAATTGAGCAATTTTTCGTCACCGGCGATCAATCCATCCAGGAGGGCGCTGCCCTCGCCTGGGGATTTGAAAAAGGCGAAGGCGATGGCTGGCAGACCGCTTATCCATTCGATCAGGCAGTGAGTGCAGCCACATATCGGCTGACACAAGCCTATCACCAGCTTTCTCCGGCGCAATTGCCTGCCATGATGGAAGTAGAACGCCAGTTAGGCACGGTGCGCCTGGCGGAATCCCTCGACGCTCCTGAACAGGCAACCCGCGCCGCTGAGTCCAGTCATCACCAAAGCGCACAAGCCGCGGAATGGCAATCGCTATTGGCAGGGCAAAATGGCTTCACGATCCCCGCTCACAGCCTGCGCCGCATCATTATTGACTTGGAAAATTATTACTGCGCCTACCCCATGCTCACCGTCAGCGGGGGCAAAGGCAGCCAGGTGCGCCTCAGTTGGGCGGAATCGCTCTTTATGGAACCGCAAGGGCGCACCAAAGGCAACCGTAATGAGGTCGAAGGCAAATATTTCTTCGGCATTGATGACACTTTCCTGCCGGATGGCTCCGCCAACCGCTGTTATCAACTCCTATGGTGGCGCGCAGGTCGCTATCTGGAATTTTTTATCCAAACTGCGGATGAGCCGCTCACCGTTGACCGCTTCACCCTGCGCGAAACTCGCTACCCCTATGAAATGCAATCACAGTTCGCCGCCAGCGATCCACGCTTTGCCGGATTCTTCCCCATAGCCATTCGCGCGCTGCAAATGTGTTCGCACGAGACCTACATGGACTGCCCCTATTATGAACAACTCATGTACGTGGGGGATACGCGCCTGGAAGCTCTGGTCACATACCTCACCACTGCGGATGATCGCCTGCCGCGCAAAGCCCTGCGCACCTTTGACGCCTCGCGCATCCATGCCGGACTGACCCAATCCCGCTTCCCTAGCCGAATCATGCAAATCATCCCGCCCTTCTCGCTGTGGTGGGTGGCAATGGTCTATGACTTTGCCCTCTGGCGCAATGACCCTGATTTTGTGCGCACTTTGCTGCCGGGCGTGCGCTCCGTGATCGAAGCCTTCCTGGGCTATCGCAACGCGGATGGCTTAATTCAAGCTCCACAAGGCTGGAACTTTATGGATTGGTCCGCCGGATGGCATTGGGGCGTACCGCCGGACGCCGACCTGGGGGTCAATGGCAGCGTCAACTGGCAAATGGCGTGGGTTCTGCGTCAGGCTGCCGCCCTTGAATCCTGGGTAGGTGACCCTGAACTGGCAAATCGAGATGAGCGCAGCGCCACCGCGCTCGCCGCAGCCATTCAAACCGCCCTTTGGGACGAAAAACGCGGTCTGTTTGCCGATGACCTTGCCCATCAGCATTTTTCCGAACATACCCAATGCCTGGCGGTGTTGAGCGGTCATCTTGCAGCAGATCAGACCAACCAAGTGATTGACCACCTTTTGACCGATGCAGATTTGACCCGCGCCACCATTTACTTCACCCATTACGTCTTTGAAACCTTATGTGCGGCGGGCAAAGCGGATGCCATTCTCCAGCGATTGCAACTCTGGTACGATCACCCTTCCCTGGGAATGAAAACCACCTTGGAAGCGCCCGAACCCAGCCGCTCGGATTGCCATGCCTGGGGCGCGCATCCGGTATATCATGCCTTCGCCACCTTGTTAGGCATTCGCCCAGCGGAATTTGGCTTTCAATCCGTGCGGATCATGCCGCAAATGGGCAGCCTGACAGACCTCTCTGGCAGCCTCGTGCATCCCAAAGGCAATATTGAGGTGAAGCTGCAACGCTCTGGGGCAAAGCTCCACGCCGAAGTTCATCTGCCGGATGGCTTGCATGGTGAGTTGATCTACAATGGAAAAACCTGGTCACTCGCGCCCGGGATTCAAATCATCGAAAGTTAACCGGAGAGGAATTCAAATAACGTTCTGCATGGATGAACTCGACCTCTGGCCTTCTTCTGGCAGCAAAAAGAATACGTCATTAGCGGCGCAGCCAGCTATAGCTTCCTGATACTAGCCGCTGACCATCTGCTTAACGATCCATCTTCACAGGAGAAAATTTTATGAGTCAAGAGTCTGTTCGCGTTTGGGAAGAAACCGTTGTCATTCCCACCTACCCAGTCAAACCGCCTGATCACAACCCTATGTTCCTGGAAAAGCGCGTTAACCAGGGAACGAGCGGGCGCACCTATCCTCTTCCGGTCATCTCTGGCATTGAAGATGAGAAAGTAGACAAGCCTTATAAAGCTGTCTGGCTTGAAAATGACTGGATTCGCGTGATGGTGCTGCCCGAATTAGGCGGTCGCATTCAAATTGGCGAAGATAAGACCAACGGCTACCCATTTTTCTATAAGCAGTCAGTGGTCAAACCCGCGCTGATTGGACTGGCAGGGCCCTGGATCTCCGGCGGGGTCGAATTTAACTGGCCCCAGCATCACCGCCCTACCACCTTCTGCCCGATGGATTATCACATTGAAGAACACGCTGACGGCAGCAAAACGGTCTGGATGGGCGAAATTGAGCCGCTTTACCGCATGAAAGGTATGGTTGGCATCACTGTTCACCCGCATAAATCCATCGTAGAGGCGCGCGTCCAGCTTTTTAACGGCACGCCCTTCCCGCATCCGTTTATGTGGTGGGCAAACGTAGCCGTGAAAATTAACGATGATTATCAGGCGTTCTTCCCAACGGATGTGCATTACGTCACCGACCACGCTCGGCGGGCGATGTCCTCTTTCCCCATTGCGCGCAATTCGTATTACGGCGTGGATTATTCCTCTGGGATGGATCTGACCTGGACGAAAAATATGCACTCGGCTGGCTCTTATTTTGTGATGAAGAGCGATTACGACTTCTTCGGCGGTTACGATCATGCCCTGGATGCAGGCGTTGTGCATGTGGCGGATCGCTTTATTGCCCCTGGCAAAAAAATGTTCAACTGGGGCAACTGGGAAGCTGGGCATCGCTGGCAGCGCAACCTGACTGACTCGGATGGCGAATATGTAGAGCTAATGGCAGGCGTTTATACGGATAATCAGCCTGATTTTTCGTGGATGCAGCCCTACGAAACGCGCCAATTCTCGCAATTCTGGTATCCGATTCAAAAAATTGGTCCTGCCACAAACGCCAACCTGCAATCCGCCATTCACCTGAGCGTTGCGGATGGCAAAGCCAAAGTTGGCGCAACGACCACCGAAGCGCAGTCCGGCTGCACCCTGACGTTGCGCCTGGGCGACCAGACCCTCTATGAAAAACAAGCGGCTCTTGCCCCAAATTCCCCGCTGGTGGATGAAATCACCCTGCCCGCCGATGCGCGCGCCGAGCAGCTTACCCTATTGCTCTACAACGCTGCCGGGAAAGAAGTGATTCGATATACGCCCCCCACGCCGGAAGAGGTAGTCGTCCCAGATGCCTTCAAACCCGCGCCCTGGCCCGCAGAAATCGCCACCAATGAAGAACTCTACCTGACTGGGCTACACCTGGAACAATACCGTCACCCCACCCGTGACCCTGAACCGTATTATGAAGAAGCCTTGCGCCGAGACCCTGGCGATGCACGCTGCAATAATGCCCTGGGGCTGCTGCGCTTACGGCGTGGGCAATTTGCCGTGGCAGTGCCACATTTCCAGAAAGCCATTGAGCGCCTGATCCGCTATAACCCCAACCCGTACGATGGCGAGCCATACTATAATCTGGGCATAGCGTTGAAATATTTACACAAAGATGAAGAAGCCTACAAGGCACTGTATAAAGCTGCCTGGAATCAAGCCTGGGCGGCATCCGCTTACTTTACCCTGGCGCAAATTGACTGCGCCCGCGCGGATTGGCAAACCTGCCTGGCACACTTGGAGAAATCGTTGGTGTATCTCAGCCAAAACCTGGCAGCTGCGAACCTAAAAACCGCTGCCCTGCGTCACGCTGGACGTCTGGAAGAAGCTCTTGCCCTGGCAAACGCTACCCAAGCCTTCGATCCGCTCGGTTATGGCGCACGATTTGAAAAAGCGCTTATCCAGGTTGCCATGCAAAAGGAAGAAGCAGCGCAGAACGAGCTATCCGCCTTGCAAAGCCTCAGTCGCGAAAGTGATCAGGCAATCATCGAATTATCCCTTGGCTATGCGCAAGCTGGCTTGTGGCATGAAACCCAGCAAGCCCTGCAACTAGCGGTTTCTGCTGCCCAAAAAGCCGCTCGCCCCGTCTACCCCATCATCTACTACTTGCTGGCAGAAGTTCACGAACGCGCCGGGCAAACCGAACAGGCAGAAATCTACGGCAATCTGGCTGAACAAATGCCGCCTGACCTGTGCTTCCCGTCCCGCTTAGAAGAAATGCTCGCCTTGCAATCCGCCATGCGGCGCAACCCAACCGGCGCGCGCGCCCCCTACTACCTTGGCAACCTGCTTTACGATAAGCAGCGTTATGAAGAAGGTCTGGCTGCCTGGGAAGCATCCGCCGCGCTCGCCTCCGCCTTCTCTACCCTTCAGCGCAACCTCGCCCTAGCGTACTACAATGACGGCAAAGACTCAGCCCGCGCTCGTCAGGCGTTGGAATATGCTTTCCAGTTAGACCCTTCCGATGCGCGCATTCTTTACGAACTGGTCATCATGCTCGAACAAGGCAACGTCTCTGCCAAAGAACGGCTGACGCTTCTGGAAGCTCACCCCACCACCATCCGCGAGCGTGACGATCTCTTCCTTGAATATATCCAATTGCTCAATGCCGTTGGGCAATACAGCAAAGCAGCGGATTTGATCGAACAGCGCATTTTCCACCCATGGGAAGGTGGCGAAGGCGCGGTGACGCGCAGTTACGTCTGGTCACACCTGGGGCTGGCGATGGAATGGCAAAAAAGCGGTGATTCTGCCTCCGCACAGGCGGAATTAGAGAAAGCCACTCAGCAGCCCGAAAGTTTGGGCGAAGGTCGCGGCTGGGGATACCCTGAAACCAACCTGTTTTACTTTGTGGGTAAAGGATTGCAGCGCACCGGGCAAAAAGAAGCTGCCCAAACCTGGTTTGAGAAGGCGCTCAACACCCATCCCTGGGGAGCCAGCGAATTTAGCTTTTTCCAGGGGATTGCTGCGCTCGAATTGGGTAAAAAAGAAGAAGCAGAGCATATTTTTAACCAGATGATTGAGTCTGCCAATCAACTGATAAACGCCAAGGCGCAGACCCCTTATTTTGCCTCTTCCATGCCCCTTTTCCACATGCGCGATGATGACCAGCAAGCCCGCAATCAAAAAATTGGACATTGGCTGCTTGGACTAGCCTACTTAGGCTTGGGACAGAAAGCCAAAGCGCGCGCAGAAATGGATCAGGCGATGCCTTTGGAAAAAGACCCGAACTTTACCATGGGTGTCGTAGAAGAATTGATCGCTTAGGTTTGTTGAAAAGAATGCCATCGGAGAACACAAGCACGCCTCCGATGGCATTATCCTGATATTTTCTATCTAATTTGCGGGAATCCCCTGTTACATTAAATGGGTATTCCCGTCTTTTTTAATCTTTATGGTTGACGTATACTCTATTTAAGTGGCTTCTGAAACTTTCAGAAGAACGGATGGCAGCGCCGCACTTTTCATCTCATCAAAATCAACATTCGATGGACAAGATACGCCATCCTACCTTACTGGTTATGGAGGATCGTATGAGAGCTTTTTTGATCATTGCCCTAATTGTTATCATGGGGTTGTTGTACTTCAACTTCGCGTATTCTAATGTAGACCTGACCCCTGGCGCGTCTGCTCAGTCAGCGCTTATGCCTACACCCACGCTTTGGTCGCTTTGGCCCACGGCTACTCCATTTCCATCCAACCCACCGGCTGCCCAACTGCAAGGTGCGCCATCTCAAACGCAAGTTCAACAGGCCATTCCCGTTACCGGCAATTGCGTCCCTGGTACCGTGGGATGTGATTACCCCGCCAACATAACCACCTTTGTTTATCCAGTGTATGTAACGAATGCAATCCCTGTAACGGGTATCGCCTGCACCAATCCTTATGTCGTTCAATATGGCGACTGGCTTTCTTCGATCAGCGCGCGTTGCAATACCTCCGTCTCTGAAATGCTGGCGTTGAATCCATTCATCTTTAATCCTGACCTGATTTTCCCGGGGCAGGTCTTATGGTTGTTCCCACCCACTGCTACTTCTACCGGCAATGGCGTACCTGTGACGGGCGTGGTTGAACCTACCCCTGTGCCTGTACAAGTTAACCCGGTCGTCTTAGAGCCGTTTGCTGCCACTCTTCCCGGCGGAACTACCGTTCACGTGAAAGTGAATCAATTTCCTACGAACGTCCCGATCAACATTGGCATTGGGCATGTAGGGCAAGGTTTCCAGGTTGTCAACCAGGGCATCACCAGCGCCACTGGCGGATTTGAAACAGTCGTGACGATCCCGGATGTACCTGCTTCCCAAGAGCAATGGGTCGTGATTGTGGTGACGACCAACGGCACGTTGGTGCAATCCCAATCCAAGCCATTTAGCATCACCAAATAGAAAATTTTTAACCGAAAACGCGCAGGCTCAAATCAGTCTGCGTGTTTTCGGTTAAACCCCCTATTCAGGGCATACGAAAGACAAAGAAGGTTGCCAGCAAACGCAGCGCACCAAAGCTAAAGATCGCCGCTGGAATGCCAATCACCCCGGCAATCCCTGGTCCCAATAACGACCCTAACAGCAACGCAGCATTGCCCATCAGATTACTCCAAGACAGCCATTCCGGCCGTTCTGAATCAGGCACATTTTCCAGGTTATAGTTCATTTGAGAAGTCAACAAAATGCCGGAAGCCATGCTGGCAATGACCACCGAGAAAAAATACAACGCAACTGTACTTGCCAGGGCTAACACCACCGCATGAATCGCCATCAACCCCCATCCGATGGCTGTTCCGCGCCTGTTTCCAGTGCGACGAATGATTTTACCAATCACCAACGACACCAGGAAGACAATCATGCTGCTGGCTGCGGTGCCAATGCTAATAATGCCATCGGATAAGTTCAGGCGATGGACTAAAATTTGCGGCACCAGTGGCGAAATCATATTATTGCTCAGGTTGAACAGGGTCATAATCGCCAAAACACGCACATATCGCCTGCCCTGCGCATTCATCGGCGGCAGCAAGCTACCCAGGCGGCTCAATCGCCGGGTGATGACAGACACAGGTGGCTGCACCATCGCCCTGGTCTGATCTGCGGCAGATGGGACCATCATCAGCTCTTTCAGCGGGCGAATACTCCATAAATGATACGCGGTTGCCGCCCCACCCACAAACCCAATGGTAAATACCATTTGATACGCCATCTGAAAGGGAAAATGGGTAAGAATCTGACCGCAAATCATGGTGACAGCAAAGGATATGATCGAAAATAGGGCGTTGCGCACCCCCACCACCGTACCGCGCCATTCTGCCGGCACCGCTTCCATAAAAAGCTGACTAAACCCCACCCCTATCACTGTTGCAGGAATCGCAATCGCGACCGTAACGCAAATGATCGCTAAAATCTGATCATGCGCGTTAAAGAAAAAGGGAAGGAGAGCGTATAACCCGAACCCCATACGGCTGATGAATGCCGCTACCCACGAAGCGCGCCAGGCGGAAACCCGCCGTACTAACCGTCCTGCAGGCAGGGAAACAGCCAGGGCAATGGTCGCTGGCAGTGCACCCAACAACCCGATCTGCGTCGCAGTTGCCCCCAGGCGGGTAGCGTAAATGGTCAGGAAGGCGGCGGTCGCCCCTGCGTATAACCCCCACCAGGCAATATCAAAAAAATAATGAATGAAATTAGAGCGTAACTCCTCAGGAATCGAGCCAAATATCCTTAAATGGCTCAACCACTTCATGCTGATTTATTGATCTCTCCAGGGATATCCGGCGGAGATCCAGGAATAAGCAGTTGAGCCTCTGGCTGCGCGCCCCATTGCACCCGAACCATTGGCGCGAAAATATCTGTTACAAGAACCTGTGCCACAGCCACCATCGGCACAGCCGCCAAGCCGCCAATCAATCCGCCGATATGGTTTCCGGCAAATAGAGCAATCAGCACCAACACTTCCGAAGTATTCGTCTGGCTCTTCATAATATTGGGGACCAGAATATGCCCTTCCAACTGCTGCATTACCAGCATATAAATGCCCGCAACCAGCGCATGAGTGGGCGATACAAGCAGCGCGGTGAGTACAATTATCATGCCTGCCAGCAGCGGACCCAAGACGGGGATAATCTCTAACACTGCCGTCAACGCCGCCAACGCCAATGGGAACGGAACGCCAATCACCACCAACCCGATGTAAACCAACGCGCCCATCACCAACCCGTTAATGCTCGTTCCACGCAAATAACCGCCCATTGCCAAACCCATGCGGTGCAAAATGTGGCCGATTCGTTCGTGGTGTGCCTCTGGGAACAAGGAAAGGATAAAGCGGCGCAGGGAAGGCAACAGAATCAGCCAATAAATCGCTACAAAGAAAATCAGCATCAGGTCAAGCACAGAAGAGAGCAGCATCCCAGGAGCGCGCAGCAACATGCCTGCAAACGACCCAAGTTGCCCCACAATCGAACTGGTAATATTGTTTCCTTGTGATCCAGGCGCATCAAAGCTCAACCAGGTACGTAAATTCTCTAAATAACGCGGAATGCGCCCACCAAATTCACGAAACTGCGCGGTGAGCGTAGGGAAGATTAGCCAACCCAACCCTACAAACAGCAGTATCAATACCAAAAACACTACTACTACCGCCAGCGTGCGCGGCATAAAGCGTTGAATCTGCTTCACCAAAGGATTCAAGGTAAAGGCTAATGCAATTCCAAGGGAAAAAAGAGCGATAGGCAAAGCGATCTGGCTGATGATTTGCACCAATCCCAACCCAATTGCCAGCCCAATCGCCAACGCGCTGACGATCCATCCCCATGACCAGCTTTCTATTTTACGAAAATGAAAGGGAATCTGATTCCCTACTTTATTGCTCATGTTTTTCTCCAGTCGCACAAAGGAAGCCATTTACCATACCAATCGAGTTTATTATACTCATTTCTCTTGACGGCAGAAGGCATTGGTTCTCACGCTTTAAGCATCGCAAGCAAACGCCCCATTCGATAGAGCGTTGACAATTGGTACTCTTCAGTCGTTGCTCAGGCATCCTACCTATTCGCAGGAGGGTGATCTCAATCTGCGTAGTGGCTTCCGGAAGAAAGCCTGGGAACTGTCGAAAATTTACCTTGCGAACCAGAAATGAGCTGATGAGGATTGGGCTTCCTGCCGGAAGCCACTACGCAGACTGGGATGACTCAACAGCTACATTCTTCAAAACAAATTTGATAAGACGAAAACATAACCCAGTATGCTATATTCTAATCAAGTTTTTCCATTCGATTATGGAGAGATGTCCATCTATGCAAAATTCAATCACGCCATCCAAAACGCGCTCTCTCCAAGATATTCCAGTTGGCAATTTAACAAGTCCATCGGGAATGAGCGTGTAGTGGTTAAGAGGAAATTCGCGCCGTTTACAAGAGCCTTTTTTGGGAAATTTTCGTGCGTTTTTTATGATAAGTTTGTAAAACGTTTGTAAGGCGACTTAAGGCAATATCCTCCTATAATTAAGCCCAGGTAGAAAACTGCATTTTTTCGGCAGATCAGCTCTGTTTACCGGTATAATATCTTTTGCAACCACTCAGTCCTGCCAATGCGGAAAAGTCAACCTCTTTACAGAACATTCTCTGGTTGAAAACCGCTTATTCACTTTCTTCATTGGGCTGACCATCCTATTCACCGATCAGGTACGAAAAAGGAGAAGAGGGCTAAAAGAATTTTTTTAAACCCTCATCGCGCACATTATGGAAGAAAAAACAACGATCCTCATCGTGGATGACGAACCCGTAGGGCGAGAAGCGTTGAACGGCGCGCTATTTTCGCAAGGCTATCAATTGCTCTTTGCTGAAAATGGCATCGAAGCCCTAGAAATGGCGGCGCAATACCTGCCCGATGTGCTGCTTTTGGATGTCATGATGCCGCAAATGGATGGGTTTGAGGTGTGCCGCAGGTTACGGGCTGATCCACTGCTGGCGGAAATTCCCATTTTACTCATCACCGCCCTGGATGACCGCACCTCTCGCCTAAAGGGGCTAGAAGCCGGCGCAGATGACTTCATCAACAAACCCTTTGACCGCATCGAGCTGCGCGCCCGCGTCAAAACCATTACCCGGCTCAACCGTTACCGCCGTCTGGTGCTGGAACGCGCCCGTTTTGTTTGGGTGGTGGATAACGATTCCGATGGTTATATGAGTATTGATTCAAAAGAGATCATCCATTATGCCAACCCGGCAGCGCGCGCCTTTTTGGGGATGCCTGGCGATGAAGAAACTGAAGCCCAAGGCACTTTTCTGGATTGGGCAAAACGTTATTATGAATGCGTTCCCCCGGAAGCATGGGGAGAATGGCCCCAACCCACCCCTTTGGGGCTGCCGCGCTACCTGGTGAAACCCCAAAACACGCAATCCCAACCCGTTTGGCTGGAAGTCACTGTCCTTGTTTTGCCCTGGGGGTCTGAGGATAAACTCTTGGTGCGGCTACATGAATTATCGCAAGCCGTCTCGATGGCAACCGAGCGATGGAGCTTCCAAACCGCCATTCGGCATAAGATGTTCACCCCCATTTCCAATATCCTCTTTTCTACCGGCATGTTGAAAACTCTGTATGCCAAAGAAATCCCCGCTGAAGTGATGGAAACCATCGTCAGCATTGATGACAATGCGCGCCGCCTGGAAGGAGAGCTAAAAGACGTTGCCCAATATATTCACGCCTCTGCGCTTGCCTCTTCGGGTGGATGCTTCCCAATCAAGATGTTGGCGGAAATGCTTAATCAAATGAGCAAGGAACTCTCTCTTCAGCCTGTTGCCTTGCATATCCGTGATGAAAACAGCGTCAGCCTGTCCGTGAACCTTTCCATGGTGGCAATGCAAATCATTTTCTGGGAAGTGCTAGAGAATGCGCGCAAATTCCACCCACAGCTAGCCCCCAATATGGAGGTCTTTCTATTGCAGCCCACCCCCGGCAAAATGCAAATCCTCATCCGCGATGATGGCGTTAACATTCCACCTGACCAACTGGCGCGGGTTTGGGTGCCCTATTATCAAGCCGAAGAAGCATTTACCGGCGAAGTTTCCGGCATGGGGCTTGGTTTAGCGACTGTCGCTACGCTTGTTTGGGGCGCAGGGGGGCAAATTCACCTGTACAACCGTGAAGACCAACCCGGCATCATTGTAGATTTGATACTGCCCCTTGAGTCATAGGTTTAAATTTATCTTTCTGAGGTTAACCAAAAACGGCATCTTTCGCAGATGCCGTTTTTATCTCTTTACTGTACTAGACTTTCCCATACTCGCTGAGGAACCAGGCTGCGGATACTATCAATCACTGGATGGAGCGGAACCACTTCCTCATCTTCAAAAGCGTGGGTGGTAAAGCAGTTCCCGCCACATGTAATTTCAATCAGCACGTGTTCGTGATGGATCCCTACTGGAGCATGGGAGGGCGACTGCCAGTTGGCTTCCAGCAGTCCAGCGGTATACAGCAGAAAATAAAGATGGTCTAACTCTTCTTCCTCTGCGTCAAAAGAAGCGATAAACGAATTCTGCTTATAGCGTCCTTCGTCCCTCCATTGCATTTCGCCAGCGCCATCCGGGGCAACTTCAATCACATACTTGACTAGCCCGGCTTTCCCCTCTAATTGCTGATGATGGTCAAAGCGAAAAGCAAAATCAAAGGGTCGTTTTTTAATTGGACTATCATTATTCTCTGACATCATAAAGCTACCCTCCCCTGTACCGATTTTGGTCGGTAGGTATCCACATGGTTTGTATTGGTTTTTTATTCTACCATAATTTTTAGTTGGTTGCGAACTCAAATCGCGTTATTCTTTACGTATTGGGCAAAATTCATACCGATTGCGTTAAATTTGTCATCCAGCGCCGTGACCTGAATCGCCAAATGCCCACAACACATTTCACTGCTTCTTCACTGACCACCATTAAATAAACCGAATAAACCGGTAATTTGAACACAAACGCGCCCAAACATGCCAACGGAACACCCACCAGCCACACGCTCCCTGCATCCAGGAACATCGAAAAGCGGGTATCCCCACCAGCGCGCAAAATGCCCACAATGATAATCAGATTCGTAACTTTCACCCATAGAGCCAAAGACATCACCAATAAGATGTTTTGGGTATCTTGCATGGCTTCCGCGGAGATTTTATAGAATCCGAGCAACATGCCAGAGGTGAGGAAAATGACCAATCCCATAAATAGGGCGGCAACAACGCTTAAAATCAACGTGCGCCGCGCATACAGAAATGCCTGATCTTCCTGATTCGCCCCAATGCGGTGACCAACCAGAATGCCACATGCTTCGGAGAGACCAAAGAACAGGACAAACGCCAGGTTTTCAATCGTACCAGCAATATTGACCGCTGCAATGGACTGCGTGCCGATATGAGCATAAACGATACTATACACCGTTACGCCTAGCGACCAAAGTGACTCGTTGATTACGACCGGCAACGAAGTTTTCAGCACTGCCCCTGAGAATTTTCGATTCAATCCGCTTAACAATTCACGCGGATGTGCCGCCGTTGGCAGTTTCCGCAGGTAGGTGATGAGCAGCAATGCGCTCATTTCCAAAAACCGCGAAATGACCGTTGCAATCGCCGCTCCGATGATCCCCATCGTTGGAAAGCCAAAATTACCAAAAATAAGGCAATAATTGAGGAACGTCTTGAGCAGAATTGCTGCAATACTCACCACAACGGGTACTTGAACATTGCCTGTGGCACGCAGCACCGCTGAAAAACTAAAGGTAACTGCGCTTGTCAGGTAGCTGATGCCAACGATCCGCAAGAAAGCCGCCCCCTGCGCAATCACCTGTGGATCATTGGTAAACACACCCAGGGCAAATTGCGGAAAACCAATTGCTAAAATGGTAAACAAGCTGCTCGCTGCCAACCCCATTGTCAAGCTGATTCCTTGCACCTTATGGATATTCTCAATATCTCCGCGTCCCCAAAATTGGGCAACAAATACCCCTGACCCACTGCTCACGCCAAATAAAATGAGCATCTGCAGAAAGGAAACCTGGTTGGCGAGTCCCACCGATGCGACCGCCACCTCACCAAGCTGCCCAATCATGGTAATGTCTATCATATTTAGGGCAGCGCTGACAAAGTTCATGAAGATAATCGGTAAAGCAATGCGAAATAAGTTTTTGAGGTATGTGCGGTCCATAGAGGAGTGATTTTACCATGCCCTGACATGATGAGTGAAAAATAGATGAGAATGCCGATTGGGCATCCTCATCCACTTTTCCTTATTCTGATCTGTACCAAATTTTGCTGCTAAGGTTCGATTTCCTCGCGGCTGCCGTCTGATGGATAAGGGTCGTTGTCATAGCGATAATCCAGAAAAGGCACTTTGCGCTGCAAAATTTCTAATTCCTGCTGCGCCTGGTCTGCGGTTTCGGGCCAGGCAGCCAGGTGAGCAATTTCTACCAAGCTATCCAGCAAATATTGGCATTCCTGCAAAATCACCCGGTCGGGCATCCGCCCGCCATATTGTTTCAGCTTATTCGCAGAATTTTTGCGGCTATCCGCCGGACGCAAAACAGGGTGCCGCTGCAACGCCTTTTCTAGGTCGGTAGTCACAGGCAGATAAGACAGCGCAACCAATACCTTGATATGGTTCATCAAATGGTCGATTGCCAGCGCCAACGCCCCGTTATAGACCTCCACCTGCTCCTCCACGTGAAAAATATCCACCGTGGACGCAGGGTCTGTTTCAACATCAATCTTTGGCATAATATGCTGAATAGGCATTTTTTTCTCGCTCCTTAGGACGATAAAACGGATGGTTAAACAGCCGTTACGCCTGCAATGAGTTCATCTCCAAACAGCGATTCCGCTTTGAGGATATCCTGCAAGCGAACGCCCTTTGTCGCGCGTTGTGCTTCAGGCAAATCCTTCACCGCCATCCGCAGGCGTTTCATCTTTGCTGTGAAAATATCCACGTCACCCTTTAGCGAACCAGCTGCCATCCCCACCACCACGCCGCTTTGCTCGGTAATCTTCCAGGCTGTCACGCCCTGACCAGCCCGCCCCTGCACCGGCACATCCTCTAAGGGAATTCGTTTTACCCAACCCAGGGCGGTAATCATCGTCAATGCCATGCCTTTCAACTGCTTTGGCTCAAGAATTGCCCCGCCTAAAATCACATCTTCCAAAACTTTTATCGCTGCAACTCCTTTTGCATTGGGAGTCGCCTGCGGATTAATCGAACTACATTCAAATCGCAAAATTCGCGCAGGAGTCTTGAGCGTACCAGAGGTGGCAATCAATACCTGAGCGGCATCGCTTGCCAGTCCTGCCAGTACCACTTCATCTTGATCATCCGCCAGACCAATCATAGGGGCGAATGTGCCTTCTACCCGACCGGTTAAATCTTCACTGTTCACGCGCTTAACGGATCCGCTGCGGGTCACCAGGATCAATTTTTCACCCGGCTTGACCAGTCCACAGCCAATGATCCTCTCATCCGGTTGAAGCCCCAATTCCGCCGAGGTGGATTGCAAATTAAGCCGACCAGCATTGCCGCGCCACACTCTGCCGCGGTTGGTAATCAGCGCTACCACCTGATCGGGCAATACCGTCACTTTACATAAGGGGATTTCCGCCGCGCGAGGGGAAGGTTTCATGCGGGTGACGTTATCGCGGAAGTCTTTTACGTTCATGCGCTGCACTGAATCCGCCATGACCAGGATGATCTGCGCCTCCGTTGGCACCACCAAATCCGCCATTGTCACCCGCGCCTGATGTCCCTCTTCGGCATCTACAATAAATGTGCGCCGTTTGGATGGGAAGCGATCTTTGATCTCCTGCGTCTCTTTGACCACAATACTCAATCTTCGCTCTTCCGATTCCAAAATTCCCTTTAGATCTTTCACGCGCAAATCTAACTCTTTGCGTTCGTCTTCCAATTTCTGACGTTCCAACGCAGCTAACCGGCGTAAAGGCATGTCCAAAATCGCCTGTGCCTGAATTTCAGTCAATTTCAACTTCTTCATCAGGTTTTCGCGGGCGGATTCGGTCGTTTCGGACGCACGGATAATGCGAATCACTTCGTCAATCTTTGCCAGCGCCTTTAGCAAACCTTCAATAATATGCAGCCGGGCTTCCGCGCGCTTCAGGTCATATTGCGACCGGCGCACAATGACACGCAGGCGATGGCGGATAAACTCGCGCAGGAAATCAATTAACGTCAAAGTGCAGGGACTGGCTTTGCCATTTTCCTCATTTACAATCAACGCAAGTGCATTGTGTGATAAGCTCGCGCGCATCTGCGTATAGGTCAGCAAACGTTCCCACACCTCTTGGGGGTCTGCTCCACGCCCCACTTCAAACACAATCCGCATGCCGTTAAAATCTGATTCATCGCGCACATCGGTAATGCCCTGGAATCGCTCACGGCTGGCGGCGATACGCTCTAAGATCGTGGTCTTCTGCACCTGATAGGGCAGCTCGGTGACGATAATCTCCGACTTCCCCCCACCAATATCCTGAATATCCGCCTTTGCCTGGCAGACCATCGTAGAATTGCCGGTCTCGTAGGCGCGTTCGATCATGTCCACTTTTTTCTCATCGCCATTCACGCGGTAGCGATATAGCAGCCCACCGGTTGGCAAATCAGGTCCGGGCACAAACTTCATCAGATCAGCGGTTGTAACCTTATCCTGGCGAGCCCAGTTCTTTGCTAAATAAATAGCAGCATCGCAAACTTCCCCCAGGTTGTGCGGCAAAATATTGGTGGACATTCCTACTGCAATCCCTGACGCGCCATTCACCAGCAGATTCGGGAAACGGGCAGGCAATACGGTTGGCTCACGCAGCGAACCGTCAAAATTTGGTCGCCAATCTACGGTGTCCTTTTCCAGGTCATCCAACATGCTTTCGCCCAGGTTGGTCAGGCGCGCTTCGGTATAGCGCATAGCAGCGGCGCTGTCGCCATCAATCGAGCCATAGTTGCCCTGCCCATCAATCAGCGGCATCCGCATCGAAAAATCCTGCGCCATGCGAACCATCGCATCATACACGGACTGATCGCCGTGCGGATGATATTTGCCCAACACTTCCCCCACCACGCGCGCCGATTTACGGTGCGGGTATGCGTGAATCAGGTTCATATCCCCCATGGCATACAGAATGCGCCGCTGCACCGGCTTCATGCCATCCCGCACATCCGGCAAAGCGCGATCCAAAATGGTCAATACCGCATAGCGGCGGTATGCTTCTTCCATAAAATGATCCAGAGGTTGTTCCTGAATCGTGTTCTCATTGGGTTCAAGGGTTGCCATCGTTTATTCCTCTTCTGTCCAGTCCACCTTCATCAACCATTCTTTGCGCGGACCCACTTCCGTCCCCATCAACTGCTCAATTAAAGAGCGGGTACGATGTACGTCTTCGATCACCATGCGCAAATCTCGGCTGGCAAAATCTGTAATCGTCAAAGGATGCTCTGTTGGTGTAACAGTCGCCGCGCCATTACTATTTTTGCCACTGCTATTCTTACCGCTCTTCTTGGGGCGTTTACTCCCCTTCCCGCCCGCGCTTTCAGGGATGACAAAAACCGTTTCGCGCAGCTGTTCCGGGTTCATTTCACCCAAACCCTTATACCGTTGCACCGTAACGTTGCTCAAATCCCATTCGGTTTCAATCTCACTGCGCTCATCCTCAGAATAGGCGTAGCGCGTCTCTTTGCTTTTTACGTTGCGGATCATATACAGCGGCGGTCTGGCAATGAAAAACCGCCCCGCCTCAATCACCGGTCGCATCGTTCGGTAAAATAAGGTGGAAAGCAGCGTAGCAATGTGACTGCCGTCCACGTCCGCATCCACCAGCACCGAGATGCGTCCATACCGCATCAGTGACACATCACAATCCGCGCCGACCCCTGTGCCGACCGCCGCAACAATGGAGGCAATTTCACGATTCTTCAGAATTTCATTGATATTCATCTTCTCTACGTTCGGGATTTTTCCACGCAGTGGAAGAATGGCGTGAAAACGGGAGTCGCGCCCCTGCTTGCAAGAGCCGCCTGCGCTGTCGCCTTCGACCAAATAAATGGCAGTATATTCCAAGGGAACAATCGTATTGCCGCCGCGCCGCTGCACATCCGCCAGCTTGCCCAACACATATTCGCCCGCATCCATCGCGGATTTGCGAATCACCAGCTTGCGCGCCTGCGAAGCCGCTTCCCGTCCGCGCGCCGCCGCCAGCGCCTGATTGACAATGATTTTGCCAATGGGGATATTCTTTTCCAGATATTCGCTCATCTGGCTGTACGTCACCGAGAGGATAGGACCCTGCACTTCCGGGCTGGTGAGGCTCTCTTTCGTCTGGGATAAAAATTGCGGCGTGCCGGTCATGGTCACTTTGACAATTGCCGTCAACCCCAGCAAAGCATCATCCCCACGCACGTCATCCTCGCCCTTAATCAGCTTCTTATTGGTAGCAAACTGCTTTACGGCGCGCGTTAACCCTGCTTTAAAGGCAGTGATATGCGTACCGCCGGATGGGGTGGGAATGGCATTCACAAAGGAATAAATTTGCGTTTCTTCTCCGGCATATTGCAAGGCAACTTCCAACTCCACATTGCCTTTTTTATTCTCGATTTCTACTTCAACCACATCTTTAAAGAAAATGGGCTTGTGCAAGGCGGATACGCCTTCATTCAGGTAAGCAATATAGTCAATCAACCCTAATTTTGAGAAATAAAGATGCGGTTCATGGTCAGCATCTTTGCGCAAGTCGGTAAATTCCAGGCGCACGCCCGGGTATAGGTGCGCCACCTGGCGGAAGCGCATATCCAGGCGTTCAAAATCCCACGGCACTTCCGTATCCGGGTGCAGCCATTCCATGTCTTTTGAAAACCAGGCGCGGTTCGGTCGGAAGCGGAAGGTCGTGCCGCTCTTTTGCTCAGGGTCAATTTGCACTGCTTTTTTGCGACCATGCACCACCAACGCAGTGGCGTAATCGCGCTTATCCACCGCGATTCCTGTAAAGTCGTTGATTTCGCCAATCCGCAACCCATTTACATCATAAATCCCCACGCTCGTCACCGGCAAGCCGCCATTTTCAAACCGCTGCCGAAAAACAAGACCGTAGCGCCGGACTTCTACCTCTAAGAACGAAGAGAAAGCGTTGGTGGTTTTCAGACCAATGCCATGCAAACCACCCGAAGAACTATACGCAGAATCATCCCCACCAAATTTACCGCCCGCATGTGGCTTCAGCAGCACCTGAGTCAGCGCGCTCATGCCGCTTTCAGGCTTATACTCAACCGGCACCCCGCGCCCATCGTCATCTACTGAAATCGTGCCATCTTCTTCGATCTTAACCAAAATACGCGAAGCAAACCCTGCCATCGCCTCATCTACTGAGTTATCCACCACTTCCAGTAAGATATGGTGCAGCCCGTGAATGTTATTATTGCCAATATACATCCCTGGGCGCCGCCGGACAGCTTCCAAAAACTCTAGTTCAACGATTTGGTCCGCGTTATATCTCGTTGTCATAACTCCGTTACTCCATTCTTCTTTTTGTGCAGCGTCTCTTCAACTAGATAGGAGGGAATCCTATGTTCTACTCATCAGCCTTAGAACTATTGTACTACAACTCTCATTGTTTTGGCAAGAATGAAAATAGAGCATTATTTCACTCATTTTTTACACAAATTCCCCATTTTATAAGACAAAGTCCCCTCGTACCAGAAACCGATTATATCATATCAAATTATGACATATTTTGACCGATTATTTAAAATATCCCTTTTCGTTTCCCTTGCACAATCCATCCCTTATCCCTTAAAATACACCCTATGATGACACCTCAACGCTCCCTCATTCAATCCATTTGCGTCTATTGCGGCTCCGCCGATCACCTGAACCCAGAATACTATGAACAAGCGCGCCTGATGGGGAATACCCTGGCACAGCAAGGCATTCGCTTGATCTATGGCGGAGGCAAAACCGGATTGATGGGCGCCGTTGCGGATGGCGCGCTCGAAGCGCATGGGGAAGTGATTGGCGTAATTCCAACCAACCTCAACACTTCCAGGCTGGTGCATACCGGGCTGACGCGCCTGGAGGTGATGGATCACATTCAGCAGCGCAAAGCACGCATGAGCGAATTAGCCGATGCGTTCATCGCGTTGCCTGGCGGCTATGGCACATTTGATGAACTCTTCGAGACGCTCACCTGGGCGCAGTTGCGGATGCACACTAAGCCGGTCGGGCTGCTCAATATCCGCGCCTACTTTGATCCACTGCTGGCAATGGTGCAGCAAGCCCTCAAAGAAGGCTTTATCTACGCAGAACATCAGGTATTGCTGGTCAGTCATACCGAGCCGGCTGCTCTGCTTGACCAACTTCGCAGTTTTGACTCTCCTTCTGCCCCGGATCGCTGGGTCAACCGTACCGCATGAGCATTCAGGCAGTCATTTTTGATTTTGGCGGCGTTCTTTACAAAACGCCCGATATACGCTGGTTAATCCGCTTTCAAAGTCTGTTTGGCGCGCCCAAAGATGAAGTCCTCTGGGGGCTTTACCTTTCACCGAGTGAATCGCCTTATGTGAAGGATGTGATGAGCGGAAAAATTCCCGAATCAGATTTATGGGATGCGTTGGCGATCAAGCTGCGCGTGCGCAAACATTGGCTGCACCAAATGCGCAACCGCTCGCTCACCCCCCGCCGCCTGAACCTGCCCATGATTAATCTGCTAAAACAATTGCGGACTCACTACCGCACAGCCATTCTGACCAATGCCGCCAGCGAATTTCGCAGCACCTTTTGTCAGGCGTTTGGCATGGAACAATGGGCGGATCAGGTGATTATCTCCGCAGAGACCGGCATGGCAAAACCAGACCCGCTTATTTATCATTATGCCTTGCAACAGATGGGGGTAGAGGCAGGTCAGGCGTTATTTATGGATGACATCGCTGAAAATGTGGATGCTGCTCGTCAGGTAGGAATGCACGCGGTTCATTTTCGCAGCAACCGCCAGGCATTATTACAAATAAATTCAATCCTTGCTTCCATAGCTTAGTTTCAGTGGGGGTAGCGTTTTAGTAGTCGAGAGGTACGATCTTTCCCTCTCCGCTACGAAAACGCTACCCCCACATACTCATGATTTAACAAAAAGAAGCCATTTGGTTGATGATATGCAATCATCAACCAAATAGCTTCCTCTTCTTTCTTGACCGGATATTTACACCAGGCGAGCGTCTACCGTAATTTCATCCACGCCAGGGCGCAAAAGCACCGAGATGGGGCAACCCTTTGAGGCTTCCTCAGCAATCTGTTTGAAAGTTGCCTCGTCAATATTCGGCACTTTGCCTTCCGTCACCAATTCCATCTTGCTGATCCGAAAACCGCCCTCTTTCTTTGAACTGAGAACGCAAGTGGCGCTTGATTGAATACTTTCGGGGTGAAATCCCTTCTGAGCCAACATGTTGGCAAATGCCATGCTAAAACAAGACGCATGGGCAGCTGCGATCAACTCTTCAGGGTTTGTGCCGGGCGTATTTTCAAAACGAGTGGCAAAAGAAAAATCAGCGTTTTGGAATACTTTGCTTGATGCGCTAATCTTGCCATTCCCCCCGCGCAAATCCCCATACCAGACAGCTTGTGCAGTTCTTCGTAATTCAGTCATCAAATTCTCCCCTTTCTTGATTAGGATTGGTCGTTTTTCCTTACCAAATGAATCTTACCATAGGGCGAAAAGAAGAGCAAGCATATCAATTTCCTAACATTCTCCATAAATAACCCAAAAAGGGTGAGAGGATTGTATGATAGGGTCATCAGTCAACCTATTTTGAGCCGCATTTCAGCCTATCCCCAGCCACCCGGTTCAACCAGAAAAGGATACCTACCCTTTGATGAATCCGTCCATTCGTTATCTTTTGCGTAATAAACTACTCTACAGTTTTCTCTGTCTCCTGTTTATCACAACCCAGGCGCATGGCGCGTCTGCTCAGAGTAACCTTCCCTACCATGTTGTGCTTCCCATCATTGCCGCCAGTCATCCCACGCCAACCCCCACCCCAAGTCCAACCGATACCGCCTCTCCAACCCCCATCCCATCGTCCACTTCCACGCCCAACCCTGTGCATACTGGCATCGCCACCTACTACACGGAGGCGGACGGCAATGGGGCATGTACTTTTGGTTCTTCCCCCAATGACCTGATGGTGGCAGCCATGAATGCCGATGAATATAACCAGGCGTCCGTCTGTGGCGAGTATGTGCGCGTTACCGGCGCGAAAGGTTCGATAACTGTTCGCATTGTAGACCTCTGCCCCGGGTGTAGCGCAGGTCATTTGGATTTAAGCCCACAGGCTTTTACTCAAATTGACGACCTTGCAAAGGGGCGTGTCCCTATCACCTGGCAGGTCATCAGCCCTGAAATCAGCGGACCCATCTTGTATCATTTCAAGGATGGCAGCAACCAATGGTGGACGGCGGTTCAGATTCGCAACCATCGCAACCCTATTGCCAAATTTGAATACTTTGATTATTCAAAAAGTCAGTACGTCACCGTTGCCCGCACAGGGTACAATTACTTTGTCGAATCCGCTGGCATGGGCGCAGGACCGTACAAATTCCGCGTCACGGATGTATATGGCAATCAAATTGTGGATAGCGGCGTGCCGGGCGGCGATAATACGACAGTCGTTGGGTCAAAGCAATTTCCACCTGGCCCGTAACCACCTATATTTCTAAAAAGGGGAACTCTGTGAGCATCACCTATACCACTTTTCAAACCTATTTGGGCGTAGCGCTCTTAGCTGCAAGCGAAACGGGCATTTCTCATCTGGAATTGGGATCAAGCGCGCAGGTATTGGAATCAAACTTTTGCGCACGCTTTCCAGAGGCAGTTCAAGCCGCAGACAGCAGCTTTTTACACCGCTGGGCTGAAGAAGTAACCCTCTTCTTTGAATCCCCCACCCGCGCCATGACCTTGCCACTCCATGTTCAAGGCACGCCCTTTCAGAAGCGCATCTGGCAGATTCTGCAATCCATCCCCTGTGGGACAACGCTGACGTATCATCAACTTGCCGCTCAGTCAGGGAATCCCAAAGCAGCGCGGGCAGTGGCGCAAGCCTGTGCCGCCAATCAAATTGCCGTGTTAATTCCCTGTCATCGCATCGTTCGTTCGGATGGCAGCCTCAGCGGCTACCGGTGGGGAACAGAACGCAAACGGCAACTCTTAGAATATGAAAAAGACGCTATTCTTCCCAAAAAAGCCACAAAATAAGAGGGTGAAAAGAAAATCGCCCTTGCTATCCCCTTTTTAGGTATTGCATTTCAAAAAAATTATGCTATGATTTTCTCCAACAACTGAATAGAAGTGCTCTTATCCAGAGAGGCGGAGGGACAGGCCCTTTGAAGCCTCGGCAACCAGTTCAGCGAATATGGTGCCAATTCCTGCAGAGTATCATTCTGGAAGATGAGAGGAGGCTTTAAGGAACATCCAGCATTTGGACTATGTTTTGTTAACCTCTTCTCTTAACGAGAAGAGGTTTTTTATTAACCGTATTCACAGATTTACATAGGATTGAAAGGGACGAACCATGACTGAATCATCCAACGAACACAAATTCGGTTTCAACACCCGCCAGCTGCACGCGGGTCAACACCCTGACCCCACCACCGGCGCGTTCGCGGTGCCCATTTATCAAACCACCTCATATCAATTCCGCGATACAGAACATGCCGCAAATTTATTCGCCCTCAAAGAGATGGGCAATATCTATACCCGCATTATGAACCCTACTTCCGATGTGTTTGAACAGCGCATCGCTGACCTGGAAGGCGGGGTTGGCGCGTTGGCAGTCAGTTCTGGGCATGCCGCACAGGTACAAGCGATCTTCACCCTCTGCCAGGCTGGCGATCATATCGTCAGCGCAGCCACCCTGTATGGCGGCACGTATAACCAGTTCGCCTATACGCTGCCCCGCCTGGGCATTGACGTCACCTTTGTAGACCCCAAAGACCCCGAGAATTTCCGCAAAGCCATTCGTCCCAATACCAAGATTATTTATGGCGAAACCCTTGGCAATCCAAGGATCAACGTCTTTCCCTTTGCGGAAGTTGCCAAAATCGCTCAGGAAGCGGGCATTCCTCTGATGATTGACAACACCTTTGCCACGCCCTACCTCTGCCGTCCGTTCGAGTTAGGCGCAAATATCATCGTTCATTCCGCTACAAAATTCATTGGTGGGCATGGCACATCCATTGGTGGACTAATTGTTGATGGCGGTAATTTCCAATGGGCTGGCAACCCGCGCTTCCCGAACTTCAACCAGCCCGATGATTCCTATCACGGCTTGGTTTACGCCACCCTGGGCGCGCCTGCCTTCATCCTTAAGGCGCGCGTCCAAACCTTGCGGGATTTCGGCGGCTGCATTTCCCCCTTCAACTCCTTCTTACTCTTGCAAGGGTTGGAGACACTCAGTCTGCGCATGGATCGTCACGTGCAAAACGCGCAAAGAGTAGCGGAACACCTCGAAAAGCACGCCAAGGTTGCCTGGGTCAGTTATCCTGGTTTGCAGAGCAGCCCTGATCACGCCGCCGCGCAGAAATACCTACCAAAGGGACCCGGCGCAATCTTAGGATTCGGCATTCAGGGCAGCGCAGAAGCTGGCAAAAGGTTCATCGAAGCGCTTCAACTGTTCAGTCACCTGGCAAACGTTGGCGATGCCAAAAGCCTGGCGATTCACCCCGCCACTACCACTCACAGCCAGCTGAATGAAGAACAGCAAAGCAGCGCGGGCGTCACCCCTGACTTTGTCCGCCTGAGCATTGGATTGGAAGATATTGACGATATTTTGTGGGACCTCGACCAGGCGCTCGCAAAAGCCTAACCTCGCACCCTGCTTCCCCGCAAAAAGCGCCACGCAGAAGAATCAGCGTGGAGCTTTTTGATTCAGAACATGCCCAAGGTGACAAATGTTATGAGGAAAGAGGTATATTTTAGTAATTGACGAATATACTCAACGACTGTATCGTTATTTTATCAACTTATAGGAGACGTGTATGAGAATTTCAACTGCCGGGCGATATGCCCTACGCGCTATGCTCGACCTTTCTTTACATGGGCAGCAAAACCCGCTCCAACGCCAGGAAATTGCCGATCATCAAGCGCTTTCGAGCGAATACCTTGCCCAGTTATTTCGCTTGCTCTCCCGCGCAGGTCTCACCTATTCCATCATGGGTCCCGGCGGCGGATACAAATTAGCGCGCCCCGCCCAAGATATTCATGTGGCTGAAATTCTGACCGCGGTAGAAGGTCCGCTCTCAGTTGTCCCTTGCCTTCTGGATGAAGGACAAGGGTGTAAGGAAGAGGCAGTCTGCCCGCGAACCCATCACTGCGCTGCACAGCTGCTTTGGGGCGGGTTGAATAATCTGATTACGGAATATCTCAACGCCATCACCCTGGCTGATTTGTCTGCGCTTGCCAGTCAGATGGACGCTCATGTAGAAAATGCCAGTGACCTTTCGCTTCCAGAATGGGTCATTTCTTCCATCGAAAATCACTTCCCGGCTCTTCCTCTTGATTTTGCCATTTAAGGCATATCATCCTATTTATACAACTTTGTGAGGGTAAAATGAATTCCTTGTCTACTCGTTCTCGTAGTTTACTGCTTGTTATTACTGTTTTACTGGTTTTCTCAGTGCTTGCAGGGTGCAGCAGCCCATCCACTTCTGCCACAGGCGGAAAAAACATAACGGCGAATGACTTGCCAGACGAAATGAAGCATGCTTCCTCCAGCGTCCAAGACGCGTATGTATTTGCCGCCGCTCACCCTGAAATTATGAAGAACATTCCCTGCTACTGCGGTTGCGGCAAAGCCGGGCATACCTCGAATTACGACTGCTACATCAAAGAAGTGAAAGCGGATGGCACCATCGTGTATGATACCCACGCCCTGGGCTGCTCGATCTGCGTGGACATCACCCAGCAGGTGATGAAAATGACTCGTGAAGGCAAATCGCTTAAGGACATGCGGCAGTCTATTGATCAAACCTTCTCGCAGTATGGCCCTTCTAATATGCCGCCTGCTCAGTAAAATGAATATGATATCCATTCAACTTAATTTCTGGCATACTGGAATGACCTTCTTTCAAAAATGGAAATGGCAAATGGGGTTCGCCCTGCTCGCTTTGCTAATTCTCTTTCTCCCCTTGCCAACCTTCGCCCCACCTCCCATTGAGCGTCATATTCGCGTGGAAGCCAGTATGTTCCAATTTACCCCAGGCGAAGTGACCGTCAACCCAGGCGATAAAGTCACGATTGAATTGGTTTCAACAGATGTAGTGCATGGCTTCTCCTTGGATGGTTACGATTTCAACATTACTTCGGACCCTGGTCAGACGGCAGTCGGTACATTCGTTGCCAATAAACCGGGCGTATTTCGTTTTCGCTGTTCCGCCGCCTGCGGCAATTTACATCCCTTTATGGTAGGTAAATTGCATGTCGGACCGGATCTGCTGCTCATCCGCGCCATCCTTTTAGGCGTGGTATCTATCCTCATCGGCATCGGGTTGCTTCGACCATCCTCCTCGCCCTCCGTTCATTCTGGCGGTGTTGTATGACTCGCCTCGACCTCACCCGTTTCCCTTGGGCGCGCTTTCTATTACGCAGCCGCTGGCCCCAATTTCTGCTGCGCGCCATCGCCCTGGCGGGGTTTGTCTTCACCATCCTTGCAGGGTTGATGGGTTCTGCCGTAGGAAGCCATAATTTTGCCATCATTTTTGTTTGGATTGCCTGGTGGAGCGCCCTAAAGTTAATTTTTATTCCCTTTGGCGGACGTTCCTGGTGCAGCATTTGCCCCATCCCCATGCCGGGTGAATGGTTGCAGCGCGGTGGCATCTTAGAACCGCATGGCAAGGGCGTGGGCTTGGCAAAACGCTGGCCCCGCTTTTTGCGCGGCAACTGGTTGCAGGCTGGTGGGTTTTTGCTCATTGGACTGATGGGCGCAGTCACGTTGACCTCAGCCAAGGTGACGGCAATCGTCCTGCTGTTGATCCTCCTGCTTGCCTTTGGGTTAAGTCTGCTTTTTGAACGCCGCTCCTTCTGCAATAACCTCTGCCCGATCGGCGGGTTTACCGGTTTATACGCCCAGGCAGGACCGGTTGAGGTGCGCGTCAAAGACCCCGATGTCTGCGCCAATCACGCCGAAAAGACTTGCTATACAAACTGCCCCTGGGGACAATACCCGCTTGCTCTCAAAAGCAGCGCAAATTGTGGGTTATGTATGGAATGCCTGCGCGTCTGCCCGCAGGATAACATCGCCGTCAACCTCCGCCCTTGGGGCAGCGACCTACAACCCGGCAGTCGCCATTCACTTGGTGAGGCGTTCCTTGCGCTCGTCATGCTTGCCAGCGCGTTGGTGGACTCAGCGGTTTTTCTCGGTCCGTGGGGGCAGTTGAAGATGGCTGCTTATCAAATTGGCAGCCTGCCCTGGTTTCTTTTTGCCGCCAGTTTCTTGTCCTTCGCAATTTTCATCCTTCCGGGGTTCTATGCTGGCGCGGTTTGGTTGGCAGCGCGTATTTCTCCATCAAAAGAAACCTTCAAACAACGGCTTGCGGCGCAAAGTCAGGTACTCGTCCCCTTGGGTCTTATGGCTTGGATTGCATTCACCATCTCGTTCGCCTTTGTCAAATTCCCCTACGTGCTGCCGATCATCTCTGACCCGTTGGGCTGGGGATGGAACTGGTTAAATCTGTCAGCATCTGCCAGCGTAGGACAAACGACTACTTTTGGGCTGCTGCTTCAGCTGGTAATCTTAATCATCGGACTTACCTGGTCCGCGCGGGTAGCGCGTCAACTCGCCTCTTCCCTCCGCCAGGCAGCTCCCCTTATTTTCTTTGCCCTGATTTTTACCATCAGCATGTTATGGTTATTAATTGGATAAACAAATGCGTAAAGAACTCTTTGCCCGCTCATTGGTGATCTTTTTCTTGCTTCTCGCCGTTGCCATCCCGCTTGGGGGTTGGTGGATTTCAAAAGCCGCCTCAGCCAATACCCTCGAACTCCACGCGCGTATGCCTGAAAATGGCGGCTGGAACATAGATACGATCCAGGCGCAGGTCGGCAAGCCTCTCCATCTGCACATTACTAGTGACGATGTGGTGCATGGGTTTTCCATAGGCAAGTCAGATCAGCCAACCCTTGAAATCCAGCCCGGTGAATACGTAGATACGACCCTCACCTTTGATCGCCCTGGCAAATATACCTTCTACTGCGACCGTTGGTGCGGACCTAATCACTGGCGCATGCGTGGCACGATTGAAGTCACCGGCACAGGGCAGCCCATCCCACCTGACCCACAACCTTTGTTCCTAAAATTAGCTTTAGACCTGGATGCCGCGCATGATGCAACCATTCTTCCCTCTCAACTCCCTTCCGCCAATGCCGCCGGTGCATTCACCAGCCAGATTCCCGCCGACCTCGCTACTCGTACCACCTATCTGACCAATAGCCCACAATCTATGTGGAAGCAGCTGCGTGCCGCGTCCGCTTTAAAATCACAGAGTGACGCAGACTTATGGAACACGGTTGCCTGGATATGGCATTCTCAAACCACCTCAGAGAAAATCACTCAGGGACAAAAATTATACACAACCAACTGCGCCGCCTGTCATGGCGAAACTGGCAAAGGCGATGGCGTCATGGTGCGCGGACTGCCTGCCATGACACATGGCACAATGGGGCATAGCCTCGTGCGTCCCCCCGATTTTACAGACCCTACTCACCTTTTGGGAGCTAGCCCTGCCCTGCTGCAAGGCAAAATCATTCGCGGCGGCATGGGAACCGGCATGCCATACTGGGGACCGATCTTCACCGAAAATCAGATGGATGCACTGGTAAGCTACCTGTACACCTTTGCGTTGAAAGATTCCTCCGCAGCGCCTTAATTTGCTCGCTCAAAAATCCTTTCGCGCCATGCTTTCTTCCGCTACAATCATAATAGCGAGGGAAATATGACTGAAGTGAATGTTGATAACGAAAAGAAGCTTGTCACGCTAACGCTCAACGGTCTCGTAAACCGTGATGAAATCAGCAGAGCAGCGGAAAAACTCAAAAATACACTGATCCAATTCAAACCGCAGGAAGCCGTCCTGTTGATAGACCTGACTGGCTTCCTACCTGCCAGCAATGACGTTCTCCAGGTGCTGCGCGGCATGGGGCGCGATGTGCTCAATGGATTCCGTAAAGCTGCCCTGGTACAAGATGTTCTCCTGCAATATGGCGGTGGACGCAAAGCGATGGAGCCGCCCCCCGGCTACAAGCTTCCCTCTTACCATTCCATGGAAAAAGCCATCCATTACCTGCTTGAGGAGTAGCGCATGACGATCACTTCCCTTCAACGCCTCCACCTGCGCATGCAAGGTAAGCCGGTAGACCACGCCCCCAATTTTGATATTATCATGGCGTATGGCGCACATTATATTGGGGCGACTATGCGCAGTTACTTGCTAGATTACCGCACCCTGGTGCAAATGAACCTGGCGATGATCGAAGATTTTCATCTCGACATTGCTCAAACCCTCTCGGACCCCTTCCGCGAATCCGTGGACTGGGGCTTGGAAGTGGAGTTCCCTGAAGACGGACTGCCCAAGCGGCTGCGTCCGCTGCTGGAATCTCCTGATGACTTGCAAAAGCTCAAGCCGCCCCTATCCACTGCTGGCGGACGCATGAATGACCGCCTGGAAGCGGTGCGCTTGCTCAAAGAGCAGTTGGGCGATACCGTCCCCATTATGGGATGGGTGGAAGGCGCGCTCGCAGAAGCCAACGATCTGCGCGGCGACTCTGCCCTGCTTATGGATCTCTACGACCGCCCAGAATGGCTATGCGAGGTATTGGAGCTGTTGACCGAAACCGAAATTGCTTTCGCGCGTATCCAAATTGAGGCTGGCGCGCACATCATCGGCTTGGGCGATGCCATTGCCTCCACCGTTTCTCCAAAAATGTACAAAACCTTTGCCTTGCCGTATGAACAGCGCATCTTTGCCGCTATCAAAAGCATGGGCGCATTAGGACGACTGCACATCTGCGGTAACACCAGTAAAATCGTCCCCTTCATGGCAGACTCAGGCGCGGATATTATTGACGTTGATTGGATGGTAGATTATGGGATGGCTGCCAAAGTCTTTGCAGAACACCCCAACCACCCCGTCCTGTGCGGCAACTTTGACCCGGTGCGCATCATGCTGCAAGGCACGCCCGAAGAAGTCTACGCTGCCACCTGGCAAAACCTGCTCGCCGGAGGCAATCGCTGCATCAGCGCCACTGGCTGCGAAATCCCCCTGGATACGCCCGTCGAAAATATCCACGCGCAGAACCGAGCTTTGAACGATTTTGAACTTCAGAAAAATTAAGGTTCATTGGGGATGGATCAAAAAGAGAGGCTTGGGCATTCCCAAACCTCTCTTTTTGATCCATCCTTTATATCGGTTCGCCCTGCCACAGACGCTGCATTTCTTCGCAGGTTGCCAACAAGGTATCTAACGTTCCCTCAGCTTCGATCTTGCCATCCTTTAACACGATGATATGATCCGCACGGCGCAAGGCAGGTCTCCGGTGAGAGGCAGCCAACACGGTGACGCCCTCCATCGAAAACACCCTGTCCCACAATTGGCGTTCCGTTTCCACATCCAACGCGGATGAGAGGTCATCCAGCACCAGCAGCTCTGGCTGACGCACAAACATCCGCGCCGCCGCCGTGCGCTGCCGTTGTCCGCCTGAGATTTTTACGCCCTTCGAGCCAATCATCGTATCCAACCCGTGATCCAGATCAACGATGTCTTTGTCCATCACCGCCAGATTCACCGCGTTATTAATGTCCACTTCTTTCTCGCGCAACCCCATGAGGATATTCTCGCGGATGGTTTCGCTGAACAGCAGCGGCACCTGCCCAGTATATGCGCTGCGCGGCGGCACAAAGAACGTTGCCGGATCCGCAATCACTTCCCCATTCCAATACAGGTCGCCCTTTTGTTTCGGCAATAATCCCAGGATCGAGCGCAGCAGCGTAGTTTTACCCGAACCAATCCTGCCCGTCACCACCGTGAACGTCCCCCGTTTCAGGTGCATATTAATATTCTCTACCCCATGACCACTCTCTTCAAAGACGTAGCTCAGGTCTTTCACCTCAAGGTCGTCCAAGTGATGATACTTCGTCTTGACAAAGTGAGGCATCTCCGGCAAATCCCCGCTCAAATAAACAGAGGTATGCTTCACCAGGCTGTGCGGATCCGCCCCTTGCAGCAGCAAAATCATGCGCCCCAAAGAGACGCCCGCCTGTTTGAAGAACGCCATCATCATGCCTGCTGAAGCGGTTAACTCCGTAGTGAAGCCCAGGTAATAAATGAAAAGCGAGAAATCCCCCAGGCTCATCTTCGCCCCGCCCACACGGCTAGCATCCAATTGAGAAGCCACCAACAGCAAAATCACCCCGGTAATGACGTTCGAGAAGTTCCAAATGACCGAATTGATCGCCGCATTGAACAGGGTATCTTTGATGGCTGCGCTACGCCGGGTATCATTCAATCGGCGGAAACGCTCCAACACGTCTTGCTCCGCTGTAGCCACCTTCACTGCTTGCGCCGCGCCGAAAATTTCGCCAATGAAGCCTGTTACCTTGCCGGAAGCCTTGCGGTTCGCGTCACGGTATTTTTCAGCGCGCTTCATAAACCAGTTGCCCAACAAAATAAGTGCGACAAACGGAATATATGCCACCATCGTCACCACCACGCTGATTTGCAGCATCGTGATAATGGCGACTACTCCAAACAGCGCCATGCCGATCACAAATGGTACATTAAGGGTAAAATCTGTAGCATTATTCACGTCATCGCGGAAGCGGCTGATGGCTTCGCCAGGGGAATAAGGCACTGCATGCGCGCCGGGGCGATCCAAAATGCGGGTCAGCAAATTCTTGCGCAGCAGCGAATTGGTGCGGAACCAAGCCTGAAAATGCAGGTAAATATCCGCGAAGATCGAAACAGCGTTTGCCAGCGCCAACCCAACCACAATCGCCGCCACTGTTTCGGCATTAAAGCCAATATTCGCCGGTCGGGTCAGTGAATTGAAGAATTCGCGTTGCAGCAGCCCGCCCGCCTGACGCGCCACCGCAAACGAAAAAATACGCAGCAGAGTGAGCCCCAGGTATATTCTGGGCGAAAAGCGCACCATGTTCCAGAAGTAATACCAGGAATCCTTGGGAGGGGTCGCTTTCTTTTCTTTTGGGTCGTCGACAACCGCTTCGGTCATACCAGCACCTCTTCCATGCCTGTTTGCAATAGATGATAAAAGCGTGAAGAGGTATCCTCTACCAGCTTTGTCCGTTCGCCATATTCAACGATATGACCATTTTCCAAAATGAGAATATCATCTGCGCGCTGCACCGTACCCAGGCGGTGCGCCACAATAATAGCCGAGCGATTTTGCACCAATTTCCCAACCGCCTGCTCAATCAGGTATTCCGTAGCCGGATCCAACCGCGAAGTTGCCTCATCTAAAATCACCAAGCCAGGGTCACGCAAGAAAATGCGTGTAAACGCCAAAAGCTGCGCCTCGCCTGCGGAAAGCCCACCGCCGCCCGACTCTAGCTCTGTATCCAACCCTTTGGGCAGCGCATCCAGCCATTTATTCAATCCCAGGCTGTGAATTGCCTCTAGCATATCCTCATCCGTCACCGCGCCGCTGAAAAATGCCAAATTTTCGCGGACTGTGGCATTAAATAACTGAATATTCTGGGTCACCATGCCCACCCGGCGGCGCAATTCCTGCACAGACACATCATTCATCGGGTGTAAAACATGATCGCCGCCGCTTAACAGGATTTCCCCCTTTTCAGGGTCATATAAACGGAACAGCAGGCGCGTGAGCGTGGTCTTCCCAGAGCCGGTGCGTCCGAGCAACCCCAATACCCGCCCCGGCTTCAGGTGAAAAGTAATATCTTGCAGCACCAACTCTTTATCATCGCTCTTTCCCTGATCTTCCAACCACTTCTTTTCCGCCAAGGATCCGCGCAATGGGCGCATAGATTTCTGTTCTTCCACCTTGGGATCATCGTTGTAGCCAAAGGTAACGCCCTCAAAGGCAACCCCAATCGCACCGGTGGGCAGTATGGTTTTTTCCGGCACGCCAAAGCTCGATTCTCCTGGGATTTTCCCCTCAATCCGCTGCAAGCCCATAATGCGGATCAGGCTTGCGCCCGCCTTCTGCAAGTCTTGCATTTGTTGGGTGATGCGATCCAGCGGCCAATACAGCATCCCGGTGTAATACACCACCATATACACAGTGCCAATCGAAATCATACCCGCGCGGTAGAGCCATGCCCCCATCAAATAAGAGAGCGCCGTCCCCACTGCAAACATCAACCAGGTGGTATTCAGCAGAATATTGAGCTTCAACCCCGCGGTGATGGTTCGCTTCATCAGGTCGCGCGTCAGGCGATAGAAGCGATTCAGCACATATTCCTTGGCATTGTTCGAGCGAATATCCTCAGTGCCTGCCAGGCGTTCTTCCAAAAAGCTAAACAAGCTCGCGCTGGATTGGCGTTCCGCTTCCCATGCCGGCACGGCGATATTGGCAAGCCGCAGCAAAATCGTCACGGTAACGACCACAAAGATAGACAACGCCAGGGTTATGCGCCAGTTATCAAACGCCAGCACGATGAGAATGCCCACAATCAGCAGCCCATTGCCGAACACTTCCAGGATAAAGCGCGAGAAGAAGTTCGACAGCGCCATCACATCCCCATCCAGGCGCTCAATCATTTCCCCTGGGGTGTGCGAAGTATGGAAAGACATATCCAACCCCAGGCAGTAACGCGCCAATTCAAAGCGCAGATCGTTGGTCGTACCCCAGCCTAAATTTTCGGTAATATACACGTTGATAACGTTGACAATTTGTTGCAATAAAGCAACGCCAATAAACATTAACGCCATTTGCGTTAAAGCAGAGATCGCCTGCCCAGCAGTGGCGGCGTCAATAAATGCGCGCAAAATCTGTGGGTTGACCAGCTGTAAGCCAATGCCCAAAAGCAGCATGACTCCCAGCGCAACGACTAGATTCAAGCGCGGACGGAGATAGCGCCTTAAAAACTGCGCGTATTCTCGCAAAGATACAGAGGTAGTTTTGGGTTGTGTTGTAGTCATAGCCAGTTAATTATAAGGGATAACTGAAGAATGACCTACGTGAATTTGTAACGTTTTACGGCTTCCGGTTCAGCAATTCCTGAGTAATTGTATCCAATTGGGGCAAAACATATTTCATCTGATTGGTCGGCAGCCGATACAACTGCCAGAAGGCATCTTCCATAATTCCGCGCGTCCTATACCAGGATGCCAGGCTTGGCGCTGGGCGCACATAAGGTTGAACCGCCGCAAACTGCGACCAGGGGAAGTTCTGCGCTTCGCCTTTTAAAGCGTCTGCTGATGTTTGCCCAAGCGGTAAAGAGGGCAGCGTCTTTTCCAGGATAACAAGGTTCTCAGGCTGCTCGATATAACGCAGAAAAGCCCACGCAGCTGCTTGCTGTTCTTTGGAAGATTGCAATATCCCCACTGAATCCCCGCCGGAAAAGATAAAGGGTTTTCCCTTTTCAGAAGGGAAGGGTATCAGAATCCATTGATCGCTTGATTTTGCCTGCTGCATGGCTCTGCCCTGATTAATCACATCCTGCATATTCCCTGAGTAGAAAAGCATCATCCGGTTGGCGAAGTAATCATACGGCACATCATTTCTGCCTTCCCACGCGCAGCCCGAATCCATCAGGTCACGCAAGAATGCCAATGCCTGCGCGCCCTCAGCGGAATCAAAATGATAATTGTCGCCTGCCTTTGCCGGGATGGGATCCGCGCCAAAGCTAGCCAACCAGCTTAAGGAAGTGAGTGCATGGTGATCTACCAGCAATCCCCCCGTGCCATGCTTGGTAATATCATACTCTTTCGCATTCACCTTTGCCGCTGCGCACACGGCTTTCTTGAACTCCGCGGGCGTTTGGGGCGGCTTTTGGATGCCCAATTCCTTGCCCCAGGTCTGATTGTAGATCAGCGCCTGCGCATCTCGCTGAATTGGGAGTCCGCTGCGTTTGCCCGTCTCATCTGTATCTTGCTGCCCGTAGGTAGGGAAAAAGGCGGAGGAGAATGTTTGTTTTAAGGAAGGTTCTTCATTTAAAGAGGCATTGAGGTCTACTGCCAGACCGCTTTGCATCCAAAACGCCAACATTTCAGAAGGGGCAATCAATACTTGGGGCATTTCAGCCGGTTTGGCTGTTTTGACTGCGTCAAACAGGGCGGCATTCCCATACCAGGAGCGTACCTCTACGCGAATTCCCCATTCATTCGTGCGCGTAAAACTTTTTGCAATTTCGTTTACTTGTGCCGAGGCATCCCCCGACCAGGAATGCCAAACAACGACCGTTTGCCCCTTGATAGATTCCGGATTCACGCCCATCCATAAATCTGGCGTGGGTGTAGCCGGTAAAGCAGGGGTAGGAGTGCCTTGCGCTGGTTGCGTTGCCTTTCTCGTGGCTGTTTGCGCAGAGGTAGGCGTGACTTCAGGTGAGACTGCTCCACCGCAGCCTATTAATCCCACTGCCAAGACAATAAAGAAAATACAATAAAGAGTAGACCTGATCTTAATCCGTGAAAACATGAGCGAAGTTTAACCCATTAACTCATTTTTGCACACCGGCAAAATTGTTTCTCAGCCATTTGAAATATCCTAAAATGAAACCGTGAAGTCGTATGGCTCAAACCCGTTATAGGCGCACACCGTCACGGCAAACCCCTCACTGCGCAAATCTTTGACGAGCGTCTCCAGGTCTTTGATCGTGCCAGACCCAATGGGATGCACAATCACCGCACAGGCGCGAATCGTTTCGGGCAGCGCGCGCATAATTTGCTCCTGGTTAATCAGCCGAGCCGCGCTTCCTAGTTGATATTCCTTCTGCTGCGGATTCAGGTTTAGCACCACCTGCGCCCCACGCACAAAAAAAGGAGTTGGGACGAACAACAACCCATACGAAAGGTCAACGCGATCATGCGTCTCAAAAACAACGGTAAACTTCATCCTATCCTCCCTATCAAATCTTCTATGCAAGAATGAAAACGGGTCTCTGAGATTCTCCGTGGGGTTAGTCGCGAACGTGCTGCGCCCGTTCTCGACTAACCCCACGCCAATCCCCAAAGAGCCACAAAAACGTTTCCGAAGATTATAGGTCATAATGCCTCCTATAATCTTCGGAAACTCATTCTTTTCTCAGCTTTCTAGCAAATCCGCCGCGTTTACTTCTTCACAAAGGGCAGCATCAGCTTAAAGTTCAGGTTACCATTCCCTGAGTCGCTCACTTTTACATTCACGGAGTTTGCGGCGTGAATGCTGCCTTGCAGATCGGCGGTCTTCAGCCAATAGTACCATTGCCCAGCGTGCTGAACTTTATCCGCATACGCATATAGTCCATTTGCGCTTCCGGCTGGCGTGAAGGTGATTTCGGTCGCCTGCAAGAAGTCATCCTTTTCCGCACGGTAGACATGGAAGCCAGAAATATCCACTTCTGATGCGGTTGCCCACTCCAGCTGAACCGTGTTCCCGCTGCTTGCTGTCGCGTGGAAGTAAAGCACCTCAACCGCGGTTGGCGGCGTAGGAGGTACATCCACTGACCCATCGTTATTGGTCAAAATGCTTTCAGCGGTATCTGTCGCCACATGCGCGGAGTTCGTAATAACGTCCGTTACCCCGCTGTTAACCTGCGCCACCAGGCTGATCGTCACCGTTTGACCAACCTTCACTGTACCCAAGTTCCAGGTCAGCGTACTACCTGACTGAGTCGCTGATCCATCGTCACTCACGTAGGCAAGTGAACTCGGCAGCGTATCCGTCAGGATAGCATTGACTGCATCTGAAGGGCCTGCGTTGGTAACGGTCAAGGTATACGTCAGTTGATCGCCCGGCGCATATTGCGTTACGTTGACGATCTTGTTTACAGTCAGGTCGGTCATAGGCGCAGACGTCAAATCTAGCGTATCTGTATTATTGGAAGTCTTCGGGTCAAATGTATCCGACTTCACATCCGCCATGTTTGAAATCATCCCGGTCAAACCAGCGTCAAAGGTCACTTGCAACTGAATGGTTGCGGTGGCGCCGACTGCCAGAGAGGTCATCGCGCAAGACACCTTTGGCGCAGTATAAGAGCATGACCAATCCGTGCCTTCCGCCTTTACAAACGTCCACCCGGTCTTCATCGTATCGCTTGCCACAACGTTCTGAGCCACTGAGGGACCGTAGTTCTTCACCGTGAGCGTGTATGTCAACGGCGTGGTTGATCCAGGCACTGGCGCAGCGGAATCCGCAGTCTTTTTGATTTCCAAATCCGCCGTATCTGCGAAATGATCGGTATCTTTGGCTTCGTTATTGGTCAAATTCGAGTCAGTAACGCCCGTAGGAACTGTGATGGTCGCCGTATTTTCCAAATCACCCGTTGCGCTGAGGGCTACAATCGCCGTTACCTTGTACGTTACCGTTGAACCAACCGGCAAACTGAGGGTATTGCTAAAGTTATTCGCAGACGAATCCGCAGGTACACAACCTGTTGCGCCACCGCTCGCCGCCTGACACTCCCACTTCCAACTGCCTATTTGGGTGGGCTTGTTATCTGCAAATGCCGCGCCCGTCACATCCGATGGACCCGCATTCCCAACCACGATGGTATACACCAGAGTCGCACCAGAATTATAGGTGGTTACAACATCCGTCTTGGTTACACCCAAATCAGATACGAATGCTGGTGTATCGGTATCCCCATCGCTTGCCGGGGTTGAACCTGGTTCGGCGGGCGTTACGGTAGCAGTATTATCCAAATTGCCAGTCACCGAAGTGTTGGTCTGCACGGTATAGGTGTATGTCACCTTATTGGCAGTCCCACCCGCGCGCACCGTAGCGGTTGTATTGATATTTCCCGTCCCCGATGCAGCCCCGCAGCTGGACGTTCCACTAGCAACACATGACCAGCTTGCTGATACGCTGATGGCAGGAGCCACGAGTGTATCCGTCACTGCCGCGCCAATTGCATCCGATGGACCC
>JBBRAT010000041.1:0-41292 GCA_038206515.1 Anaerolineales bacterium | reverse complement strand
AACATTCAAAATCAAGCAAAATCTAGGGCTGGAACTGCCCGAAGTCACGCCGATGGAGAGAGTGTCAGTCTCGACTTCAAAACCGAGCATTTCTCAGCGAAGTCGGAAGCCGCTAGGTCTTTAGCCTAGCGGTAGTTCACTGAGATATTTCCTTATGTTTTCCTTATGTTTTTCCTCCCTTTCCTTGTTTGGGATTTATACCTTGCTTGTATACTCTGAGGGAACTAAAAAAGGAGAGAGCCATGGAGAGTTTCAGCGCATCTACTCGTATTCGCGGGCGGCTGATTGTGCTTGTGCCGGAAGAGATTGAAAATATTGCCGGATTCGCTCGCAGGGTGCATTGGATTGCATTGCGCGAACGCCGCGATGTACTTTACGTTACGCTGGTAGGCGATGTGAGCACAGAACTGAGCGCCGCTCGTCTGCTAACAACCTTGCAAGCCTGTACGCAGGATGGGTTTATGAACGTGCGGACTCAGGCACTGCTGGGCGCGGATTGGATCGTGGCGCTTCAGCCGGTATATCAGGCTGGCGATCAATTGATTTGCCACGCCGGGCAAACCTGCAAAAAGCGGAGGAAAATTGTCTCTTTGGAAGGTAGCCTGCACGAGCATTTTCGATCTGTGGTTGTGCCTGTTTCTGGTTTTTACCACCCTGTTCGGGTGGAATCGGCGCGCTCTGGCTGGCATGTCCTGCTGTTTTGGCTGGGCTGCCTGGTGGTGCTGGCGCTGTTTTCGTGGCTCGAAATTGATATTGACCTCAGTCTGCAAGGCGCGCTGCGATCAGGCATTTTATTGGTGCTGATGCTGGTGGAAGCGGCTGCCGTGTGGGCATGGAACGGAATTACAAGTTAAAGGTATGCCTAAAATGACGAATTCTTCTCAAGAACCGATGGCTCATTCCTTGCCGCAGCCTTTGCGTCAGGAATATGAAGCCCAACAAGCTTTGTTTGCTGCACAGCCCGTTTTGGTGCAGCGATTTTTAGAAAATCAGGCACGCCTGATTGCGGATTCGATTACCCGGAATACCTCGCAGGTGCGCTTTACCTTGCCTGACCGGGTGGTGATGGACAGCGAAAAGCACGCCAACTCGGTCAGCGTACCGGCGGATTCGCGTGATCAGGTGACAGGTAACGTGATTGATCGCCTGGCACGAGCGGATACGCGCACGCTGCTGCGTCAGCGACTGGTGGAATTGGAAGGCTCTTCGCGTAAATCGGTGGCGGTGAGCGCGCAGTTGATGCGCTTTGCTGTTGCTCACTTCCTGGTATATTCCATTCTGCCCACTGGCAAGACGGTACGTTATAGCAGCGCGGAGGGCGAGGAAATTCCTTCTTTGCCCGCAGCGCAAACCAGCGGACCGGAATCGGCGATCACGATGGATAGTGACGCAATTGCCGAAGAGGGTGATGGCAGAGACGGTCGTGGAGAGTTACAAGTGCCGTTTGTACCGGAAGCGCGCGCTTTCTTCCTGCCGCAGTGGGTGGCTTTTGGCGGTCAGAATCAACTGTTGGTGAACTCGGTGGAAGAAGCGGAGGCTCATGTTGCCTCGATGCAGCATTTCTTGAACGTTCTGCACGTGGCTGTTTCGATGGCGCCGTATTTTGTGGCGGATAGCGAATATCAACGCAAACGGTATGGCATGTTAGGTCAACTGGTTAACCAGGGGCGCGCGTTGGCGCATTATCAGAATCAAGAGATGATCCGCATTATTGACCAACGCTCCGCTTCCCATGATTTGAATCGCGGGTTATCGTTGAGCGTGCCATATTTTGACGATCAGGCTTTGGAAATGCACACCCGTGACTTTGTGGTCATTCCCGCTGGGCGGATTTTATTCGTTCCTGCATTTGTGGTGCATGTTGCGCGTGAAGAAGAAGCCAAAGTGGCTCAGGATACGCGCCTTAGCCCATCCACCCGAAAATATTTATTGGCGGAACTGGAAGCCTTAGAATCCGCTTTTACGATTGAATAGGACAGCAGCGTTATGATTATTTCTGCGTTATTACTGGTAGCTTTTCTTTTTATCAGTTATCGAATATCCCCTAAAGAGAATAAAGAAAATGCTCACGTACACGGTGCGGGTCAGATTGGCTTGCTGGCGGCGGTGGCGTTGTTTGGGGTGGATTATTTTACCTCGTTCTATTACGGCACGGGCGAAATGATGAGCGCGCTGCATCCTTACGGGTTGCAGCAGTATGGCTATATCGCGGCTGGGGTGATTGCGGCTGGCAATATCGTATTTGGCGCGCTGTATATGTATTCACTGGGCATCTTCAACGAAGGCGGCGGATCCTATACTGCTTCGATGCGTTATCTGAAGCCGACCCTCAGTCTGATTGTGGCAGTCACGTTGATTCAGGATTACATCTTCACGATTGTGGTCTCGGCGCTTTCCGGCGTGGATCAGCTGCTTTCCGTATTGAACGCCTATGGCATCAACTGGATTTGGCACTTTTTGATCGGCTTTTTGCTGGCGTCTATCACCTGGTATTTGACCATTCGCGGGCGGGGTGAGTCAGGCAAATGGGTGTTCACCCTGCTGGCGCTGTTCGTGTTTATGACCATCACCCTAGGGGTTGGATTGGTATTGGCGATCACGCATGGCGTGCCTGCGGTGGCTGTGACGGAAACTCCGCAGCAGGTTAGCCTGGCGCAGGCGTTGATGCACCTGTTGACGGCTTCGATGAAGGGCATGGTTGCGCTGACGGGTTTGGAAGCGATGTCGAACGGTATTCAGTTTGTCATTGATGAAGACGTCGCCCTGGTGAAGTGGGGCAAACAGAAAATGCCTAAACTGATGGGGCTGTGGAAGTTCTACAGTGGCAAGTCGGGCATTGGGCGGTTTGTGCAGACCTCGTTCCTCTTCTATGGTGGGGTAGGGACATTCTTCCTGACGTACTTTGCCATCCGCTTTAACGTTTTTGATGGCACGCTGGGGCGCACCCTGGTGGGCAATCTGGCGTCCATTGGCTTTAGTCAGCTGCCGGGCGGAACGCTTCTGTTCTATGCGTATCAGATTCTGGCGGTATTGTTGTTGGCAGCGGCTTCGATGACCGCTTTCCAGGACGCGCAGGCGACAGAATGGCGCGATGTGGCCATTGGCGAAATTCCTGAAATCATCGTGTACCGCGATCCGCGCGGCACATTTACCCGCAGCGTGACGATCACCTATGGCTTGGCTGTGCTGATTATGTTCCTGGTACACGGCGAGACGACTGCGGCTATTCCTTTCTATGGCGTGGGTGTATTTATGCCCATCATGGTCATGGGATTGGCGATCCGCCAACACGTGCTGCATACGATGGAAGGCAAGAAACGCTTCTGGGCGGCAACCGCGGCGAGCTTTGCGGCGGGGCTTTCGGCAGTGGTATTTGTGATGCAAGTTGTGGGCAAATGGGCGGAAGGCGGCTGGGTGGTGCTGATTTCCTTCAGCATCCTGGGCATTCTGGCGCACCTGCTGCTGCTCTCGCCGCTTGGATACCGCGAGCCGGTCCAAATTCACCGCATTGTGCGCCAAAAAGCGCGCGTACAGGGGTCCATGGCTTCGATTGTAGAATGGCAGTCGCTGAAGATGCAGGAATATCGCTATGGGTTGCTGCAAGGCATCTCGAAACTTTATGGCTTGGTGGGAATCAATCATCCCGTCCAGTGCGCGGCTCCGGTATCTGCCGGAGAATATGATGAAGCGATCCATGCGACTGCGGGCGATAATGAGGCTTTCTTGCGCAAGTATCTGGATCAAAAATCTGGGGATTAAGTAGGGTAGTTGGGGATGTTGGGAGCGCGAATGGCTCTCAACATCCCCAACAATTTCTTTATTCCCCTTAACGGTATTAAGGAATCATGAGTTCACAACCGATTTATGCGCTCCGCAGGGCAGAGGTCTTTGACTCGTTAGAGACTGCGCCCGAGGGGTTGACCCAAACCGAAGCTGCTGCGCGTCTGGAATTATACGGGCGCAATGCGCTTGCCGAACCGCCCCAACCACCTGCCTGGAAGAAGTGGTTGCGGGCTGTTTCGCATCCAGCGGCGCTGCTGTTGTGGGGGATGGGTGCGTTGACCTTACTAGGGGGCAAGCCATCTCTGGCGGTGGTGATTTGGGGGGTGGTTCTCATTAATGGGACGTTTTCGTTTGCGCGTGAATATTGGGCGGGGCGTTCCATTAGCCGCCTGAAGGATTTGCTGCCGCAACATGCCCGCGTTTTGCGGGATGGGCAGGATAGGATGATCCCAACGGAAGAATTGGCGCCGGGGGATGTGCTATCGCTGGCAGAAGGCGACCGTGTGCCTGCGGATGCGCGCGTGGTGGAAGAGTTTGGTTTGCGCATCAACCAGGCTGCCCTGACCGGTGAGAGTCTGCCGGTGCACAAGAGCGCGGAAGCCTCTTTGCGCGCGGACCTGGCGGAAATTGAGCGCAGTAACCTGATTTTTGCGGGGACATCGGTTTTGAACGGCACATGCCGCGCGGTGGTCTTTAATACCGGTATGCTGACGGAATTTGGTCGGATTGCCAACCTGACCCAGGCGGTGCGCGAAGCTCCCAGTGGTTTACAACAAGAGATGACCCGCCTGAGCCGCGTGCTGACCATTATTGCCCTGGGGATTGGGGCAATTGTGCTGCTCGCCGCTCAGACGGACGTTGGGCTGCCGTTTCAGGAAGCGCTGCTGCTGGCGGCTGGCATTGTGATTGCCGTCATCCCGGAAGGGCTGCATCCTACGCTGACGATCACGCTGGCAGTGGGGGCGCAGCGCCTGGCGCAGCATGGGGTGTGGGTCAAACGGTTTTCCACCCTGGAAACGCTTGGCAATACTTCGGTGGTTTGCACCGATAAAAGCGGTACGCTAACCCAAAATCAGATGACGGTGCGTAAATTGTGGGTGGCGCGCCGCGTTTTCACGGTAAGCGGGGTGGGATACGCCCCGGAAGGCAAAATTCGCCCGGAGAAATTTGAGCCGACCCAACCTTCGGATACGCACGCGGATTTGCAGTCTTTCCTGACGGCGGGAGTGCTATGCAATAATGCGCGTCTCTGTTCCCCTTCGGCGAATGAAACGCGCTGGACCAGTTTGGGCGATCAAACAGAGGTTGCCTTGCTGACGTTAGGGTTAAAAGGGGGATTGGTAGACGTTCAGGGCGTCTATCCACGTATTCACGAACTGCCCTTTGATGCGCAGCGCAAGCGAATGTCTACCATCCACCGCTGCGATGGGCAGGAAGTGGCTTTTGTGAAGGGCGCGCCCAAGGAAGTGCTGCAATTGTGCAGCCATATTTTGATCAATAACCAGGTTGCTGCTCTGACGCCTGCTTTGCGTGAAGAAATTTTGCAGAAGAACGACTCTTTTTCGCGCCAGAGTATGCGCGTATTAGCCTTGGCGCGGCGGATGCTGCCGGTTGGGGAACGCCCTTACCTGACTGAAAAAATTGAGCGTGAGCTGGTTTTCTTAGGGTTGGCTGCCATGATGGATCCGCCGCGCCCGGAAGTGGCGGCGGCGATGGAGGCGTTTCGCTCGGCGGGCATTCGAGTTATCATCATTACTGGCGATTACGGCTTGACGGCGGAAAGTCTGGCGCGGCGCGTGGGGATGATTCACGAAGAAACGCCGCGCATTATCACCGGGGTTGAGCTGGATGAAATGAGCGAGGCGGATTTACAGGCAACATTTGCCCATGAGGTGATCTTTGCGCGAATGGCACCTGACCATAAGCTGCGAGTGGTGGCGGCTCTGCAAGCCCAGGGTGAGACGGTGGCAGTGATTGGGGATGGCGTGAATGACGTACCTGCGCTGCGCAAAGCGGATATTGGCGTGGCAATGGGGCAGACAGGGACGGATGTGGCGCGTGAAGCAGCTGACGTGGTGCTGACCGGCGATAATTTTGCCTTGCTCACCCAGGCAATTCAGGAAGGGCGCGCAGTGTATGATAACCTGCGCAAGTTTATCACCTACATCTTTGCCAGCAATGTGCCTGAACTGCTGCCTTTCTTGCTGACAGCGGTCTTTCACCTGCCTTTTGCGCTGACAGTGCTGCAAATTTTGGTGATTGACCTGGGGACGGATCTGTTCCCCGCGCTGGCATTGGGTATGGAAAAGCCTGAGCCGGATATTCTGACGCGGCAGCCGCGCAAGGGCGGTATGACCCTGATTGACCGCTCTTTGTTGATCCGCTCCATCGGTTGGCTGGGCGTGTGCGAAGCCTTGTTGTGCTATTTCGGGTTAGGATGGGTCTTCGGGGGCGGCGCAAATTCTTTTTTGGGGGATAATATCTTTACCCATTTCATACGTTCTGGACTGCCAGCGGAGGGGGGCGCGCCCCTGGCTGCCAGCCTCTTCCTGGGTGGGGTGGTGTTTGCGCAAATTGGCAACGCTTTTGCCTGCCGCTCAGAACGTGGACATTTGCGCTGGTTGGGATTGTTTAGCAATCCCATTTTGCTTGGCGCAGTTGCTATAGAGGGGCTGCTGATTGTCGCGATGATCCAACTGCCGCCGTTGGCGCGTGAATTAGGGTTGGCTCCGCTGCCACTGGCGTTGTGGGGATGGCTGATCCTGTATGCGCCGATTTTGTATGGGGTGGAGCGCACCCGCAAAAATATTTTCCGCTGGCTGCGCCAAAAGGGAATCGTGAAGTAAATGAGGCAATCTCCCCCGCCCCTCCATTTCAGGCATTCTCATTCGTGTAGTGGCTTCCGGCAGGAAGCCTAGTGATTTTAGGAAGTTTCTATTTGCAAAGAAAATTGCTTGCATACCATAGGCTTCCTGCCGGAAGCCACTACCTGAATGAGAAGCACGCTATAAATGAAGAGACATCCGAACAGTTCCCTGGAGAGAAAGAAAGGAAAGGAAGATGAATATTATTGTTGCGGGATGCGGACGCATGGGCGAGCAGGTCTGCCGGATACTTTCTAAGCAGGGGCATGAGGTGACGGTAATTGACCCGGATGCAAAGGCGTTGGCGCACCTGGGGACTTTGCCGTACGTGCGCAAATTGCAGGGGATTGGGTTTGACCGCGAGGTGCTGATCGCTGCTGGGATTGAGAGCGCAGCTGCTTTTGTTGCGACCAGCCCATCGGATAATACCAATATTATTGCGGCGCGGATTGCGCGCAACCTGTTTCACGTGCCGTGTGTTGTGACACGCTTGTATGACCCACGCCGCGCTGAAATTTACCGCCGGTTGGGGCTGGTGACGATTTCGATGATTAATTGGGGCGCCGAGCGGATTGTGGAACTCATCACCCACGCCAACCTTGACCCGCTGCTTTCCTTTGGGAAGGGCGAAGTAACGCTGACGTGCATTGATTTGCCCTCGCATTTAGAAGGTAGGCTGGTGCGTGATTTGGCGGTACCAGGGGAGATTAGCGTGGTGGCGGTGATACGGGGTGGCGAAGCCAGCCTGCCTAGCAGCGGCACCGAATTTCAACATGGCGATCAGCTTTATCTTGCCGTCCAGGCGCAGGCATTAGAGCGTTTGGAAAACCTATTAGGCTTATGAGGAGCATATTATGTATGTGATTGTGGTAGGCGGCGGCAAAACTGGCTCTCAACTGGCGGCAGGCTTATTAAAGGAAGGGCATGAAGTGCGTATTATCGAAGAGCGCGAGAATGTCATTGAACGCCTGAGGGCGGAATTGCCGCAGGAGTGCATCTTTGTGGGGGATGGCTCTGCCCCGCGCACCTTAGAGGCGGTTGGCATTCATCGCGCGAACGTGCTGGCGGCTGTCACCGGCGAAGATGAAACCAACCTGGTGGTCACTTCCTTGGGGCGGTTTGAATTTGGCGTAAACCGCATTATTGCCCGCATCAATAATCCCAAGAATGCCTGGCTTTTCACGGCTGAAATGGGCGTGGACGTGGCTTTAAACCAGGCGGATATTCTGGCGCACCTGATCGAAGAAGAAATGTCATTAGGCGATATGATGACCTTGCTGAAATTGCGCAAGGGGGAATATTCGGTGGTGGAAGAGAAGGTACATCCGGATTCCGGCGCAGTTGGCAAGACGTTAGCGGAGCTGGTGATTCCTACGGAATGCGTGATTGCCGCCATCATCCGCCAGGGTAAGATGATTATCCCACATGGGGATACCAGCCTGCTGCCTGCGGATGAGATTATCGCAGTCGTCCATGCCACCCAGGTGCGCGCGCTGGCGGAGGCTCTGGCAAAATAAGGTTTTCTGCTATAATGCTGTAGAGCGTTTTTGACGCTTAATCTATCTGCACGGTCGGTGAGGAACAACCTATGGTGGAATACCCTTTCCCTTTGTCTAAATTGCTCAAAATTGGCTTTCCGGAAGGACCCTGGCCCAATTATGTAAGTCAGTATGAATTGACGCGCGAACACATTCCCCAATTAATCGAAATGGCAACGGACGCCGGCGCATGGGAAGATGATTCGGCAACGACAGACGCTTACCGGAATATCCACGCATGGCGTGCGTTGGGTCAGTTAGGTGCGGTGGAAGCGATTGAACCGCTGCTGCCCATCCTTCGATGGGTGGATGAACACGATGATGACTGGGCTAGCGAAGATTTACCGCTGGTCTTTGGGATGTTTGGTGAAGTAGCGATTTCTCCGTTAATTAATTTCGCAGCTAACCCAGAAAATGGCGACTGGGCGCGCGTGACTGCGATGCAAGGGCTGGAAGATATTTTTGAACGCCATCCTGAAACTGGTCACGAAATAGCCAATGGGTTGATGCCTACCCTGATATTAGCGCATCAAAATACGCCCCTTTTAAATGGCGAGATTGCTCTGTTCTTCGCTACCTTAAAAGACCCTGAAACGTATTCCCTGGTGGAAGAGACTTTTCAGGCGGGTCTGGTAGATGAAACCGTGATGGGCGACTGGGAAGATTTTAAGGTGGAGGTTGGGCTGCTTGAAAAGCGCATCACCCCCCTGAAGAATCGCAGCCCTTTCATGCCCGAGGATGCGGAAGAGAAAACGGTTTCTGTAGCCAAGCCGAAGGCGAAACAAGACCCTGATAAGAAGAAAAAAACCAAGGAGAAGCAAGCGAAGGCTTCTCGGAAGAAAAATCGGAAGAAAAAATAGGTAATTTATCAACAAAATCGCCCTGATGAGCTTATCAGGGCGATTTTGTTGGTGGATTAGAAAACGGAGGGAGCTATTTTACGCTAATGGTGAGGTATAAATTGCACAGGGTGGCGCTGCTGCTTACCAAGCCCCAGCGCGTGGTGTAATAGCCGCTGGCGGTAGGGGCAAGCATATCCACGCGGATTTTGATGGTATCCCCTGACTTAACGGAGGTGGGCAGGTCATAAATGCTGCCGCGTTTGTAGAATTTATCACCGCCCAGGTATTTATAGTCAACGGAATTGCTCTCCCAAGTTTTGCCGCTGGTATTTTTCACTTCCCAAAGGGCGTCAAAGTCGGCACGCGCGCCCATGCGGGTATAATTCACTGGGCTGACGGAGACGACTTCGCACGCGCCCGTGATGGCAGGTACACTCGTGGGGGCGGGGGTGGCGGTGGGTTGAACGCTGGGGGCGTTGATGGTGTTATTGTAGAAGGCGTTATATACGTAATGCAAAGAACTATCCAACCGGATGGCGACCAAGTCATTTTCTTTGAGGTTATCCGAAAGTTTGACGGTGAACTGGAACGTGCCGCCCTTGCCAGAGGAGATGGTAGCTACCTGCTGGTTATTTTTGGCGAAGGTGTAATATGGACCAATCCGCACCTTAAAGTTTTGGTTGGCGGGGAAGTTCACGGCTTCTATGGTGACGGAATCGTTTTTCTTGACGCTGATAATGTTGATGCGAATGCCGCCCGCTGCCTGCACCGACCACGGGAAGGCGAGCATCAGCAGCATGAGCGCCCAATATTGCGCTGATAAGACGATAGGGTTTTTGGAACATTTTGGTGAACATACGATTTCTCCTGTTGAATGGGGTGGATTACAAAATCCTTACAACTTCGGTACATCTTCAAGACGATGTGCTCGGCTAAAAGGTTCCCAGACGGTTTCCAAAACTTGGGTGTTTGCCCTTGTCAAAAGTGAGCTTTACGCACAAAATAAGGGCATGAAACCTTATACCTGGCTGCTCTTTGACGCAGATAACACCCTTTTTGACTTTCGGCAGGCGGAAGCATTGGCTTTGCAGGCGACCTTTGATGATTGGGAACTTGAATTTAATTCCCAGGCGGATGAAACCTATCAACGGATTAACCATCAGGTCTGGCGGGATTTTGAGCAGGGGCGAATCACTGCGGAAATTTTACCGGTGCGGCGGTTTGATTTGCTGTTTCAGGCGCTGGGCGTGGATGGGGATGCCGCGGCTTTCAGCGCTGGGTATGTGAAAAATTTATCTCAACAGGCGGCGTTGCTGGATGGCGCATTGGAACTCATCACCACCCTGGATGGGCGCGGCTATCACCTGGCGCTGCTCACCAATGGGTTGAAAGAGGTGCAGCGTCCCCGTTTGGCGCGATCTGCCCTGGCAAATTCCTTCGAGGTAGTCATCGTATCGGCGGAAGTAGGGGTAGCGAAGCCCGCTGCTGATTTCTTTGACGTGGCATTCCGCGCGATGGGCAACCCATCCAAGGAGCAAACCTTGCTGATCGGCGACAGCCTGTCGAGCGATATGCAGGGCGGGCTGAATTATGGGATTGATACGTGCTGGTATAACCCTACTGACGCGCCTGTCAGCCTGCCGGTGCGCTATACCATCCGCAAGCTGGATGAATTGTTTGATATTTTGGACGGAACAGAAGAAAAAAATGTAAGCAAGTTTTAGAGGAGTACGATTGGAATCTATTTTAGAGATTTATCGGATTGGGCATGGGCCTTCTTCTAGCCATACCATTGGACCACGCCGCGCGGCTGAGATATTTATGGCGGAAGCGGCAGCTGCGGCGCGCTTTCGGGTGACGCTGTATGGCAGTCTGGCTGCTACGGGGCGCGGTCACTTAACCGATGTCGCCATCCGCGAGGCAATGCAGCCCAAAGAGGTTGAATTTATTTGGCTGGCGGAAGAAGAATTGCCGCAGCATCCCAACGCCATCCGCTTTGAGGCGATGGATGAGAAGGGTGGGGTGATCACCGCGCGGGTGGTTTATTCCATTGGCGGCGGGGCGATCCTGAATGAAGGCGAAACGCAGGAAACCCGCTGCGTGTACGAGTGGGGTAGTATGCACGCGATCCTGAAGCATTGCACCCAGCAAGGCATCGCTTTTTGGGAATATGTGCAGGAATGTGAAAGTCCGGAGATCTGGGAATATTTATCACAGGTGCGGCGGGTAATGTGGGCGGCGATGGATCGCGGCGTCCGCGCGGAAGGTGTGCTGCCGGGCGGGTTGGGGTTGGCGCGGCGAGCGTGGATGTTGTATCGCAAGCAGCGACTGAGCGCGCCGAATGCTATTCAGCAGGGATATTTACCTGCGTATGCCCTGGCAGTGGCGGAAGAGAACGCATCCGGCGGCGAAATTGTGACGGCGCCAACCTGTGGATCATGCGGGGTGCTGCCTGCGGTGCTGCGTCACCTGCAAGAAAATTTAGACCTGCCGGATGAATCGATTTTGCGTGCGCTGGCGACCGCAGGGTTGATTGGTAACCTGATTAAGCATAATGCTTCGATCTCCGGCGCAGAAGTAGGCTGCCAGGGGGAGATTGGGGCGGCGTGCGCGATGGCTGCCGCTGCTGCGACGCAGTTATTGGGAGGGACGGTGCGCCAAGTGGAATATGCCGCGGAGATGGGCTTAGAGCATCACCTGGGGCTGACTTGCGATCCGGTTAATGGGTTGGTGCAAATCCCCTGTATAGAGCGCAATGTATTTGCCGCCACTCGCGCCGTGGCATGCGCCAACTTTGCCATCTTTTCGGATGGGAGTCATCGCGTTTCATTTGATGAAGTGGTGCAGGTGATGAAGCAGACCGGTCACGACCTGCCATCTCTTTACCGGGAAACAGCCTTTGGCGGGCTGGCGAAAGCTTACCGTTTCCCACCTGCTGCGAACAAGGAGAGTTAAGAATGCTGTTAGAATTGCATACCTATGCTGACCCGGCTGCTTACGCAGCCAAGGTAGAGCCTTTTTTGATGGAACAAGAAGCCCTCAATAACCTCATTTTGGGGCTGGCGCTGCGCCTTGGGCAGGACCCCGCTAGTTTTGATGAGCCGCCCTTTCTAGCGACCGCTGAAACTTCGGAAGGAGGGATGCAATTGGCGGCGCTGTGTACCCCGCCCCACGCCCTTATACTGGCTGGTCGAGCGGATTTGAGCGATGATGCGCTGGAAATGTTGGCGGAGGATCTGCGCCGTCACGCTATTCAACTGCCGGGGGTAATTGCCGAAGCGCGGCTGGCGCAACGATTTACCCGAGTGCTGGCGGAAGTCATGCCCATGCGCTACCGAGTGGGGCAGCATCAGCGGGTATATGAATTGCGCCAGGTCATTCCGACTGAGTCTGTGACGGGCAGTCTGCGCGTTGCAACATCTGCGGACGCGGACATGCTCGTTTCCTGGCGGTTGGCTTTCGCGGCTGAGGCGTTGGGCGCTACCGAAGACTTGGAGAGCGCACGCCGCGCGGTAAGTCGCATGATTGAACGCCAAAACTTCTTTTTCTGGCAGGACAGGGAGCAGCCGGTGGCGATGGCTGCTTGCACCCGTCCCACACAGCATGGCATTACCATTAATTCGGTCTATACCCCGCCGGAGCAGCGCCGCAAAGGATATGCCACTGCGCTGGTGGCTGCGCTGAGTCAACGCCAACTGGACGAGGGGCGCCAATTTTGCACGCTGTTCACCGACCTGAGCAACCCGACTTCCAATAACATCTATCAAAAAATTGGCTACCAAGCGTTGGGTGATTTTACGCATTATGTGTATGAATCCCAGGGCTAAGGGCGGAATCCGCCCGGTTGCAATGCCTTTACAACCCTTTTCGGATATGCTATAGTCAACTTATGATGACGCCTCTCGACCGACAGGAGGAGATTAGCCTTTTAATCCGGGCTAAATATCCGATTCTGTATATCCTTTCGTGGGAAGAGCGCCGCATTGAGGATATTTTGCGCGAAGTGGCGCGCGAACGCCGCAAAAAGCTGTATGGCTGGACGTTGACGGAAGGCATCTTGCCTTTGGATGATTTTGACGGTCCGCCCACGGACCCTGCCACCCAGAATCCGTTGCGGGCGTTGGATACGATTGCCGCGTGTCAGGAATCCGCCATTTTTGTCCTCAAAGACTTTCACCCATTTTTGGAAGAGACGCGCGCCGAACAGCCGATTCTGGTGCGCCGCCTGCGAGATATTACTAATAAGCTCAAATCGTCCTACTTGACGTTGATTCTGCTGTCGCCGATTTTGCATTTTCCGCCTGAATTGGAAAAAGATATTACGGTGTTGGATTATTCCCTGCCGACTGAGCCGGAGCTGGAGAAATCGCTGAACCGCGTGATTATGGCGGCGCGAGAAAACCCGGGCGTGCGCCTGAAGGTGGATCAGACCACCCGCGAGAAGGTGATGAAGGCGGTGCAAGGGCTAACCTGTACGGAGTGCGAGAATGTTATCGCCAGATCACTGGTGCAGACTCACACCCTGGACGTAAACCTGATTGTGGCTGAGAAAAAGCAGATCATCCGCCGCTCGAAAACGCTGGAATATTTTGACGCTGCTGAGGATATGTCCGCTGTGGGGGGGATGCCGCTGCTGAAAGAGTGGCTCTCGAAGCGCGCGCTGGCATTTTCGGAGCGTGCGCGGCGGTTTGGGTTGCCAGAACCGAAAGGGCTGCTGCTTTTGGGCGTGCAGGGGGCAGGCAAAAGTTTGGTTGCCAAAGCGATTGCCAGCCAATGGCAGCTGCCACTCCTGCGCCTGGACTTGGGCAGCCTGTTCAGCGAAATGGTCGGCTCATCCGAGCAGAATATGCGCACTGCGCTGCGCCTGGCGGAAAACGTGGCTCCCTGTTTGCTGTGGTTGGATGAACTGGAAAAAGGCTTGGCGGGGACTGCGAGTTCGCACCTTTCGGACGCGGGTACTACGGCGCGCGTATTCGGCAGCTTCTTGACCTGGATGCAGGAAAAGACCGCGCCGGTGTTTGTGGTGGCAACCTCGAACGATATTAGCATTTTACCGCCCGAAATCTTACGCAAGGGGCGCTTTGACGAAATTTTCTTCATAGATTTGCCTTCCTACGAAGAGCGGGCTGAAATTTTTGCTATTCACCTGGCGCGGAGAGGACGCGCGCCCGCTCAGTTTGACCTGGCTGCCCTGGCGGAGAAATCGGATGGATTTTCGGGCGCGGAAATTGAACAGATTGTCATTTCCGGTCTGTATGACGCATTTGAAGCCAATCACGAGCTGACGGATGAGAATATGCTCAAGAGTCTCTCAAGCACGCTTCCGCTTTCAAAGACGATGGAAACGCAAATGACCGGGCTGCGCAACTGGGCGCGGACTCATGCCCGACCGGCTTCCCCCTGGCAGGCGCGGGGGGTGCGCGGGGATAGTCCCTTGCGTCCATCCGTGTGGCAGCGGGAGGTCACCGAGCCATGATCGCCTTGTTGCGCATTCCGCATGGGCTGGTTCGCCGTCACCTTTCTGCCATCGAGACTGCCATCACCGCGCTGATCCTGGCAGGGCTGGTGTATACCTTCCTGGTGGGCGTGGCGGCCTATCCTTCTCCGTGGGAGCTGGTACTCTGCGCAATGATCTTGCTAGCAATGCTCAATTCGCCCACCCTGGCGTATTTCTTGACGGTTGCGGTGTTGATTTACCCGATCTACACCCTGTCGGTGTATCTGGCGGTGCTATTTGTGGCGGTTGCGTTGCTGGGGCAGCGGCTGTTTATCAACCACTGGGGGGCGGTGCTGCTGACCTTAGCTTTGCCTGTGTTGGCGCAGTTGCAGATCGTCTGGTTGATTCCATTGTTGGCAGGGTTGTGGTGGGGCAAATCCGGCGGGTGGATGGCTGCGTTCGCTGCTTTGTGGGGGCAGATTTTGTATGGCATGATGGGTCTGTCGCCGGATTGGCTGCGGATTGTGCTGGTGGAGTCGCCCCCGTATGGGCAAATTGCCGCGCGGTTTGCTTCCGCCAGTTCGCTGGATACGCTCAAGCTGCTGATTGCGCCGCTCTCGCCTGACCCGACCTTCCTTTTATATCTGCTGATGCAGATTGCTCTGTTTGGGGGAACGGCTGCGCTGATTGGCGCGTTCAGCGAGCGAGGATGGTTTTTGCGAAACGCTCCGCTCAGTCATATCTTATTGGGAATTGGCGGGCTGGCGTTGCTGACCGGCGGTTTATTGTTGGAAGATGCCTGGCTGGAGGCTTCAGTGATTGCCAGCCTGCCGGAACTGTTGATGGCGCTCCAATGGAACGCCGGATTGGCATTCCTGGCGGTCAGCATTCTGCTATTGGCGCGTGACTTTTTTGAGCATCCGCTGGCGTTTGGCGCGCAACGTTCTGCGCGAGGCAAATTGCGCCCTGAACTGACGCGGTCGGCGGAAGAGGGAAACGCCTTTTCCAAACCGGCATTGTTTGCCAGCCTGACGCGCCTGCGCGCGCGCTTGATCAACGCTCCGCAAGCTGCCAAAAATGCTTCGCCTGTGAGCCCGTTGCCTGAAGAGCTTAAACCTTATTCCCCTCTGCCCATTCCTGACGGCTTGACGCGCCTGACCCCAAAGAAAGCGCGCGCAGAGGATGATGATACGATTAAGATCGAGTTTGATTAGCCTGGATTCTTATGCAAAGACGGCGCGAGACCAATACCAGCCTCACGCCCGGGCGCGCTTCCACCCGCGCAGGGCAATCCCCTAATTTGCTGTTTACAGCGATTACGATTGGGGCGGTGTTGATTCTGTTGGCGGCGACCTTTCTGGCAGATTGGCTGCGCGTGCCGCAAGTGACCATCACCAGCGCGCCGCAGTATGCTCTCTCTAGCACAGCCTCCGGCGCGCCTGCCGCGGAGATCGGCTATCGCCTCTCGGAGGATGCTATCGTTTCGGCGGAAGTCATCAGTCCAGGTGGTGGGCAGATCAAGCCCCTGCTGGCAGATGAGAAAGTGCCGGGTGGGCAGCACGCTTTGCAGTGGGATGGCAAGGATTATCTGGGGCGGAGCGTGGCGGATGGGTCCTATCAGGTGCAAATTACTGCCAAAGGGACACTGCGTTCCTCCTCCGCCAGCGCCACGCTGCTGGTAGATACGACTCCGCCCGCATTGCAGCTGGTGAATTTATCGGACGGTTCGCGGGTGAAATCCGCTATGCTGATGGTGGAGGGGGTGACCGAGCCAGGGGCGACTGTGCTGCTGGAGGGCGATTTTCAGCCGGTAGCGGTGGACGGGCAGGGGCATTTCCGCGCGCAGCATCGGTTGAGCGAGGGCAGCAATTCCCTGACGGTGCGGGCTTCGGATGCAGCGGGCAATACCACCGTCCTCATCCGCAATATTGAACTGGTCACTTCTGCGCCGGCGGTGGTGGTGAATGAACCGACTGAAGGCTCGTGGGTCAATAATTCACTGGTGACGATTTCTGGCACGGCTCCACTGGGAACCGCGCTCAAAATTAATAACCAAACTGTTCCGATCACCCAAACGGGAGATTTTCACTATGAATTGGTCTTAGAGGAAGGCGATCAGACTATTCAGGTGAACGCAACGGATGACGTGGGCAATGTGACCAGCGTGCAGCGGTTTGTGCATGTGAAAACGCGCGGTCCCAGCCTGGAGCTTAACGTGGCGGATGGCGCGCTGTTCAATGATGCGCAGGTGCAGATACAGGGGAGGGCAAGCCCAGGCGCGTTGGTAATGGTGGATCAACACCCGGTCACCCTGAACACGGTAGGCGCATTTCAGTCTGGGTTGTCGCTGACCAAGGGGGATAATATCATCACCGTCACGGCGCGGGATCAGGCGGGCAATATCACCACGCTTACCCGCCGCTTGCGCTATGAAGTTCCGACTTCGCCCTCTGGGGGAGATCGCTTGCTGGAAAACGTGCAGAATCTGCCGCCGTATACCCTGCCGGTGGCAGTGGCAGTTTCTTTGCTGATCGGCTTGTTTTTCTATCGCCAGAATCATATTTCGATCCAGTTGGGGGTAGACCAGCAAGAGTTTGTGCCGGGGATGCCAGAAGAAGGCAAAACCATGCTGCTGCGCCTGGATTTGAATCAGACGACCCGCGTCACGCTGGAAGTGCTGGATGCAAACGGCAATGTGCAGTCTACGTTACTGGATAATCGCCGCCGTACGGCACGGCAACACGTCTTTGTGTGGGATGGGTATGATGATTTTGGTCGCCTGGTAACGCCGGGCATTTATACGATCCGCGCGACAGCGGGCAGCGCGCCCATGCACGCTTCCAGCGCGGTGCAGGTGCGGATTGAGCGGCTTGAAGAAATGGCTGTTCCGGCAGAGCAGGCAGCGCAAGATCAACGGGCAATACATACGGGGACGGCATTGCCGCAGCAGCCTGCGCGGCGCTTGCGCCAAAACCGCAAACGGGTGTAACATTATTGGAGGGGGCGAAAATGAAGGTAGGAGGGTGACATGCAACTGGAACAGGTCGAATCCAGTATGCTGGCAGCAATTGGGTATACTCCTGAATTTGAAGCCCTGGTTGTGTTGTATAATAGCGGTCGCGCTTACCAATATTTGGGTGTCTCCGCGGAGATTTACCAGAAGTTGATGGCGGCATCCTCTAAAGGGCGATTTATGCTCGATCATGTGATTGACCACTACCCGTATGGCACTTTTCGGGGATGGGAAAATTTGAAATTAGAAGCTAACATTCGTAGGAGATGATCTTTCATGGCAAAAACCTTTTCACAAGAAGAACGGCAGTTTTTGAAATTCATTGAAACGCTGCCTCTGACCGAAGAAGCGAAAGTGGATTGGACGGAGCGCGTTCAGACTGGGCAAATGAGCAATGAATTGGGCGAAGAAATCCGCTTGAAGTTGATTGAGCCAGTAGAGGGCGAGACGGCTCAGGTTCACCATACGCGCGCACTGGGCGAGCTGGCTGGACTGATGCGCCGTTGGCGACTTGCCAGCCAATCGCGTAACTTTGGCAAAAAATAGCCGCGTGGGATGAATACAGACGACCCCAACGAAGTCCCTGATGCTTCTCAGGGTCTATTGACCCAGCTTTTAGAGACCTGGAGCCATCATCGCCGCCTGATTCTGGTGACGATTACGTTCATCACCTTCAGCGCATTTATCAGCTCGCTTTCGCAGCAAACCCAACATGCGCTCGCGCTCAGTTTATGGGCGAATCAGAGGTTAGTGGCATTGCTGTTGATTTTTCTATTGCTGACGCTGTCGCTGCTCTGGTCAGCCGGTCAGCGGTTAGATACGTGGATCTTCTTGTTGTTTAACCTGCATGGGCATCATCCGCTTTGGTTAGACCGGGTGATGTGGGTCTTGACTCAGATTGGCAGCGGCATATTAGGGTTGTTGTTGGCGATTGTGCTGTATTTTTCGGGGCTGCAACGGTTGGCGTTTGATTTTGTCTTGGGAATCTTGTCGCTGTGGTTAGTGGTGGAAGCGATCAAGGCAATGGTAGACCGCCGCCGTCCGTTCTTTGTCATCGAATCGGCGCGGGTGATCGGCTGGCGCGAACGTGGGTTATCCTTCCCCAGCGGGCATACCGCGCAATCGTTTTTTATGGCAACCCTGATGGCGCAATATTTGCACGCCAGTCCGACTATTGGTCTGATTCTCTATGGCACAGCCATCTCAGTGGCGTTTACGCGGATTTATGTAGGAGCGCATTATCCGCGGGATGTACTGGGCGGCGCAATTTTAGGCACGGTCTGGGGGATCCTCAGCAGTTTAAGTCAGACCTATCTGACGCTTGGACGGTTCTAGCGATTTCTTATAAAATAAAGAAAAAGGGAGGCGAAAAGGCCTCCCTTTTTCTTTATTTTTTTTCAACAGCTAGTCTTTACGGTCAAAGACCTTGACGGGTCCCTCTCCGCCAACTGTGCTATCTACGCCAGTAGGAGGGATGACGGCAGCGTGACGGAAGGCTACCCCCGGAACCCAGGGCGTTCCCACAATGGGCAACAAGAAGCGATCCAACCCCCACCATCCGGCGGTCTTCCAGGCGAGGATGAGCAAAATAGTGAGAACGAAGAGCAAGGGATTAAGACTGGCGGTGCCAGCCATCATAAAGTTCCAGTTCATAAACGCGCCAAAAAAGGCGGCGACGCCGGTAAATACGCCCAAAATGAGGGCAAGACCGATAAGGATTTCCCCGGCGACTACCAGCTTAGAGAACCAGGTATAGGAACCAGAGTTTAGAAGCATCTGCAGGAAGCCGCGATACCAATCAAAGGCGACGGTTGGGTGGGCGGGGTCCACTACTTTGACGGCGTTGTCCCAGAAGCCTTTCAACGCCAAGCCGGTTTGCGTCCAGGCTGGGTTGCCGAGTTTGCCGATGCCGGAAGATAACCAGGTATAGCCGACATACAGGCGTATGATGAGCCAAAGCCATGCCCAGCGCGTGTTGCTGAACAGATCCACTGCAAAGGGTGGATCGCTCATAATCAAATCCTTGTGAATGCGAGTTGATCCCATTTTCTTGCCTCCTCGAAAAAAAATGAATAAATTTGTAGAACACGAATTTCATCTAGTCCTTTATCGTCAGACATGATGAAACTTAGTATAGAATACCCATTTTAGAGAGAATAATCAATCAGGGATTCGGGTTATATAAAGGGTGATTTCCCCAATACACTTATCATCCTAACAATGTGGGATGCCTTTTATTTTCTATTTTAAACATGGAGATGCCTGAGTGGGTGCCCGAACTTTAAATGTTGCTGCCGCTGAGAGCGGTGAACAACTCAGCGGCAGCATTCGCCAAAGGAGGAGACCAAATTGTAAGGGTAAGAAAGAGCGAAAGGACGCTCGTTTCGGGCGTAATCTTACCCTGAAGGCAAAAAGATGGGAAGGGGTATAAAGTCATTGTCTGACAGGGACGTTCTTCACCCAAGCCGCTTATCACGCTTCTTTTCATGCTATACTTTGGGGCGTCGCAAGCAAATTCTGGTCTTTGAGGAAAACCACGCCTTATGATGAAAAAATTGCGCGCTGCACAGACTCCGCTGGCTCTGTTGGGCGTTTTGGTGGTGAGTTTTGGGTTGCTCTTGCCGACCTTGGGCATCTATTGGGATGATTGGTCGGTGATGTTAACGGCTACTTTGCGCGGCGTGCCGGGCTTTTGGGAATATTACAGCTTTGACCGCCCGTTTGTGGCGTGGACGTATGCAGTCTTTTTGCCGCTGCTCGGCACAACGCCTATCGTCTGGCATATCTTCACTCTGCTGCTGCGCTGGGGAACGGCTTGGGCAGTGTGGTGGGCGTTGTTAGGGCTGTGGCCCGAGCGGCGGCGCGAAGTGACCCTGGTAGCATTCCTGTTTGCCGTCTATCCGATCTTCACCGAGCAGGCGATTGCGGTGCAATATAGTCAGCAGTGGATTTGTTACCTGTTTTACTGCCTTTCCTTGGGATTGATGATTGCCGCATGGCGTAATCCACGCCGCGCAGTGTTGTTCACGGGCTTGGGGGTGATTCTCAGCACGGTGCAGATGTTCACGATGGAATATTTTGTCGGCATTGAGGCATTACGCCCGCTGATTCTGTGGATTCTGGCATCTGAGGTAGATGAATCAAGGATACGGCGGGCGCGGCGGGTAGGAATTGCCTGGCTGCCATACGTGGGGGTGCTGGTGTTTTTTGTGATCTGGCGGCTGTTCCTGCTGAAGCTGCCGCTGGCAGACCCGAATACACCCACGCTGCTGTTCCAATTGCGTACTGCACCGGTTAGCACCGCGCTGCACGTCTTACAACTTGGGTTGCAGGATATGGCTTTCATGCTGGTGAGTGTGTGGGCGAATTTATTTCAGGCAGATACCATTCAACTTAATGACCGCTGGGTGGTGATCTCCTGGGCGGTCGGGGCAATTTTAGCGGCGGGCGTTTATTTTTTCATGCGCTGGATGTTTGCCCGCCAAAGCGATGAGGAACATTCTAACTGGTCACGGCAGGCTGTGGCGTTGGGCGTTGCGGGGATGGTTTTTGGGGTTGTTCCCATCTGGCTGACAGATCGGCAGGTATCGGCCGGGCTATATGCAGATCGGTTTGGGATGCCTGCGATGCTGGGGGCAAGTTTGCTGGTGGTGGGGTTGATTGGTTGGTTAACGCCCTCTTACCGGCGGCGATTGCTCTTGGTGATGTTGCTGATGGGTGCGGCGGTGGGGGAACATTGGCGGATTGCGAATGATTATCACTGGGCATGGGTGAATCAGGCGCGCTTTTATTGGCAGCTTGCCTGGCGCGCGCCCTATATCGAGCCGCATACGCCTATTTTTGCGGATGGTGAAATTTTGAAGTATATGGGGTTGAATGCGACTACCGCTGGAATCATCATTGCGAATCCGCCCTCTGGGCTGCCGCAAAATGAACTGCCTTACTATTTCTACTCGCTGGGGCGTGAATTTAGCTGGCAGATGCCTGAATTTTTAAGCGGAATGCAAGTGACCGAGCATAATTATCGCATCTATCACTTCACCGGGAATACGCGCGATGCGCTGGTTATTGATTATGATTTGCAGAAGAACAACTGCCTGCACATCCTCACCCCGCAGGATAAAAAAGCGCCTGGGCTGCCGGGGATCACCGTGGAAGCATTGCCGAATGCGAACCTTAGCCGGATTGGGGACACCCCACGCGCGGCTGGGTATCCGCAAGTTTCTTTATTTGGACCCGAGCCAGAGCGCGGCTGGTGCTATTATTACGAGAAAGCGGATTTGGCTCGGCAGTTGGGGGATTGGAAACAGGTGACCCAGCTGGCGGAACAGGCTGCTCAAAAGGGATTTACGCTGAAAAATTCTGCCTCGAATACGCCCTTTGAGTGGCTGCCGATGATTGAGGGTTATGCGCGTACCAATCAGGTGGAGAAAGCGGCGCAAATCAGCCGGGATGCGTTGGCGCGCGATAGCCACATGCAGCCGCGCCTATGCGACCTATGGAAAACGATCCGCGCAGATGCACCTGATGCGGCAGGGGCCTTGATTGAATTACAATGCGCGCCGTGAGGATTTTATTAACCAATTCCTTGTCGAACTAGCTTGCCTGTGATATACTCGTTTCGCCTGATAAGAGGAAACCCTCAACAGGTGAAGCACATTTTTTTATTCCACACGCCCCTGACTGACCTCCGCGTGCTTATTGGCTGGCGACAGCCTACATAAGTGAGAGGCCGGATTGAAAGGTGGCGGAGGTAAAACGCACAAGGAGTTTTTGATGGCAACTGTTGTTTCAATGAAAGCACTTCTGGAAAGCGGCGTCCATTTTGGTCATCGCACCAACAAATGGGAACCGCGTATGCGCCCGTATATTTTCACCGAGCGCAACGGTATTCATATTATTGATCTGCAACAGACGGTCAAAGCGCTGAACACGGCGTATGGCATCGTGCGAGACACCGTCTCGAAGGGTGGCACGGTCTTGTTCATCGGCACCAAGCGTCAGGCGCAGGAAACGATCCGCGAAGAAGCCATTCGCTGCGGCATGCCCTACGTTACCGAACGCTGGATGGGTGGCATCCTAACTAACTGGACGACCATGTTCAAGCGCGTTCAGGAATTGGATCGCCTGGAAAAGATGCGCGAAACGGGCGACATCAACCGTCTGACCAAAAAAGAAGGTTTACTGATTGGGCGCGAAATCGTCCGTTTGGAAACCCGATTAAGCGGCTTGCGCAAGATGAAACACCTGCCGGATTACATCTTCATTGTAGATGTGAGCCGCGAAGAGACTGCTGTGCATGAAGCCAATAAGCTCAACATCCCTGTGATTGCCCTGGTAGATACCAACTGCAACCCAAGTGGTGTTGATTATGTCATCCCATCCAATGATGATGCGATCCGCGCGATCAAGCTGCTGGTTGGCAAGATGGCGGATGCTGTGTTGGAAGGTCGCGCTGCGCGTAAAGATGAAGTGGGCGGCGATGCCTTTGAACCCGAAATGGCTGCTGATTCTGTGCGTCCAGTTCGCCCAGCCCTGGATATTGAAGAAGACGGCTCGGATGATGCGCTTTTAGGCGAAGCAACTTTGGCGAAACTCAACATCGCCCATATTGATGGCGCTGACGAAGTAAACGCCTAATTTTTTAGCCCAGAACGTTCTCATCTTTACCCACCTTGAAGCAATTCGAGGACTCATCTTCTAAAAGACAGGATCAGGCATGGCAATTACGACTGAAATGATCAAACAATTACGCGATGCTACTGGCGCTGGCATACTCGACTGCCGCAAAGCCCTTGAGCAGGCGGATGGTGATTTGGACAAGGCGATGGCTCATCTGCGCGAAAAAGGCATGGCGTTGGCTGCCAAGCGCGCTGATCGTTCTGCTTCGCAGGGCGTCGTTGAAATGTACTCTCACGGCGCTGGTCGCGTGGGCGTAATGGTGGAAGTGAACTGCGAGACGGACTTCGTTGCCCGCTCTGAGAACTTCCGCAAATTCGCGCACGAAGTAGCTCTGCAAATTGCGGCTTCTGAACCGATGTATATTAAGGAAGAAGACATTCCTGCCGATATTATCGAACGCGAAACACAGAAGGCGATTGCCCACGCTCGTGAAGAAGGCAAACCCGAAGCCATCGTCCCCCGCATTGTGGAAGGCTACTTGACGAAATTCAAGGACGAAAACGTGCTAATGCGTCAGGTGTATATCCGCGATGATTCACTCAAAATTCAAGAACTTTATAACCAGACCCTGGTTGTCCTGGGCGAGAATATCGTCATTCGACGCTTCCAGCGCTGGCAATTAGGGGAAGCCTCATAATCCTCACCGTTTCTAAAGCCCAACCCACAAGGTTGGGCTTTTTTTCGGGGTGAGCGGGTTTTTCCCGAACTTGTTCGCCAAGCCTTGATAAAAAAGAAGGAGTCATTTATGGAAACTCTTAAATACCGGCGCATTTTACTCAAACTCAGCGGCGAATCCTTGTTGGGAGAGGGCGGGTTGGCAATTGACCCGCACCGCGCGGATGATATTGCCCTGCGCGTGCGAAAAATCCGCGAACTGGGCGTAGACGTTGCTATTGTGATGGGGGGAGGCAACCTGTGGCGCGGTAGGGTCGGGTTCAATCAGGGGATGGATCAGGCGACTGCGGATTATATGGGCATGTTGGCTACGGTGATGAATTCCCTGGCGTTGATGGATGCGCTGGAAAGCCTGGGGGTGTGGACGCGGGTGATGACGGCGATTGAAATGCGCACGATTGCCGAGCCCTATATTCGCCGGCGCGCTATTCGTCACCTGGAAAAGGGGCGGGTGGTGATTTTTGGCGGCGGCATGGGCAACCCCTATTTCACCACCGATACTGCGGCAGCGTTACGCGCGACCGAGATCAGCGCGGATGTGCTGATCAAAGCCACCAATGTGGATGGTGTCTATGACAGCGACCCGAATTTGAACCCGAATGCCAAGCGTTTTGACCGTATTTCTTATATTGAGGCGATCAACTTGCGCCTGAAGGTGATGGATTCCACTGCGTTGACCTTGTGCATGGAAAACAAACTGCCTATTCTGGTGCTGAATTTGTGGGATGAGGATGGACTGACACACGCGCTGCACGGCGGTTCCGTCGGCACGCTGGTGACGGACTAAGTTAAAAGAGGCTCATTGAGAATTAGGGTAGTAGCGGTCAAGAGAGGCGATCTTCCCCTCTTGACCACTACTACCCTAATTCCCAGAGACCTTTAAAAGATCAGCAGGCATCACGATGTTGGGTGAATGCCTGCTGATGCTGTGTAAAAATAGAATACTAGGCTTTGGTGGAAGGGTTCGCGGTAACAGGTTTCTTCTTTTCCTGGTTAGCGGTTTCCTTCTTCTTTCGTTTTTCCTTGTTCTTCGGACTTTTATCTCCCATAGGACACCTCTTTTGGTTTTTGAGATTTGAACGGAATAGAACGAACACGATAACGATAGCATAAAATGAAAAAAGAAACAAGAGAAAATCACCCCCTAATTTTCGAGTTTAGCAAAACTCTTGCAAGCCTCTGATGAAACTCGTATAATAAAAGGGTTAGAAGAAAATTTATGTTTTTGTTCGAGCTTGAGGTAGCTATGCCAATCTATACCTATCGGTGTGAAGAGTGCGGGGTACAATTTGAGCGTAATCAGAAATTCAGCGATGCAGCACTGACGCGCTGCCCAGAATGTGGTAAGAAGTCGCTGCGCAAAGTGTATACCCCCGTTGGAATTGTGTTCAAGGGGTCTGGTTTCTATTCAACGGATCATCGCTCCCCTTCGGGCGGGCGTTCGACTAGCCAGCATGAAGACAATAACGGCAACGAAAGCAAGGGCGAGTCTAAATCTGATGCCAAGCCAGCCGAATCCACGAATTCGGAGAAGCCTGCTGCCCCTGCGGCGGATACGTCCAAGTCTAAAGAGTAGGGAAACCCTATTCTTATCAGAAGAAATGGAGCCTGGGCGAGCAGCCCAGGTTTTTTATTTCTATTTATCTTCTTTGGAGGCTTCTATTGACCCAAACGCTACTTTTTCCACAAGATTTAGGCAATCATCTCGTTTTGCGTCGCAGCACCCGCGCGGATGCAGAAGCGGTAGCCGCCTTCAACGCCGCTGTGCATGGCGAAAACCCGCGTGACGCGGAAGATGTGGCAGCCTGGACGCGCGACTTGCTCACTCGTCCGCACCCTACCTTTCACGAGGGCGATTTTTTGCTGATTGAGGATACACAAGTGCAAAAGATTGTGGCTGCCCTATGCTTGATTGATCAGACCTGGATGCTGGAGGGAATTCCCTTCCGCGTGGGGCGACCCGAGTTGGTGGGAACTGACCCGGAATATCGCAACCGTGGGTTAATTCGGCGGCTGTTTCAGGCTGTCCATGCGCTTAGTGAAGAACGCCAGCAGGCGCTGCAATTTATCACCGGTATTCCGTATTTTTACCGCCAGTTTGGCTATGAAATGGCGTTGGAACTCAGCGGCGGGCGATGGGGGCAGGAACAGCAAGCGCCGCAGCTCAAGGAAGGGGAAACCGAGCCGTACCTGATCCGCCTTGCGCAAGAGGCAGATATTCCTCTGTTGGAGAAGTTTTACGCGCGCTCCTGCCAGCTTTCGCTGGTAAATCCGGTAATGGATGCGGAATTGTGGCGGTATCAGATCAGCGGCATCACCCCGAATAACGTTGCCCGCTGGGTGGCGTGTATGATCGAAACGCCTGCCGGCGAGCCAGTGGGTTACCTGGCGCATAATGCCGGACTGTGGGGAACCGCCCTGGCAGTGGTGCAATATGCCCTGGCGGAGGGCGTTTCGTACCGCGCCGTCACGCCTTCGGTGATCCGCTATATCTGGAAGGTGGGGCAGGAAATTGCGACAGCTTGGGAGCAGAAACTGACCCGATTCCAGTTTCACCTGGGCAGCGATCACCCTGTGTATCATTCTAACCCGGCGGAACTGCCTGGCAGCTATCCGCCCTATGCGTTCTATATGCGCGTGCCAGATTTACCCGCGTTTTTGCGCCTGCTGACTCCGGTGTTAGAGGCGCGCCTGTCGGATTCCCCCTTGGCAGGGCATACGGGCGAGTTGAAGATTAGCTTTTACCGCTCCGGGGTCAAATTTACGTTTGAGAATGGCAAATTGCTGAATGTGGAAGCCTGGCAGCCAGTGCAACGCACGGATGAAGGTCAGGCTGCTTTCCCTGACTTGACCTTCTTGCACCTGGTCTTTGGTCATTTGCAGGTGGAGGATTTGTGCAAAGTGTATGCGGACTGCCGCGTAAACCTTGATTCGCGCGCCCTGGTCGAGAGCCTCTTCCCCAAGAAGCCATCTCACTTGTGGGCTGTGACGTAAGAATTTATGAGGATTGAATAAATACTATTCGCCCGTCTTGAAACGGTAGCCGACTCCTGGCTCGGTAATCAGATGCTGCGGATCATCGGGGTTCGGTTCAAGTTTTTTGCGCAACTGCCCCATAAACACGCGCAAATATTCCACGTGATCCGCTTCGGTGGAGCCCCAAACGTGGGTGAGGATGGCTTGATGAGTCAGCACCCGATCCGCATGACCGGCAAGGTATGCCAGCAGCTTAAATTCAGTGGCGGTCAGGCGGACTTCTTCTTCATCACGCAGGACGATGTGGCGCGCCAGGTCAATAGTGATGGATGCGGCGCGGATGACCGTCTGGGTGTTGCCGGGGGATTGGGCGGAGTGACGCAACGCAACGCGAATGCGCGCCAGCAGTTCTTCGATGCCAAAAGGTTTGGTTAGGTAATCATCCGCGCCGCGATCTAAGGCAGCCACTTTGTCGCGCTCGTTATCTCGCACCGAGAGGATAATAATTGGCACGCGCGAGTATTCGCGGATTTGCTCACAGACGGCGATGCCATCCATATCTGGCAAACTGAGGTCGAGGATGATAATATCTGGGCATTGCGCCGCCGCCAGGATGAGAGCTTCTTTGCCGGTGGTGGCGGATAAGACGCGGAAATGATTCGCCCCCAAAATCGCCTTGAGGGCGCGCAGAATCTGAGTTTCGTCATCCACAACTAGGATCAGCGGGTCTTTATCCACCGTTTTCCTCCTGGGGGATGCGCGGGGTAGAGCCATCCAGGGTGAGAGGCAGGGTAAAGTGAAATTCAAAGCGGCGTGGACCGTTGGCTGCCCAGATGCGCCCGCCATGTGATTCGATCATCCCCTTACAGATGGAAAGACCAAGACCGGTGCCGGTGACGCGGTCGGCGGCGGTGACGCGGTAGAATTTATCAAAAATCCGTTCTAGGTGTTCTTCTGGCACGTGCGGACCCTGGTTAATGACCTTAATATGCACCTGCTCGCCCTCGCGCCGCCCTTGAATAGTAATGGCAGTGTGGGGCGGGGCGTATTTAACGCTGTTAGAGATGAGATTGGTGAATACTTGAGCAATCATCACGTAATCACTGGAAACCAGGGGCAGGTCGGGATGAAAATCCAACTCCAGTTGATGTTCCTTTAGTTGTTTGCGCATTTTGGTCACAACCCCGGCGGCAATTTCTTCAATGGAGTTCCATTTTTTCTGCGGTTTCAGCGCGCCGGCTTCAATGCGCGACATATCCAGCAAATTGCCGACCAGCAGGTTAAGGTGATCGGTTTCCTCTTCGATGGTGGCGAGCAAATCTTGGCGGGCAGCGTTATCCCAATCCACTGCGCCGGAGCGTAGACTGGATACAGAGGCTTTAATGGCAGCCAGCGGCGAGCGAAGTTCGTGGGAGACGGATGAAAGCAGCGAGGTTTTCAGCCGGTCGCTTTCTTCCAATACCTGCGCGCGATTTTCCCCCTGGGAAAGGCGGATGCGTTCTAATGCCAGTGCGCCCTGGCTGGCAAAGGCTTCTAGCAGGCGCTGTTCCTCTTTGGTGAGTAGCTCGCCTTTCAACCACAGGCGGATTTCTCCTTCCAGGGTGCGCGCGGTCATCATGGGAATGCTCAAGTCAGGTTTGCGGACGGCTTCGCTCTTTTCTGGTAGGGCGTAGACATAGCTTTCATCGCGGCGCGGGTTATCCTGATAGACTTCAACGCGCTCCAGGCGGAAAGCTTCCTGAGTGTGATGGGCAATAAACTGGGTGACGGTATGGATGTTGTGCTGCCCAGAAATCGCCGAGATAAATTCGTACATGCGGGTCGCCTCCCATTCACGGTGATGCGCCAGCTCCAACCCATGCCGCGCCTGCCCGATCAGTTGGCTCATCACCACTGCTACGACCAAAAAGACGGATAGGGTTAGCAAATCTTGCGTGCGATGTACCATGAAGGTGTAATACGGCGGCAGGAAGAGATAATTAAATGCTAGGAAAGCCATAAATCCGGCAATCAGCCCTGGGGTTAATCCCCACAATACGGTGCAGACCATGATGGGCAGCAAATAGAGCAAGGCGATGATCTCAGCGCCCAAGAGCGAGCTTAAGAGCTGCAAAAGCAACGTTGCCACGCCAATCACCAGCACCGGGGCAATTAAGCGCAAGGCAAAATGAAAAGATTCGGGCAAAACGATGGCCTTTTTCGGAATCACAGCGTCTCCATAGGGCAATAAAGAGAATTGTACCCCTGATTTAGGGTGATTCTTCCTTTTACATCTCTATTATCCATTCTCTTCTTTGGGAATGATCGAAATCGTACCATCTTCTTCCAAAACAGCCAGGCGCACCTGAGCCATATTTTCTAGCCCAATGGCATGGACTGCGGCGATGACCTCGTCTTCGTCCACTTCTTCGGCTTGCATGGCGCGCGCCTCATAATGGTCATGGATATACAGCACAGTAGGACCACCGAACATACGCTGCTCGATAATGGGGTTGCGCGCAAACACAAACCCCACCAGGCGATCCATCAACAGCAGCACGCCCGCCGAGACGATGCCTACGCCTATGTGTCCGCTGCCAAAGGTGAGCGCATTTTGGACTGCGTTGCCCAGCAGCAGCACCAACAGTAGGTCAAGCAGGTTCATATTGCCCATGCCTCGCTTGCCAAACAGGCGGATGCCCACCACCAGGCAGATCAGCACAATGGCAGTTCGCGCCGCCGCAGCCAATAATAAGGAAGGCAGGGGTAATTCAGCCATTTAGACCACGCGCATCCCACGGAAGCGGCGTTGCGAACGATGCACCTGCGAATTTTGCGGCACAATGCTAATTGAGCCGTCTATTTCCAATACCGCCATCTGCACCAGGGCAATATCATCCAGTCCATGTTCGCGCATGGCGGCAAAGACGTGTTCGCTGGTCAACCCTTCACGCTGCATGACGTCATTCAGGAAATGCCCTTCCCGCACCACCAACACGGGTTGACCGATGAGCCAATGCCGAATTCCGGGGCGATTCAAGATCAGGCGGGTGAGGATGCGATTGACAATCAGCAGGGTGAAGGCGGAAATCAGCCCGCCTAGCAGGGTGGTATCCTGCCCGACCATCGCATTTTGGACGGAGTTGGCAATCACGATCACCAGCACCAGGTCATAGATGGACATTTGCCCCAGTTCGCGCTTGCCCAGTAGGCGCAGCCCCAATACCAGGAAGAGATAAATCAGAGTGGTCTTGGCGGCAATCGCCAACGCACCGGGCAGGTCGGGATGAGAAAACACAGCGGCAAACCATTGGGATAGTTCAGCACTCATGGGTGGGTGAAGCTCCTTTGATGATGAGTATAGCCCAGGTTGCAGAAGTTTGCTTGCCGCTGCTGCCGGGCTATGCTACAGTTAAGCCATGATTGCGGAACTGTTTCAGGTGGTCTGGCATACCCTGGTGATTTATTTCTTCCTGATTCTGGCGCTAACCTTTGTGGGGCGGCGGCAGATTTCGCGCCTTAGCATTACGGAGCTGGTGGTGATTATGGTGCTGGGCAGCGCGGTGGAGACGGCAATGGTGGCTGGCAATACCTCTTTGCCGGCGGGGCTGGCGAGTGCGGCGACCTTGTTGCTTGCTAATTGGGGATTTGCGGGGGTGCTGGCGCGATCCCGTAGGCTGCGACGGCTGATGATGGGACGTCCGCTATTGCTGGTGTATAAGGGTCGACTGCTGGCGGCGCGGCTGGCGGCGGCCGGTCTGACCGAGGAAGACCTGATGGAGGGATTGCGCAAACGTGGCTTTGGCGACCTGGCTCAGGTGAAAATTGCGGTGCTTGAGATTGACGGCGGTATTTCAGTGGTGCGGAAGAAGTAATTTCCTTTTGATGCGCTTTCTAATGCCATGGGCACCTTACAGCCCTGTACGATTTGGAAATTTCAGCGTTTTCGATTAAAACCCTCTCATTTTTCGTAGTATACTGAAAAAGTTCCCAAAGCAACTATTTTTTAGAAAACAACCTGGGAGGGGTCAGAATGCGTAGCCGTTTAATGTGGGTCAATATCCTCATCATTTTCAGCATGATGGTTTCCAGCGGGTCTACCTTTTGGCAGCCGCAACCGAAACAAAATGCCGTTCCCACCGCCGCCTATCGTGACGGCGTGGTATTGGTCGGTATTTATAATGAAGCGTTGGGCAGCGCGCAGGGCAAACCCGGCACGCAGCTCCAAGGCGCAACCACGGATGGGCTAAGTGGTTTGCAAAAAGAGTTGAATTTAGGCGCCTTCTCGCCCTTGTTTGCGGCGGATGTGCCTGCCAAGAAGGGGGTGGGCGCGCAGGGGTTGGATTCCTCCCTGCCTGCTGCTGCCGATCACGCCCAAATCTTTAAGCTCACCCTGAACGCCGGTCAGTCTGTGACGGGCGCAATCGATGCGCTGATGCAAAACCCGGCGGTGGCGTTTGCCGAGCCGGATTATCAGGCGGTGGCGGCTTCTACCACGCCGGACGACCCACGCTTTGCCGAGCAGTGGGGGTTGACCAAGATTCAAGCGCAGGATGCCTGGGATACTACGAAAGGCAGTGCGGATACGGTCATTGCAATTATTGATTCTGGAATTATAACCAGTCACGAAGACCTTGCCGGGCAGTTGTGGGTCAACACTCAGGAAATCCCGGGCAATGGGATTGACGATGACCATAACGGCTTTGTGGATGACGTGAACGGGGCGAATATTTTCACCAAAGCCGGCGCGCTCAGTGACTCCACCGGTCATGGCACGCAGGTGGCGGGGGTGGCTGCGGCTGCCAGCAACAACGGCAAGGGCGTGGCGGGCGTATGCTGGAACTGCAAGCTGATGATCGTCAAGGTGATGGGGCCCACCGGCACAGCGAACTATTCCGACATTGCCGCGGGCATCAACTACGCGGTGAAGATGGGCGCGAAGGTGATTAACCTCTCGCTGGGCGGTTATAGCGATTCAGCTACCCTGCATGCAGCGGTACAGGCTGCATCTCAGACGGCAGTGCTGGTGGCGGGCGCAGGCAACGATCACAAGTCGGACCCGTTCTACCCGGCGGCGTACACCGATTCCGTCCTCAGCGTGGCAGGCACTGCCCCGGATGACAGCAAGCACAGCAATTCCAACTATGGTGCGTGGGTCAGCGTCTCGGCGCCTGGCGAAAACATCCTCACCACTGATTTTGGCGGCATGTATTATGCCCCTGGCTCTGGCACGTCGCTGGCTGCGCCGTTTGTGTCGGGCGTGGCGGGGCTGCTCATCAGCCAACACGCGGGCTGGTCGCCCAGTTTGGTGCGGCAGCAAATCACCCATACGGCGGATTCTATCGCCGCCGCGAACCCTGCCAATCTGGCGGGGATGCTCGGCAGTGGACGAATCAACGCATATCAAGCCATCAGCGTTGCCCCGCGCCCTAACTTCAGCGTGCAGGAGACCACAGCGGGTGGCAAGCTGGGCGGCAACATCAAAGCGGATGGCAACCCTGTTGCGCTTTCGTTGGCCCTGAAAAATGATTGGCTCAGCGTCCCCACGGCGGCGGCAACCCTCTCTTCCAGCAGCACGGATGTGCAGATCAGCAAAGCCAGCGCCACCTTCTCCGCCAGCGCGGACGGGCTGACCTTGAATAACGCGGCGGACACCTTCCAGGTATCCGTCACGGCGGGCAAATATGGGATTGACCTGCCCTTCAGTTTGGAATTAACCGCTGGCGGCGCGACTCAAACCATTGGCTTCGTTATGCAAAGCGAAAGCCAGGAAGTGCGCCTGAGCGGCAGCATCTCTACCGATGCACACTGGCTCGCCAGCCGCACCTATCACCTGACGGGCAATTTCACTGTCAAATCCACTGCTAAACTGACCATTGACCCCGGCACGCTGATCCAGGTGGACCCGGGCTTCTTCCTGAAGGTGGAAGGCGCGCTGATCGCGGATGGCACGGCGGACGCGCCGATTGTCTTCGCTAGCGCAGGCAACGCGCACTGGACGGGACTCACCTTCACCGATCTCGCTGCCCCGGCTGCCTTTGACGCAGATGGCAATTCCCTTTCCGGCAGCCTGCTGCGCCATGTGCAAATCTCTGGCGCGGATGTAGGCGTCTCTGTACAGACCAAAGCGCCTTACTTCTTCGCGGATGTGTTTAAACAGAATGGCATAGGCATTGCCATGTCCGGCGACTCGGGCGCGCGGATTGAAAATAGCCTGTTTACCGGCAACATCACTGGCATCAGCACGGCAGGCAAGGTCACGATTACTGGCAACACCTTTACCGCCAACCCATCCGCGGTTATTAGTGGAATGGCGCTCAGCGGCAATACAACCATTACCCAAAATGTGTTCCGTGACCAAACGGTGGGCATTGCAGGGATGCTCATCACTATCAATGGTACGGTCAACTTTAGCGGTAATACGATCACCAATAACCTGAGTTCGGGCGCAGTGGTAAGCGGGGGCGGCGCATTTAGTATCCAAAATAACCGCATCACCGGTAATAGCGGCGGTATTGGCGGCAGCGGTGCCACCGCCTTCATTCAGCATAATCTGGTTGCAAATAATGGTAATTCCGCAGCTTGCACTACAACTAGTTGTACGCCAGTGGTGGATTTGAACATCTATAATTATGGCAATATGCTTTCTGCCCCGGTTGTGGTTTATAACCCTGATCAGAGCCAATATTTGGTGGCATGGAAAGATGACACTACTCTGAAAGGCAACCTGGTTGCTGCGGATGGCAGTCAGAAGAGCGTGGTGATGAATTTGGTCAGCAATATCGCTTATTTTGCCGTTGCCTATAATTCGTTGCAGAAGGAATATTTAGTTGGCTACTGTTTAATGGGCGGGGGGCTGTTGACCCAACGGCTGACGGCTGCTTTAGCGCCCATAGGCAGCCCTGCGCCGCTTACGACTGCGAGTAACATGATGGGGTTGCGGTTGGTTTATGAACCTGCCGAGAACCTCTACCTTGCCATCGGATCATCTGCGAATAGTGATTTGGTTGCGCAGTATTTGAGTGCGGATGGCGCCACCTCTGGCAGTTCGCTGACCCTGGCGGCGAATGTTTACTCTTACAATGGATTTTCGATTGCGTATGACCCGGCTCGTCAGCGTAGCTTGGTCACGTATGCAGGGATGACCGGTTTTGTGGGGGTGTGGGTATCTTCCACGGGTGGGGCATCAGCGCCGTTTCTCTTGACGAGTGATCCATTTTTGAATGGGCATAATCCTTCATTGGCGTATTCCCCTGATTTCGACCGGTATGCCATGATTTGGGCGTCTTTTGGCAACAGCCGCGCACTGACGTATGGGCAGACCTTTAGCGCGGCAGATGGCAGCGCGCAGCCGGATTCAATTGTCATGCTAGGCTTTAATGCCTCTCCTTATACAATCTACTCTACGCCTGGGGTGGCTTATTCAGGCAGCGCGCAACGCTTCTTCAATGTGTGGAGCGCGCAGCCCGGCGGCACGGGGACGGCTGGCAGTGTTTTGGGGGTAATGACTGGCTCGGATGGCAATACCATTGGCAGCCCAGTCACCTTGACTTCTACGCAGGCGACCCTCGTGCAAATCGATTTAGCGTCTGGCGGGGATCAATTCCTGGTGGCTTGGGTGGATAGTGTCCCAACGCCTCGTATTCAGGCGCAGCGGGTGAATGCCAGTGACGGCGCGCTGCTGGGGGATGTGATCAACGTTTCAAATAGTGGAAGCATCGCCAATAACACGATCATCAATAACAAGGGCGCGGGGTTGCGGCTGAGCGGGTCAGCGGCTTCTGCAATCACGGTGGAGCAGAACAACCTGTTTGGCAACCAGGCTTATGACCTGGCGATGGGCGGCAGTACGCAGGGGCAAATCATCAAGGCAATCAATAATTATTGGGGCAACGTTGCCGCGGGGGAAATCAGCAATCGCATTTATGACTGCAACGATGATGCCGCTACCTCTTGTGGGGCATCGAATGCTATCATGGGCGAAGTGACCTATGATCCGCCACTCGCCGCGCCTGCGCAGGACGCGCCCGGCTTTGTGCTTTCTACTGGTTTTGACCCGAACCCGGTGGGCATCAACCAGACAGGCACGCTTACCCTGCACTTCTCCCGCCCGATGGACATCACCCGCCTGCCGCAGGTCAGCTTCTTTAATAGCAAGCGCGGCACCACAGAAACGGTAGATGGGTTAACGGGCGGCGGTTTGCTCGCAAAAGACCCTTCCGGCAATGTGTGGGTGGGGTGTAATCAGTGGCCCGATCCTTCTACGCCATGCTGGGGTATCAAACGCTATGATGGCACACAGTGGACAACCTTCGATACTACGAATGGGCTGGGAGATGGCTACATTAATGCTTTGTACGCTACCCGCGCTGGGGAGGTATGGGCATCGCATAACACTGGCAATAATCGCCTGAGCCGCTGGTCAGCGGGAGGGTGGCGCACGTATACTTCCAATGATTTGCCTGGCGGCCCGACCGCTGCGTATAGCTTTGCGCGTGCAATCAATGAAGATGGGGCAGGCAGGATTTGGTTTGCAAGAGACGCTGACATCCTTCGTTTTGACGGCGCAACCTGGAAACAGTATACCAGTGCAGAGAATCCCATGCTTGCGATAGGTCCCAGTTCCATTGCGCGGGATGGACAAGGAAATATGTGGTTTGCTCATTCTGGAGCCTTATCTCAGAACACAGGTTTGAGCCGATTTGATGGTACAACCTGGACGAGTTATACGGCGGGTCATGGCTTGCCTGCCGGGACAACCTACGTGAATAATCTGTTCGGCGATAGTCACGGGCGGGTGTGGTTCGCTACGTCTGTCCAAGACCAGGCTGACCCCACCAACTGGCAAAAGAACAAAGTGGTTGGCATGATTGAAAACGGCGTTTTTCACTACTTTGGATGGGGCGATTCGGGCTACTCGTTGAGCAATCCACCAAACGGCTTTGCGGAAGACAAAGATGGTAAGGTCTGGTTGGTGGGCAGCAATATGATGACCTATTCCAACGTCAATATTTATGATGGCAGCCAGTTTATTAGTCAAACAATGTCCGTCACCAACACCCTCATGTTTGACAGCCGCAACAACCTGTGGATGTCAGGAGTCAGTTCCATTGGCACGACATCCATCATCAAAGTAATGTGGGGCGGGGCGGATTATCTCTTTGACCTCGGCACGTGGCTGGACGCTACTACTTACCAGACGAGTTATCCCTTCACGGCGCGCACCCCGCAAGGCACATATCAGGTGAGCGCAAGCGGGGCGTTTGGCATGGATGGCGTAGAAGCCCTCAGCGACCCAACCTTCACCTTTAAGGTGGATTATGCCGGACAGGTTTCGGAGAATAACCCGCCAAATGCGCCCAGCGTGACGGCGAATGGGAAGAATGCAGATAGCACCGCCCTACAAGCCGCCTGGTCCGTGGCGGACGTGAAGACGCCGATTGATACGTACCGTTACGCCATTGGCAGCAGTCAGGGCGGCACGGACATCTTGTATTGGACGACCACCTCACAGCCGCAGGTGGATCGTGCTGGCTTGAACCTGGTGAAGGGACGTACCTATTGGGTCAGCGTGCAGGCGCATAACACCGCTGACCTGTGGGGCGCAAGCGGAACTGCCTCGTTTGTGGCGGGGAAGGTCGAATCTGCCGTGTTCCTGCCGCATGTTCACAAATAACCCAATCTTGTTGACTTGAATCTCACCCTCCCCAAGATAATCATTTTGGGGAGGGTGTTTTTTTTGACATAGAACGTTCTTTTCACGTGATTTATCCGTACCGCTATTGAGTAACCATCCACTCGGCAATGGAACGAATCTGCACAGGAACGCCGTTTATTCCAAAGCTATTTTCGTTTTTGATCGTTTGATAAACCGAGATCATCAGGTGTTTTCAGCCGCAATGAAATTATAGATACGAATGACTTCACTACCAATGAAATCATTTTGAATTTTAACGACACCTACGCACATGGATAGAATAATCCCTTTTGGTCAAGGGATTCTGGATGAATTTAGGCTACAATATGAATATAGGATCGAATCTACTCAAGATGATCCTGGTAACACAATGAGGGAGGATAAAGTATGTTTCAGACGAATCAGTACGAAGGAATTATTGCCGAAACCATGACGATCCACGGGTTTCATGGGGATGCCATCAACGCTTATTTTGCCCGTCCGATGGGGGCGGGCCCGTTCCCGGGGATGGTGATGGCGCATCATCTGCCTGGCTGGGATGCGTGGTATCGTGAGGCTGCGCTGAAGTTCGCGCGCCAGGGCTATTTGACGATCTGCCCGAATCTGTATTTCCGCCTCGGACATGGCACGCCAGAAGATGTGGCTGCCAAGGCGCGCGCTGCTGGGGGCGTGCCAGACGATCAGGCGGTGGGGGATCTGGCAGGCGCGGCGGATTTCCTGCGCTCGATGCCCAATTGCAGCGGGAAGGTCGGCATCTTTGGCACCTGCTCCGGCGGACGACATGCCTATTTGGCAGCTTGCCGCACCCAGGACTTTAACGCGGTGGTGGATTGTTGGGGCGGGCGTGTGGTCATGCGCGAGGATGAATTGACCCCTAACCAGCCGGTAGCTCCCCTCGATTACACTCCGAATCTTTCAATTCCATTGCTCGGCATATTCGGTGATCTGGACCAGGGTCCTACGCCAGAGCAGGTGAAGGCGCATGAGGAAGCATTGAAGAAATATGGTAAGGTGTATGAGTTCCATACCTATCCCAATGCGGGACATGGCTTCTTTTATGATCACCGCCCAGCGTACCGTCCTGAACAGGCGGTAGATGGTTGGAATAAGATTTGGGCATTCCTCGCCAAAAATTTAGCGTGATTTCTTTTTTCATCGAGCGTCACCCTAGTTGAAATCAGGAGGCTTTTATGTGTACGATGATTGCGCAGCAAATTAAAATTGAAGGCAGCGGTAAAGGTACGAGCGGTTGGTTTTCATTGGCAGAGGCGGACGTTTCTTACGATCATCCTTTTAATGCGCCATTTGAACATGCTTTAAACATTGATTTTGTCAATGAAGCGATGGGACCGGGCGCGCGAGTGGCGGTGGAGTTGAGCGTTGAATCGGCGCGGGCGCTGATGGAGGCGATCCAGGGGGTATTAGCGCAGGCAGAAAAGGGCGGGTACGTTAGGGGATAAATTCCCGCGTGCAATGGGTGAATAGAAAGGGTAGGAAAATCAAAAATTCCCCAATGGGTTGGGGAATTTCGGGGGGAAACGTTCTTTTTCAGGTGACCCACCTGGGACTTGAACCCAGAACCCACTGATTAAGAGTCAGTTGCTCTGCCATTGAGCTAGTGAGCCGTGTTTTTGGGCTATTATCTGCCTCAAAATGGAGTCAGTTGCCCTGCTTTGGGGGGGGTGTCTTTTGCCGAGTCAGTTGCTCTGGTATTGTACATCCCATCGCCCAAAATTATATCCCATATCGCTTATTTGTCAATGAATTTTACTTGGTGATTACCCATAAGTATTCTCGTCCAAAGGAAAGGATAAGGTCATCTCGGTGATAATGACAGCAGAAATGCCATGTGAAAGCCAATAAGGGCCATCTCGATCAGAGAGGATGCTCAATTTGTCACCGAGATGGCGTAAACTGAGAATGGCTTTCGGCGGACAGTGGACAGCGATCATGAACACAATTGGAGCAGAAAGGAAGACAATTGCAAATAAGTGGCGCATCTGGTCGAGGGTGCGCACATTATTTGTTATCCTGACATCTTGGCGCGTTAAACCATTCCGTCCCATTCACCGGCTCATTGCGTCCAGAGCCGGCAAACAGGACGGAATTGAATAAAAGTGGGATGCTTTTATTGATCAGTCAGTGAAATAGACTGGTTTGCCAGACTTGTTCGATTCGTAAATCGCGTCGAGGATTCTGGTGACGATAATGGCCTGTTCCGGTAAAACGGTCAGTTTCCCCTTGCCCAAAATGGCATTGACGAACGTGCGTTGCTCGATCAGCTCGGGGGTGTCAGCCGCTCCTTCATAGAACGCCACACCGCCGGCTTTCAGGTCAGGGGTAGTGACGAACTGGCGGTTGTTGTGGATGCCGTTGATGCGCAGGCCGTCTTCCATATCCGCGCCGGCTTTTGTGCCACACAGCACGGTCTTGGCTTCATTTACATCCAGGGTGTTAAGAGCCCAGCTGGCTTCCAGGGTGATGGTAGCGCCGTTTTCCATGACGATGAAGCCGAAGGCGCTGTCTTCGACCGTGAATTCTGAGGGATTCCAGGGACCAAAGGCGTTGCCGGTTTCGGTCTGGTTATTCAGCTTGTGAAAGACCGTGCCCACAACGTACTTCGGTTTGTAGTTGTCCATCATCCACAGGGTGAGATCGAGCGCATGGGTACCGATGTCGATGAGGGGACCGCCGCCCTGTTCGTATTCATTGAGGAACACGCCCCAGGTAGGCACTGCGCGGCGGCGGATAGCCTTCGCCTTGGCGTAGTAGATGTCGCCCAAAACGCCGTTTTCGCACTCTTTTTTCAGATAGAGGCTGTCCGGGCGGTAGCGGTTCTGATAGCCAATGGTCAAAATCTTGCCACTCTTTTTTGCCGCGTCCAGCATGGACAGGGCTTCCGTGTAGTTGATTGCCATAGGCTTTTCGCACATCACGTGCTTGCCCGAAAGCAGCGCGTCCACACTGATCTTGGAGTGCGAGCGATTCGGGGTGCAAACGTAGATCACATCCAGGTCTTCTTTGAGCAGTTTTTGATAATCGGTAAAGATCTTGGCCGATTCTGTGCCAAATTTTTTGGCGGTCTTGACTGCCCGTTCCTCGATAATATCGCAGAACGCAACCACTTCCACTTCTTTCACATGGCTGAGGGAAGGAAGGTGTTTCCCGTTGGCGATCCCTCCACAACCGATAATACCTGCGCGAATCTTATCCATTTTGACTTTTCCTTATCGTTTACTAATTTTCGTGATCGCGGTGCTTTGTCAAACCGGGTTCACAACCTGTATGCACTCCAGAGCGCATATAGGTTCTATTCTAATGAGTTGGCAAAGGAACACTGTATCCATATGGATTATAATAAGAATTCTCGTATTGCTGTGCCGGTATCTTTCCGGTTAGTGACATATTTCGCTATTTTGATGGGCAAATGAGTAGAGACTGCAAATTTTATCTTTAGGTGATTAAGATGTTAGGCGTTTACGAGCACGAAAGAGATGGTTATCAGTACCCCTCCTGCTGGCGAGCGATCAACAATTCCTGCATGCCGCATTTTCATAGCAGCGTTGAATTTGTGTACGTAACCCAGGGAGAGTTGAGAGTAAGCCTGAACGGGGTCTCTTCGGTGGTGAAAGCCAACCAATTGCTGATGGTGTCCAGCTATAAAGCCCACCGTTATGAAACGGTCAGCTCCTCCGAAGCCATCATTTTAATCGTGCCGCTCGACTTCATACCCTCCTACCAAAAGATGTTGATGCAGAGTGATTTCAAACAGAGCGTGTATGAGGACGAATCACCGGAGAATAGCGAACTTTTGCACTGCATGAAAATCCTATTGCGGGGACATGGGAATGAACACAAACTCAGCATCCCAATTGTCAAGGGCTATACCTACGTGATCCTGGGCATGCTGATCGAAGCCGTCGGCTTGACCGTCAAAAAAAGCGAATCCACCCGCAATATTGCCAAAGATATCCTGATCTATCTGCAAGCCAATTATCTTTCCAAAGTTTCGCTGCAGGAGCTGGCTCAGAATTTTGGCTACAGCCCCAGCCGCTTCTCGCATATTTTCAACGCCTATTTCAGTTGCACGATCGCGGATTACGTCAATTCTCTGCGCTGCCGGCATGCGGCTGGCCTGTTGATCGACGAATCCGGCCCAATCGTTAACGCGGCCATTGCATCCGGCTTCACCAGCATGCGCACCTTCTACCGTTCATTCAAACACTACTTCGGGGTGACACCCTCCTCGTATAGGGATAATTACGCCCCATAGCCGAATGAGGGTAGAACCTCAGCTAGGCAAGATGGACTTCTATATTTCGCTATTATCCTAGCGTTGCCAATTATCATCTATAATGACAACCGATACCTTTGCCTACCAGAACAATTTCCCCTACACGCCGCGTCTGACCGGAATTTACAGAAGAAAGAGAACAATTTCTTTTAGGAGTTTACGGTGCCTCATTCAAAAGGAAGAATGTTTATCGTATTTACCCCAAGGATTTTTCTGGAAATAGGCCACTCGTCATTACCATGGAAGTCACGCCGTTGTTAATCTTGGGAATGGATCATTTTCTTTTCCATGGATTGGTGAAGAACCAAATCCTTACCAAAAATAGGAGGAATGATGAAAGTGAAGAGTATACTTATTTTAATGACTTTATCGTATCATGACGTCCCGGTAATAAACGACAATCATCGTCAGTCGGGACGATGTGCTTGATCACGATCTCTTTTTCACCGACAACGATGTGATCAATTAACAACCGAATAACTTCCTGTTGGAGTTCGGACGATGGGTTGGTC
>JBBRAT010000040.1:0-42362 GCA_038206515.1 Anaerolineales bacterium | reverse complement strand
TTGTACCTTAGAACTTAGAACTTATTTCTGATTCCTTAGGGATTGGCGTGGCATTAGAGGAGAGAGGAAGATCTTCCTCTCTCCTCTAATGCCACGCCAATCCCTAAGGAATCAGAAATAAGTTCTAAGTTCTAAGGTACAATACACCTATGACTGCTTTGACCGATTCTGCTGAGTTTACCCTGGCGCGGCGTTATCATACTGACCGGCGCAGCCCAGTGCGCTGGGTATTTTCCCACGCGGTGCGCAAATGGCCCTACTGGCTGATGATCCTGACGGGCGCATTTGGCAACGCCGCCCTGGCTGCCATGCTGCCCATCCTCATCGGGCAGGCGTTCAATGCCATCCTCGCCACTCCGGCGCGCGTGGAAGACCTGCCGCGTCTAGCAGTCACCTTGGCGCTTTCGCAGTTGGCGCGTGGCGTGCTGCAATTCTGCCGCACGTTTGGCGCGGAACTGCTGGCGCAAAATATCGAGCGGGATGTGCGCGATGAGTTGTATACCTCCCTGCTAGGCAAAAGCATGACCTTCCATAGCCTGCAATCCGTAGGCGATACGATGGCGCGTGCCACCAACGACGTGCGCGAGGTCAACTTCCTCTTTAGCCCCGGTCTCAACCTGGTGATTGGCTCGCTCAATTTCCTCGTCATCCCCATTTTTGTCGCGCCTTCATTTTTCCCCAGCCTGGTCATCACCCCACTGCTATTTGTGGTGGCGTACATCATCGCCCTGCGCCAATACCTCAATTCGCTCTCCTCGGTGACGGATGAAGTCCGCGCCTCCTTCGGCAAAATGAACGAGCGTCTCTCCGAAGCCCTGGATGGCATTGAAACCGTCAAAGGCGCAGCCCAAGAAAAAGCGGAAATTGATCTGTTTTACAAAAATTCCAAACGCTACCGCGATGCGTCCGTCACCCAGGGCAACATCGAAGCCCGCTTTGTGCCGTACCTACTGCTGGTTATCGCTTACGCCATCGGCTTATTCCATGCACTCTGGCTGTTTCGAGCCGGGCTGCTGAACGTAGGTCAGGTGATTGGCTATTTTGGCATCCTAATGATGCTCGATTTCCCCACCTGGACATCCATGTGGGCATATTCGCAAATCTCGCTGGGGCTGGCTGGCGCGCGCCGCATTTTAGAGTTGATGAACCACGAAACCAATCTGGATCAGAACGCAGCCGGTTATTCCGCTCCCATGCGCGGCGAAATTGAGTTTCGCAATGTCTCCTTCGCCTATGAAGGCAGCGATACCATGCTCTCCGGCTTATCCTTCAAGGTGCTGCCCGGGCAGACGGTTGCCATCGTGGGGCAGACCGGCGCAGGCAAGACTTCGCTGGTGAAGCTGGTCAACCGCACTTATGACGTCACCGGCGGTCAGGTATTGGTGGATGGCGTAGACGTCCGCGAGTGGAACTTAGAAGCCCTGCGCCGTAATATCTCCATCATCGAGCAGGACATCTTCCTCTTTTCGCGCAAAATTTCCGAAAATATCGCCTTTGGCAGACCAGATGCTACTCGTGAAGAAGTGATTCAAGCGGCGCAGGCTGCCCAGGCGCATGAATTTATTGAAACCTTTGCCGAACAGTACGATACGGTCATTGGCGAGCGCGGCGTCACCCTCTCCGGCGGGCAGCGCCAGCGGCTGGCATTGGCGCGCGCCTTCCTCACCGACCCGCGCATCCTCATCCTGGACGATTCCACCAGCGCGATTGATTCCGCCACCGAGGATAAAATTCAGCGTGCCATCTTTGCCGCCGCGCGCGGGCGCACCACCCTGATGATTACCCACCGCCTTTCCCAAATCCGCTGGGCTGACCTCATCGTGGTGCTGCGCAAAGGGCAGATTGTGGCTGTCGGCAAGCACGACGACCTGTTGCAAACCTCCGAAGCTTATAGACAGATTTTTAGCGAGTGACCTGTGGGATTTTACGATTCTCTTAATGCTGAAAAATACGACCGACAATACTCTGACCGCGAATTGCTGCGCCGCGTGTTGCCTTACGTTCGCCCGCAGCTCAAGCGTCTGCTGATCGTAGCCGTCACAGTCGTCATTATGTCCGCCACCGGCGCGCTGTATCCGGTGGTCGTTTCGCGCGGGGTAGACCTGATGAAATCACAGCCCACCCTGATGGGCATCGCCGCCATTTGCGGAACAATCCTGCTGCTGGGCTTCACCAATTGGATGACCAACTGGGTACGCCGCCGCGTGACGATCCGCGTCATTGCGGACGTGCTGATGAAACTTGCCAACGTGGCATTTGCGGCAGCTGCCCAGCATGACCTATCCTTTTACGATCAATTCTCCTCCGGGCGCATCCAATCCCGCATCACCTCCGATACGCGCGACTTTGGCAACATGATTGTCATGGTCACCGACCTGGTTTCGCAGGTGATCGAAGCCGCCGTGCTGGGGGTGGTATTGGTCAGTATCGAATGGCGGCTCTCATTGGTGATCTTCGCCCTGATCCCGCTGGTATTTGTGCTGGCAATCAGCTACCGATCCTTGGCGCGCCGCGTTACCCGGCGTGGCATGCAGGCAATGGCAGATGTCAACTCTGCCATCAAAGAGACGGTCAGCGGCATTGCCGTCGCCAAGAATTTCCGTCAGGAAATGGGCATTTACGATGAATTTAACCGCGCCAACACCACCTCCTTCCGCGTGAACGTTCGGCGTGGCTTGATTATGTCCTTGCTCTGGCCCGCCCTGAACACCATCGGCGGGTTTATGTCGGCTCTGCTGGTCTATTTTGGCGGACTCAGCGCGGCGGCAGGCGTGGTGACGGCTGGTTCGTGGTATCTCTTCCTCCTCAGCATGGATCGCTTCTTGAACCCTGTCCTCAGCCTGTCTTCCTTCTGGACCAACGTGCAGCAAGGTCTTTCCGCTGCCGAGCGCGTCTTCGCCCTCATTGACGCCGAGCCAGCCGTGGTGCAGACCGGTCAGCAGCCCGTCCCACCTCTCAATGGGCAAATTGACTTTGACCACGTGGAATTTCGCTACAAGACCGGCGAACCAGTGCTGCAAGACTTCACCCTGCACATTGCCCCCGGCGAAACGCTCGCCCTGGTTGGGCATACCGGCGCGGGCAAATCCTCCATCGCCCGCCTGATCGCCCGCTTCTACGAATTTCAGGGCGGCGCAATCCGCGTGGATGGACTGGACATCCGCACCCTTGACCTGACCCAATATCGCAGGCGGCTTGGCATTGTCTCGCAGTCCCCATTTTTATTCTCCGGCAGCATACTGGACAATATCCGCTATGCATCCGAGGTCAGCGATGCAGAAATTGCCGCGCTCTCGGCTCAAATTGGCGGCGGCGAATGGGTAGAAACCCTGCCAGACGGCTTGCGTACTCAGGTCGGCGAACGCGGCGGGCGGCTTTCCATGGGGCAGCGTCAGCTCGTATCCCTCATGCGCGTCCTCGTCCAAAAACCCTCCATCTTCGTGCTGGATGAAGCCACCGCCTCCATTGACCCCTTCACTGAGTGGCAAATTCAGCAGGCACTCAACCTCATCCTGCATAAAACCACCTCCATCCTCATCGCGCATCGCCTCTCCACCGTCAAAGCGGTGGATCGCATCATCGTCATGGATCAGGGGCGCATCCTTGAAACAGGCAATCATGATGCCCTGCTGCAAGCCGGTGGACATTACGCCACCCTCTATAACACCTACTTCCGCCACCAAAGCCTGAATTACCGCCCCGAAGGACTGGATGAATTTTTGCAAGCCAGGGTGATGAAAGATTAAAGAACTTCCATACCATAAAACTGAATAGTGTCATCCAAAAGAAGCTGATTCTCTTACGAATATTCCTAAAGAAACAGCTTCTTTTGTTTTCAATTCTTTAAAAAATTACCATTAATCCATTCTAAAAATAATCCTTTTCGACTTCAAAGCAAAGAATTTCACCTCACACGTTCCCCCTTTTCAGAAGCTTAGAGCAGAAAAACCAATATTCATGTAGTTCTCTTGTAAGTTTAATTGTTAGCCAACCTATTCATAATTGGATATAAACGTGCTAATATATCTACATTGTCTTCTTAGGCGTAGCGTTTTCCTCATGGTCGAGAATCCTCTACCCAAGAAGTTCATCGAAAAGCCCACTTTTTTTTACCTGCTTCGGGCGAATATAGATAGGAGAATAAAAACCATGAAAAATGAACAGACCATTCTGCAAGAGTTGGCAAGCCGCGGGGTATCTCGGCGACAGTTCATGGGGTACTGTGGAATGTTAGCCGCAGCACTGGCTTTGCCCGTATCCGCCACAGATGTGATTGCCCAATCTCTGGCGACTACCGCACGTGTGCCGGTGATCTGGCTCGAATTTCAGGACTGCACAGGTGACACCGAGTCGTTCTTGCGTGCTACGCAGCGAACGGATCCGGCAATCACCACTGCTCAAGACCCCAGCCTGACCAGTTTGGTGCTGGATGTCCTCTCCATTGATTATCACGAAACGCTGATGAGCGCAGCCGGTTTTCAGGCTGAAAAATCCCGCTTAGATTCAATTACCAACAATAGAGGCAAATATATCGCCGTTGTGGAAGGTTCGATCCCCACTGCGCTCAATGGCTACTGCTGCGTCATTGGCGGGAAGACCGCCCTAAGCATTGCGCAAGAAGTGACCAGCGGCGCGATGATGACCATTGCCTTCGGCGCGTGCGCCTGGGATGGTGGCTTAGCAGCTGCAAGTCCGAACCCCACCGGCGCGAAAGGCGTCAAAGATGCTGTCCCAGGGTTGGCGAACCTGGTCAACATCCCCGGCTGTCCCGCCAACGCGGTCAACCTGGTAGCGACCATTGTCTATTACCTCACCTACAAGAAACTCCCTGCCGCTGATTCCTACGGTCGCCCTAACTTTGCGTATGGACGCACCGTTCATAGCCAATGCCCTCGTCGAGAAAGAGACGAGGCTCAATACTTTGGCGATTCAATCCATCGTGCAGGCGGATGCCTAAAAGAATTGGGCTGCCGCGGACCGGTTACCCACAATAACTGCCCCACCGTAAAATGGAATGGCGGCACATGTTGGCCCGTTGAAGCCGGTCACGGCTGCATTGGCTGCACCAACCCATCCTTCTGGGATACCCAGACCCCATTCTATGGTCGCACGGTTTAATTGACCCAGGGTCGTTTATCCACAGGAAATTGTCTAAGGAGTAAATGATATGTCTGACAATAACGGAAATCAAGTATTCATTCCTTCCGTACAAACCGATGGTTCCGGGGTGGGTGACCACGCAAGACCTACTGCTAGCCCAACTGCTGTTCCTACGAAGAACCCAACCACCAGCCCGACTGCTGGTCCGACTGCTGCGCCTACCAAGAACCCCACCGCCAGCCCTACTGCCATCCCTCCCGTAGGTCCTACGGTCGTCATTGACCCGGTAACCCGCATTGAAGGTCACTTACGCATCGAAGTCAAAGTTGCCAATGGCGCAATCACAGACGCCTGGAGCACGGGACCCATGTTTCGTGGCTTGGAATTGATCCTCAAGGGGCGCGATCCGCGTGACGCATGGGTCTTTGCCCAGCGCATTTGCGGGGTATGCACCACCGTCCACGCCATCGCATCCGTGCGCACTGTTGAAAACGCTTTGGGCATCACCATTCCCGATAACGCCCGCATCTTGCGTAACCTCATCGAAGGCGCGCAATTTGTCCACGACCACGTGATTCATTTCTATCACCTGCACGCCCTCGATTGGGTAGACCTGACCAGCGCGCTGAACGCTGACCCCGCCAAAACGAGCGCATTAGCCACTTCTATCTCTACCTGGAAGAATTCCAGCACCAGCTACTTCCAGGGCGTCAAAACCCGCCTGCAAAACTTCGTCAGCAGCGGGCAGCTCGGACTGTTTGGCAATGGCTATTGGGGGCATCCTGCCTATCGCCTGCCCGCGGAAGCCAACCTGCTGGCTGTAGCCCATTACCTCGAAGCTTTGGAATGGCAGAACCAGTACATTCAAATTCATGCGCGTTTAGGTGGCAAGAACCCCCATCCACAGACCTACCTGGTGGGCGGCATGGCGAGCCCGGTGGATGGCTCGAGCGCCGCCGCCATCAATCCTACTCGCATTGCCGAACTTCGCACCCTGGTTCAAATGGGCTTAGACTTTGTCAACCAGGTCTACCTGCCCGACCTGCTCCTCATCGCCAGTTACTATAAAGACTGGGCAACCACTGGCGGCGGATATGGCAACTTCCTCAGCTTTGGCGACTTCCCAACCGATACCAGCAATAACCCCGCCAACCTGTGGATGCCTCGCGGTATTGTGATTAACAAAAATCTGGGCGCCAAACCGCAGGCGGTAGACCATAATCTCATTCAGGAATACGTCTCGCATTCCTGGTATGCCTACAGCGGCGGCGACACGGCTGGCAAACACCCTTATAAGGGCGAAACCACCGTCAACTACACGGGCCCGCAAAAGAGTTTCACCACCCTTTCCGGCGAAACGAAATACTCCTGGCTCAAAGCCCCGCGTTATAACAACCTGCCTATGGAAGTCGGTCCCCTGGCGCGTGTAGCAGTCGCCTATGCCAACGGGCATGTCCGCATCCGCCAGCTGGTGGATAGCGTACTGGCGAAGTTAAACTTAGGTCCTGATGCCCTGTTCTCTACCCTTGGGCGCATCGCAGCCCGCGGCATCGAAACAGTGGCAATCGCTGAACAGATGAGTTCATGGTTGGATCAGCTTCAGAACAACATCAAGAACAACAACCTCGCTATTCAGGATCGCAGCCATTGGGATCCGCAAACCTGGCCCGCCGAATCCTGGGGTTACGGCATGACCGAAGCGCCGCGCGGTGCATTAGGTCATTGGGTGCATATCCTCAACGGGAAAATCGAAAATTACCAGGCTGTCGTCCCGACCACCTGGAATGGCTCCCCCCGCGATGCCCAGAATGCGCACGGACCCTGGGAACAAGCCCTGGTCGGCGTACCCATGGCTGACCCCACCAGACCCTTAGAGGTGCTGCGTACCATTCACTCCTTTGACCCGTGTATGGCGTGCGCTGTTCACATCGTTGACCCAGAAAGCAACGAGGTGATGAAAGTATGGATCGAGAATTATTAGGTCAGGTTACTACCGTGAATGAAGGGCGCATCCTCGTACTTGGCTTGGGCAACATCCTCTTTCAGGATGAAGGCTTGGGCGTGCGCGCCGCCGAACAACTGCGGGATAATTTCATCCTTCCGGAAACCGTAAGCTGCATGGATGGCGGCACGCTCGGGCTTGATCTGCTCTCTTACTTCACCGCTGACATCCGTATGCTCATTTTTGATGCGGTGCGCACCGGTCACGCCCCTGGCACCCTCGTGCGACTGGAAGGCAATGAAATTCCGGCTGCCCTGGCGCAAAAAATGTCCATGCACCAGCTTGGCTTGCAAGACCTCATGGCTGCCAGCATCTTGCGCGGCACCCTGCCGCAAAAAGTGGTACTCCTCGGTATGCAGCCCGATACGATTGACTGGGGAACAGAACTTTCCCCCGCAATCACCCAGGCAATGCCCGCCCTCATCCAGTCAGCCATCAAAGAACTCTCTGACTGGGGCGTAGCACTGTAACCAAACTTTATTCAACCAGCGTTATGGATAAAAGTCGCCCAGGCGACTTTTATCCATAACGCTCTTTTATTTCTTCTTGCTAATCTGCCCCAAATGCGTGCCGGGTTCGCGGTAACGGCGATAGAAACGGGTGGGCGTGAAAAAAGTAAACATGCGATTCGCTACCGGAACGCGCATCAGCAGCCAGAACATGCCATACGCCAGCGCAATCGAAAGCAGTTGATATGGGTAATGGATCACCCATTCCAACACGGGTCCGCTGATCCCCACTGCCGAAGTGACCGCCCTCGCCAATGGATCCAGCAGCACGCTGACAGCCGGTATTGCCGTGATAAAAACCAGCATCAACCCAAACGGATAACTGGCTTCTACAGCCTGCTGTGGGCAAAACGTCATGCAGCGTGTACAGGATTCGCATAAATACGTCCAATACGGGCGGTCAGCGTGCATTTTAATCGCCTTCAGCGGGCAGGATTGCGCGCACAGACCGCAGCCATTGCATTTTGCGCCGGCGTAAAACAGTTTGGCTAAGAAAAAGTGACCCATCGCCCAATATGCCAGGGTGAGCGGCAGCAAGAGCATCCCCAAGAAAAGCTCGATAAACCCACGAAATACCGTCCTGCCCGATAACAGCTTCTCCATCAGAGCCTGCATCTGAACACGTGATTCCGCCAGAATGGATGCAGCGGATATTTCGGTAAGTGACGGAGCGACCACCGCCCAGGTAGCCGGCATATCTAGCCCAAACGCCGCCCGCACGTGATACCCTTTGATCGCCAGCAGCAATGCCAGCAAATACGCGCCTGACCCTTCCAGCCCTTGCAAAGAGAATTTGCCAATGCGCGTCTTACCGCGCGTAAGAATGACGAACACATCCCGCCCTGCGCCGCGCGGCAAATGCAGAATAAAATTAATCATCGCCAGCGGCGCAGAAAAGGCATGTGTAGGCGCAAGGAAACCCGTCAGCGTCCCTTCCGCAGGCGTTTGCGGTGGATCAGCGCGATCTATCGCCTCCACCCTGGTCATCAGCCCATGCTGTTCTGCGCTCTCCGCCAGCCACTGCCCTGCGCGGTAGCTATTGCCCGTGCCGGTGAAATAATAAATCTGCAAATGATCATATCTGACGGTCATGCCCTAATGTCCTTTCAAAATAACCTGATCTTTTATTTCATATCCGATTTCATCCAAACCAAAGAAAAACTCAGGTTATTTTCCTGATTGATATCGTTGTCATATCTCTTTATAATGATCCAGTAGTACCTTTATCTTTAAAACACCGAAAGGAAACTTTATTTATGGAAAATTCAACGCCTTTTCAAACCAATTCATCCAAAAATTCTCGGAATGAAACACTCCCTGCCAACCAACCCTTCGAGGTGAAAAATCAGCCTGACACGCTGCCTATAACCACTGACTCCCTTACTCCTCTACTTGAGCCAGCCTTGCAGCAAAAATGGCAAGCCCTTATCGCCCGTTTGCAATCTTTGGAAGGCGCAGTGGTCGCTTTTTCGGGCGGCGTAGATAGCTCCTGCCTGGCGGTCGCCGCGCATCTTGCCCTCGCCCCGCGCATGTTGGCGGTTACCATCCGCTCTATAGTTGAAACCGAGGGTCTCATGCAAACCGCCAGTGCCATCGCCGATCAGTTTGGCTTCCCCCATCAAATTGTGGATTACGACAAACTGGAAGACCCCGATTACGTCCAAAATTCCCCCAACCGCTGCTACGTCTGCAAATCCACCGACCTGGGCATCATCACCGAAATTGCCCAAAAGGCTGGCATCCCTTACGTCCTCCTTGGCGCAAATCTTGAAGATATGGGGGATTATCGCCCTGGGTTGCGCGCCGCCAAAGAGCTTGGCGTCCTCTCCCCCCTTGCCGATGTTGGTCTGACCAAACCGGAAATCCGCACCCTTTCACACCTGCTCGGATTGGGCAATTGGAATGCCCCTGCATCCCCTTGCCTGGCATCGCGCATTCCTTACGGCTCGCAGGTGACGCGCGAAAAGTTACAGCAAGTCGCCGCCGGGGAAACCTACCTGCATGCGCTCAATTTTAGAATCGTCCGCGTGCGTAACCAGGACTCTTCTGCCCGAATTGAGGTGATTCCCCAAGAGATTCCCCGACTGATTGATCTGCGCGAAACCATTGTTGCCTATTTCAAGCAAATTGGCTTCAAATACGTCACCCTGGACCTGGAAGGCTTCCGCTCTGGCAGCCTGAATGAGGTCTTATCGTCAGACGTCAAACCCGTTTGAAATTGATTTGACCAATTTCCCCACAATTTCTCTTTTTATGGTAGAATGATGAGCTTGAATTTAACGGTTAGGGCGTGCGAAAGCTCTTGGGGCCTTCGCACTTTTTATGAGTGCCTGCTGCCGCTTTTGGCGAGTCCACATGCGGAACAGGCGCTTTTTTTGTGTGTAAGGGAGCTTTTTGAAATGCAAGAGTCTTTTGAAGTTTTAGGGTTACAAGGTTCATTGGTACAGGCTGTTGAGAATTTAGGCTATACGCAGCCTACCCCCATTCAGATCGAAGCCATCCCGGCTTTACTGAGCGGACGCAATGTGTTAGGCCAGGCGCAAACTGGCACGGGCAAGACAGCCGCTTTTGTGCTGCCTTTGTTACAAAATATCCAACTCGGCACCGGTCACATCCAGGCGCTCATCCTCGCCCCTACCCGCGAGCTTGCCATCCAGGTTTGTGACGCCACCACCAGCATGTGCGCTGGTTCTCCCATTCAGGCGATGGTCGTCTACGGCGGTCAGTCCTACGAAATCCAACTGCGCAAAATCAAGCGCGGCGTGGATATTGTGGTTGGCACCCCCGGTCGCCTCATGGACCTCATGGACAAGGGTCTGCTTGACCTTTCTCACGTCCGTTATCTGGTTTTAGACGAAGCCGATGAAATGCTCGAAATGGGCTTCATTGATGACGTTGAAACCATCCTCTCCAAACTTCCTGAAGATCGCCAAATGGCTCTCTTCTCCGCCACACTGCCCAAGGTAGTTCGTCACCTGGCAGAGCGCTACATGAAGGCACCCCACGAAATCACCGTCAGCCCCACCCAGATGACCGTCAACGAAACGGATCAGAGCTTCTGCCTGGTGCGCGAAGAGCAGAAAACCACAGCCCTGGTGCGCCTTTTAGAAGCAGACCAGGTGAAAAGCGCGCTAATTTTTGCCCGCACCAAGGTGCGCGTGCAAGAATTGGCGGATGAACTCGTGCGGCGTGGCTACCCAGCCGAATCGCTGCATGGCGATCTCAGCCAACAGCGCCGCGAATGGGTACTCAACCGCTTCCGCAATCACACCATCTCGCTGCTCGTCGCCACGGATGTTGCCGCGCGCGGGTTGGATGTGGAAAATGTATCCCACGTCTTCAACTTTGATGCCCCCGAAGATGCCGAAGATTACGTCCACCGCATCGGTCGCACCGGGCGCGCCGGACGCAAAGGCACCGCCATCAGCCTGTTTTCGCCGCGTGATCGCGTTCGTCAGGCGCAAATTGAAGCCTATATGCACCAGAAGATTAACCCGCGCCCGCTGCCCAGCCTGGAAACAATTGCTGCCCGCCGCGATGATCTGCTCATCCAACGCCTGACCGAACAGGTCATGCAAGGCGATCACTACCGCGAACGCGAACTGGTTGCCCAGCTCGCGGAAGGCGATTGGGATCTGCTCGATCTGGCTGCCGCTGCTCTCAAAATGTCCCGCCAGAATGAAACCGCCCTCCCCAGCGAAGAGCTGACCCCGGTTGTATCACGCGAACGCTCTGCCGCCGAACGCGCCAAGAGCCGTGATACCAAAGGCTACGCGGATCGCCGCGACCGCCGCGAATCGGCTGCCCCTTCAGGTGACCGCGCCAGCAGCGACCGCACCTCAAACGGGGATCGTCCCCTCGGCAAAAAGGGTCGCTCCTCTGCCGATATGGTCCGCCTGTGGATGAACATGGGCGACACGCACGGTCTGCGCCCCTCTGATGTGGTTGGCGCTATCGCTGGCGAAGTCGGCATCCCAGGTCGCGCCATTGGCAACATCGACATTCACCACGACCATACCTTTGTGGACGTTTCCGAAAAACACGTCCGCGAAGTGCTGCGCGCCAGCTCGGGTAATTATTACCTGCGCGGCAAGCCCGTCATGCTAAAATTAGCTGACTAAGAGCGATTCCTATCCAGTAACAGAGTGGGTGAAATGATTTTCATCATTTCACCCACTCTGTTTATTTTCACGAGGTTCATAATTTTCTAACGGTTTGGGCCTGTTATATGCCAGAATCCTCCATGTGATGAGCAATTTCCATCATGAGCGGGTTGGCGCGCATCCACCTCAACGCCACCTCAGCGGATTGTGGCGACCAGATAAGCAATTGTTCAGGCTGCCACCAATCTACGCAAGGCTTAAATCCCCAACGATGCTTATGAACGACCACCCCATCATTTGAAAACGGCGGACACATTCCTGCGTCAATGCGCCGCAGACCATTTTCAAAACCCCACCGGATGCCAAAATAATAACATCCACTCAGCACGCCTTTACGTACTAACTCCTGAGAGCCATCTCGCACGCCGTTCACATGGTCGTATAAAACGCCATAGTAAACGGTTTGCAACCACCCGCCAACGACCTGTTGATCGTTATCGAGAATTTGCAAAATGCTGCCCTTATTATGAAAAACGTCAAGAAGCTCATCCTCTGATTCCACGTAACAGCAGTCCTTAAAGCGATCCTGAATCAAAGGCAAGTACATTTCGTGGTAGAAAACATGAAAGTCTTCGTCTTCCTGGCTTAATCGAAACGTCAATTTGGCACGGCGTAATGCAGATAGGTTATGGTGCTGATTCATCTGCTTCTCGACTTCTTTCCAGGTTTGCCCTTTTTGGAAGTCAATCACCATCCTTACCCAGGCGGGACCCAATCGCCAGCTGCCGCGATTCGGCTTCCACATGGAATATGCATTCGATTCCACCAGGATAATATCCACCTCCTTCGCCAGCGATTCAGTATAATGACGAAGTTGAGGAAATAAACAGGTCCCACAATTTTCAATCGTTGCTTCTGCGTTCTGAAACAGCTTCATTCTGAAATAATATAAGGTGTTGTTTGGATCATCCAGCGTCCAGCCAAAATTCCCTAATAACCCTGCGCGAAGAGGTTGCCCATCTGCCAAGGAAAGACCATTCAGAATATAAATAAAACTTCTTCGATCATTTGTCAAAAGATTTTTAAATGAATTGATCTTACCCCAAAACTTTAACCACAAATTCCGCTTACGAACCTCGGAAATTCCATAGGAACGCTCAATCATGCCATTAATCCCTGACTGAATTTTATGGCTACACGCACTGGATAAACCGCGAATATATGTTCTCATACGCTCCTCCACATTTTTTGTTGTCTTCCATTCAGAGCATGGCGAACGTATCCAAGAACAACCATACCCCAGGATAACATTGCAGAAAATAATGTTATAGTGGGAACTTCTTCTTCAACTCCGAAATCTTGCCGCTGCGCACGTATTCCATTTCCAATTTGCTGCGTTCTTCTTTGATGGTAACGATCACGTCCGTGTTTTGCCAGCGGCTTTGCATCACTTCCACCGCGCCGCTGATTTCCTCAAAGACCACCTGGCAAAACCGCTCGCCCGGGTACATGCGAATCACCTGAAATTGAGTGTTATTGCGCACTGGAATCAGCAAATTACCTTCATAGCCTGCGTCAATCACGCCCGTCAAGTCAATGGATAGCCCGCGCCGGTTGACAGACGAGCGCGGATACAATACCGCCATCACGTTATCCGGCAGCTTAATTTTTTCCAGAGTCGAAACCGCCACATATTCCCCCGGCAAAATATCGAAGAATTGCCCCTCTTCCAATTCCACCAGGGTATTGCGCATGCTCTTATGTTCCTGATCCAAATGATCCGTGCGCACCGCCACGCGACCTTCTTGCGTCAGCTCCCATGATTTTGGGATCAGGAAAGAAAACCCTAACCGCAAGTCCACCGAATGCTGCTGAATCTGAAATTGGTCAATCTCAGGACTAAAGACCAATTCTTTTTGATGAATACGTTCCACAATGTCATGGCGCGATAAAATCATGACTCCGCTCCCAAATTCTGAAAGATACGTTGCACATTTTGACGGTAAAATGCGTTCTGCAAGAGCGCCGCCGGTCTGCCATCCCCTGCGCGGTAGCCATCCGTCACCCCACAAAGCCAGGCTGCAATATCCGTGATAGACGGCGCTTCTTGTGCAGGCAAGTATACATGAAAATCCGCCGCCGTCACGGTTATTGTCCCCATTGGGCGACCAACCCCCTCACTCGCCGTCTTTAACCAGTGATAATCGTGCATAAAATCCAGCTGCACCCCCTGACCAGCATCCAGCGAGCGGTGAACATGAAAAGAGTGCAGTGGTCTATCCGCCGCACCCGGCAGCAGTTGAAAAAATTGATACGGCGGAATACTTTGCACAGGCGCTAATCGCTGGTCTATTTCCGGGTATACAAACGAAGCTGTCACGGCACGCCGCGAACCAGGGTTCTGCTGAATATCAGCAATAATCCGCGCCAATTGATCCATCCGCGAGCGGCGCAAGAAAGCCAGCGCGCCTTCCGGCTGTTGTATCAGATCGGCAAGCTGCCCCCTGCCCAGCCAATCCCACACCGCCAGGAGCGGCTGCAAGTGAACCTGCTCCCCCACAACCGCTAAATACTGCTGAAATACGCTTTCCGTCTGCGTAATTGCACTCACCGGCTGCCCGTAGGCTTGCTCATAAGCGCGGGTCGCCGCGATCACCGCCAGCACATATCCCCAACCGCCATCCCAAAAGCGTGAACGCGCCGCGTAGGTATAGGGGAATAGCCATTGCCCTTTTTCCGCCAGATGTTCAGGCGCATTTTCTGGGCAGCCGTCCACAAATATCTGCTGATAAAAATCCGCCTCGGCTTGTGACCAACTCCAAATATTCTCTTCTGATTCAGCAGGCTGATCCCACACCAGGGTGATTGTCCCACCCGAATAGGTGCGCCCGCGTGAAGTCTGGCGCAGTGTACCGATTTTCAGCACGTAATCATGCGCCTCGGCAAGGATTTCCTTCAGATGCGCGCCGCGAATAGTAGGCGAAAGAGTCGTCATAGCCGCTCCAAAGGGGTCACAGAATGGCGGTCAGCCCTTTAATCGGCGCGCCTGGGGTGTATTGCGCATCCAGGCTGGCGATAATTTCCTCCACCAGCTTTTCATCCCCTGCCTCCGCCCGCGAAAACCAGTCCGGCTGCGCAGTAAGCTCAATTTCCTGCTCCTGCCCCGTGCGGCTCACCAGCTCAGCGGCAGCTTCATAGTGAACATCATAGATATGCGCATTGGAAATCGAGTGCGAATACACCCCAACCCCAACCCCCAACCGCGCCGCCAGAATCCGCTGCAAAAGTCCAAACCCCGCCACGTCAAACGGGCAGCCCACCACCATATCGTTAGAGCGAAAGATAACGTGCAAATGCAGCTTATCGCCCAGGATATTGGCAGTAAAGGAAATGGGGCAAGGCACATTCTTCTTCTTGCGGGCAGCATCCAAGCCATCCTCAGCCGCATCCCAGGTAATCACCACCCCCTGGCGCGAACTGTGGTCTTTTTCCAACATTGACACCAGCTGCCCAATCTGATCACGACCAAAATGATACCGCCAGCGGAACCCATACGCGGAATTGACCACCCCGTTGATATTGGTGAAATCCCCCCAAATTTTGGTATAGCGATCCAAAAATTCAGCAGGCTTGCGGCTGCCCATCAAGAACCAAACTTGTTCGGCAGTAAAAACGCGCGGGGCGATCTTGCGCAACGTCAACAGCGGAAAGCCATGCTCCACATTAAAGTGCAGCCCCGGCAGCGTTTTGGTCAGGTGGCCGGTACGCGCGTTGCGTTCCTCAATCCCATATTCCAGGATTTGGCGCAAACATTCTTTGTATTTTTGGTCAAATTCAGTCATGATTCTGTTTCCCCAGCCAATCAGAAAATTGAATGAGCGCATCATCAAAATTAGCAAATCGGATTTCCGCCGCAACACCCGGGCAGCCACGCGCCATCCGCGAAACCTGCGCCCCTGCTTCCATCAGCAAAATCACCGGAACGCGCTGCTGACAGGCAATTTCAATTTCCATCCCAACCCCCAGCGAAGGCGTGCCCACATACGCGATGAGCAAGTCCGCGCGAATAATCTCGCCGCGATCTAGCTGATAAACCTCCGCCGGCGTCATCCCAGGATTTTTGACCGGATCAGATGCCAGGTGCGGCACATACGCCTGAATGTTATGCGCTGCGCACACCTGCGCGATTCTTTCATAAAAGCCTTTGAGCGACCCAATCTCCGCCCCGCCAGTCAACACGCCCGAAACATACGCCCTGGTCATCATTCCGATTCTCCGCCTTGCGCCGGAATATCCAAATTTTCACGTTGATATGCGCCCGCATACCCCTTTGTCTCCCCTTTGACCTCAAAAAACACCAGCTGGAGCAAGCGCGCGTTTTGCGCCAGACGCACGCCCTGCGGGTTATGCACCACCAGCAAGCTCTGACTGCGCCCCTCATACCCCGCATCCCACACCGCCGTTTCCACAGTCACCCCCATCCGCAGCAAGCTGGAGCGCGGGCGACCCAACGCCATCAGATGCTTAGGCAAATGCACAATTTCATTGAAGGTGATCAGATATGCCCCCGGCAGCAAATTCACCCAACCTGCTTGGAAAGCAAGGTCAGCTACAGGCGGAAGAATCCGCTCCTCACTGCCAAACCCCAACTGTCCGGCAGATAAATATGTCTGCACGCCGCGCAAGCTGAGGTCTATTCCATTCGGTTGAACTTGAAGATTGCCATCCAACACCCCCTCCACCAACGGCGGAGATGCCCGAAGATAGCCTCTTATCTGTGATTCCGACAAAACGCAGCCAAATTCCATTGAGATATTATAGTTCATTGAGAATTAGCTGCGCAGAGTGCGCCCCCCATCCACCACCAACACCTGCCCTGTGATAAAGTCTTCCTTCATTAAATAAATCACCGCCCTGGCAACGTCTTCCGGCGTTCCCACTCGCTTCAGCGGGGTATTCTTCGCCAATCGTTCCCATCGCGCTTCCTCCCAATCCTCTGGGATCAGCACCGGACCGGGCAGCACCGCGTTCACCCGCACCTTGGGCGCGAGCGCAAGCGCAGCCGAAAGAGTCAGCATCCGCAAGGCTGCTTTGGATGCGCTGTGATGAACGTAAAAGCGCGTGGGGGTCGTGGCGGATTCATCCAAGATATTGATGATTGCGCCGCCTTCCTGCGCCAGCATCACTCGGGCCGCCGCCTGCATAAAGAAAAAAGGCGCGCGCGTATTCACATGAGAAGTTGCGTCCCATTGCTCTGGGGTCACATCCAAAAAGGGGATTTCTTGCATAATCGCCGCGCTGTTGACCAGCCCGTCCAGCCGCCCGAAGTGATCCACCACCCCTTGCACCGCGCTGTGAATCTGCGTCAGTTCCGACTGGTCACAGGGGATCGCCAAAGCCTGCGCACCCAACGCCTGAAGTTCCGCCACCGTTTGGGCAGCCTCCGCTTGCGCCGTGTGAACCGTAAAGGCAACCCGCGCCCCTTCCGCCGCCAACGCCATCACAATCGCCTTGCCCACGCGATGCGCGCCGCCCGTGATGAGAATAACTCGCCCTGCAAGGATCATAGCGTTGCCTGCTCCTGGAAAAAATAGGAATAGAACGTATTATACCTATCTTTCGCATAACAGGTTAAAAGGCTAAAGGTCCTTCAGTTTGCCCTTCTGAACGCACAACCTACCAGGTGATCATTGACCATTCCGGTAGCTTGCATGAAGGCATAGCAGATGGTGGAACCGACAAACTTAAATCCGCGCTGAGTCAGGTCCTTGCTCATTTCCGCTGACTGAGGAGTCGTCGCTGGAATCTCTGCCAGGCGTTCCCAGTGGTTAATGATAGGTTGCCCGCCAACAAACTGCCAGATATAGCGGTCAAAGCTGCCAAATTCTTCCTTGACCTTCAAAAACGCCTGTGCATTGGTTACCGCCGCGCTGATTTTCAGCCGGTTACGGATAATTCCAGGGTCAAGAAGCAGCTCGGCAATTTTCTCCTCATTGTACTGCGCGATTTTATTTGGGTCGAAGTGATCCAATGCCGCCCTGTAGTTTTCACGCTTACGGAGGATTGTGATCCAGGATAACCCGGCTTGCGCACCTTCCAGCAGCAGAAACTCAAAAAGCTTTTGATCATCGTGGAGTGGCACGCCCCACTCGTTATCATGGTAATTCAGGTACAGGGGATCGCCCAGGCTCCAGGCGCAGCGCATTATCGTGGGTGTGGTCAAAATTTCACCTCCTACGAAAATTACACGTTAAATATTCTCAAACTCGGTTCGGTCGATAATCTCATTCTGGACCGTTAACCCCAGGGTTGTGAAATAGGCGCTAAAACCAGAGACTCGCACAACCAGGTCACGATACTGTTCTTGATGAAGCTGCGCATCTAGCAGGGTCTTGCGGTCAATGACGTTGAACTGGATTTCCATCCCCCCCATGTCGTAGTACGTTTCAACCAGATACCGGAAAGCCTGGCGGTGCGCCGGCGGGGTGAAGAAGCGTGGGTGGAATTTCAGATCCAATACCATGCCGTTGCCAAAGCAGGTATGGTCAGCCTTCACAATGGACTGGATGACTACGGTAGGACCATGTTTCTCAGTACCTTGAACTGGCGACATGGCGTTGGCAAGGGCATAGCCCTTGCGGCGACCATCTGGACTGGCGCCCGTCTTCTCACCCATCCAGGCATGGTTATCCACTGAGTAAAAGCCCAGTTCCCAACGACCGCCGCGCGGGTTGCCATAAACACTGATGAGGGAATGAAAATAACCGGTCAGGTCAGTCATCATCTGGGCTGCTTCTGCATCGCTGCCAAAGCGGGCGCACTGGTTAAAGATCATCAGGCGCAACGATTCGTTCCCTACGAAGTCGCACCGCAGCATGTCAGCCAGCTCGGAAAGGGTGAAACGCCGCTCTTCGAACACATACTTTCGGATCGCCAATAGCGAATCCACGGCATTCGCCATCCCTGCGGCATTGATCGCCGAGTTGTTATAAATCGTTCCGCCGGCGGTCACATCCAGACCGCTCTGGATGCAGTGGTCCATCGTGGCTGAAAGGAAAGGCGAGGGCCAGTGATCGGGCAGATTAGCGTCCAGCAGGTTGGCGGCGCGGATGGCTGTATCAGTGAAATGGCGCAGTTCGCGCTTGAACCAGGCGTAAAAGTCGTCAAAATCGCGGATGGCGTTCAGGTCACGAGACTCAGATAGAATGAATTCCTCACCCGACACCAGGCAGCGCCCACCGTTGAGCATCAGTTCCAGCACTTTCAGCCAGCTCAGGCGTAGACCCTCCGTATGGGCGTATTCCCGCCCGGCGACGCTCAGCTCCACGCATCCCACCAGGGCGTACTGCTCGGCATCCTGCGCTGAAATGCCGCTGCGCTGCTTGGCTTTAAAGCAGACCTCATCGTTGAACAGGGCGGGGAAGCCAGTGCCGGTGGTGATCAATCCGAGGATATCTTCCCACAGGTCAACTGGCATGGTGGAATGCCAGCGCAGGGTGAGAAGCGGCTGGTCTTTGCGCAGCTTGCGGCAGGTGCGCAGAGCGATGCGGGTCAAATCGTTGCAGCAGTAGCCATTGATCGAGTCGTACCCGCCCACAGTCAGGTTCTGGAAAGTGCGTGGGACGGAAGCCAATTTGAGGAAGAAGGCTTCGACAATACCGGCTGCGCCATCCAGGTCAATGATGCCAGCAGCTTTGTCTCGCTCATAAAAAGGCGCCAGATACCGGTCGAAACGACCTAAAGACAGGGAACCGCTGCGCTGCTCGGTGATGATAATCTCGTGCACCAGGCAGAGGAGCTGGACAGCCTCAAAAAAGGTGCGCGGCGGTTTTTCAGCCACCCATAAACAGGCATCGCCAACCCGGGCGTAGTTATGCTGGCTGGTCCCCGCAGAAACCTGCGCCAGCTCGGCGGCTTTCTGCCCGTAACGCCGGATAAAATCGGCTGCCGCCCGGCAGATGATCAGCGAAGCCGCCCGGAAAGGCGTCTCGCCCTGGGCGGCAATCGCCGCTTCCGTTTCAGCGATCAGTCCGCCAATGCCCACCGTCAGAACTCGCTCGTAACCGGCAATGACGTGCCCAGAGGGCCCGCGAGTACACATGCCTCGCTCTACATATTTGACCAGTTCATCCATATCCTGGCAAGCCTGCGGATCAAGATCAGAGCGGTCAAGACGGGCATAAAGCACCTCTTCGGCCGTGTTAGCCGGGCTGGTAAAGTTGTTGCCCGCGAAAAGGTAAAAACCCGCCAGCCGGTCATCCTCAAAAATGATTTCCTTCTCCATCAGGGTAGAACCCAGGCAGTGCGCCATGCGGATCACCATGGGTTCGCTGGCATGCCTTTGCAGCTCACGGATGTAAACCTGCTGGCGCAGCAGGAACGCCTGCCGCCGGGCAGGTGTCTTGTCCGTATAACCGGAGCCTTCTGGTCGATCCAAGGGTACGGCATCTACTCGGCTCTGTAACGTTTCAATATCCATATCGAATCCTTTCTGCGGACGCGGTTAGAGTGTGGGACATTCCACCCTCAGACCGTGAACCTGGTAAGCATCTCGGATGCTGAGCAGTTCAGGGAGGGTCGGCGCTCGCAGTCCATCTGAGCCGCGGTCAATATCGAGGTGTTCATATTTCGCCTCGCCATAGGCATGGTAGGGCAGCAGCTCAACTTTTTCGACAGCGGGTATGTTTCTAAGCAGGTCAGCAATGGCGCCGATTTCGTCCGGGCTGTCATTGAAACCGGGGATATACGGGAGACGCACCCACAGGCGCGCCCCAAGCTCTCCAAGCCTCTTAAGGTTGGCGAGAATGCGGGTGTTATCCACCCCCGTGCAGCGCCGGTGCAGGCTGGGATCAAAAGCCTTGATGTCGTAGAGGAACAGGTCGGTATAGGGCAGCACGGATAGCAGGCTCTCCATAGGCACGTTCCCGGCCGTATCCACAGCGGTGTGCAGGTTGTGCGCCTTGCACAATTCTAGCATTTCGAGCAGAAAATCAGACTGGAGCAGCGGCTCACCGCCCGAAAAGCTGACCCCACCTCCAGATTTCGCATAAAATGGCTGGTCTATGAGGATGGTTTCCATCAGCTTGTTAGTGGTCATTTCCTCACCGTACCAGGTGAGCGCCCCTGATGGACAGGCTGTCGCGCAGGTCAGGCACAGAGTGCAGGCTGCCCGATTCAAGAATCGCCCGCGTGAGTCGTCGCACACCTGAGCGCCTTGCGGGCAGACCGCCGCGCACGCGCCGCAGTGCGTGCACAACTGGCGTTTGAAAGCCAGCTCGACCCGGGGATGGATGGATTCGGGATTGTGACACCAGGCGCATCGCAGATTGCAGCCCTTGAAAAAAATGGTGGTGCGTATACCCGGACCATCGTCCAATGAGAAGTGCTGGATTTGAAATATCAGTCCTGTTTTGGCTTGTTGGTTGGCAGACGACATATGCTTATTGTATCCCAGAATTTTTGCCCTCGTTCGTCATGTCTGAGGTTCATTAGGAATTGGCGTGGTAGCAGTCGACAGGGGAAGATCGCCCTATCGACTGCTACCACGCCAATTCTCAGAGACTTATCTCTCAAGCGGCATTGCTGGTACTGGTATCTCTTTAATTCCCTACGAAATACACCACCCGGGCATCATTGCGTTCCAAAGTCACCGTCAACCTCACCTGCCCGCCATCCATGATCTCCCATGCATCTGCCCCAACCACTCGACCCATTCTGGATGGATCGAGGCGCTGGGTGACATGGGTGATGGTGCCAGGGGTAACGGTGAAAATTGCTACCAGTCCGGTGGAAGTCGCCGGATTGATCTTTTCGACGATTTCGGGGCTGCTGCCGGCGAATCCCAGGCGGCGCGGGTAGGACTGGGTTACACACTCGCCCACTTGCTTATAAAGGTCGGTTTGTTCAGCGATGAAGGCGATATCCTCCTCGCTAAGAGCCAGCAGATCACCCCAGAAACCATTACCGCCCAGCATGAGAGCCGCAAGGCTGTTCTTCTGAGAAAGCTGAGGTCCATCCGGCAGGTAGTGGGTCAGGAAGAGGATGGAAGGAATCAGCTCATCGAAGCGTGCGCCGGTGCGGCAGATCCGCGGACGAGCAGGTCCTGGATAGAAGAATACGTTGATCGTGTCCGGCTCCATCTTGACCGAGCGTGGGATATCGAAATCGTTAAAGTAGGGGCCATTGTTGACCAGGAAATATTTGCCCACGGAAAGGAAGCCCAGCCCCACAAAGCGCCCACCCTCGGTCACATCGAAGTCCACAATCACATCCGGGCAGCGCTGCGAGACCTGCTCCACAATATGAATCATGGCTCTGCCCATCTGGTACGCATAGCACTCCGCACGTTCTGCCGTAGAATTATCCTCTGTGCCGTGGTGGTGAAGCGGCGAGTCGCAGCCGTATTGTTGAACAGCATCCCACTTGAAGTAGGTTACCCCTAATTCCTGATTGAGACGCACCATCGTTTGGATGTAATGCTCGGCATAATCCGAAGCCAGGCACATACCGGTGCTGGTCTCGGTCTCCCATACTTCGCCGCGCCAGGTCGGTTTTCCGTCACGGGTCATCTCATATTCCGGGTGCTCGACAAAAATCTTAGAAGTCAGAGCAGCCACGGTCGGGTTAAACCACAGACCGAGCTTCATACCATAGGCATCCAGTCTGCGCTTGACCTCGCGCAGCCCCTCGGGGAATCGTTTAAGGTCCACCAGCCAATCGCCGGTCTTGATGTACCAGCCGGTGTCAATCACAAACACATCCACCCCCAGGCGATGAGCCACGTCAATCTCAGCCAACATCCGCTCAGCTGTCATCGATTCGATATAGGGACGGCCTTTGAAATAACGCTGGCGCTCCTGATAATTCCAGGTATTGTAATAAATGTAAGGCTGACGCGATTGGCGGTTAGCGCTGACTTCCTCTAGGAAGAAGCGCCGGTATTCAGGTAAGAAGGCATGGATAGGACCCGGGTAAAGTCCCAGTTCAAACCAAACCGATTCCCAGGGGCGTTCAGCGCTGAAGGTCTCTCCGTGAAAGGTATTGCCTTTAAAAGCCCGCAGCGCCAGGACTGGGCCAGGCTCAACCGAAAACTCGAAAAAGGATTGGGGATGGTCGGCGCCGTGTTCAAAAGCCGCCATCAGGGTCTGGGTGGGGGTGTGGTAGAGCGCCACGGGACCAACGAAGTGCATGCCGGGCAGCACCTCATCCGGGCGGCGATCCAGGCGCAAGGGTAGGTAGGAATGCGCCACGTTGTCGAAGTGACTGAGTTGGTACTCGGTCAGGGCAGCCTCTTCCAATCCATCCTGAGCCAGGCTGAAGTAGGTAATGGCAAACTGCCCGCCATCCTGCCCGGTCATCTGGGTCAGTGCAGCCGAGTCTGCGCCGGACGGAGTGGTCAGGGCATAACGAAAGCGTAAGATAGAGGAAGCCGGGAAGCTGCGCACGAAGACAAACAAATTGAGAGCCGGTTCGGCGCGGGTGACGTACTGTAGAGTGGTCTCTTGACCGCCGTAAGAGAGGCTGCGGGTCTCGATCACATCATTAAATTGGAACTCATTACGCCGAGTGCCGTTGACTTCGAACTCAGGGACGCTCAGCCTCACCGGCTGGCAGCCCTCGGACTGTACTTCAAACAAACCCTCTGGGCTAATTTCCAGAGTCAGAAGCCCTAAATTAATGCTGCGATTCATTATTAACTCCTCATTTGCAGTAGGAGGGGGTGAATCCCCCAGGCGATCGTACGATTCTCGGAGTGAAAAGCTGGCTCACAAATACTGGCTGGCTAAGATCAAAAAAACCGATGAAGTCCAGGTGTAAGCCCGGTCGCGCAGGGCGACTCCGGTTACAGCGTTGTAATTCTCGGCAAAACCCTCTTTTTTGGCAAGGTTGCAGAAGCGGCGGGCGATATCGGTCGCCAGGGCAGTTTCCCCTGCCTGCCTGAGTCCATCCACCAGGATCAGGGTAGAGGGAGCCCAGATCGGACCGCGCCAGTAGCCATCCTCCTGATAGAGTGGCGAGAGTGGGTGCTCGGTCGCGGGACCGAAATCGGTCACAAAACGGCGGATCTGGGCAGCCACCTTGCGGCGGATTTCTTCCGGCAGCCGCTCGCCCAGAATGATGGGCAGGCAGTTGAACACGCTGTCCGATTGGGCAGTGACGGCGAAATCCGAGGCGCGCGGCGAGATGAAACGCTCCCCATCCCACAGATGCGTTAAAAGGCGCGCCAGGAGAGCATCTGCCTTACAGCGCCAGCCCTCAGCGGCGTCCTGGAGTCCCAACCGGACAGCCATATCCGCCAGCACATCCATCTGCACGACCAGGAAGGCCGAGAGGTCAGCGCCCTTGACCGGAAAGCCCACATCAAAGACTGTACCATTATCCCAACCCGAGTCGTTGCCATGATAGTATTCAGGCAGACCATCGGCATGGATATCCCGGTAAGCGAACCACCAATCCGTCCAGCGTGCCAGGGGTTGATAGAACTCGGCAAGCCGGCTGTTGTTAAACCATTCCGGGTTAGCAGCCAGCATGTGGCGCAGAGCCCAGCCGTGAACCGGCGGCTTGACGAAGTTGGTCACCTTATGCAGCGGGTTGATTAAGTCGGGCAGCTGTCCATTTTCTAACTGCTGATCAAACATGACCAAAAGCTGGTCCCATGCCAGGGACGGGTTACCACTGCTCAACGCCATCGCATTAAAACAGTGATCCCAGCTCCACACATTGCACATCCAGTTCTTTGACATCAGCATCGCGGGTCGAGAGATGAATCCAGCCGGGGAAATTACACAGCTCCAATTGATGTAAGCGGCCAACTGAGCGGCTTGGGCGTACTCTGCTGGTGTTGGAAGGTAAGCCGAAGCAAAGCGGCTGAAATCGGCGTCCGCATCCAAAACAATATCCTCGAACGAACCAGGGTAAGCGCGGGGCTGCCAGGAGCCTTCATATTCTTCGATAACGCCTTCCATCCGGCCGGTGGGGTCAGGCAGGAACTTGCCGATCACTCGCTCGCAGCGCTCCACGCCCCAGGGAGCATCCATCTCCAGCGTACCCGCCAGAGGAGTGAGGGCGAAGAAAACGCCAGCGGAATAAGCATTGAGCAGCCAGGTATCGCCAGGACCTGCAATGGCGCCGGCATAATCGCTCAGCTGCATGGTCAGGCACAGCCCAGCGCCCTGGCCCTGGATGCGTACCACGTGGTCCTCGGAGATGCACAATCGCACCACCCTATTCCCACTGCGCAGCTCCAGCTCCGCAGGTGAAGCCTCAGCCGTACATGCAACAGGCTGCCCATCTACCAGCACCTCTAGGCTGAAGATGGCTTTTCCGGCAACGACATCTCGCAGCCAGACCGGCTGGTCTTTATCTTTGGATTCGGCTGTGTGTCTGAACAAATCCAGGCGCGAGAACGCCAGGGGAGAACCGAAACGGCTGAAGGGGACAGATCGGATATCAAAATTCATGGTTTGCTTTTCTCCTGCGCCTGGGGTTTCCAGTTGTAAATGAAATTGCCCTTCATCTTATTTATGCTTGGTCTTTACTGGGAATGAAGAAAACATCCAACGCCGCACGCACTTCAGGATTCACAATGATGTCATAGTATAGCAGGCGGGCGTAAATATCCAGGATGCGCCCTTGAGGAGCGGGACGGGTTTTGCGCGGGCGGGCCAGGTCGCCAACCCGCAAGGCATGACGCAGATACCAGGCGGCGCGCTCAGTGGACTGTTTCTGAGCCCAAGCCAAACCCAGGATCACCAGACGGAAATAGTTCAATTGATCAGCCTGAACCAAAGGCTCCAGGACGGGGATAGCCATGCTCGGATTCACCAGGCGGATGCAGGCTTCGGCGTATTCGTCCTGACCGGCATGTAGGCCAACGGAAGGAATATCCAGCAAGATCGTGCGCCAGAAACCACTGGCTTCTTTCATGTTGCCGAAATCAGCCAGGACCAAGCCCTGGTAGAAAAGCTTGCGAACCCGATCAGACTCTTTGGCGCACATCTGGTTAGCTTGATCGAATTCGCGCCAATAAATCAGCATACGGATGACTTCCGGCAGCATCTGTCTCATCTTTGCATCCAGCCGGTAGCCTTCGCGCCAGGCAGCCAGCGCATCGGCTGTGCGGCCTTCCTGGGCAGCGTAGAGTTCGTAAAGATATTTTTGCGCGACAGCCCGATCAACCTTGCGAGCATTCGTTAACCCGGCGGCGTGCTTGAAGATAGGCTCTGCTTCGGCATAGCGCGCTAACCACAGGTAGCCCGCACCCAGGCTGATCCAGATCCACAGGTTATCAGGGTCATTTTCGGTCAGAATGCGCAGCTGGTTGAGTCCAGCCTCTTCTTCCCCGCCCTCTATACGCAGATTGGCGGCTCCCATGCGAAGCAAATCCAGCGATTCAGGCAGAAATCCTTCCAGACGTTCCTGCAGGGTGATCGCCGGTTGGTACATGCCTTCCCATCGCAAAGTGTCCACAAGCTGGGAAGACACATCTTTGAGCAAGGCTTCAATGCGCGGCTGGTTATGAATCGCCTCAGGACCGAGGGACAGCATATCCTCAACCAGTTGAGATTGAATCTGGATACCCTGTGTGTTCTCGCTGGCACGGTAATGGGTTGTAGCGGCGCGCTGCAAATCAAGATATTTTTCTATATCACTCATAAGAAACCTATATAACGGCTATCTGGCGAAAATCAATTAAATACTGCGGGTATCAGCCCGCAGTATTTTGTTTCGGATCAAACACCCTGGAGTGACAGCTCTTTGGCTCGATGGCAAGCCACAAAGTGTTCCGGGCAGATTTCTTCCAGGATGGGTTCCTCCTGCTTGCAGATGTCGATGGCGAACCGGCAGCGCGGGTGGAAGTAACAGCCTGGGGGCGGGTTGGCAGGGTCAGCCACTTCGCCAGGCAGAATGATACGGGTGGATTTATGATGCGGGTCCGGCCTGGGCACCGCAGAGAGCAGCGCTTCGGTGTAGGGATGGCGTGGAGCGTGGAACAACTCTTTCTTGCTGGCGCTTTCCACCAGCTTACCCACGTACATCACCGCTACCCGGTCGCTAATGTGGCGCACCACACTCAGATCGTGGGCTACGAACAGGTAAGTAAGGTCAAACTTCTTTTGAAGATCCTGGAGCAGATTCAGGATTTGAGCCTGGATGGAAACATCCAACGCTGAAACCGGCTCATCTGCTACTACCAGTTGTGGACCGGAGACCAGCGCACGGGCGATGCCGATGCGCTGCCGCTGCCCACCGCTGAAAGCATGCGGGTAGCGGCTCATATATTCCGGACGCAGGCCCACCACCTCCATGATGCTGGCTACACGCTCCTCTAACTCTTTGCCTCTGGCAAGGTTATTGGAAGTGAGCGGCTCGGAGATGATGCGCAGGATAGTCATGCGCGGATCCAAAGAGGCATACGGGTCCTGGAAGATCATCTGGATATTTTTACGATACGGCAGCATTTCACGGCGGTCCAGGCTCGCCAGATCCACCCAGCCGCGCTCGCGGTCCTTGAAGCGGATGGTTCCGGTGGTTGGCTCGATGACGCGCATCACCATGCGCCCGGTGGTGGTCTTGCCGCAGCCGCTTTCGCCGACCAAGCCCAGCACTTCACCCTTCCGCAGGTACAGGTTGACGCCGTCCACAGCTTTGACCTTTCCTTTGACGGCTGAAAAAATGCCAGCCCGGATGGGGAAATGCTTGCGCAGGTCCTTGATATCCAGAATTAAGTTATCTTCGTTGGGTTGGTCACTCATAGGGGTTGCCTCACAGCGGCAGGTTCAGGATTATACAGGTGGCAGTACACCTGGCTGTCATCCACGCGCACCCCATCTGGCTCAATCACATCGCAGATCCCAGGGATGAGCGATGGACAGCGGGGGTGGAAGGGGCAGCCATGGGGCACCGAATAGGGGTCAGGGACCATCCCTGTGATCGATTCCAGCCGTTCGTCAATGTCTTTATCTACCCTGGGAATCGAACGCAACAGCGCCCGGGTGTAGGGATGTTTGGGGTTCTCAAACAGGTCAACCACGCTGGCATGCTCGACAATCTTTCCCAGGTACATGACGATGATTTCATCCGCCATCTCGGCTACGACCCCCAGGTTGTGGGTGATGTACATGATCGCCATCCCTAACGAACCCTGTAGCTTCTTCATTAATTCAAGGATCTGAGCTTCAGTGGTCACATCCAGGGCAGTGGTGGGTTCATCGGCGATCAGCAAGCTGGGGTTGCACGACAGTGCCATGGCAATCATCGAGCGCTGGCGCATGCCACCGCTGAGCTGATGCGGGAAGCTGGTCAACACCCGGTACGGCTTGGGCATCCCCACTTTGTGCAGGGTTTCAGCCGCCCGTTCCAGAGCTTCTTTTTTATTCATATTCTGGTGAAGCATGAGCGCTTCGGATATCTGGTCGCCGATGGTGTGAACCGGGCTAAACGACGTCATCGGATCCTGGAAAACCATAGCGATCTCACCGCCGCGGATGTGGCGAATTTCAGGACCGCGCGGGTTCAGGCTGGTGATGTCCACCACCTCAGCGCTGGTCCGGTTGTTGTGGGAATCCATGCGATAGTAGGTAATCTTGCCTTCCACAATCTTGCCAGCCGGTTCCACCAGGCGCATGATAGATTGGGCGGTGATGCTCTTGCCGCACCCGCTTTCGCCCACTACCCCCAGGGTCTGTCCGCTCTTGATGCTGAAGCTGACCCCATTAACGGCACGCACCAAACCTTCGCGCACCTTGAAAAAAGTTTTTAGTCCTTGAACTTCGATTAACGGTTCTGGGTTTGTCATAGTCCCTTTCCTCTTAGATCACGTAAGGATCGGCTGCATCCCGCAGACCGTCGCCGACAAAGTTGAAAGCCAGCACCGTGATAATAACGATGAGGGCAGGAGTCAACAACCAGGGGTTAATGGTGATCGTGCGCACATTTTGAGCTTGCTGCAGGAGCACGCCCCAGCTCACCGTTGGTGGGCGCAGCCCCAACCCAATGAAGCTCAGAGCCGTCTCGCCCAAAATCATGCCAGGGATCGAGAGGGTGATGCTTACAATCAGGTAGCTGGCAAAACCGGGCAGCAGATGCTGAGTGATGATGTTCCAATCACTGGTGCCAGCCACCTGAGCCGCCACCACGTAATCCTCCTCGCGCAGCTCAAGCAGCTTACCGCGCACCACACGAGCCAGACCGCACCAGCCCTGCAGCGATAGGATGACCGTGATGATGATATACACCCTGATTTGGTCCCACTCCTGCGGCACGGCCGCGCTGAGGGCCATCCATACCGGCAAAGTTGGCAGCGAGATCAGGAATTCAATCACACGCTGGATGATCGTGTCGAGGGTGCCGCCGTAATAGCCCGAGAGTCCTCCCAGGATGCAGCCCAGGACGAAGCTCAAGAACACCCCCACCAGTCCGATGGATAACGAAATTTGCGAAGCCTGCAAAACGCGTGAGAAGAGATCATGCCCCAGGTCATCCGAACCAAGCAGGAACAGATGCCCGCCCTTTTCTACACTAAACAGGTGCAGGTCGGTAGGAATAAAACCGAACAGATTATATTCCCAACCATGGGTGAAAAACAGGAGCTTGTAGATTTTGGAAGGGTCCGGCTTGTAAGTGCGAATGTAGGTATCGGGGTCAACCTCCATTTTACTTCCATATACGTAAGGCGCCACCAGTTTTCCATCCCGGATGATGTTGAAACCCTGAGGAGGAGAATATACGACTTCAGATTTGTACAAATTCGCATAAGGGGAAATAAAGGGCGCAAAAATAGCGCCTAAATATAGTATAACCAAGATGACCATTCCCACCATAGCCAGCTTATGGCGGAAGAACTTCCAACGAATGAGCTGCCACTGCGATGCGGCATAGAATTTCTCGGCCTGCGTCAGCTTACGGCGGCCGCCAATCATAGGAGAGGCAAGTTCTGACATGGTTTTTTCCTATTTGCCTTCAAAGCGGATGCGCGGGTCGAGGACCGCCAGCAAGATATCCGATAACAATGTTCCAATGACGGTGAGAGCCGAAAGGAACATCACAATACCTCCAGCCAGGTACATATCCTGCGACTGCAGCGAACGGTACAAAAGCGGTCCTGTGGTTGGCAAGCCCAGGACAATTGAGGTGATGGTTTCACCAGAGACGATGGCCGGGAGCTGCCAGCCGATGGTGCTGATAATGGGGTTCAAAGCCACCCGCAGCGGGTATTTGAGCAGCAATCGGCTCTCAGACACACCCTTGGCGCGTGCTGTGGCCACATACTGGCGGCGCAGCTCATCCAACATCCCGCCGCGCATCACACGGATCAGTCCGGCCGTGCCGGACATGCCCACCACGATCACCGGCACCGGCAAGTGTTTGAGCAGATCCGCAAATTTTCCCCAGCTCCAGGGTTCGTTCAAATACTGTTGTGAGAACAGCCCCCCTACACTGACCCCAAAAAAGCTGAACATAAACCACATCAGGATTAACGCCAGCAAGAAGTTCGGTGTAGCCATACCTATAAAACCAAATACCGTTGCCAGGTAATCACCTATCGAATATTGCTTTACCGCCGAAAAAACGCCAATTGGGATGGCGATCATATAGACGAAGAGAAGGGACGCCACTGAGATAGCAATGGTCAAGGGCAGACGTTCCATGATCAAGTCGATCACAGGCCGCCGCCATTCAAACGATTGACCAAAGTTGCCATGCCCCATTTGCCACATCCACCAGAGATACTGCATGGGCATCGGTTTGTCTAAACCATATTCCTGCTCGAGTGATTTAATGGCATCCTGGTCAAGCGTCGCCCCGCGCATGCGGAGACTGCTGATGAGAGTCGAAAGATAATCGCCTGGTGGAAGCTGGATGATGACAAAACTCATGACAGAGATCACCAGTAGCACACCAGTAGCGAGGACAAGCCGACGCACGATATATTGCCAGAGGACCACAGCGTTATCCTTTCAGAAAGGGGCTAAGAATAAGATGACCCCTGCGCACGGGGAGGCAGCGATGAAATAACAAAAACCCGTACGCAGGGGCAAAGCAGATTAAGAGACTAAACCTTCCAGTAGAAACCTTCGGGATGGATGGACTTGAACCAGTTCAGGCCATCATCCAGGTTAGCAACCTTGGGAATATTCATCAGGCCGTTCTTGACAACCTGAGGTTGAACCGGATAGCCATACAAGCCAATCAAGACCATCTGGTCAGAGAAGAACTGCCACACCTGTTGCGCAAGAGTCTTGTAGTCAGCGTCAGTGGTGCAGGTATACCATTTGTCCATCAGGGCAAACTGGTCTTTCCAGATTTGCGGGGGTTCCTCTGGATCAGGCTGGTTGGGTTGGAGTTTGGTCTTATCGCCATTGGTCTGTCTCCAGATGGCCCACGGAACGGCAATGCCCATTTCGCTGCTGGGTTCCCACTTGGTGACGCCAGGTTGGAAGACGCGCAGCTCGATCATGCGGTCGGCGTTCCATACACCGCAGGTCAGGTCATTGGCGCTGAGCATCGTGGAATACAGGTCGCGCGCAATTTGCTTGATATCCGTCTGCACGCCGACAGCATCCCAGTAACCCTTCACCATTTCAAGGGTTGAAGGTTGGAATTCGGGTTGGTGATGGATCACCACCTGCAGTGGTTTGCCATCCGGGCGTTGGCGGAATTTCTTGGTAGCGTCCCATTGAAGACCAAGCTCATCCAGCATTTTATTGGCGGTGTCTATATCGAACTGAACGAAAGCCTTGCCCCATTCTTCTTTATAGAATGAGCAGTTTACATCAACTGTCGCCTGGATTACCTTGGCTTTGCCATAATACAACTTATCAATGATCTCCTGGCGGTTGATGGCGGCAGACATAGCCTGGCGGAACTTGACCTCATTGAAAATCTTGCGCAGTACAGGGTCCTTATGAGTCAGGTTGAAGGACACATTCAGGGCTGCCGGTGTGGGCATAACCCACTCACGGGTAGTGTAATTGCCCTTGGCTTCATTTTGCTTGTAAGCAGGCATATCCGCCAGTTGAGTGAACCATGCGCCAAAGGTGCTAAGTTCGCCTGTCATGGCTTTGGCTTTCACCAATTCCATGTTCTCGACCACATACATATACTCGGTGTCGCAGTAAGGCAGCTGGTTGCCAGCCTTATCCACGGCATAGTAATACGGGTTGCGATCCCACGAAACGCTGGTGGTCTTGATTTCGCTGAGGACGAATGGTCCCATTGTGGGGCAACCGATTTGAGAGCGGTCCAGGACGGAAGTTTTGGCTTTGTTGTACAACTGGTACCAGAATTCAAAGCCAGCAGCCTTGGCATCCTTTTCAGCATTCGGGTTATTGGTTGGGTTGAATTTCACCAGGTAATGCTTCGGATTGTAGAAAGTAGTCTGCAGGGCGGTCCAGTTCGAGATGAGGCTGGCAACGGGGCGGAAAGGAGCGGGCAGCTTGATCTGTACGGTGAAATCATCCACCTTGATAAACTCAGGCTGCACACCAGCCACTTTCCACATATTATCGCTCCAGTGTTCCAAACCCTTGATTTTGGGTTCTTCATTCCAGCGATAGATGATGTCATCGGCAGTGAAGGGTTCGCCATCCGACCATTTCTGGCCCTTGCGCAGGTGCAAAGTGACTAACTTGGCATCTGCCGAGAGCTCGTAGGCTTCGGCTGCATCCGGCATCGTTTTGGTGCCAGCGTTGTTGGGTTCAAACATGTAGATCTCGTTCATGTGGGCCATGTCGAAATACTGGTTCACGCCCAGGGAAGCCTGGTAAAGGGTGCCGCCATAGACACCGATCGATTCGGTCTCCAGCACTTTGGGGCTGGCTGGCAGGCGCTGATCAACCGCGGGGAGCTTGCCGGCTTTGACCATGTCAGCCAGCTTGGGGGCTTCGTTAAATTTTAAGACGGGGGCTTTGGTAGCTTCAGGGGCTTTGGTAGCTTCAAGGGCTTTGGTGGCTTCAGGAGCTTTGGTGGCTTCTCCAGCTTTGGTGGCTTCAGAGGCTTTGGTGGCTACAGGGGCTTCCGTGGGGGGCGACGGCCTGCGGAGCGCAGGCGACCATCACAGAACCTGTGGTGGCTATCACAGACCAGCGCAGAAATTCACGTCGATTGATACGCTTAGACATCTCGGTTCTCCTTCTTCTGGTTGAACGATCTGGCTTGCAAGTCTTTCATGAATTGTTTTCTTGGATTCGGTGCCCAAAATAAAACCGGCACACCCGGTTTCGCAAGGTTGTTTTCTTTCCCTACCACCACCTCCTTCGAATTTGAGGTTATCGTGATTTATCTACCTGCCTACCTATAAAGGTTGGCGATGTATGTGATAAAACCCGGTATTGCTCTATCTTTTCCCAATTCTATCCAGGGGATATGCAGCTTGTGATTGTGTAGCGAATAAAATAAACCAGAACTTTGGCTGATTGCCAAACCCGTTTTAAGCCCTGGCTTACAGCGAACCTGTTCCAACAAAAGGCAAATCTCAATACGCCACTGGATGGGGTTGATCTCTGGAAATGCCCTGATGATCCATCCCCCCTGTGCCAGCAGCGAATCGAGAAATATACTACTTTTACTTTCTTGTGAAATGTTTATCAAGCTGATTACGACAACGTTATCAAACCTTGACAAGTTACATTTTACGCTCTAAAAGAGGTGACAATCAAATGTCATTTGTCATAACGCAAGATGATCTTTGTCAAATCGTTAAGTTCAAGGTCTATGGGAATTGGCGTGGTAGCAGTCCGGAGGGGAAAATCGCCTCTCTCCTTTATGATACGCCAATTCCCAGCCCCCCATTATTTTTAACGATTCCCCATTATCCGTATGTTATAATGAGGGATCGTTTCTTAAAGAAGATTAAGGTATAGAGCCGATCATAGAGGTATAAGTTGAAGAAAGCGTTGTCTTTTTTCCTGGTTTATCTGGCTTGTTTGGGCAGCTTCGTGGCAGGGGGATGGATCATCTGGCGAGGGATGGACGCGATGGGCTATATTCTGCTAGCGCGCAAGCTCAGTACCGACAATATGTTCCAATCAGCGGTCGGACGCCAAAGCACCTTCCTGACCTTGGTCTGGGTGATTGGGATGGGACTCGTTCTTTTAATCAGTATCGTGTATATAGAAGCCTACCTGCGCAAAGGAATCGTCAAAGGCGTGCTAGCTCTATCCATCGCCCGGGTTTATACCCCTTTCTTGCTCTTGATTTTCCTGGTAGACCTGGTGGAGATCCTGGTCAGGGGAGGCAGTGTTAGCTGGATTTATTGGCTTATGATGTTCCTTGAATTAGGCATCGGAATCATCCTGCTGCTTTACAGCGGTTCCCCCCGGCTTTTCAAACCCACCCCTCCGGTAGACCAGGCTCCTTCTTTACCCAAGAAATAATCATTCAGCCGTCATCCATCGCCTCAGAAATCTTTGCACAAATCCATTTATATTTATTGGGGCGCTGAAGCGGGTCTTTTATTTTTTTCAGCAGCATTTTTGCTGTCCATTCGCTGAAATTCAAATGACTTTCGTGAATTCCTGCTCAAAACATCCATTGGGAACGAGAATTCCGTCATTTTCGAATCAATCATCAGATAAATATGGGAGAAAAGCTATCTATGAGCCAAGTTAAACTTTGAAGATGTCCAAAGTGCGGTTTTTCCCTGATGCAAAAGGGTGAATTTTGGGTTTGGATGCACCATACTTATCTGATTCACGGGAACCCCGTGCATATTTTGGAAAAATCGCCGTAAAAACGGCAAATTTGGAGTGAAAAGAATTCAAAATACTCCAAAAGATTTCAGCGAATGGACAGCAGCAAGGCTATGTATGACGAGATATTCCTACCGGGAATCATCCGCGAAATCCAGTCCCTTGATCGCTCGATGTACCACCTGGATGGTCCGGGCGCCCGCCGGCACCTCGATTCCCTCCTGGCAATTCCCGATTTAGACGCGGTTCAATGGGTGCATGGCACCGGCAATGAAGGCTTTGCCCGCTGGGCATCCACCTGCCAGAGAATACAGGCGGCAGGCAAAGCGTTGTACTTCTACTGCCAGGTGGACGAAGTCGAGCAGGTGATCGACACCCTCGATCCACACGGACTGTGTGTGTACGTATTAGATGTGCCAGACCGAGAGACCGGTGAAGCCATTGTACGAAGCTTCGAAAAATGGGGTCTCAGGACTCGGGGTTAATCAATAAAAACACGGCGCAAGCTGAGCCTGCAAAGGCTTGAAAGAACTGAGAGCGCCCCATAGCAACTGCAATGTACACGAATCAAGAAACCCGCTGCTCAGAGCAGCGGGTCTCTACCGGCACCTTTGGCGCCCCCGTGGGGACTCGAACCCCAAACCTACTGATTCGAAGTCAGGCACTCTGTCCGATTGAGCTACGAGGGCGGGCGTTTCACTTGCAAATCCTTCCCCATTATACCCGATTTTCCCCTAAAATCGGCTCTCTTCCCCTTAAAAAACTGGAGAAGGACTCCCCTAAATGTCCTCCTCCCAGATATTGGCTCAATAAATTTTCTATCTCAAAGATACCCCTTTCCCACTTCCTCTTCATCCTGCGCCTTTCGGGTTTTCTTCCTAACATGTATGGAGAACCTTAACCAAACATCCCCCGCCTCTGGAGAATTTCTCCAAAAAGCGGGGGATGCGCTCCTAACCCTCTTCCTTTAACTCAATCCAGACTGGCGAGAAACGGTCTGAACTTATCTTGCAGATCCTTCATGTTAAAAACCAGTTGATCTTTCGCCCATACTTTTTCGCACACCGCTATAATATTCTCACGGTGCGTATCAATCGTGCTGGTAGAAACGCTCAACCTTTGAGCAGATTCCTTACGCATCGTCCCTTGCGAAATTAAGCGTAATACATCCCGCTGACGGGCGGTCAGTTCGCTCCACACCTCTAAGCAGCGGCGGCGATCTTCCTCCTCAATCCAGCCCCAGGCTGCATTCACCTGGCGCGGTGGTTTATCCAGCAAGGGCGCTAACCCCGGAAAATACGCCGTCCACGGCACAAATGGCACCTCAATCAGGCATACCCCACACCCAGTGGGCGCGTGCATCAACTGTCCAGCCTGTCCTTGTTTTGTGATTTCTTCAGGCGTATGCAAATGCCATAACTTATCTGCCGGAGTTAGGTGTTGCGTTGCCGCCGCCAACCCCACCAAAGCCATAATCCGCCGCCCGCCACTCATCGCCAAATGAACCGCGTAATGCTTTCCTTTAAGTTCACTCAATAAGCTAGTAAACGCCTGCCGAATTGCCTCCACCTGAACAGGTTCAATCGCATCCCCCAAAGGGTCATTCCCCTGATATACTGGAACAGCCCGCAGGTGAATCGCTTGCCCCTGATATTTTCCCCCAGCAAACTCCCCTTCCAGCCGCTGATACGCCTGCCGATACCGTACCTGACCCGCAAGGTAAATAATAATCACCTGGTTGATGGCAATGCCGCGCTCCAGGAGCAAATCAAGCATAAACGTAATAATTTGGGGCTGCCCGCCTAACGTGGCAACCAGACAGGTTTGTGACACCATAGATACCCTTAATCCTTTTCCTGCTATCTTAATCGCCGGTTCCCCTCACTGTGGAAAGTCGGTACTCTCCTTCATGCTCACCAAACGCCTGGTACAAATGGGCGTTTCTCACTATCTTTTACGCGCAGCTCCCGATGGCGAAGGCAACTGGTTTCAGGAAGAATACTCCAGCCTGGCGCGTGCCATCCGCTCTGAAAAGAAAAACCAGTACACCCCAGAATTTATTGCCCACATGCTCCAGGCAATTGAAAATCGCCTGGTCCCTCTTTTAGTGGATATTGGCGGCAAGCCTCAAGGTCAACAATTAGACATTTTACGCAGCTGTACACATTTCATTTTACTCTATCGCACCCCTGAAGAATTACATGAATGGCAACAAAGAATCTCAGGAATGTCCTTACAACCCATCGCCGTTATAAAATCCGTTTTGGAGGGGGAAGACTACGCCTATACGCAGCAACCCGTCCTGCAAGGCGTGATTTGTGGGTTGGATCGAGCGAAAGAATCCCGCAAGTCTGGCTTGATGGTTGATTTCTTACTGGGTCGCATCGCCAACATTTGCAAATATGACCAGACTGAGTTGGAGGCACGCCATCTTCCCAAATCACCCCTCCCTGTGCGATTGGAACGCGAACTGGCGCAATCGTTAAATATCCAACCCAACGCGCAGGGCTTTACCTGGGCAGCAGCTGACTTAAAACGCCTTCCAGAAGTGGTTTCACCTGGTCAACCCCTCGGCATTTACGGACGCGGACCCGTCTGGCTGGTAGCTGCCCTCGCCGTCATTGCCCAACCTGCCGAAGCTGCTTTGTTTGACGTTCGTTACGGCTGGCTGCCGCTCCAACCCTTGCCTCTACGCGCCTCCTGTTCCAGCCCCTCTCTTCAATTTGAGTGGCGCGCCTTTTCACCCGGTCAATGGCTCGAAATCCACCTGACCACCGGCATTCTTGAACCAGAAGATGCTTGCGCCCCCGAAAATTCTCATCAGAACGCCGGTTTGGTGATCAGCGGCAAGCTCCCGCGTTGGTATTTTGCCCGCCTCTCCCGGCATTTTGCCCCCCTACGCCCCTGGGTAGGCATATTCAGCCCACAATTAGCGCAAATCATCATCGTAGCCGGCTCACAGCCAGGCTTCCAACTCGGCGATGCGCTCCCCTACTCATCCCAGTAAGAACGTCCGAGCAAGGTTCAACAATCAAATTCATCGAGGAATTTCAATTGCATTTTATCAACACCTGAATATAATAAAAATAACCTTTTGATTGCGTCCCATATTTCCCTGTCGAGCGGTTTTCGCTCATTTCATAAGTTCTTCGGAAAATCATACGAAGAATCAAGGATTTATTCTGGATAGCAATGCAATACAATCTTTAACAAGACACACGTAATCCTTTACCAACTCAACAGAAAGAGACTACTCCTATGAATGAACCCGGCAATTCTCAAGAAGTTAAATTTACGCCACTCAAATCTTCTCAGGTGGATCATCTTATTTTATTGGTCGGCGAAAACCCGCTGCCAAATTTTGTCTCTGCCCTGCTATTAGGCAAACCTGCTCCTACCCGAAACGACCAAACTGGACCCCTCATTACCCTCATTCACTCCAAACAGACCGGACCGATCAAAGATAATTTACGGAAACAACTTGCCGCGCAGAACTTCCGTAACGTAGATTCCAAAGAGGTAGAAGAATCCAACCCCACTTCCATTTACAAAACCATTTATGACATCTTATCGAATCATGATCGCATCCGCAGCATAGGCTTGAACTATACCGGCGGCACTAAAGCCATGGCCGTCCATGCCTACCAGGCTGTGAAGAGTTGGGCAAAGGACAAAAATATTTCCCCCATCTTTAGCTACCTCGATGCTCGCTCCCTCCAAATGGTGATCGGATCCGTTGACCCAGTGTCCGGTAAGCCCCTTACTGATCAACCAGTCAGCTTAGACTTACACGTGCCGCTCGCCACCCTGGTTAGCCTTCATAGCTGGTCTCTAGGGACGGGACAGTCCGCTGAACCTCAGTTACCTAAGATAACTAAAGCCCTTGCTGAACTGCACTTTGAGGAAACCGGCGGTAAAGCATGGCGAGATTGGAAAAAGGATATTCTGTATAACGCAGTATGGAAAGATGGGAAGCGAAGTAAATGGAAATCGAAAACCCAACTTAGTGATTGCCGAATTTCACTCCCAACAGGCGATCAATTTGAAGCTATGCGCAAAGCCTTTGCAGAAGAGTTAAAAATATCCCCCGATGAATTTCTCTTCTTAACGGCTGTTCAAAATTCAGAGTTCAAAATTCACAAAGAAGGGCATGAGAATTTAACGAATTTTCTGGATGGGATGTGGCTGGAAAGTTACGTCCTTCAACAATTGCTGCAAATAAAATCCGAAGTTCACCTGGATGAAATTCTGCGCAATGTAAATGTCCAAGACCCCTCATCTGAGAAAAATCGTGCGTTTTTTGAATCGGATGTCCTGGCGATGCGCGGGTATCAACTATTTGATTTTTCCTGTACAACGGCTCATGATTGCGGAGAGACAGACTTACTGAAAAAACGTCTGTTTGAGGCAATCATCCGCACTGAACAGATGGGTGGAAGCGAGGCGCGCGCAGCTCTCATATGCCTCGCTGAAAAACCCCAAGATATTGAAAAAGAAGTCGCGCAAATGTTCGTTAGCAGTAACGCAACCAACCCCATGCAAAATAAACGCGTCAAAGTCTTTGGCAGACCCCAACTGAAAAATCTGGCATCCGAACTCAAAAAATGGATCAACGAACAGAAAGGCGTGGAAGAAGCGTGAACAATTACACCCTCGTCATTGTCGATACTGCCCAAATTCAACCGTATATCTTCGCCAGCAACCGCCTGCGCGAAAATATTGGCGCATCCTTCCTGGTGAGTGAGGCAACCTCCACCTGGGCATTCGAGGCAATCAAAAAAATCGCCATGCCTGCCAACTTCACCGGTACTGACAAAGAATATACCCTGGATGACCGCTCCCTGGAAAACGATCAAGACCTACAAACCGAAGTGATCTATTCCGGCGGCGGCAACTTTGTGGTTCTCTTCCGTGATGACCTCAAAGCCGCCGCCTTTTCCCGCGCGCTCACCCGAGATGTGCTTATCAAAGCCCCTGGCTTGCAACTTATCCTCGCGCGAAAATCCTTCTCCTGGCAGGTGGGCAGCTTACAAACAGCTGTTAAAGAAGTATTTGACTTACTCGAACAGAAGAAACGCTCTGGGGCGCGCTCCCTCCCCTTGCTCGGTCTCAGCGTCACCGAAACCTGCCGCTCCACCGGTCTGCCTGCGGTCGGCATGACCAATGCAATCGGGTCACAAGAGAATTCCTTCCCGGCATCCGCCCAGATTATTGCCAAACACAGCGCCGTTGAAGACGCAAATTCACGCCTGAAAAACAACTTCGCCAATGTTCTCCTCGCCGCCAAGGACCAAATTGGCGCAGAGACGCGCTTCCCGCATGACTTCGATAAGCTTGGTCGCTCACGCGAAGATTTTAGTTACATCGCCATTGTTCACGCAGATGGCAACGGGGTTGGCAAACGCATCGTTGATTTCGGTCAGTCAGATGCACTGCAAGCGAACGTCACATATATTGCCAAAATGCGCGAATTTTCACGCAAATTAGCCACCGCCAGTCATGCCGCACTTCAATCTGCCCTGCAGCAGCTTGTTTTAGCCATTGACCCTAACAGTAAAAGCATCCGCCATGAAAATGAGAACGGGCAGGTCATTAGCCAGGTTCATTTATGTGATGAGCAACCAGAAGATACATACTTCTTGCCTGTGCGCCCTCTGGTCTATGGCGGTGATGATATGACCCTGGTTTGTGACGGTCGCCTGGCGCTTTCATTGGCGGAATGCTATATGCAAGCCTTCCAACAAGCCACGGCCGAAGCAGACTTACCCGATGGTCTCGGCGCCGCCACTGCTTGCGCTGGCATTTCCATTGTAAAATCCCATTACCCCTTCTCGCGCGCTTATACTCTGGCAGAAGATTTGTGCGCCAACGCCAAAACTTATCGACGCGAGTTACGCCTCTCTTACCCTGACCCAATTTCTTGCCTTGATTGGCATTTTGCCGCTAGTGGGCTATTTGGCAGCATCGAAGATATTCGCGCCAAAGAGTACACAACCCCTGAAGGCTGCCTGACCCTGCGCCCACTCCTCCTTGACGAAGATCCACTTCAAGTGGAATATCGTACTTGGGCGGTGATGAAAAAACTGGTAGCCGAATTCCAAGGTCCATCATGGTTTGATAGACGCAGTAAGCTGAAAGCCCTACGCGATGCGCTGCGTCAGGGTCCGGCCGCCGTTGAAGCCTTCGGTGAAAAATATTTGCGCAATCCATCCAGCAACGAAATCATCAAATTGCCCGCAGTTGGCACCGCTTCCTCTGATTTTCAAAATAAGGGATGGGCGGATCGCAAATGCGGCTATTTTGACGCCATTGAATTAATGGATTGGTTCATCCCCTTATCAGAAATCAAAGAAAAAAGAGCGCAGCATGCGTAAATCAATCACCCTTTCCGTACATTTATTAAGCGATGCCACCTTTGGGCGCGGGGATGGTTTGGCTGGGTTGGTGGATGCTGAAATCGAGTATGACTCCGCCACCGGCTTGCCTTTCATCCGGGGCAGCGTCCTGAAAGGATTACTCGCGGAAGAATGCGCCAATATCCTTTACGCCGTTAAAAACCAGCGCACCCCCCTCCCCGATTCCGTTTGCCTGCCCATTGCGAATGCTGCCTTTGACTTGTTCGGTACGCCTGGCAGCACGCTCAATACCCAGGCAAAGATGAAAGTGGGTCCAGCGCAGTTTCCAGAGGCATTTCGTCAGGCTGTCGCAGCGGAAATCGAAATTCAAAAGAATAGTTTAAATCCTAGTCAACTCAATCCCATCACGGCTACCGATATGTTAAACGTTTTCACCGCCATTCGCACCCAAACCGCCGTAGATGATGAAACAGGCGCGCCAGATGAAAACAGCTTGCGCTCCAGCCGTGTTCTCCTACGCGATACTCACCTGTTTGCAACAGTAGATTTTACCTCAGACCCTTCTCCCCTCCTCTTGGGGGTATTAGCCGCCTGTGTGCAAGCCGTCCATCGCGGCGGCAGTGGGCGCAATCGCGGAAGGGGAAGGCTGCAATTGCAGCTTTGGGAGGATGCAGAAGCCAAATGCGAAATCACCTCTCTATATTTCAAATGTTTCCAGAACGCCCTAAATGGGGAGGCCGTATGCAAGTAATTTCTTACCAGATTCAACTTCTGCAACCTGTTTTGGTCACGGGGTTGGAAGGCGACCCCAACAGCGCCAACAGCCTGCATTACATTCCGGGCAGCGTGCTGCGGGGCGCATTCTTAGGCGCTTATCAACGAGAACATCCCACCGAAATCATTGATGCAGGCAACTCCGCCCTCCGCACTTTGTTTTTTAATGGCGCAACTCGATTCCTAAACGCATACCCTGTAAAGGAAGATACTCGTCTGCTGCCCAGCCTGCATTCCTGGCAGCAAGTCAAGGGCGAAGAAAAGAGTTCGGTGTTTGATCTCTCTATGCAGGATAAACCGGATGACAGCAAGCAATGGAAACGCTTCGGCAGAGGCTCTTTCTTTCGCCTGAATGCTTCCTCCCTGAGCAAGCATTTGGTAGAAGAACATATCGCTGTCCACACCGCTCGCAGTCGCGTTCACGGGCGCGCCGTTCAAGCCCAGCCTGGGCAGCAAGGCGAGAGTGGATCCGTCTTCCGCTATATTTCCATCGCTACTGGGCAATGCTTTCAAGCCGCTATTCTTTGCGACTTTGACACAACATATCAAACCCTCCAATCCTTGGCACAAGGCAAGTTTCATATCGGCAAAGCCTCAAGCAGTGGCTACGGACTGGTCGCCATTGAAGAATTACCGTTATCTCCTGCCTGGCGCGAATGGAATCAAACAAATTTAGACGATAATCTCGTATCATCTCAATAAATCGGGGTAAGGCTAAGGTAATTGGAAAGACCATCCCAGATTGAGTTCAATAGCCCGTAACGAAAGCAAGTCAGCTAAAGATTGGATTTGGTTAGTACCGGAAATACGGTCATTAAGATAGTGGT
>JBBRAT010000039.1:0-42776 GCA_038206515.1 Anaerolineales bacterium | reverse complement strand
TCGCCGACGACGAGGGCCTGCTGGCGATGGACGAGAGCACCCCGACCTGCGACGAGCGATTCGCCAGCCTCGGGATTCCCCGGACCGCGGAGGCCCGACGAGCCTATCGGGAGCTGCTGGTGACCACGCCTGGTCTCGGTGAGTGCATCAGTGGTGCGATCCTTTGCGACGAGACCATCCGCCAGCAAAAGAAGGATGGCACCCCCTTTCTCAAAATCATCACTGCTGCGGGAATCGTTCCGGGCATCAAAGTTGACACCGGCGAGAATGACATGGCGGGTCATGCCGGAGAGAAAATAACCGAAGGTCTGGACGGATTGCGCGATCGCCTGGCCGAATACGCTCAAATGGGCGCCCGTTTTGCCAAGTGGCGCGCGGTGATTGCCGTGGGCGATGGTATTCCCAGCCGGGGTTGCATCGAAGCCAATGCGCAAACCCTAGCTCGCTATGCTGCATTGTGCCAGGAAGCTGGGCTAGTGCCTATCGTCGAGCCGGAAGTGCTTATGGACGGCGACCATACTCTGGAGCGCTGTGGGGAGGTGACCGAGGAAGTCTTGCACACCGTTTTCAACCAGCTTTACGTCCAACGGGTGATGCTGGAAGGGATGCTTCTGAAGCCCAATATGGTGCTTCCAGGATTGGCTTGTCCCAAACAAGAACCGGAGTTCCAGGTGGTCGAGGTAGCCGACGCCACGGTGAGGTGTCTCTTGCGGACCGTCCCCGCTGCCGTTCCGGGGGTTGCCTTCCTATCAGGCGGTCAATCCAGTGAACTGGCTTCGGCCCGTTTGAATGGCATGAATGTTCGGTTCAAATCGCGGCTGCCCTGGGCGTTGGCGTTTTCGTTTGCCCGTGCCATCCAGCAACCGGCATTGGATATCTGGCAGGGTGAGGAGGTTCACGTGGTGGCAGCACAGCAAGCTTTGCTTCATCGAGCCAGGTGCAACCGGGCTGCCCGCCGAGGGGAATATTCTACCGCGATGGAAAGGACATGAGGTCGGCGTAATCATCATCCGAAACTTAAGCAAGTTTACACGAAGCACTGAGTGAGAGTGGGCGAAAAGATCAAACTGAAAAAAGTGGCACTATCGTTGATTTTTCAAGCGATGGACGCCACTGGCAAAGACGCCGCTATCCGCCCATTTGCCCTCAATCCGCGTGTACTTAAGATCGGTTGTTAAGACAGTGTTATTCTTTTACAAGTTCTAAGGAGCCGGGAGCTGATCCGCAGGTTTCGTTGCATAACCTGCTGTAGCGCCGACAATCGGTGGGGTCGGGGTGGCGGTACTCGTAGGAAGTAATATTCTGACATAGAGCGCAGGAATCCAACCAATCCGCCCTTCCGCATCCATGACCTCCATCCACACCATTCCCTGATATACCTGCTCGTGATACAGCTTCTTCAATATCTGCCGCGGGCGAAGGACGCCGATCGATGGCCCGCCTGGCGACTGGTAAATATTCATGGGTGGCAACAGGGTCGAGACCACACTAACCTCCTGCGGCGTGGGTGTCTGCGTTGGTGTTGAGGTTGACAAAGGGCGATTCGTTTGCGTTGGCGTAAGGGTAACCGTCGGTGTTTTCGTGGCGGTAGCCGTTGATGTAGCAGTAGCGGTCGGGCTGGGTCCTAATGTCGGGGTTTTCGTAAGAGTGGGGGTATACGTTGGCGTGGGGGGAATCAGCGGATCTAAGCGTTCAGCAATCACCTGATTGACTTTTAACGATACGGGCTGGTTGAGATCCTGGACAATCGCCTCCTGAAGATTCACCACTTGCTGGTATTGCAGCTGAGTGTTCGTTCGTATGGTCAGGTTCATATCTAATGTCTGTCCATTGCGTTGGACGTTCATCTCGACCAGTTCTGCGTCCCCTAACTGATGGACATGGTTCACGACCGATATATTGACGCGCCGGTTATCGGCAGCTTCTTGGAAAAAGGTGATACTGGAAAGATTGAGGGGAATAAAAAGCGCCAGGGTCAGAGCCGCAGAGAGCAGCAGGCTGCGCAGTAGCCGGCTTTCGTGTTCCACCCTGCTTCCACCAAACCCGCGCACGAAAAATACAAAGGTTGCAGCAAAGGCAATTGTGATGCTATTGGTTAGAAACAACAGGAACGCGCCACCAGCCACATCCCATCGCAGTAGGGAAATGCCAATCCCTACCGTGCAAAGGGGAGGCATTAAAGCCGTCGCAATGGCTGCACCAGGAAGAGCAGCTGACAACTTTGGTTGGGTTAAGGCATACGCCGTTGCTAACCCACCCGCCAGGGCAATTACCAGATCAATTGGGGAAGGGCGGGTACGAGTAAGAACCTCATTGGGTAGCGTCTGTAAGGATAGGATGGGCAGGTAGGTGTTGATTAAGGTAATTAAGGCAGCCAGAACAACCGCCAGAATGACTCCTACGACCAATGCTGCCAGCGCGTTCCTGAGCAGGCGCATATCCCCCGTAGTAGAGGCAAGCCCAATACCAATGATGGGTGACATTATAGGTGCCACCAACATCGCCCCAATAATGACAGCAGCCGAATCGGTCAGGAGTCCTAACGTTGCAATGCTTCCGGATAAGACCACCAGGAGAAAAAAATCGAAACCCGGAGAGGCGGATTGAACAATCTCTGTGATGATTTTTTCTCGCTGATGCATTGCGAGCGGGTGGATTAGTTGCCTAAAGATGCGAATAATCAAGAATATCTCCTACAATGTAATGAGATCCGCCAGAACAAATGCAACGGGGGCAAACAACCAAATGAATTTCAGCATGAGTACCATCAAATTCATGAGAGAAAAGCCCAACACTAGGCTGACCGGTCAGTCTGTAATGAGAATAACAAAATTCATCCCCTTTTGTCAACCAATTGGGTCTCTAGGATTCTCTATGGTTTTGGTCAAGAGCGTGCTGCACATGCTCTCGACTAACACCACCCCAGTTCCCAATGAGTCAACCAATCGAAGAGCATTTATTAATCATAGATTTGTCTCGAAATAGGATAAACCCGAGATGTAACGGATCTATCAAAACGTTTTGGGTTATAATTTCACCTGATAATATTCAGAAGGAATAATTTTTAGCAATTTCTTTCTGGTGAACCTTTTATTTCAAGGAGCTACTTAGCATGTCTGTCAGTAAAGTTATTCCTGTACACTTAAAAAATCGGTCATCATATGATGGAAATATGGTATCTTTCCATATCAAAAATGTGGCTCTACCGTTTTTGACGGGAAAACTTTGACCAAGTGATGCTATACGCAAATCACGAGTAAAAAACCACCACAATTTGCGCCTCAAATTGTCCAAAAACGAAACGCAAATTAGTTTGCCCGAATCTTCCCGCTAAAAACGGGAGAGCCAAAAATGTTTAAGAAAAAACATGCTGTGGAAAATAAAAACCATAAAACCCAAGATTTACCTCTAGAGGGTAAAGAAAATGCGGTACGATCTGAAATCGAAGAGTATCTGGAAATCAGTGAACAACGCCGGTTGATTTTTCCAAGAGCCGCATTAGTCGGCGCAGGGGCTGGCATCGTCGCCTTACTTTTTCGAGCCGCGTTAACGGGCGCAGATGCGCTGCGTAACGCGCTCACTGCCTGGGCGCAGGGAATACCCTCATTGGGATGGATCTTCCCGGTATTGTTTACTATGTTCGGGGCAGTGATTTCGGTCGGCCTCACCCGTAAATACGCGCCTGAAGCAAGCGGGAGTGGCATCCCCCATCTGGAAGCCGTCCTCCATCGTCTTCGAAAGCTTGAATGGATACGTGTTCTACCCGTAAAATTTTTTGGCGGCATTATTGCCATTGGCAGTGGTTTAACTTTGGGGCGCGAAGGACCAACCGTGCAGATGGGTGGTTCAATTGGCGCCGCTGTCTCGAATTGGCTAAAAGTGTCTGAACGCGAACGGCTTACGTTAATCTCAGCGGGAGGGGGCGCCGGGTTAGCGGCAGCGTTCAATGCGCCCTTATCTGGTCTCATTTTTGTCCTTGAAGAAGTACGCCGCGACTTTCAACCCATCGTATTTGGCGCTGCCTTTGTGGCGGCTGTGATTGCAGATATTGTCACACGGGTAGGCTCAAGTCAGTTTCCTGTTTTTACGGTCCCAAGCTATCCCATGCCGCCCTTGGCATCCCTCCCCATATTTGCGCTGCTCGGTCTTATTGCGGGAGGACTGGGTGTACTTTTTAACCGCAGTCTGCTGTTTGCCGTCAAATCATATGCGCGTTTACCATCTCGCATGGTGCTACCTGCTGCTGCAATTACCGGCGGCGTGGTTGGCCTGGTGGGGTGGTTCTCTCCTCTTTTAATCGGTAGTGGACATACCTTTGCAGAGACAGTTCTCAAAGGAAATTTACTTCTCACGGCTATTCCAATTTTTTTTATTCTTCGTTTTTTGATGACCATCACCAGTTACGGAATAGGCGCTCCGGGCGGTATTTTTGCCCCTTTGCTAGGGCTGGGGGCATTGATCGGTCTGGCTATTGGGCAAATCGCAAACCGGCTGGCGCCAGGCATCGCTCCAATTCCTGCTGTTTTCGCAGTTGTTGGCATGGCAGCCTATTTCACCGCCATTGTTCGTGCGCCATTGACCGGCATCATGCTCATTGTTGAAATGACCGGAAATTATGAACATATGTTGCCGCTGTTGGTCAGTTGTTTTTGTGCCTACGCAGTCACTGAACTGCTAAAAGATTTACCGATCTATGAAGCGCTGTTGGAACGCGACCTAACGCGAGGTGGAGACATTTCACCGTTACAAAAACCTGCGGTTGAAGAACTGATTATCCAACCACATGCGCCATTTGCAGGATGTGAAGTGCGTTCGCTGGGTCTGCCCCCCGGTTGTATTATTGTCCGCTGTTCCGATGGAAAACGTGAGTGGATTCCAAAGGCGAATACCCGTTTAGAGGCTCATATGCGGATCACAGCCTTAATTTCACCGGATGCCACAAATGGTCTTGAGAACTTACGCCGGGGTTGCGTTGGTCCAAATAAACTGGAGAACGAATAGGATTTGTCGGCTCTGCGGAGGAGAAATGCTATGCGCACTATATCCATGAAAAGCATATTTCCCTACTGTCCATTGAGTATAATTATCATAGCGCGTTTTGAACGGGATGTTAGTCTACCCCTATCCTCGAAAATTAGGTGCATTTTCAAACACAAATAATCATTAGAAAAGCAACTCCCAGGGGTTTCAATGGACACATTTCTCGGTACAGAAACTTTAATTATTATCTTGTTATTGATCGTCTCCCTTGTCGCAATGTTAGTGCGACGTTTTCGTATTCCCTATACCGTGACCCTGGTTATCGTTGGTTTGCTGATCACATCCCTATCCACTTTGAAGTTTGAACTCACTCCCCAGTTGATCCTGGCATTATTTGTCCCCCCTCTGGTTTTTGAGGCTGCTTTTCACCTGAATATAGGGGATATCCGGCGCAATCTGCCAGGAATTCCATTATTAGCGGTTCCTGGCGTCATTTTGACAACGTTGATTATTGGCAGCATATTGCATTTCGGAGCCCATATGACATTACCGATGGCGCTGGTCTTCGGAACAATCATCGCTGCTACCGATCCTATCTCCATCGTCTCTCTTTTCCGGACGCTGGGTGTACCAAAACAATTGTCGGTTCTCGTAGAAGGCGAAAGCCTGTTCAACGATGGTACCGCCATCGTTATTTTCAATTTAATGCTCGCTTTTGCCCTGACTGGAAATTTTGACCTCACAAAAGGCATCGGCGATTTTCTGTTTGTGTCTACTGGTGGCATCGTCATTGGGTTCGTCTTGGGATGGGTCATTTCTCAGCTCATTGCTCGGGTAGATGATTATTTGATTGAGACAACCCTCACCACAGTGCTCGCATTTGGCTCTTACCTGGTGGCAGAACAATTTCATTTCAGCGGGGTATTAGCAGTCGTTGCAGCCGGCTTGGTTAACGGAAATATTGGCCCGCGCGGAATGAGCCCGACCACCCGCATCGTTCTATATAACTTCTGGGAATACGTCGCCTTCCTAGCAAATTCGTTAGTTTTCCTACTCATTGGGATGCAAGTAAATATCCCCATTTTGATTTCTGCCTGGCAGCCGATCGCATGGGCTATTCTGGCTGCGCTTGTGGCGCGCTCTATCGTTGTTTATAGCTTAAGCTGGCTTGCCAACCGCTTCTCCAGGACCATTCCGATGCACTGGCAGCACGTGCTGAACTGGAGCGGGCTGCGAGGCGCCATCAGCCTTGCGCTGGCGCTTAGCCTGCCCGCCTCTTTGGGAAAGGATCGTGAGATGATCCAGGTTATGGTGTTTGGGGTGGTGTTGTTCACTTTACTGATCCAAAGCACCACAATGGGCCAGCTGATACGTTGGCTGCATATCATCACCCGTAGCCAGGTACAGGTCGAGTATGAAATGCGCCATGCCCGATTGACAACCTTGCGCTCCGCAGATGCACACCTTGACCGTCTTCATAACGAAGGCTTACTTTCAACCCACACCTGGGAAAGGCTAAAAAAATCCATCTCACAGCAAGCTGCTGCTCTGGCAGAAGCTGTACGAGAGCTTCTTTTATCGGATCCGGCCATTGAGTCTGAGGAGCTAAAGACGGCTTGGCATGAGCAAATTCGCGCCCAACGGAGCGCATTGATTAGTCTACGCCGAGATGGGGTTATTTCGGATGATGTATTTGAAAAGTTAGCGGCAGAGGTGGATGCGCAGATGATCGAAGGGTACCAACAATCACCAGCAGAGGATGAAATTAATACGCAATTCATCGAGGTAACCATCCCTTCTGATTCGCATGTAGCAGGCAAAACAATTGTTGAAATTGGGATCCCCCGCATAGCGGTGTTGGTATCCATCCGGCGTAAAAGAGAGATCATCATCCCTCGCGGGGATATTCAAATTGAGATCGGCGATGTTGTTACCCTTTTATGCGAGCGTAAATATGCCACAGCCGTCAGGGAATCCTTGCTCTCCCCAACGGGTTCAACAGCCGACTATCAAGAAATTCCTGATGAAGCAGGCGCTTCTGCTCCAGCAGATGAAAATGACTCGAAAAACGAGAGCCAGACTATTTAACACCCTCCCGTGCCACAATCCCAGGCTCTTCCTCCTTCGGTCATACAACGTCTATCCAGCCAGGCAATCCTCAAAGCCAGGTAAATTATCCATCCTTTATCATATTGCCTTATTGGGCTTTTGACAACGGTTGCGAAAAAGGTAGAACTGCATAACAATTGGGAGTTTGAGCAACCAACTGTAGCAGTTCCGAGATGAGGGACTCTGGGGTGTAAGTCGAGAGGGTGCTGCGCACGCTCTCGACTTACACAACACCCCGCCAATTTCCAAAGAGCCCGAGATGAGGTTTACCAGAATTTTAACAACTAGTAACGAGCCGGCACATGAATAGATTAGGGGGACGCACTCAGCAGTTCGACCACCGCCAAATCGGTGGTCGAACTAAGTTTGAGAGATTTACAGAAAAATTTACTTCACCCACAGACCCCCGTGATAGAGCGTGCCGAAGAAAACGCCACGCGCGGAATTGGGGTCAAAGTGGATAGAGCGGATGCCAATGCCGCCTAACTGCTGCGGGCCGCTCTGCCATGTGACGCCGCCATCGGTGGAAGAGAACGCGCCTTGGGCTGCCGTCCCCGCCCAAATCGTCTGCGGGGAGAGTGGATTGTGGGCGAGAACCGTCACTGTTTGCCCATCTAACCCAGCGCGAATCCACTTGCCGGACCGCAAGCGCCAGATGCCATCCGCGGTGGCGGCGATCAACGTCCCTTGGTTGCCTGACGAAGCCTGTACTGCATAAACCGGAACGCTTACCGGCAATGCACTCTTTGTCCAATGCGCTCCGCCATCCATGCTGACCATCACAACACCGGTTTCATGGGTAGCAGCAATCACCAAATTGGGGTTTGCCGGATCAACGCTGACATTCCAAACCACCTGACCATCCAAACCTGCTGCCTGCCAATATTGACCGCCATCCACTGTGCGCCAGATGCCTGCGCCAGATGTGCCTAAATAGCCAACTTTCGTTTCAGATGCTGCAAATGCCAGACTAAGCGCAGGGGTATTCGGATTGGTAGGCAGTGCATCCTGCATCGTCTGATCATCTTCCGCCAACCGCGCCACCACAGAAGCGAACGGATGGGTTGCATCCGCCTGCGGTTGGTATGGCGCGCCGCCTGATGCCTGATTCCATACCACGCTTGATTGCCCTTGCAACGAAGCATGAATCAGTCCGCCCGTGTCCGTCAACACATAAAACCAATCCTGATTTTGTGGGTCGAGAACAACATCTTTGACCGCCTGGCTGCCAGCAGGCAAAGCGACTTCGTTCCAGGTGTTTCCGCCATCCTGAGAAGACTTTAATGTACCGCCATCCACCGCGCTCAACCAGGTATTCGACTGACCCGGGAGGGAAAGAAGTACAGAGGCTGTCCCTGACGAAAAGCTTGCCAAAGAGTGATTCCAGCTATGTCCAGCGTCATTACTGATAAACATGCCACCATCAGCGCTGTAACCCGGCAGAGCGCCCACTGTACCGGCATACAAATGATTTCGATTGGCAGCATCAATTGCTACGGCGTATAAAGAATATTGATTTAACGACTGCTCCCAGCTTTCCCCTGCCGTCCACGATCGCATAAATCCGTTTGAGAAAGTCGCCAAATAAATCCGGTCAGGGAATTGGCTATCCAAAATCATAGAATAGGTTTTCAAGCCATCCCAGGGCTTTAAAGCCCAATTGGCGCCACTATTGGTTGTTTTATAAACTCCAACTCTGTGCCAGGTTGCAAAATAAGCGGTCATTGGGTCAGTGCTGCGTGGGTCAATGACGATGGAACGCCCTGATAAATCGCTCATCCCATTGTTTAAAGGCTGCCAGGTTGCGCCAGCATCGCGGCTGAGGTAGGGCCCATGTTCATGGGTGGCAACAAAAATAACCTGATTTTGCCCCGGATTCTGGTTAATGGCAATCGAATAAACCCAATCCTGCTGACCTGCGCCGCCAACATCTTGCAAAATAGGCTGCCAGTTTATGCCGCCATCCAGAGATTTATACATAATGCCGCTCCAGGGGGCAGCGTTATTGTTTGATAATCCACGTGTCCCCAAATACATAATTCGGCTGTTGGTGGGATCAAAGGCAATGGCATACGTGCTTAGCGTGCCTTGTAAATTCTGACCGATCATCGTCCAATGATAGCCGTCATCCACAGAGCGGAAAAAGCCCTGCTTATCTGTTCCAGCATATAAGATGTGGGTATTCTCAGGGTTGATTGCCAGGATATTCACCTGCTGCAGGGCGGACTCTGAATTGATCAAATTCCAGTGTTGACCGCCATCAATCGTTTTTGCAATCCCAATCCCCGCCACTGCGCTATAAGCGGCGCCGGCGATGGTTGGGTGGGTGACAATGGAAACAATGCTTTGCGATTTCAGATTTACCCATTGAGGCGCAGGAATATTGGTAGCAGTCAACGTAAATTCAGGGGTGCTGGTTAAAGTAACTGTTGGCGTAAGGGTGGGCGTTAATGTTGGGGGTAAGGTAGGAGTAGGGTAAGGGTAAAATAACAGAGGAAGAAACACCGAGCTAGTGGGTTGAGGCGCAAAAATTAACGGTAAGAAGACATAGCTGGTTGTGGCTGAATTGACATTTGCCCATGTAAAAGCCAGGATAACCACCATTATCACAAAAAAGAGAACACGCTGGCGAGTATTCATAAGACTTAATTTCTCCCTCTCTGCACGGATTTCCTTCAGGCATTTGCAAATCCAGATGCCCTAGAATCTGTACTTATAACCCAAAAGTCAATTTTTGACAATTCAACAAAAGGAACGTACAATAAGCTGTTTAGAGAAGTGTTTTCGGCTTATTCGGTGTCACTCTCTCTGAATTGATTATAGTATTTGCCTTTCCAAACGTCTTACTCGTTTGTAACCTGCTCTATCAATAAAAGTCATAAAAATGGGAGAGCCAATGGAGTTCACTCAGCAATTAGATACCTATTTACGTGCGCGTTTTACCCTGATTGTTCTCATTACTGCTGAAGAACAACGCGCCCTTGACCTGATCAGCCAAACATGCCGGGATACGCGCCGCACTTGCCTTTCATGGGATGCCGCCGATGGCTTTGCCTGGGTGCTGGATGGGGGCGGCAGTAAATTACCTACTGCGCGAGACGCCATTACTGCTCTGAATGAAATTGCCAGTTGGGATCGCAATGAGCCAACTTTATTTGTGCTGAAAGACTTTCACGACTTATGGAGCAATGCTCAAGTGCGGCGCAAGTTACGCAACCTGGCACAGCGGTTGAAATCTACTATGACTTCGATCCTGATTACCACGCCCTTTAGCAAAATCCCTGAAGAGCTAAAGAATGAAGCCGTGATTGAGATTTTACCACTCCCTGATAAAGCCGATTTGCAACAACAACTCACCCGTCTGGTGGAAACTAGCGGGGCGCGCTTTAATCTACCCCCTTTGGGAAAAGAAAAACTGGTGCAGGCAGCCTTGGGGTTAACTTCGCTTCAGGCGCTGCGCGTATTCTCGAAGGCAATGGTCGGCAAGCAAGGCATGATTGACGACCGGGATATTGAAATGGTGTTGGAAGAGAAAAAGCAAATCATCCGCGAAAGTGAAGCTCTAGAATTTTTCTCCATCACGGAAACGCCGGATAACGTGGGCGGGCTGCGCGTGCTGAAGGATTGGCTGCGCCTGCGTGAGAGCGCCTTCACCGAGCAAGCCCGTGAATATGGATTGCCCATGCCCAAGGGGATCGCGTTGTTAGGCATCCCCGGCACCGGCAAGAGCTTGACGGCAAAAATGATTAGCAATATGTGGCGACTGCCCCTATTACGCCTGGATGTGGGCGCGCTGTTTGGCAGTCTGGTGGGCGAATCAGAGGAGCGCACCCGGCATGCTTTACACATCGCTGAAACCATCGCCCCGTGCATCGTGTGGATTGATGAAATGGAAAAGGCGCTTTCGCATGGCGGATTAGATAGCGGCACCAGTACGCGCGTATTCGGCAGCATCCTGACCTGGATGCAGGAAAAGAACGCCCCCGCTTTTGTAGTTGCCACCGCCAATGATATTTCCAGTCTACCGCCTGAATTGCTGCGTAAAGGGCGGTTTGACGAAATTTTCTTCCTCGATTTACCTACCTTTGAGGAACGCAAAGATATTTTCCGCGTACACCTGAAGAAACGCCGCCGCCTCCCCCAGGATTACGACGTGGATCAGCTGGCAGCTCGCTCAGAGGGGTATGTGGGCGCAGAAATTGAGCAAGCCATTATTGATGCCATGTACGTAGGCTATAACGACAACGGGCGCGAATTCACCACCGAGGATATTCTTGGCGCAATTGAGCGTCAGGTGCCACTTTCGGTATCTCAACGCGAAGCGATTAATGCGCTGCGCCAATGGCTACGCGAAGGGCGCGCCCAATCTGCCTCTTTCCAAGAAGTCCGCGAAGCCGAAGATCAATTTGTTCGTTTGGAATTGAAACCCAGGATATAAGCGCTTGCCTCCTATCTGCCGCCGCCCTTCCAGCGATTCCCATTCCTCCTCTGACTCTGATGCAGAGATGCGGAAAGTGGAGCATTGGCTGCTGGAACATAATATCCCGGTCATCAGCGGATGGATGCAAAGCCGCGTCCTTACCGCGCTGCTCGAATCGGTGCAGCGAGGGAACGCGCATGCCGCCCAATCATTGGCGACCATTCTGGCAAATACGAAGAATGAAGAGGAACGCGCCCTGGCTGGCAATGCTTTGCGCAATGTCAACTTTTCTTCTGGCATAGATGCAGCCTGGAGTGTCTGGATGACTACGCGCAATGTCTATTTGGAAGAAATCCTCATGGAGAAGAATCGCACTGCCACCCACCCCGCCAGCGTGCGCTTATTCTCTGCCTTGAAACTGAACGATATGGATACCGTCACCCGCGGCAGCGCGGATCTGATGAACGCGCTGATTGTCGCCTGCCAGGATGTTGACCCCACCCTGGCGGAACGCGCCTTTTATGGAATCACGCATTTGGGCAACCCGGCTTCTATTGATGCTGTTTGTCGCGTATGGGTAGATCAACGACTGCCCTTTTTGGCAAATGTAATCCAAGAAGCGGGTTATGTAGCCCAAAAGCCGCCGCATGTCAGGGCGCTTTCTGCTCTCAAAGGGGATCATGCGGATATTGTGCTGCGCGCCACCCCTGGGATGGTAGCGCCTTTGGTAGATGCCTGCGATGATGGCGATAAAACCATTGCCCTGCGCGCCCGTGAGTATTTACTTCACCTGAAAAATCAACCTGCCATAGATGTCTTTTGCCAGCTGTGGTGCGAAACGCGCCGCCCGCTCTTAGAAGCAATCCTCATGCAGGCAAGCTATAGCGCGAATCTGCCGTTATCGGTTCGCTTGCTCACCGCGCTGAAGACAGGTCACTTATCCATTGCCCAGGATACCTCCCCTGAAGGGTTGCTTACCCTGTTGAGCGCAGTCCAAGATATTGACTCCACATTATCCATCCATGCGCGAATGGCATTAGAAACGCTCACCCGTCAAGATTTACGCGATGCCCTATGCGCGATTGCAATTTCACCTCAACCGAGCAACCCCAACCTGGCGCTTGAAATTGTGCAAAAAGCAGGCTATGTTCCTGAGAACGCAGAACAGCGCGCGCTTTTTTGGTTTCTGACGGGGCAGTGGCGGCAGTATGACGACCTGGATTTTGACAACAGTCTCATGCGCACCTATTACGAAACTGGCTCACCTGAACTGCGTCAACGAATCGCCGCCCAGGTGCAATCCGCCGGGCGAACAGCCTACCTTAGCATCCTGACAGGGATGGAAGTCGATTCGCGCAACTTTCAGGTGACGCAAACTGAAGCTGCGTTGATGGTGCGCATTCTGATCGAAAATCACGAATGGGATCGCCTTTGGCGACTTGCGCCTGCGCTCACGCCCAGCCAAAGCCAATCTGTCATCCGTGCATTATCCCAGACAAGTTGGCAGCCCGAGGATGAGTTGGATCGCCCTGTTTTTGCTGAATTAGCAACCCTCGCCCAAAAGCCCATGACGCTGGAAGAAATTAAAGTAGGCGCGTTATTTCCACCGGCGTTGGCATGCGCTCAACTGCGGGTACGGGGACGGGTGAATGAAGTTGCATTTTCGCCTATTGCACCCCTGCTAGCCATCGCCACCAGTCACCGTAAGGTCGTTTTGTGGAACTATCAAACCGGCAGCGTGCATAAAGTCATCAAAGGATTTCAGCATTCAGTAGGCAAGGTGCATTACACCCCGCAGGGAACGCTCATCTGCGCAGAACGCACCAATACGCGCGCCCTCTGCACTCTCTACGTTTACCCAGAAGGCGAACCTGCCTATCAACTCTGCAATCACGAAGGGTCAATCACCGTGGTTGCCAGTGTTGGCAGGGATCGTTTGCTAACCGCAGGCAGAGATACCCGCTTGATCTATTGGGATATGCAAAATCGCAAGTTGATTAAAGAAACCCGCTTGCATGATACCTGGGCGCGCAATGCGGCGGTATCCCCGGATGGGCAATCCTTTGCGCTACTCAGCGAACGGCTTGAGTTTTTTCGTCTGCCAGAACTGCGCGGCGTGCCTGGGCAGCCCTATGTGATGCCCGCTTATGGCGGCTATAAGCGCGGCGTAGCGCAGCATGTCACCTTTTCCCCAGACGGCAAGTTTATTCTGACGGGGCAGCGCAATGGGCAGGTGGCGCTATATTTTCACAACTCACTGCTGCAATTCCCCCATCATCCGGTGATTACGCAGCATCCGCTGGCGGTTCAGGCAGTCCATTTTTTGCCCGATCATCCCATTGTTGTCACTGCCGGAGCCGAGGGGCAGATTCGTTTTATCCACTGGCAGGAATTGACTCAGCTGGGCGTGGTCAAGACCGAAACCACGCCGCTGACCTCTTTGCACATCTCGCAAAATGGGGATTTTATGGCAACTGGCGCGCAGGAAGGCAGCTTGCGATTGTGGGATTTGCGCCTGCTCGATATTCCTGATCTCATCACCCAGCCGCTGGCGTTGGCAACTCATGATCAGGTGTCCACCGTTTTCGCTCTCTCCGGGTACAAGGCTTTGCCGGAAGATATTCAGAACACCTTGCAATTCATGCGGGTTCTGCTACAATACCGATTCCGCTTCGATATTCAGATCGAAGAAGCGCCAACCTTACAGGTGGGCGAATTTGATATCCTTTTAGAGGATGGAAATTAACGCTCTTATGGAGAATGCCTGAGATATGCCAGGAAGATTAGCCATTGATTTTGGAACCAGTAACACGGTCGTTGCTGTGTGGGATGAAGTCCAGCAGGAAGGCGTGCCATTGCATATCCCTGAATATGGCAAATTGCACACCTATGGGGATGAAACGATCTCCATCATCCCTTCGCTAATCCACTATGGCGCAGAAAAGACAGTCTGGATTGGCAATCAGGTGGTTGAGCGTGAGCTGCGCCAATCGAACCGCACCTTCCGCTGGATGAAACGCTATATCAGCCACCGCAGCCCCAACAAAATCCGTATTGATGACCGCAACATCACCCCGTCCATGGCTGGGCAGGATTTTCTTTCGAGCGTACTGCTTTTTGCGGCTCAGGAAGCTGGGTTCCAGAACGAGGAAGTTGCCTTCAGCGTGCCGGTAGAAGCCTTTGAGCATTACGAAAACTGGTTGGCAACAGTGGCTGAGAATGTAGGCATGCCGCGCTTCCGCCTGATTGATGAGCCTTCCGCCGCTGCGCTGGGTTATGGGGCGCACATTCAGCCCGGCAACGTTTATTTGCTCTTTGATTTTGGCGGCGGAACGATGCACGCGGCGGTTATCCTGATTGAATCCGAAGAATCCACTACGGGTAGGCGCTGCCGGGTACTCGGCAAAGCCGGACGGGATATTGGCGGCACAACCATTGACCAGTGGATATATCAGGAAGTGCTGCGTCAGAATCACCGGCATGATGCAGATGCGGACATTCGTTCAATCAGTACCCTGCTGCTGGTGGAATGTGAACGGATTAAAGAACGCCTCACTTTTGAAGAGAATGCCACCTTAATGGTCGTTCACCCTGAGACCGGGGCAGTGCTTGCTGCTGAATTTACCCGCGCCAGCTTTGATGAACTGCTGGATGAGCATAACCTCTTCATGGAAATCAACCAGACGGTGCGTTCTGCGCTGAATAGCGCGCATGAACATGGCTTTGATGAGCAAAGCATCCAATCCGCGCTGATGGTGGGCGGCAGCAGTCAGATTCCAGCAGTACAGCGGGTCTTGCGCCAAACCTTTGGGCGAGATCGCGTGCGCTCGAACCGTCCGCTGGATGCAGTGGCACGCGGCGCGGCAGCGTTTGTGGCAGGGGTAGATTTTTATGATCACATCCAGCATGATTATGCCATCCGTTATTTAGACCCGCAAGCAGGCAAATATGATTACCGCACCATCGTCAAGCGGGGAACGCAATACCCCAGCGCGGAGCCGGTTGCCAGTTTACGGATCAAAGCCGCGATGGAAGGTCAGGAGACGCTAGGAATTGAAATTTTTGAATTGGGAGAGCAGCATCCACAGCCCAGCCAGCCGGTAGAACTGGTCTTTGATCCTTCTGGGGCAGCCCGCATCACGCGCATTAAACCCAGTGACCAGGAGCAGCGCGTCTCTTTCTGGATGAATGAACACAACCGCACCTTCCTCACCGCCAAACCCCCTGCCCAGCGCGGAGATGCGCGTTTTGAGGTAGACTTCTTTATTGATGCGAACAAGCGACTCACGCTTACCGCACGCGATTTACTGACGGGTGAATTAACCCATAAAGAATATCCTGTCATTAAGCTGACCTAAGGTATTCGTCCCTGTTTCTATTGAAAGGAGAAAGGCACTATGTCTCATTTCTCTCGCATCCGCACCCAAATGGTGAACAAGGATTATCTGCTAAACGCCCTGCATGACCTGGGTTTTGAATACGAACAGGGCGATGACCTGAATGTGATGGATTTCGGTCGCCGCAAAAGCCAGGTAGAGGTCAAAGTAAAGCTGCCGCAAAGTTACGATATTGGCTTCCGCAAAAATGGCGAAGCCTATGAGATTGTGGCGGATTGGTTCGGCGTGCAGGGCATCAAGCAGAAAGACTTCACCGAGAAACTCAATCAACGGTACGCCTATCATGCCACCCGCGCCAAGCTGGAAGATCAAGGGTTTGACCTGGTAGAAGAAAAAGTAGAAGAAACCGGTCAAATTCGCTTGGTATTGCGCCGCATGGTTTAAAAAGAGCGTTTTTGGGTTATGTAGTCATTGTTGAGAAGGGTGGATGGTCCTCTCAACCATGATTGCATACCTCCCCAATAAACCAAAAGAAAGGTCCAAAAAAATGGAAATCGAAGAAATTGAAGTGGTCATTGGCAAAGATGGACAGGTGCAGGTGCAGGTACGCGGAGTGCATGGCAAAAAATGTCTGGCATTAACCAAAGACCTGGAAGACGCGCTGGGTGGGGATGTCATTGCCCGTGTTTTTTCGCCAGAAGCCCTGGAAGATGAGAATGACGCTGGCATTGATCAGAACGAAAATTTGCAAAACAGGCACTAAACCTTGAAAGCGGATCGCCTGCGGATTCATCACTTTGAGCCGGTCAGCTCTGCCAATGGACCGGGCAAACGCGCTGTGCTTTGGGTGCAGGGCTGCGGATTGCATTGCCCAGGCTGCTTTAACCCGCAAACCCACGCCACCCGCGGCGGCGAATGGGTGAATGTAGAGGAAATGGCGGCGCGCATCCTGGCGGCGCGCTCAGGGCTGGAAGGCATTACCCTGAGCGGCGGTGAGCCGCTTTCTCAGCGGGCAGCCATTACGCATCTGGTACAAGCCGTGCGCGCCCAAAGCAATCTCTCGGTGGTTCTGTTTAGCGGCTATGCCTGGCAGGAAATTCAGGCAATGCCTGACATCAACCAGCTGCTCACGCACGTGGATGTGCTGCTGGCAGGACGGTATCAGGCGGAAGCGCGCGTGGCGGATGGGTTAATTGGCTCGGCGAATAAGACGGTTCATTTTCTGAGCAGCCGCTACACTGCCAGCGACCTGGAGCAAGTGCCGCAGGCAGAAGTGATCTTATCCCCGGATGGGGAGATATTGTTCAGCGGCATCCATCCGCTGCAATGGTAGCGCCATGAATGAAGAAGCATTCCAAATCCTGACGGGCGTTCTTTTGGGCGCGGTCAACCCTGATACGCTGCCCGATGAACAACGCAATGACCTGATTCTCAAAGGCGCGTTGATTGCTTTAGAAGAAGACGCGAGCGAATCCGCTATTCAAACCATCAGCCAAACCGCTCTGCGCCATCCGAATGATTCCATCCGCCGGACGGCTTTACAAATCCTTGAGCGGCTCTCTCTGACCCAATCCACCTATGCTATAGATGGTCTATTTCACCTGGTAATCGAAACGGAATTGCTGGCTGCCCGGCAGTGGATTGAATCTCATTCGCTGCGGGCATCCACAGAACCGCTTCAGGCGTTGTTTCTCCTGTTCACGCAGCCAAATTACCCGATCACTCTTCAAAGTCTGGATACGCTTACCCAGGGGTATTGGCAAGAACTTTCCGAACATGCCCAATTGCGAGCATTCACCCTGGCTGGGCAAAAAGGATTGCGCAGTTGGGTAGCGATCCTTTCCATGGAATCCGGTTTACAAACGGAACATCCGCTGCCCGCGCTGAAAGCCGTGATAGCGCTTTACCCCACCTTCCAGGAAGCGGAACGTACCCTGACCCTCCAACGCCTTCGCCTTTGGGCGGCAAAAGCCAGTCATCCCGCGCAAGAAGCGATCACTAGCCTGTTTATTCAACATGAAGATGCGCAAGCAAAATGGATAGCATTACAAGAAGGCTATTTACCCGCTGATTCTGTTGACCGCGCCGTATTTCTCTTTTTGGCGGAGCAGTGGGCGGAATATGAAGCGGTGGATTTCGACAGTTCGCTGCTCCTTTCCGCATACGAGACTGCCATTCCGGCTTTACGCCGCAGACTCTTGGAGTGGAGCCGCCATACTGGGCATACCGAATGGCTGCGCAGCCTGAGCAGCATGGGAGAAGTTCGCTGGCCCCAAGAAATGACAGATGCCGATTGGGGATTGGCGCGCCAAAGACTGACCGAAAGCCAGCATTGGGAAGAGTTGTGGCGGTTGATGCAGGTCACGCCGCCCATCTGGAGCGCGCGGATCATTGAACAACTGGCGCAGGTGGACTGGCAGCCTACCTCTAAGGAAGAATCGGGAGTTTACCAGAGATTAGCCGCGCTAGCCCACGATTGTCTTTCCGCTCCGCTGGTAACATCCCCTACCCAAATGCTTACCCTGAACCCCAGTGGATTAAATTGCCTGGCAGTGCAATCTTCGGGCAGGCTTATCGCTTGCGGCGGGCAAGACCCAAGCATTTATTCGCTCACGCGCGTGGATGATGAAACCCTGGCGCGCAAGGCTTCCATTGCAACATCCTCTCCAGTCATCCGTGCGTTGGCGTTCAGCCCAGATGGTCAGTTTTTAGCAGCTGCCACTGGCGATCACCGCATTCGGATCATCCGTTTGGACGATGGCGCGGTGATTAAAACGATGGAAGGGCATCATGGCATGATTCGCGCGCTTGCCATTGACCCTGAAAGTCGCTTGTTGGCAAGCACAGGCTTTGATGGCTCAATTCGTTTGTGGCGTTTTCCATTCGGTCCGCAATTAAAGGTGATCGAGCTGGGCAAAGCAGAAATTTTCAGTCTGGGGATGGCAAAATCGGGGCAGGTATTGGTTAGCGCAGGGGCGGATTGTCAGGTACGCGCATGGTCGTTGCCTGAAGGGAATTTACTGCGATCCCTGGAAGGGCATACGGACACGATCACGAATCTGGCAGTCAGTTCAGAGGGTGATCTAGCCGTCAGCGCGGCGCGTAATGAGGAAATCCGCGTGTGGAACGTGAACAGCGGCAGGCTGCTGCGGTCGCTGCAAACTTCGCAAGGAGCAATCACCGCCCTGGGACTGCATCCAAACGAGCAAATGGTGATTGCCGCAAGTCAGGCAAGCCGTACCACCAGTCTGGCATTATGGAGTCTTTCCACAGGCCAGATGCTGGATGAATTGAAAGGGCATAAAGCCACAATTACCGGGATGGCGCTTTCAGCGGATGGAAACTGGCTATACTCCTGCGATTTGGCGGGCGCACTCTTTGCCTGGAATTTGCAAACGCAACTATTGGTGCGGACGGTCAACGAAATCACCCGACCGGGATCTGCCGCACGGTTACAAGAAATGTTAAAAAATATGCCCTCTTCTGCCACTGAAAAGAAATGGTTGTCCTTCTGCGTGGAGTTGGCGCGTTGGCGGCAGCGCTTTGACATCTTGCTCAATGAAATCAAAGTCATCTCAATTGGAGAATTTGATATTGAATTATAGGATTCTGCTTGCCAGGCTTTTGCGCTGGTTCACAACGCCCCAATCCGCTATTGACCCGCTCAACTTTCGCAATGTGCAAATTGACGCGGTAGGGGTCGGTTTAGCCAGCGCGGCCGCCCCATTCTTACCTGTATTTCTGGCGCGCCTGGGGGCAGATACCTTGCAGGTAAGCTTGTTGACCACCATGCCAGCCGTCACCGGGTTGCTCCTTTCCATTCCGTTGGGTCAATTTTTGCAATCGCGCAAGAACATCATCCCCTGGTTTAGCATGGCGCGCCTGACTGTCTTGCTTGGCTATACGTTTACCGGCATTATCACCCTGTTTCTGCCCGCACAGACTGGCATCTTCAGCATCTTGGGCATTTGGGCAATTGCAACCATTCCGCAAACCATCCTTTCAATCACCTTTTCAGTCGTGATGAATTCGGTTGCAGGGCCTGCCGGGCGATATGAACTCATGTCTCACCGGTGGATCATTTTGGGAATCACTACCTTCATCACCACGTTATTCATCGGTCAGATGTTAGATCGGGTTATTTTCCCTTTCAATTTTCAGCTTGCTTTCATCTTGCTATCGTTGGGTGGCGTGATTAGCTTTTTCTTCTCGAACCGCATTCACCTAAAAAGTATTATGAAAATAGAGAATAACCGTGGGAAACCCATCAACGCTTTGCTGCATGATTATGTGCATCTGATTTATAAAGAAAAACCTTTTGTCAATTTTATTGCGCAACGGTTTATTTTTCTTTTCGGCACGACCATTGCCACAACCTTGATTCCGCTCTATTTTGTTAGAGTGTTGAACGCCTCCAACCTGTGGATTGCCAATATCAGCCTGGTGCAAACCCTTTTGCTGGTGTTAGGCTATGTCGTCTGGACCAGGCAATCGCGCAAACATGGATCGCGGCTGGTGCTGCTGGCAACAACCTTTGGCATTTCTCTCTATCCCATTCTCACAGGCGTTACTTCCTCGGTGTGGATCATTCTCATTTATGCCGGGTTTTCGGGTATTTTCCAAGCCGGGCTAAACCTGGTCTTATTTGATGAACTCATGCGCCGCGTACCTGAAGAATATAGCGCCACTTTTATTGCCGCCGCGCAGAGCTTGCAATATCTTTCGTCCATTTTTGCGCCGCTGGTTGCCACCTGGGTATCCGGCTTGTTTGGCTTCACTATTGCCTTAATCTTAGGGGGAGTCGTTAGCCTGGGTGGATTTGTCTTGTTTTTGCTTGATAATCACAAAGCGGAAGCGGTTGTTCAGAATAGTCAGGCATAATCTGCTACTCCGTGCAACTTTTTCAACATAGGTACGTAAATCTATATGAAAGTAAGCAAAACCACCTTTTTGAACACATGGAGATAAAAATGAACAACGGAGAACCATCCTATTACAATTCCAACCCAGTGCAGGCGCCCCAACCGCTGAATCCATCAGATGAGCGCACCTGGGCAATGCTCGCCCACCTGAGCGTACTGATTAACCTGGTTACTGGCTTCCTGGGACCCATCATCGCTTTCATTATTTACGTGGTCTTTAAGGATCGCTCGCGCTATGTGGCGTATCAGGCACTACAATCGTTTGTTTTTCAGATGATTGTCTGGGTGGGGGGTGGCATTATCATTGCTGCCGCATGGATGATCTCCGGTCTGCTATCCGTCATTTTGATCGGGCTTCTGCTGATGCCCATTGCCTGCTTATTGAGCTTTATCCCCCTCATTGCCCCCATCTACGGCATTATCGGCGCAGTGAAAACCAACCAGGGCCAGGATTTCAAATATTGGCTCATTGGTGATTGGGTACGCGGTACGTTCACCGGCATCTAATTCATAACAAAAAAAGACAACCAGAGCTTTTTTTCACTCTGGTTGTCTTTTTTATTTCATACAGACGCTCTAATCGCTGGCGCGGCGAATGCAAATTTTCATCGCCTGTTCAATTGGGTGATCGGATACCAAAATCAGGTAGCCACCCCCGCCTGCGCCGGAAACTTTCCAGCCGAAGCTCTGTTCACGGTATAAATCAATCGTTTCTTTCACCAGGTCTGTCTTCATCAAAGGGAACATGGCAACCTGAGCATCAAACGACTCGCGGAAATAACGTCCAAACTCTTGCACATCCTGCCGCAGAATAGCATTCCAACAATCTGACGCCGCATCCGATAAGCGTTTTGCGTTGGCGTGATTAATGCACGTCTCGGAAAGCACATCATAATGCGAATCGCGCGGCGCTAACGGCACAAGATACAGGCATCTTTCTAGAAATTCCAAGACTTCTTCATCTGCCACAGATTCAATCTTCTGGGGCCAGTACACCCCATCATAGTGGGAGATATTCAACGCAGGCAGCACAATGCCAATGGCATCTTGTGACCCAGACACATACTTCGTACCGGGCGGGTTATCATACCGGAACAGAATCTGCGCCAACTTTTGCGGATCACCCACCGGCAGGCGCGGACCCCAAAGGTCAATCGCCTTGCGCCGGGTGCTGGATGCCATGCCACTGCGATCATTAAATTCGATGGTGGGTTCGATAGATACCGTAATCACTGGACCCGGATAATGTTGCGAAACATACGGTTGATCTAACCACCCACCTGCAATATCAATCCGGTAAGGCATGGTCACGACCGTGCGGTAAGCAGTGGTAGAGCGCGCTTCTAACCCTGCGTGCGGAACACGGTGCAAAACAAGGTATTCCACCCCATTTTCATCGCACAATTTCCGCTTTGAAAGCAGGTTGCCATCCTCATTGACAACGAAAATATCCGGCTGAATACGATTAAATTCATCCAAGAAATCTAACATGCCAGAGCCGTGCGAAATAACCACTTCTTTCACACAGCGCAACGACTGGATCATATATAGTCGTTCCTGCTCATTATTGACAGGCGTGCGTCCTTTTAGCTCATAAACGGTTTGGTCTGACCCCAGGGCAACGTACAAATCGCCATAGGTAGCCGCCTCTTCTAAAAAGGCTACATGCCCACTGTGAAGCAAATCGTAACAACCGCTGACAAATATTTTCTTGGGCATAATTCCCCTATGCAGCCGAAACGTATCCTAAAGAAGGTCGGGCAAACTGTTCAACCGGCAACACATCCACCAGTTCGTAGTCACGAGTACCCAATCCTAATTTTTCCGTATATTCGGTAATTTTATAGGGGTTTTTATAGGGACCATGCAATTGCGCAAAAGGATGTCCCTCGTGGCAGTGAACTTCCATCGTGGTAGGGATATTGTCTTCAATCAGACGGCTCTTGCCGGTCATATCCAGAATTGCCTGCTCTAAAGCGACAATGTCGTCAGAACCAAAAATACCAGCATCTGGCAAAATAGGCATGCTGGTAAAGCCGAAGCAATCGCATAAGGGAGTTATCTGGTTTGCCAACGCCATGTGAACAGCCTTGCCTGGCTCAAAGGTAGATAGGGTCACCGAGGCGCTGATGGCGCAGGCTTCCTGGAAAGCGAAGAAATTCTCAGGATTAATCTTCAGGCTGCCGGTAGGGGCAACCGTCAGGCAGCGCAGGCATTGATTGCATGGCTCATAGTGCAAGTGCAGCCCGCCCGGGTGTTCTTTATCTTCTACCAACGCACCAAACGGGCAAGAAGCGATAATCTTCTGGCGGGTAGCGTCATCGGGGCAAAGATCAGCGAACCAATAGGGGTTGAAATGCACCACGTCGTGCATTTGGCGGCGGGTTTCGCTAACCACGCAGCCGAGCGCTAGATTCTTGATCGCCCCACCAAAGCCGCAGCTTGGGTGTCCTTTGACGTGCGCAAAGTTGACCAGGAAGCTGGCATCTTCAATCATCCCCGCCACTTTCCAGTCTGTCATATTCTTATAGGGGTGAGTATGAGTATATTGGTAATGGTCGTCAATGCCAGAGTTGGGATAAATGGGGCAACCAAGCACTTCCGTAGTATATCCACGTGACTCGGTGGAAATGGTATCCCAGCTCAGGTCAGTGACAAAAGGCTGACCGCCGCCATCTTTGACAGCCTGCACCACACGGCGCACAAAAACAGGATGTAAGGTTGAGTATCCCAGATGACTGCCCAGATGCAACTTGATCGCTACGGTTTCGCCCTTTACGCGATCTCGGATATGGAGTTCATCAATAATCTTATCGAGCTTAGCGGGTAATGTCTCGTTTGCTTCCCAACGCGCCTGGCGTGGTGAGCCATAGTAAACCTTGCTTGCCATATTTTCACCTCAAATGGATAATAATCGGATCATTCATGTGGAACGAGACAATTATAGCTTGTTTTTGAACGTCAACCCCTGATTATTTACAAAATTGCAGAATTGCTTTGACCTTGCATTTCCTGGTACAATTGCTCCGTTGTATCCGCCTCTTACTCAATATTTGATGAAGTTATTGATATGGGAAGATTCGATTTCGCAACAGAACTCAATCAGCAGGTAATTGATGTGCCACGCGCAGCCCTGGTTTATGCGCGCAGTATTGCTTATCCTTCTCTTGATATTGCCTATTCCCTTAAGTGCATTGATAATATCGCTTTGGCGGCGCGCTCGCATGTATTGGTTTACCCTGAACTCGTTGATCGGGTAGACGCTTTGTCTGACTTCCTCTTTAACCAAATGAATTTCCGCCCGGATATAGAAGATTACTATGACCCGCGTAATAGCTACCTGAATGAAGTCTTGGAGCGGCAAATGGGCATTCCCATCAGCCTTTCGGTCATTTGGGTGGCTGTGGCACAGCGGTTAGGGCTGCCTGCCTATGGAATTGGGCTGCCCGGACATTTTATTGTAGGTCTTTTTCAGCATGAGGAACGGACTGGCACAGAGATTCACATTGACCCGTATAACGCGGGCGTGCATCTTTCTGTGGCGGATTGCAACCGTTTGGTGCGTGAAAGCACAGGGTCTACGGGTGCCTTCAATCCAAAGTGGCTTTCTCCCATTTCTCCGTTGGATATTCTGTCTCGCCTCTTAACCAACCTCTATCAGGCGCATATTCAACGCGAAGAATGGGAAAAAGCCATTCCGGTCATTCAGCATTTGCTGATGGTGCAGCCAGAAGAAAATCAATACTTGCGTGATTTGGGGTACGTTTACCTGTATGCTGGCTCGCTGCAAAATTCAGCCAGGAATTTTGAGGAATATTTACGGCGTTCCCCGCATGCTGAAGATTTTGAAAGTGTGCGTACCAGTTTGCAAATTGTCGCCGGACGGCTGGCATTGTGGAATTAATTCGCAAAGAGTGATTTTTAGCATGTGATACCCAAAACCCACCCTTTGTGAATCGTTCATTAACCAATCAGGCGGTTAACCAACCAGTCTTCATAGGCGGGCAAATCTTTCCACTCCAACGCGCAGCGCACCGGGTAGCCCTTAGAGTCTGGTAAAGTGCGTCCATCTTCCATCACGGTCAGCTTGACGGTTTCCATCTTTAGCAATTCTTCCGAAAAACACAGGTAAGCCGCAACCGTATCAAACAAAATAGAGCTTTCCGTTTCATAATCGGATATACCAAGCGCAGTCCGCCAAACACGATAATTTTCAATCACTGCCTGGGCAATGGGGTCACTGCTATTGCAGACTGCTGCGTATTTTTCAGCGCGCAGGCGCACCACCCCGCAAGTATCGAGGGGGGTGATCGTCTTCGACCAGCTGGCGCAAAATACCTCACGGCAAGCGGCGGGGTATTTCACCACGTTATACTCAGGTTGAGGTGTATCTGAGCCATCGTAGCCTTTATAGACGCTGCCGTGCATCCCCACAAACCTTGCTTTTTCTACGATACGGGGTTCACGGCGCAGTGCTTCATACACATTCGGCAAAGGACCAATGCCTAAAACCGTGATTGGCTCGGTTGCCGCCACAAGAAAATCAACCATCGCCTGCACGCCATCCTGATAGACCTGACCCGGATACTGCGCCAGAGTATATCCATCAATCCAGGCAACCTGATTGAGCGAATACGTAGTGCCATCATCTTGCTTGGTTCCCACCGCCACCGGAATATCCGTCCGTCCAGCGCGCTCTAAGAACTTTGCAACGATTCGGGCGCGGTAAGTGGTATCCCCTGTGCAGCTGACCACCATTTTAAGGTCAACTTCTGGGGATTTTAGCAGAGTCGCTAACGCCCAAGTATCGTCAATATCACTGCCAATATCTGTATCCAATATGACCGAAATTTTTGCCGACATGTCACTCTCCCGAAGTTAAAGATAAGGATTGGGATAATTGCTCGATGGTTTCAAGCACAATGCGACTGAAATGCTTTGTCTGATACACGTTACTATCATCTTGCCTATCAGAAGCCTCTGATCCAATTAATGCCTGCACCTGTACGCGAATATCATGCGGGGTGATGTAAAAAAGGATTTCCAACGCCAAAGGTTGAGCGTTAATATCTTTGATGAGGAGTAGAGCTTCATTGAAATAGCGCACGGCTTCTGCTGGTCGCTGCATGGCAAGCTCCAGGTTGCCTAATGAGCCTAAAGTAGAGCCATGGAAAATAAATCAATAAAAATTCACCTCCATCCTTTTAGGCTTCCTCAAAAGCCTGCTGGATGTGTGGTTCCATTGCGGATCGTGAGAGCGCACCGGTCAGTGGATCATGCCCCTCATGAGACATATATTTTTATGGCTTTAGTACTTCTCGCATCCTTGCGGACATTTCAATAGCCTCTTCTTTTGAATTTACGGTGATCTCATAAACCATCCGCGCCTGAGGTGGATGTTGAGCAAGCCAGGTATACGCTGGTCCTTCTCCCTGATAACTATGCCACTGAACGACTTTATCCGCGAAAAAAGACCAGGCTTCACGAACTACCTCAGGCGGTTGCACCAGGTTGAGAATAGCAAAATTGGGTATTTCAAGGAAATTTTTCCACTGATGGCGAGCATTTGCGCAGCAGTGCATTCCAAAAAGATTGAAATGGGTTGAAAGTTCATCTAACTCTGGGAGGAACAGGCGGTCAAAAACCTTACCACTCACCGCACCCGCTTCATCTTCAGAAAGCGTCAACCCATAAGGCATGTAATAATCCGGGTAATGGGCAATAAATTCGCGCCCATAACGTCTGAACCACTCATCCATGACGGAGGTCAGATATTGCTTTACTTTGCTAGAAAGCTGCTGTACTTCCACCGGGTTTTGCAGCATAGCAGGATAAAAATAAACCTTCTCCCAGATCAGCGCAGAAATATCCATTGGGCTTTGAATATCAATCATGTGCAAAAGGGCTTCTGGGGCGCGCCGCTTCAGCTCATCGGCAATTTGGAACAGGCTGGCAATCGCAGCGTGATCCAGACTGGGAATCTGCACCGATGCTACTTCCTCAGCCGTGTGGATCAGCGGCATGGCAAAAGGCATATCCATCTCAGGGTAATAGGTCTTACATCCAAAAGCAGCCGCAAAGATTTCAGTCCCGGTATAAACCTCAAGGTACGGCAGCGAATCATCATCCAGCCATGAAATTTGCTCACATTGCAGCTGATATTTTTGCCAAGCCCACTCAATGCGCTCCTGCAAATTATCCATGCGGGGCCAGGGACGCTCAGGCAGTTCAGGCATATAGCGAATCATAAATACGCGCGCGCCCTTATTTTCAGGTTTATATAGATTCACCCATCGTTGCTTGCGTTCGGCAATTTTCTGCTGTACTTGGCTGGGGGAAGGGCTCATAAAACCTCAAAGGGCAAAACAGATAGGCTCCTCTTCCCCTCTATCAAAAGAGAAGAGGAGCCTTGGTGTTACAAGAGCTTAATAGGACTGGTATAAGGAACGAACGCGCGTGGCTTTGCGCACGCGATTTTCGTTCCACCGGCGGGGCATCGTTGCCATCACTGACACGGTCTGCCCGGCTGGAATGTCAAAGTAGTTGTCGCTGAACACCAGGTCAGCGCCCTCAACGCTCAATTCAACAAAGCGCGCCAGAGTCTTGGCAGTCACCTCAAAGATTAATTGACCTTGTTCTTCATGTACAACGACTTTCAGTTCGGGGTCAACCAACTCAAGATGCTTGTTAGCGGCAAATAGAGAGACCTTGGATGTCAATAAGCGATCGCCCTGCCAGAGTTCAGCAACAAAGATCGTGCGGCGTTTGTTGGCATCCGTCACCTTGGCAGCAAAATCCAACGTCACCACAGGCGTATCCGCCAGGGGGGCAGCCGTCACAGCCTGTTCACCCTGTTCCAATACCTTGCCATCCAGTTCCTCTAAACGCCATTTGACCTGCGCCTTGGTAGCGGTCATCAAATCACTGGTGACATGCACAGCCATGACGGTATTGGTGTCTTCCACAGAGAGCATCAGAGGCTCATAGAAGCGTTTGGCGGCATAGTGCAGCGCCTTCCAGCGACCGAAATAATCCAGGCTCGCCCAGGATGCCACCTGCCAGCAGTCATTCAACTGCCAGATCAGCGTACCAGAGACGCGATTCATATTGCGCCGCCAATGTTCTACCCCATACCGGATGCCTTCCGCCTGCAAAATCATGCTCAGGTAAACCAGCGAAGCGAAATCCCTGGGCATGCGGAATGTATCTGTCATTTGACCAATCATCAGACCATTGCCAGAGCCAGAGCGCTGGTGATGTTCCATAATATACGAGGTCATGTTCCAATCTTTCGGCTCGGCAAAGGTCTTGATCGTCTCAAACGGGGGTAACGCCTGGAAGCCAAACTCACTCATAAAGCGGGGAAATTGGCTGCGATAGGCAGTGAACGGCTTGCGACCGTGCCATACATCCCAATAATGGCAGTCACCGCGCGCCTGACTGGAAGGCTCCGAGAAAGCGATATTTGAAGAAGCTGAGGAGGGCCAGTAGAAGTGATCTGGGTCATTTGCAGCGACTACTTCCGGGAGCATGTGATGGAACATGCGATCATATCCGGCTTTCAGACGCTGATTATCGGCATCCTGGGGTTTGTTCCAGCCCCATTCCACCCAACCCTGCTCCATTTCGTTATTTCCACACCACATTGCTAAACTGGTATGATGGCGCAGACGGCGCACATTTTGGATGGCTTCTTCGCGTACATTCGCATGGAAGGCTTCATCTGCCGGGTATATGCCACAAGCAAAGGTGAAGTCCTGCCAAACCAGAATGCCGTAGCGGTCGCATAAATCATAGAAGCGGTCTTCTTCATACAAGCCACCGCCCCACACGCGCAGCATATTCATGTGCGCCTGAACAGAAGAGCGAAGCAGCCCTTCCATCAATTCGTCACTGATGCGGGTGGTGAAATAATCCGCCGGAATCCAGTCGGCGCCTTTGGCAAAGATCGGCACGCCGTTAATCACAAAGGTGAAGGATTCACCCCATTGATCGGGCTGCTGGCGGATTTCAACGGTGCGTAAGCCAATCTGATAGTGACGTTGATCCAATGCCTTGCGACCCACAAGCAGGGCGACTTCCACCTGATACAGCGGCTGCTCCCCGTAGCCATTGGGCCACCAGAGCTGCGGGTTTTCAATTTCAACTGCAGCGGACTTGCTTTCTTTGACGGAAACAACGGTTTCTTGCACTTCGCCATCTGGGGATGTGATGCGCAATTGCAGCTTGCGATCACCGGTTGTCCATTCTGCTATTTCGACTTCCACCCACACGGTCACTTTGCCGTTTTCGCTCTTCTGGCGCAGGTGAACATCGCTCATGCGTGCGGCAGAATAGGCTTCCAGGCGAACATCTTTCCAAATGCCAATGGGTGGCAGGCGAGGCCCCCAATCCCAGCCAAAATGGTAGGGCGCTTTGCGCAAGTGAGGTCCGCCAAGGATGTCGCCGCCACCAATCATGGGCATTTCTTTTTGCTTCTGATTGGTGAAGGTTAACGGTGCACCAAACACCACGCGTATCTCGTTCTCGCCTTCTTTGAGTAAATTCTTCACCTCAAAAGAATATTGGCGATACATATTATCGGTATGGGCTAAATGCTTACCATTGAGGTAGACATCTGCCAGAGTGTCTAACCCATCACATACCAGGTAGACTTTTTCTTCATTCAAGACCAGCGGGTCTGGGGTAAACATACGGCGGTATTCCCAGTCCGTTTCAGAAACCCACAGTAGTTGCTTTTCGTTATCGCCCACGTAGGGGTCCGGGATCCGTCCTGCAGCCAATAAGGCTGTATGTACATCCCCTGGGACTGCGCCGGTGATCCATTCATCGCCACCCACCTGGCGGATATGCCAGGAACCACTTAAAGATTGTTCACGCATAAATCATCACCTCAAAGAAATCTATTGATGCAAGTATTGTAACATAAGAAGCAAATACGCTTTGGCTAACTGCGCAAAAAGCGATCGGTCAGACGGCGATGCCAGCGCGCATCTTGCCAATTGACAAATTGCGGTTGACAATAATTATGCGGCGTCCATCCCCACATCTTAAATTCAATCGCATCTTCCACGGACCACTCTGACCATTCCAGCAGCCAATCCCAATTCAGATCAGGACTATCATAATAATACCAGGAAGACCACGATTCGCTGGTGGTCAGCGGCATCCCTTTTTTCTCTGCCCAGGCGGCAAATGTCGCCAGCTTGGAACGCTGTGCCGCGCGCAGCATCGCCGCCACAGAATTACGCGCAGCTTTGCAGCGATCCGAAAAGTCTTTGTGCCACGAAGCATCGGTAAATAAGGTAGACATCCGCTCGCCAAAGCGGGTGCGATCACGCCAGCGTGGGTCTACATCCGAATAAAAATGCGCATCCAGGCAATCAAACTGCACCGGAACATCCACCCAGCGCTCATCTGCATGAATCGAGGCGGTAAAGCGCAGTTGCGGAAATTCACGCTGCATGGCAGACATGGCGGTATTCAATTCACTCGCCAAAAATTCCACCTGCTGTGGGCTGAAGGGGTTTCCGCCTTCGTTCCATCCGCCGCCGGTTTCTTGTTCAAAACGCTGCATAAACCCTGGTAAAAAGTAAGGAACTTCATTCGCCAGATCAACGTACACCAAACCATCGAATCCAAAACGGCGTTCCCATTCGCGCAGCATTTTAATCCACAGCTCCGCCCCTTCCAAATGGGTGCGCGGCGCGAGCGCTTCCCTCCCCAATGGGTTATTCCCAGACTGATTAGTAAACCACCACGCGCTCAGGGTGTAATTCAGCCGCTTTTGATTCACCTTTTCCATAAAATCAATTAACCACTGCGCAAGGGGACCTTCGCCCGCTTGCCGCCAGCCCCAGGGCATGTAAGGGGTTTGCGGGTCGTCCCACCTAAAAATGCGCTCTGGCGTAGAAAGATCAAGTAACTGCGGCATGGGGTCAATTCGCAGAGTGTTATATCCCCGTTCAATTGTTTCGTCTAAGACGCGCTCGTAATCCTCATACGATTCTCCCTTCGCATGGCGTAAGAGGAACGCCTGATCCCACATGACGATGGTCAGGCGGCGAGGGGAAAGCCAATCGCGCATGTCAAACAAGCCGCTGCTCGCTGAAAATGCGTTGCGAGCCGTCCCTGATTGCTGCATTGGAAAGTCCATAGTGATATCCTTTTTGCAATTTGATTGAATGGTGAAATATCAGTTTTGAGAAGGTACTGTGAAGTCGGAATTTCAGGTATATCTCCATTATAATCAAATTTGGTTCTGACAAAAGATCAGACGTTTGAATCACATATCTCGGTATAGAATTTTGAGACCTAAAATATGCGCTTTGCCCTCTTGACCTATGGTTCTCGCGGAGATTTGCAGCCTTATATTGCCCTGGGACTTGCCTTACAACGCGCCGGGCATGAAGTCATTCTGGCTGCCCCTGCGCGATATGAGGGTTTTGTCAATGATTATGGCATCAATGAATTTGCTGCTCTCCCGGGCGACCCTACGCAATTAATGGAGCAAATTTTTTCTCGCAAAGGCTTGCGCTGGGGCGCACTTTCGCTTGCCCAGGCGGTGTTCAGTTCAGTCGCCCCTTATGTTCATGAACTCTATCCGGCGTTGATCGCCGTTTGCCAATCTGCAGATGTGATTGTTCACTCTTTGCTGCTGACCGGCTTAGGTCATCAAGCGGCTGTGCATCTGCATAAACCTGATTTCTCAGCCCTGGTATTCCCGTTATTCGCCCCTACCCGTGAATTTCCCTGTCCACTGTTTCCAGCCGCGAAAACCAAAGCGTTCCTCCCGTTTTATCATTCCTTATCGCACCGCGAATTTTCGCGCGTGTTCTGGCAAATTAACCGTTTGGGGCTTTTGGCACTGCGGATCAACAATAAAGCTGCCCCTAAATTAGAGGATTGGCCCTTTTCACGTTTTGATGCTCGTTACTACCCGCATTCAACTCGTTCCACCTGGCAGACACCTATCCTTTATGGCATCAGTTCACACGTGCTGCCTTACCCAGCAGACTGGCCCTGTTCTTCGGTTCATCTAACAGGCTACTGGCCTCTGCCAGCATCACAAGATTGGCAGCCCCCCGCTGATTTACTCCACTTCTTGTCGAACGGTCCAGCGCCGGTATGCGTCACCTTTGGCAGCACCGTCAGCCCATCCGCTGCCCAGATTGCGCAGCGGATCGTCGAAACCTTAGTGCAAGCTGGGCAACGGGTGGTATGGGCGCAGGGCTGGTTAACCAATCAATGCCGAATGGAAAACACGGAGATAAATCATCAAAACGTCTTTCAGACCGCTTCTGTGCCTTTTGGCTGGCTCTTACCGCAAATGTCGGGAATGATTTATCATGGCGGCATGGGCAGCACAATGGATGGGTTGCGCGCCGGCATCCCTCTGCTGGCGATTCCCTTTGGGGCAGATCAGCCATTTTGGGCGCGGCGCATCACCACCCTGGGCGCAGGAATCCAAATTCCGCCTTCTACACTTAAGAATTATAATTTACGAGGTACAATTTCCAGTTGGTTGATTGATGATAGCTACAAACAAAAGGCGCAACGTTTATCCCAAAAAATTCTGATCGAAGATGGTCCGGTTCAGGCGGTTCATCTCATGGAAGAACATTTGAAACACTTTGGCATGGATTTGTGCCCAGAAATAAAGGAGTCTGCATAATGGAAGTATCATTGGTATTAATCCTCCTCCTGGTAGCTGTATTGGCTGCCTTTGTTTACGTCAGCAGAAAGTGGGCATTGCCTATGGTTGAAGAAGTTCAACCAACCCCCGCCAATCTGGAAACACGAAAAGCGCTAGGTTTCCTTCCTTTAGAAGACTCAACACAGGGAGAAAACGTACAAGCCATACTCTCTCTTTTTCAACATCATCCAAGTCAAAAATATGCGCTTCGGCAAGCATATCAAAAGCGAATGATTGCTGGGCAATTTCTACTGTTTGATTTGGTCTATGCGGATGGAAAACCTGGAACTTTCAGACGGAACGTTATGGCAGGCATCTCCAATTTGTTTCATTTGCCCACTTTCACAATCATCCCTACTTCTTCTGCCCATACGAATACGCAGGATGCACTCACCGCAGGCGCGGAAAAGGTATTCCTATACCAAATTGGACAGAATAACGCGGAACGGCTGCGCTTTCCAGAATACCCTGAATTTGACCAGCGTTTTTTAATCATTAGCGCACAAAGCGAGCAAGCCCGCCAATTCCTTACCGCTGCGCGAATCCATTGGCTGAACGCCTGGCAAGGGGATCATCAAATTGAAATGGGCGGAAACGCATTTGCGCTGATTCCAAAAAAAGAAGTTGTTAAAGGAAAAGTAGAGGCATCTTTATCAGAAGAGCAACTTTTACATCTGCTAGAAGATGCAAAAACGTTTTATGCCTGGTTGGAGAAGTAATTTTATACCGACTGCAACCTAACTTCCCTGAGTATTGATATCCTACAAAAACGGGTTAAAATGGAAGGTATAAAAGCGCGGTCAAACGGGTGATCCAGAACGAACGGGGGGAGATCGGAAAGCCTGAAGAAAGCGGTTGACCGTCAGGGAAGGCACTGCAAAATGAAAAAAATAGCTCTTCTGCGAGCAGTGGTGCGAGGAATGATCGCATCGCTCATTCTATTTGCATTTCTGCCCACTGCTGTTTTTGCAAATACAACTGATCAACCGATATGGTTGGCTGCTATGCCCGGCAAAATGCCGTCTAGCCCTGCCATTACGCCCCTTTCCTCTGATACCAGCCGGGTTGGATTCGTTTTAGATACCCCCGGCGTTTGGCTACAAGCAAGCGCAGATCATCAAACTACCCATGTGGGCACGCAAGGCGATGCCGGACACGAGGTAAATGGGTTAGATTTGCCCGTTTATCATTGGTCTGTAGAAATCCCATTGAATGTACAGCCCGTGATTAAAGTAACATCATCCCCTTCGCAAACAACCACTTTATCCAGTTTAGGGATGCCTGTTACGCTTAATTCCGTAACGCCCGCGCCCTGTAAATGCGCTGACCCATCCACTGCTCCCTCAGCCCCTGTTTCTCAGGCTACGAATGCGCTAGCCTCTATTTCCATGGATTATGTCCAGCGTGGGCGGCACATCATCGTTGTTGACCTGCGCCCGGTGCAATATCAGCCAGAAACGCAATCTTTAACTTTGTATAGCCAATTGCATGCGGAGATCACCTTCCCATCTTCCTCTAATAACGCAGCCACCCTCTCTTCTCTTACTAATCCTGCCAGACATTTGGAGACATCTTCTTTTCAGGTGATGGTCAATCAACCACTGCCCAGTCTGCAAACCGCGCCAGCTGTCGCCAAAGAGGGATTTGTTATCCTGACGCCAGATATTTTCCTGACGGCGCTTCAGCCACTCGTCAGCCTGAAGCAAAGCCAAGGATACGCTGTCTCATTAATTCCGCTCTCACAAGCGGGAGGGAATGCCCAGGCAATTCATAGTTTTCTCGTCTCGTTGTATCAAACCAGTCCAGACCCGCTGACCTACGTATTTTTGATTGGCGCGCCGGATAATGGCGTTGATAGCCTGCCTACCTTTACTGGCACGGCGTCCGCCTCCGCCACTGATCTTTATTACGCCACGTTGGATGGCGCAGATTGGATCCCTGATATTTACGTTGGGCGGCTGCCTGCGCACACCCTAGATGAAGTCAACGCATACGTCACCCGTGAGGTGTTTTTTGTTCAAAACCCAACCCAGGGATCAGGCTGGCAAAAGGCAGCGTCTTTCCTGGCAACCTGTGACGCCGGATATGGTCCCTTGGTTGAACAGACGCACCTGAACGCCATGAATGCCTACACTTCACCGATGGGTTTTACTGGAACGTTTCCAGTGGCTCCTGAACCAGGTGGGGATCATCTTTTCTGCCGTAGCGCCTCTGCGGGAATGCTGGCGGTACAGGATGCTTTCGCTCCTGGACGTTCGCTCATTGTGTATAGTGGGCATGGCACGCGAATTAGCTGGGAATTGGGTGTCAACAGTAGTAACATCGCTGCTCTCTCTGGCTCGATGGCAACGCCCGTGGTGTTTAGCTTTGCCTGCCAAACCGGCGATTTTAACGCCGCTTCTTCCATCGGCAACGCATGGATCACTCAGGGCAACGCGCTTGCGTTTATTGGGTCTTCCGCGAATACCTACTGGGATTCAGATAATGTGCTTGAAGCAGCCGTGATGGCGCAACTCTTTGCCCCTTCTGGAAACACGTTGGCAAACGCTTTGCACTCTGGCGCAGCCGCCGTGAGCCAGTCTTACGCAGCCTATGGGCAATATTATTATGAAGCCTATAATGTGCTTGGCGACCCATCCCTGAAACCATTCTTCCCCCCTACCACCGCTGGGAATTTATTCGCCTCTACCCCGGCAACCTCGCGTATGGGCATGCCAAATACCTGGGTTCCCGCAGATATATCCGTCACTAATCAGAGCAACATTACCGACACTCCACTCCTTACCGTTACGGCTTCTACTCTGCAAACCCGCGTAGATTTACCCGGTACATTAGTCCCTGGTCAGACAGGTACTGCGCGCGTTTGGGTGTTCTTACCCGCTGGCATGCTCCCTGGTCAGCAAAATCAGGTGAATGTGCAAATTGCATCCGCCAGCAGCTCTTTCAACAAGATTCAGTTGACCTTGCAGGTAATGGTTGCCCCACACGCTGCCTGGCTGCCTTTCCTGGCAAAACAGTAATCCTCTCACAAATCCTGTATAATTTACTCATGAATGAGGAACGATCTCTTTATGAGCGAATTTATGCGTTGACTCGCCAGATTCCGGTAGGTAAAGTGGTCAGCTATGGACAATTAGCCGATCAGGTGGGCTGCGGAGCGCGCACAGTAGGGTATGCCATGTCTGCATTACGCAGTGGCGCTCACCCAGATGTCCCCTGGCAACGGGTGGTCAACCGCAAGGGACGTATTTCCATTCAAGATGCCTACGGGGGCGCGCTTCAACGCCAATTATTAGAGGAGGAAAGTGTTATTTTTGATGAAAAAGATCAGGTTGATTTCTCCATCTTTGGATGGTGGGGTGAGCCGGGTTGAAATCCCCGAATTTGGGCTTACATTGCGGTAAAATAGTGCTGTTCTATTCATCCCGTTTTCAAGGAAATTTCAGATCATGGAAAATAAAGAACCTACCTACTCGCAACGCCTCTCTTGGGGCTTGAGCCTGATGGCTGTCGCTTTGCTGATTAGCACCCTGCTTGCGATAAACTCGTTGTTTAATTTAAACGTTCAGGTGGATACACAAAGCCTGAGCAATACCCAGGTCAACCCCATGCAAATTGCCACGAGCTGCCTTTCGCCTCTGTCTTTTATCCTTCAAGTGGTGGGTGGCTTGCTTATTTTTGCGGATAGCAAGCGCTTGGTCAAACAGATTGGCAGCACCCACCGCACCCTGACGATCATTGCCCTCATCAGCCTGGTATTATCGCTTGTGCTCACCGCAGGCACGATTGTCATGTCTTTTGGCGTCACTATGCAGGGATCATTGAGCGCATTGCAAACCGCCAGTTGGTTGGGCGCGTCAGCCGCCATCCTCATGTTTGCCTTCAGCTTATTGCTCATTTTCGCAATTTCTCCCGCCTGGGGCAAGGCGATTCTGGTGGGCGGATTGGTTCTTTATTTGTTGGCGACCATCAGTACCACGCTGATCACCACCAGCCAGATGTCGTTGCAGCCCCTTCAAATGAGTACCGGCACGCTGTATATTCCCCAGATCAATTTTGATCGTTCTACCGGGGCATATCCTATTCTTACCGGGCTAGGTGCGCTTTCCCCGCTACTTTATGTGATCGTCTATGCTGTGATGGCGATCATTTCCTGGCAGAGTGCTACAAAGGAAGTGGCTCAGAAGGTCCTCTAAGTTTTTATCCGTAAAAATAGAGGGAGACGAAGATTTTTATTTTTCGCCTCTCTCTATTTTTTGTAAAAATTATGCTATGTGAGCGAGCAGGGACTTTTGTTCCTCTGGCATAAAGCTAACATTGGTGTGCATCGAAGTGCTTACCGTCTCTTCCCCAAACCGGCAGGTATTGGTGTAGCAGAAGGGGGTGGTATAAGCGTAGACGGTTATTTCCAGCGTACTTTCATCTTTCCAAGTGATACAGCCAGCCGTCAGCGCAGGCTCTTCAAACGCATCGGTTTCACTGAGCAACCATTCGCCCCGACCCAGATCAAGCTGATGTTCGCCGTGTTTATCGTGCGTGGTGACAATGCAGCGTTGCGGCTGGAAATCAAAGTGAATGCTCTGCACCGGTGCTTGCTCGGACTCATATACAAACGTCTTCCCGCTGATTTTCGTTTCTAGGGCAGAAGAGAGCGAACCCACCGACACAGGCAGATTCAGGCTGCCCAACGCAGCGGTCAATTTCGCCTGAACCTCGCTGTTATCCGGCAGAGCTTCCGCGTGCATGGCGGGCAGTAAAATATCCCAGACCAAATCGAGCGGAACTTGCATGTCGCCCAGTCCGCTCGTGATCGCCAAAACAGTATCCTGGTCAGGCATGACCACGCAATACTGCCCAAAAGCGCCATCCCCGCGATAGCTATTATGGCGGCAGCGCCAGAATTGGAAGCCGTACCCTTGCTGCCAGTCACTTTGCAGGTTGGGTTCCGCGTGATTAAGGTTGTCGCTTTGCGTAGAAGTGGCTTGCGCAATCCACTCAGAGGAAAGCAGCGTTTTGCCTTGCCATTCGCCGCGTTGGAGATACAGTTGACCAAAGCGGGCAATATCTTCGGTTCGGACGTTAAGCCCAAACCCACCGGTGTTGATTCCACGCGGACATTCTTGCCAGGTGGGGTTTTCAATGCCCAATGGCTCAAACAAACGCGGCTTAAGGTAATCAATCAGCTTTTGACCAGTGGTTTTCTGCACAATGGCGCTGAGCATATAAGTCGCGCCGGTGTTATAAAGGAAGTGAGAGCCAGGTTCATGTGTCACGGGCTGCGCCAGAAAAGCCTTCACCCAATTGCCTTCTGAGTTCTGCCAGAACGAGGCGGTCGTATCTTCGCTATGTCCGGTGTTCATACTGAGCAGATGCTTTACCTTCATGGCTGTCAGGTTCGGCGAAACTTCGGCAGGGGTCTCTTCCGGGAAGAACGAAATGACGCTATCTTCCAGGCTGAAATACCCTTCCGCAATTGCCATCCCCACCGCAGTGGAAGTATAACTTTTGCTTAGGGAGAAAAGCATGTGTGGATGTTGGGCGGCATACGGATACCACCAACCCTCCGCAATCACTTTGCCATGCCGAACCAGCATAAAACTATGCAGGCTCTGCACTTTTTTCTCGATTTCTTCTATCCAATGCAAAATTGCGCCAGAATCAACGCCTTGACTCTCTGGTGTGGAACGAGGAAATTGAAAAGCAGCAGCCATTTACCGCACTCCTAGCAAAACCTCAACAGTCAATTGATCTAACCGCTCATAGCGGTAATCACGTTTGCCAAGGGCCACACGATCAAAGGTTTGGGCTTTGATTTCAGAGGCCTTCTGCGCGGAAAAACCATGTTGATACAGATCAAATTGATCGTTGCCCGCGTTAACTTCCGCCAAAATCGCCTGAATCTCGGCATCTTGATTAAAGCGTTTCGCCTTCTCTTTTAGAATCAAGTAAGTGCGCATGCAGCCGCGCGCGAAGTCTTTCACGCCTTCGGGACCTTCGGTGCGATAGGGATGCGCATCAAAGTGGCGGCTGCCCGTGTAGCCCACATCTTCCAGGAATTTGACAAGGAAGAACGCGCTCTTCGGGTTGTGCGAGCCAAAGCGTAAGTCCTGGTCATAACGTCCGAAAGCCTGATCGTTCAGGTCAATGTGGAAGAGCTTGCCTGCATCCCACGCCTGAGCAACGGCTTGCATGAAGTTTAACCCTGCCATATGTTCGTGGGCAACTTCGGGATTGACGCCAACCATTTCAGGGTGTGCCAGGGTCTGGATAAAGCCTAACATTGCACCAGTCGTGGGCAGATAAATATCGGAGCGGGGTTCATTGGGCTTTGCTTCAAGCGCCAGCTTCAGGTCATACTTCTGATCATTCACATAGTCGCAAATGAAATTTAAGGCATCACGGAAGCGTTTGCCAGCTTCCAACGCGCTCTTGGCAGAGTCACTTTCCACGCCTTCGCGCCCACCCCAGAAGACATAAATTTTCGCGCCCAGTTCTACGCCCAGGTCAATAGCGCGCAAAGTTTTATGCAATGCGTAAGAACGAACCTGTGGGTCATTCGAGGTAAAAGCGCCATCTTTGAAGGCAGGATCGCCAAATAAATTAGTGGTCGCCATCGGCACAACCAACCCAGTTTCTTTTAACGCCTTTTTGAAGTCTGCCACAATCTGATCTCGTTCGGCAGGGGTTGCTGTGATCGGCACCAGGTCGTTATCATGGAAGTTCACGCCGTATGCGCCTACTTCGGATAATAGATGCACTACGTCTACGGGTGAAAGCGCCGCGCGGGTTGCTTCGCCAAATGTATCACGACCAGAATTACTGATCGTCCACAGGCCGAAAGTGAACTTATCTGCTGGTTTGGGGGTATAAGCGTCTGTCATCGAAATTAACTCCTGAAATGAAATAGGAAACCTTGTTGTATGCCACTTGATTGAGAGTCAATTGATTATCTTCCAGATTATCATCTTACGCAAGGTTGAAAGACCCTACGAAGTGAATAATCAAACTGAAACGTTATACAATTCCTATTTTGGTATAAATTACCTACTTGACAAATTCTATCCATATTGATATAATTATCTCAACATTAAGATATTAGACAAAGAGAGATTTAATGTCAACACATTATAAGGGAACAGAGGAGGAAATTCGGGCGCTAGACGTATTCATCAAACTGAATCGCGCCTGTGATTCGTTAGGGGTGCGCCTCGCTGCCTCTGCCACATTGGAAGATTTAACTGTCTCGCAATTTGGCGTGTTAGAAGCCCTCTATCATTTAGGACCTCTTTGCCCAGGAGAATTAGGGCAAAAACTGCTCAAAACATCTGGAAATATGACCCTGGTGGTGGATAACCTGGAAAAACGCGGCCTGATTGAACGGATCCGTTCAGCGAAAGATCGCCGCCAGATCAAAATCCACCTGACGGAAACCGGGGCTGAAATGATCGGGCGAATTTTCCCCACTCATCTTAGAGCCATCGTGGAGGAAATGAGCGTACTCACTGCTGAAGAACAGCAAGACCTCAGCAGACTTTGCAAGAAATTAGGAAAAGGTAAACCATGACCAGCTGGAAGTTAGATAACTCACATTCGGAAATTCAATTTAGCGCCCGCCACATGATGATCTCTAAAGTGCGCGGTCAGTTCGAAAAGTTTGAAGGGGATTTTAACCTCGATGAGACGACTCCCACCAATAGCAAGGTCGAGGTTCGCATTGATGCCGCCTCAATCAACACCCGCTTTGAACAGCGCGATGTTCACCTGCGTTCTGCTGACTTTTTAGATGCCGAACAATACCCTCATCTCGTATTCCGCAGCAGCGGCGTTGAAGTCACCAGCCCAACGACTGCTTTGCTGAAAGGCAACTTGACCATTCGGGATATTTCTAAGCCCGTAGAAGTGGAAGTAGAGTTTGTGGGCAAAGCTAAGTCGCCCTGGGGAACAACGAGCTATGGCTTCACCGGGCATACCGTTCTTAATCGTAAAGAATGGAATTTAATGTGGAACGTTGGACTTGAAACCGGCGGCGTTTTGGTTGGCGATGAAATCACCGTCAATATTGAATTGGAACTTGTACAGGTAGAAGAACCTCAAACCTCTCAAGGCGCAACCGCTTAATTCTTTTGCACGGATGAGAACAAAAAACAGACCATTTCGTTGGTCTGTTTTTTTGTTATTGATCTCTTACTCGCCGATATTTTCGCGTTCTTTCTTTTGCTGCTTGCCGCGCTCTTCCGTATTCAGAATGCGCTTGCGAATGCGGAAATTGAGCGGGGTTACTTCCAGCAGTTCATCTTCTGCCAAATACTCAATGGCTTCGTCAATGCTCATATCGCGTGGAGGAGCCAGGCGCACTTCAATATCTTTGTTCGAAGAGCGCATATTAGTCAAATGTTTCTTTTTGGTGACATTCACCGGCAAATCGCTCGGGCGCGGCGTTTCGCCAACGACCATGCCTTCGTATACCTCAATCCCGGCGTTAATAAAGAGGATGCCACGTTCTTCCGCGTTTTTCAACCCAAAGTTGGTGGAAATGCCCGCTTCCCAGGCGACAATGGAACTGGTGGCGCGCGAAGCAATGGGTCCAGCAGAGGGTGCGTATCCCTTGAAGATGGTATTCATAATCCCCATCCCGCGGGTCGCCGTCAGGAATTGATAGCGGAAGCCCAGTAAGCCGCGCGTTGGGATGAGATACGTCAGGTGAACGGTGTTATCCGGGTTCGGAGACATATCCAACATCTTGCCGCGCCGTGACCCCAGCATTTCAACCACGATTCCTACGGTATCCTGGCTGGTTTCCACGTGCAATTCTTCAAAAGGCTCTAACATTTCGCCATTTTCGCCCTGATGGAAAATTGCTTCAGGCTTGGAAACCTGGAACTCATATCCTTCGCGGCGAATGGTTTCAATGAGGATTGCCAGGTGAAGCTCACCACGCCCAGAGACAATGAAGGTATCCGATGAATCAGTTTCTTCTACGCGCAGGGCGACATTGTTGCGCAACTCATCAAACAAACGCTCGCGCAGCTTGCGGGATGTACCCCATTTGCCTTCTCTGCCGGTGAGCGGGGAAGAATTGACCCCAAACGTCATGCGTACCGTTGGTTCCTCTACGTGAATAGGCGGCAAAGCGACCGGATTTTCAGGATCAGCCAGGGTTTCTCCAATGGAGATTCCTTCAAGTCCGGCGATGGCAACAATTTCTCCCGCCTGAGCTTCGGTGACTTCCACTTTTTCCAATCCCTGATGAACATATAAATACCGCGCGCGTTCAGGTAAAATACGCCCGTCTATCATCATGCGCGCCAGGGGCTGACCAGCGGTAATCTTGCCAGAGAAGACGCGCCCAATGGCTGTCACCCCGCGATATTCGTCATATCCCAGGTTCGTGACCAGCAATTGCAAAGGCTTATCCATTTCCACTTTTGGACCAGGAATATGACGCAAAATAGCCTGGAAAAGCGGCTGTAAGTCAGGGTCCAGGTCTGGGCCATCTCCTGCCTGACCAGTCAAACCGTTGGTATAAATCACCGCGAAATCAGCTTGCTGATCATTCGCACCCAATTCAATAAATAAATCAAAGGTGTCGTTTAGAGTGCGCGGGGGATCAGCGTCTTTGCGATCCATCTTATTGATGACCACAATCGCCTTATGACCCATCGCCAAGGCTTTCTTCAAAACAAAGCGCGTTTGAGGCATGGGACCTTCGGCAGCATCCACCAGCAAAAGCACCCCATCCACCATATTCATCACCCGTTCCACTTCACCGCCAAAATCGGCGTGGCCTGGAGTATCTACGATATTAATTTTCACCAGCTGCCCGGTGAGAGGATCAGGGATGGTAATGGCAGTGTTCTTCGCCAGAATGGTAATGCCGCGTTCACGTTCCAGCGCATTAGAATCCATGACTCTTTCAATCACCAGTTGATTTTCGCGGAAGACCCGCGCTTGCTTCAGCATCGCGTCTACCAGGGTGGTTTTCCCATGATCTACATGCGCAATAATGGCAATATTTCGTATATCTGTTCGTTCCGTCAGCATTCGACTACCTATATGATTGCACCAAGAAAAACAACTTGACAAAACAAGACCCCGGTCTGCGAGCGACCAGGATCGTTCTAACCTATCTATTTTATCCTAAAGTTGACCATTTGAAAAGAGGTGTCTTTTTTGGTGACTGTTTCAAAAATGGTAAAAAAGGGGTATAAAGAGAAATCCGGGAAGATTTAGCCATCCTCCCGGAAATCTAAAACGGAGACACATGGACAATATGCGCCTCAAGCTGATTTTACCAGTAGTTGACCCGAAGAAAA
>JBBRAT010000038.1:0-43508 GCA_038206515.1 Anaerolineales bacterium | reverse complement strand
CGAATACTACCGGAAGAGGCTTTCTCTTGCCCAATCAGGATTTTGAGGAGAGTGGTTTTGCCGCAACCGTTTGGTCCGACCAACGCCACGCGCTCGCCGGGGTTGACGGTGAAACTGACATTTTCAAAGAGGGGTTCGATCCCATACGATTTAGAAAGCTGATTGACTGTAAGCATAGCGACCTGTGGATTAAAAAGAAAAAGCCGAGGGTATACACCCTCGGACTGAATAAATCACCGCTTGTATGCGAACATACAAAGCAAAACCGGGTTGCTTCCCTACAAAAAGAGTGATTTACAGGTCGTTATCCGTCATGTCCCAGTCCTTACTAATTCCTTAATGAAAATTATACCCGATTCTGTGGCATTATGTAATTTTTTCTGTAATTGATTGGGAATGGATATAGGCTAAAGATTATTCAATCTTAATAAAAAATTTCCAAGGCCCATAAATGGTACTGGAAAAGCCTTCATCAATTGCTAATTCCGAAGCCTTTTCATTGGACATGTCCATTGGTTTATTTACGATGTCAAAACCGCTAGAATGATCGCCAATCTTACAATTAACAACAATGTCTTTTCCTTTATTCGATTTTTCTAATTTTTGTTGCGCTTTCTTACAGTCATACACTTCAGGTAAGGAGGTCATCAAACGATCAACTGTAATAGTGACTTCACCCAATTTCTGTTCTTTGGGAACATCGAAGTCAACATAGGAACATCGTTTTTCTCCTTGCGTGTTTACCGGTGATTCTTTAAGGGATAATCCTCCATGAGAAACTGTATAAATGGATTCCCCAGCTGTCAATGTAATCCCTCGACCGAATTTTCCTACTTGCCAATCTTCGTTTGTAGGAAGCTTATAGCAGAATTCTGCTCGCACAAAGTCTCCGACACGATTAGCATAAGTCAATTCTAAGGAGAATCCTTCCTGATTTTTTAAGGTTTGAGAAGCAGGAAGTTGATGAGAAGAAGCATTAACACCATTTGTTATTGGTGCGGATACAAACACGATACTTATTGCAATGGATAGCATAGCCACGGTCAAAATGATCTTTTTATTTATATGTTTGATGAACATTGTGTTATCCTCCGGTTTGCCAACTTAAAGGTGACCACTAATTCGTACAACCACCTATTACGCCATCACCTATAGGTTGAGTAGACCATGTGCCACAAGCTTGCCAATTAAAACCGGGATAAGGCCAAGAATATTGTTGGTCTGACCAAATCACATCATTGGCCGCCTTATAGCCCATATCCCAATAGAAACCCTTTAAAAGGGCTTTAATATAGTAAGCCTGGGAGCCAATGTTTGTTGTTCTAGTCCAACGTGTATTACAAAGTCCAGAAAGTCTTAGCTCAACATAAGCCAAACCTCCGTATGTTGTATATTCATCAGTTACGGGACTACCTTGAGAACAAGCTGTGCCATTCATACCATATATAGATGGATCCGTTGCGTTACAGGAGCTTCCACTGCATGCAGTAAATGCTGCTACAGGATATGCTGTCATGCCAATGATTATCACCAGAAGTATTAAAGTGGGAATTACAAAGCGGTTATTCATATACATCTCTTTTTTCTTTCATGTCCCAGTCCTTACTAATTCCTTGATTAAAATTATACCCGATTCCGTGGCGTTATGCAATTTTTTAATGAATTCCCAGAGGCATTAATTTGCTTATCCATTTCGTAAACAATGATATAGTATCTATTATTCGACAAAAAAGAACCGATTCTCAGGAGATGCAGCTTGCCAAGAAGAATATTTCGGTATCGCAGACCAGGAATTAATCAGTTATTGGGGATTTCGCAAGCGAAGAGACGAGTCAGCCGCCGGTTAGGGTTGGCTACTCTTTTTAACCCGCTTACGCCTATTAATAATATAAAGCGCAGGGTATTGCGCCGGACGGGGTATTACTCCGAGCCAATGAAGATGGCGCGCGCCTCTGGCTGCCTGAAACGCGGCGGCTGCGGGTTGATGCTGCTCATGGGGCTTGGCTTGCTGGCTTTGCCCATCCTGTTAGGGTGGATTTCCTGATTTTTCCCCTCTTGAATATGGAGGATTTGAGTATGAATTCTGCTGTTTTGCCGCGCATAACGGTAAGCGAAAACCACCGCTTTTTGACAACGGAAACGGGCGCGCCTTTCTTCTGGCTGGCGGATACCGCATGGGAATTGTTTCACCGCCTGACGCGCGAAGAGACTGAGGTGTATTTTGCCACGCGCGCCCGGCAGGGATTTAATGTGATCCAGGCGGTGGCGTTGGCTGAGTTTGATGGACTGAATCAACCTAACCGTTATGGCGATTATCCGCTGGTGGATAATGACCCCACTCAACCGAACGAGGCTTATTTTCGCCTAGTGGATGAATATTGCCAACGGGCGGCGGCACACGGGCTGTATATTGGTCTATTGCCTACCTGGGGCGATAAATTGACTCACCTGTGGGGAACGGGTCCGGTGGTGTTTACTGCCGACAATGCGTATGCCTATGGGCTGTGGATGGGGCAGCGTTACCGGCTGCAAACCAATATCCTGTGGGTGATGGGCGGCGACCGTCCTGTGACGTATCAGGACGCGCAAGGCGCTGCCCATGATGATACGCTGTTCTGGCGAGAGATGGCGCGCGGCATCCGCGAGGGTGTGGGGGATTTCCCGCTGCTGATGACGTTCCACCCGAATGGTGGCGTATCTTCCTCAGAGTGGATTCATCATGAAGCCTGGCTGGATATGAACATGATGCAGTCCGGGCATGGCGGTGGGCATGACGTTCCCGTCTGGCAGATGATTGCTGCGGATGCTGCCTTGCTGCCTGCCAAACCCACGTTAGATGGCGAGCCTAATTATGAAGATCATCCCGTGAATCCATGGCCCAGTTGGAATCCGGAAAATGGGTATTACCGCGATGATGACGTGCGTAAGCAGTGTTATCGCTCGGTATTTGCAGGCGGTTGTGGCGTTACGTATGGTCACCATGCCGTCTGGCAGTTTTTTGAAAACTGGCGAACGCCAATCAATTACCCTGATCGTGAATGGCGCAACGCGATTTTGCGCCCCGGCGCGGAGCAGATTGGCTATTTGCGCCAATTGATGGAATCGCGCGCATTTTTCAGCCGGATTTCAGACCAAAGTATTGTGGTTTCTGCGATTGGCGAGGGGGGCGAGCATATCCAAGCTACGCGAGACGCGCAAGGGGCATACTTAATGGTTTATTTGCCCACTGCCCGCCCGGTCAGCGTTCACCTGAGTGATTTGCATTGCGAGCAAGCCCTGGCGCAGTGGTTTGACCCGCGTACCGGCGCGTACCAGGCGATTGGAACTGTTTCTACTCGCCAAACCCAAACATTTACCCCACCCAGCGGAGGACCCGACTGGGTGCTGGTGGTAGAGTGTCAATAAAACGAGAGGAGAAGATGATGAAAATGTTGAATAGCAAGACCATTACTGTAGAAGAATTAGCCAAGTGTATTGACCATTCGTTACTGAAGCCTGAATTGACCGAAGCAGAGATTGTCGCAGGGTGCGAGTTGGCAAAACGGTATCATGTGGCATCCGTTTGCGTAAAGCCTTATTATGTTCCCGTCGCCGTGAAGGTGTTGGCGGGTAGTGATGTGGCGGTTGGCACGGTGATTGGCTTTCCGCATGGGGCGCATACCACCGCGACCAAGGTCTTTGAGGCGAAGGATGCACTGGCGAATGGCGCAGCGGAATTGGATATGGTGTTGAACATTGGCGAATTGCGTTCTGGTCACGCCGAAGCGGTGCGTGAGGATATTCGCGCAGTTGTGGAAGCAGCAAAAGGGAAAGCGTTGGTCAAGGTCATTTTGGAAAATGCCTATCTGACCGATGAGCAAAAAGTGTTGGCTTGCCAATTATGCGAGCAGGCAGGCGCTGATTTTGTGAAGACCTCCACCGGTTACGCCCCCACCGGCGCGACCCTGGAAGATTTGCGCCTGATGCGCGCCAATGTGGGTGAACAAATGCAGGTCAAGGCTGCTGGTGGGGTGCGTACCCTGGATGCCGCCCTGGACGTGATTGATGCGGGCTGCACGCGCTTTGGCGCAACGGCGACGGCTGTTATTCTGGATGAATTTAATCGCCGAAAATCGATTGGCTAATTTGCCTTGGGAGGAGTAGGGTATGGCTTTCTTTGATATGCCCCTGGATCAACTGCGTGCTTATCAACCGGTACGCGGCGAACCGTCTGATTTTGACTCGTTCTGGCAGTCAACGCTGGCGGAAGCGCGTCAGCATCCCACCCTGCTGGAACTGACTCCACTGGATTTAGGCTTCCGTCAGCTAGATTTTTTTGATGTTACCTTTCACGGATACGCCGGGCAACCGATTAAGGCATGGTTGATTATGCCTGCCAACCGTGCGCAGGGCGAAAAATTGCCTGCCATTGTGCAGTATCACGGCTATTCTTGTGGACGGGACGAAGCCTTTATCTACACCAAGTGGGCTTCGGCGGGATACGCGCATTTTGTGATGGATAATCGCGGGCAGGGCGGCACGGCTTTGCGCGGCAATACACCGGATGAGAGCGATGATATGCTTGGAATGGGCAATTCGGGGTTTATGACGCGCGGCATTTTAAACGCGGAAACCTATTATTACCGGCGGCTATTTACGGATGCCGTCCGCCTGGTGGATGCGGTCGTCACCTGTGATTGGGTAGATTCGCAAAGAGTTGTCATTCAGGGCATCAGCCAGGGCGGTGGGATTGCCTTAGCCGTAGCGGGGCTATCCGAGTGGGTAAAGGCAGCCATGATTAACGTGCCGTTCCTGTGCCATTTTGAACGCGCGACCGAAATCACGGATGCTTACCCTTACGCTGAAATCTCAGAATATTGCAAGGCGTATCGTACCCGCATGGAAAATATCTTTTGCACCCTGGAATATTTTGACGGGGTCAATATGGCTGCCCGCGCCAAAGCCAAAGCGCTCTTTTCGGCGGGATTGATGGATGACGTTTGCCCTCCCTCTACCGTTTTTGCAGCCTATAATCATTATGCGGGTGAGAAGGAAATTCGCATCTGGAAGTATAACCGGCACGAGGGCGGCGGCACGGAACAGGAGCATGAAGAATTGAAATTTATGCGCCAATTGGGCTGGGTCGAAAGCAAGTAACGGATACAAATAGACTTTTGCAATGAGTCATATAGTCATTCGAGGAGAAAAACGTATGAACAACAGAGCTAGTATTTTGAAAATAATTGGACTGCTGACCTTAGCAGTGATTGTTTTTGCGGGGTTGATTCAGTTGATCCCTTTTGGCAAAGATCATGCCAACCCGGCGGTGGTGCAAGAGCCAAAGTGGGATAGTCCTCAGACGCGCGCCCTCGCCAAACGCGCTTGCTTTGACTGTCACAGCAATGAGACAACCTGGCCCTGGTATAGTGATGTTGCGCCGGTTTCCTGGTTGATTGCGCGTGATGTGCAGGAAGGTCGTCAGAAAATGAATTTATCCGATTGGGGGACTGGTAACCGCGATGTAAAGCGTGCTGCGAAAGTGGTTACCTCTGGAGAAATGCCGCCCTGGTATTATGTGACGCTGCACCCGAACGCAAGTTTAAGCGCGGAAGAAAAGCAACAACTTAGCCAGGGACTACAAGCAACTTTTGGCATCTCTAGTGGTTCTGTAGATAGCCTCAACCCAACGAAATAGTCTTGATGTGATGTGGAGAATACGAATGCAACCCTCTCAGCTTACTTGCGAATACTTTACTGCCCCGGTGGGGATGGATACGCTGCGCCCGCGCCTTGCCTGGAAATTGTCCTTGGAACATCGCGGTATCCGCCAGTGCGCCTATCAAGTGCAGGCGGCTGCGAATGAAGCCGATTTACACGCTGAAAAACAGCTTCTTTGGGATAGCGGCACGGTTTCTTCCGCCCAATCTACCCAGGTGGAATATGGCGGCGCTGCGCTCATATCCCGGCTAGTCGTTTTCTGGCGGGTGCGCTTTTGGGATGAACGCGGACAGGTTTCTGATTGGAGTGAGCCTTCCTCTTGGGAGATGGGGCTGCTGGAAAACGCCGATTGGCAGGCAAATTGGGTAGGCTCTCCGCTGGCGGGTGGCAAACATTCTAATTTGCCTGCGCCTTATCTGCGCAGGGATTTTGCCGCCTCTCAGGGGATTCGCAAGGGCAGGCTGTATGTTTCGGCGTTGGGGTTGTTTGAATGTTGGATCAACGGGCAGCGCGTTGGAGAAGATTATTTCATGCCCGGGTGGACGGATTTCAACAAGCGGGTACGCTATGCTGTTTATGATGTGACGGCAATGTTACATTCCGGCGAAAATGCCCTGGGCGCAATCTTAGGGGATGGCTGGTACTGCGGCTACCTGAGCAGCAATCCACGCCAGCAATATGGCGAGCAGCCGAAGTTGATGTATCAGCTGGAGCTGGAAATGGAAGATGGCAGCCGTCAAACAGTGGTTAGTGATCAGAGTTGGCGTTGGGCTTATGGTCCCATTGTGGAAGCCGATTTGATCTATGGCGAAAGCTATGATGCGCGCCGCGAAATCCCTGGTTGGAACTTGCCCGGCTTTGATGTTACAAGCTGGCAGCCGGTCGCGCTCTTTGATACCCTTCACCCGAAACTGGAAGCCTACAGCGGACCAAAAGTCAGGCGGATGGAAGAGCTTGCCCCTATTGCCGCGCCTGTAAAGCATAAGGGTTGGGAAAATACGCGCTGGATATTTGACCTGGGGCAAAATATGGTCGGCTGGGCGCGGATTCGGGTGAACGGCAAGGCAGGGACAACGGTACGCATCCGTTTTGCCGAGATGCTTAACCCAGATGGCACGCTCTACACGACCAATTTGCGTTCGGCGCGTGCGACTGACTACTACACCCTAAAAGGCGAGGGCGAAGAGGTCTTTGAGCCACATTTTACGTTTCACGGCTTCCGTTATGTGGAATTAACCGACCTGCCGGAAGAAATGTCGCCGGATGTGGATACAGTGCGCGGGATGGTGTTTTATTCTGCCATGCCTAAAAGTGGTAGTTTTGAATGCTCTGATCCGCTCCTCAACCAACTTCAGCATAATATTCAATGGGGGCAGCGCGGTAACTTTTTGGATGTGCCGACCGATTGCCCGCAGCGTGACGAGCGCCTGGGCTGGACGGGGGACGCGCAGGTATTTATTCGCACTGCCGCATTTAATCGTCAGGTCGCCGGGTTCTTCACCAAGTGGGTGCAAGACCTGGAGGATGCGCAGAGCGAATACGGTCAAATCCCATCGGTTGCGCCGAATTTCTGGCAAGAAAGCTATGATGGCGGACCTGCCTGGGCGGATGCCTTTGTGATTTGCCCCTGGACGGTTTATCTTTGCTATGAGGATAAGCGTATTCTGGCGCAACATTACCCTGCCATGCAGCGGTATGTGAATCACCTGAAAGAAATGAGCGTCAACTTCATCCGTTGCCACCCAGATTCGAAGTATCAGCATAAAGATTGGGATGGCTTCGGCGATTGGCTTTCGATCAATGCCGAGACGCCCAAAGACCTGATTGGCACTGCTTTTATGGCGTACTGCGCGCGGTTGATGGCGCGGATTGCCAAGGCATTAGACAAACCCAAGGATGCCGCAGAGTGGACAAAGCTGTTTGAGGATACTCGTCAGGCGTTCCAACGCCGCTTTGTCAGCGCAGATGGGTTGGTAGTGGGTCAATCGCAGACCTGTTATGTGCTGGCGTTGCAGTTTGATCTGCTGCCTGAAGCGCTTCGCCCAGCGGCGGTGCGGGAATTGGTGCGCGACATTCAACGCCGTGATATGCACCTCTCCACCGGTTTTGTGGGTGCGCCTTACCTGATGCACGTTCTCACGCGCTTTGGGCAGGATGATACCGCTTTTGCTTTGCTGCATCAAACCAGCTGGCCCTCCTGGCTGTATTCTGTCACCAAGGGCGCAACCACCATTTGGGAACGATGGGATGGGTGGACGGAAGAGAAAGGCTTCCAAGACCCTGGGATGAACTCCTTTAACCATTATGCCTATGGTTCAATTGGCGATTGGATGTATGACGAACTGGCAGGGATTGGCTTAGATGCGGATGAGCCGGGGTATCGTCATATTTTGCTGCATCCACACCTGGGCGGCGGATTGACTCGCGCCCGCGCTGCATACGAATCCCCCTACGGGCAAGTGGTCAGCGAATGGGAGCAGCAGAAAGATGCCTTCTCGTGGAAGGTGGTCGTGCCGCCGAATACGCGCGCAACGCTCACTTTCCCGGTGGGTGCGTCTGCCCGAATTGTGGTAGATAACCTGCCGATTGAACAGGTTGGGGAAGTCACCCGCGCCTCTGAAAAGAGTGAGCAGCTCATTTATGAAATTCCGTCCGGCGTTTATCATTTTGTGATTCAGGAGTAGATGCTATGGAAGATACGCGAAAAATTTTAACGTCCACCCCGCCAATGGGGTGGATGAGCTGGAATTTGCTGGCAAAAAACATCAGTGATTCGGCTGTGCGCGAGATGGCGCAGGCGATGGTTTCTACCGGCATGCGCGACCTGGGATATCAATATATCTGCATGGATGACCACTGGCATGGCGGACGGGATGAACATGGCGCGCTTTATCCGAATGCTGAGAAATTCCCGCATGGCATTGCCGCATTGGCAGATTATGTGCACTCGCTGGGGTTGAAATTGGGCATTTATTCCGATGCAGGCAGCAAAACGTGCGGCGGATGTCCGGGTAGCGGTGGGTATGAAGAAATTGACGCGCGTACCTTTGCTAGCTGGGGTATTGATTACCTGAAATATGACTTTTGCTACGCAACCGATACTCGCGCGGACGCTTTTGCGTTGTATTCACGCATGGGGCAGGCGTTGAAAAATAGCGGACGCGACATTGTCTTTGGCATTTGCGAATGGGGGCATCATCGCCCCTGGTTGTGGGGGAATCAGGCGGGCGGTCATCTGTGGCGCACAACGACTGATATTTGGGATGGCTGGAAGGACGGTCCCGAAGGGTGGCAAGCAGGGGTAGAAACGATCGCTTTTGATGAGCAGCGCGGCTTGGAGTCATTTGCTGGTCCCGATCATTGGAATGACCCGGATATGCTGGTGGTGGGGCTAAAGGGCAAGGGGGCGGTGGTTGGTCCAGGCTGCACCGATACAGAATATCGCACGCAAATGAGCGCGTGGTGTATGCTGGCTGCGCCGCTAATGACCTCCTGCGATTTGCGTCACATGGATGCTGTTACGCGCGAAACGCTCACGAACCCGGAAGTAATTGCCATTAATCAAGATGCGCTGGGCAAGCAGGGTTATAGGGTTTGCCGTTCTAGTCGTGCTGAGGTGTGGAAGAAGCCTTTCGTCAATGGAGATTGGGCGGTAGCGCTTTTCAACCGTGAAGAAGAGCCACGGACGGTCAAGGCGCACTGGTCTGACCTGGAGATCGAAGGTCGCTATGCCATCCGTGATTTGTGGTCGCGGGCGGATATGGGCGAATGTGATGAGTCTTACGCTTTTGAAGTGGACGCGCATGGATCTGTGCTGCTGCGCCTGAGCCGCGCATAAATTTAATGGAGCTGTGGGAATTGGCGTAGTCGTGATGGAGAGGGGCGATCCTCCCTCTTGATTTTAATCAAGACTCCGGCGGCTGATGTGCAGCAGGCAGGCGGAAGCAAAGGGTTCTTGTCGTTCGCCTTTGCTCAAAACAAGGGATAGCGTGATCCCTTGCCATTCGCAGCGCAGTTGACGGATGACCAATGGGCAATCGCTTTCTTCAACCCGTAATTTGGGTGCGTCTAAAGCTGCCATGCGGTGGGCAAGGGCATCGTGCGCATGGTCGAAGGCTCGCCATACTTCGGGCATTGAATAACTGCTGGAAAGCCAGGCGAAGATGGAATCTACCCAACCATCGGGATAGATAAAGGTTTGTAATCGCTGCGCCTGAATGCCATTGAGAATACTCACTTTGTGCCACTCCACTTCCGTCCATGACGGAGCCTGAAAGTGGTGATCTGGGTAGGTATTTTGCAACAAATGAGGGAGTTTCGCGCCCCATGGAATGGGAATGGAACGGTCTTCTAGCCATATACCAGAAGATAAATGGCGCAGCGATTGACTGTTGTTATGACTGGGGGAAGGAAGATAATTTTGTGTCTGCATGATTTGTTCTCAGGCGGATTGTAAACGAAGTGCATGAAGAAGAGGGTGTCGTTGTATAAGGTTTAAAAAATGAGGATGTATCCAGAGCGGATACATCCTCATTGTGTTTCTGTAGGAAAGAATTTACTTGGCGTGCTGCGATTCAAATTCCTGCATACATTTGATCAACGCCTGCACGCTTTCGATAGGCAGGGCATTGTAGAGAGAAGCGCGGAAACCGCCTACAGAGCGATGACCTTTTACGCCAACCATGCCGTTGGCTGAGGCGAATTTGACAAAATCTTCCTCTAAAGATTCGTAGCCTTCAGTCATCACAAAGCAGACGTTCATGCGCGAGCGGTCTTCTTTGGCAGTGGTGCCGCGGAAAAGCGGGTTGCGGTCAATTTCGGCATATAAGAGTTCTGCTTTGGCTTTGTTGCGGCGTTCCATTTCAACTACGCCACCCTGTTCTTTCATCCAACGCAAGGTCAGCAGGGCAGAGTAGATAATCACCACAGGCGGGGTGTTGTAGAGGGAATTGTTCTTGATATGGGTGCGGTAATCCATCATTTTTGGCAGCGGACGGGAAACTTTGCCTAAAATATCGTCACGAATGATGATAAAGGCAAGCCCAGCAGGGGCAAGGTTCTTCTGCGCGCCGCCATAGATGAGCGCATATTTTGAAATATCCACTGGGCGGCTAAAAATATCCGAAGACATATCTGCCACTAGCGGAACGGGTGAAGTCAAGTCCGTGAGCATCTCTGTGCCGAAAATGGTGTTATTGGTGGTAATGTGGAAATAATCTACATCCGTAGGAATGGTGAAATTTTTGGGGATGTAGGAGAAATTTTTATCTTCGGAAGAGGCAACTACTTGCGCTTCGCCAAAACATTTGGCTTCTTTATAGGCGCGGGTAGCCCATTCACCGGTGACGAGGAAGGCGGCTTTTTTCTCAAGCAGGTTATAGGGGACGTAGACAAACTGGCTGCTTGCCCCACCGCCCAGGAAGATAACAGAATACCCTTCAGGAATATGGAGCAGTTCTTTAAAAAGGGCTACGCACTCGTTGACAACCGACTCAAATTCTTTGCTGCGATGGGATACTTCGAGAATAGACAGCCCCGTATTCGCAAAGTTCTTGATCGCTGCGGCAGTTTCATCAATGGTGAACTGGGGTAAGATGGAAGGTCCAGGGTTAAAATTGTGTTTTTTCATCCTATTGATCCTTATGTTGGAATTGAGGTTCTGATTCTTTCTTTATTGTAGCACGAAGAGAAAAGAAGGGGATGATCTCTTGATCTTCGGTTAAAACAGGATAAAGAGGGGATAGGTTTTTTCTTGTATTTTGATTTGACTTAGGTATAATTTATGAGAATGAGTTAAAATGGTGGGAAATTCTTCCACAGGGGGAAGAGCGTAATATCCATTCAAGGCGTTCGTTTGCGCTATAAATCTATACCATCGGATAAACCAATGCCTCCAATTTTTTCTTCTCGTAGCAACACCTTTGTAAGAGTAAGTATTGTGGTTGGATTGATTGCCATTACGGCAATTGTCGGATATTTGGTCTGGTGGACGCATTCCAGCACTTTTAATCAAGTGGGGGTGAAAGTTCCACAACCCGTTCCTTTTCCGCATAATTTTCACGTAGCAGTGTTAGGGCTGAACTGCCGATATTGTCATACAGGCGTAGATAAGGCTGCATTTGCAGATTTGCCGCCCACTGAAACCTGTATGAGCTGCCACAGCCAGATTGCCACCAATGACCCGGCTCTGGCGCCAGTGCGGGATAGCTGGAAGACAGGCAAACCGATTGCCTGGAATAAGGTCTACCAGGTGCCTGATTACGTCTACTTTAACCATCAGGCGCACGTGGGCAAGGGGGTAGCCTGTGAAACCTGTCACGGGCGGGTGGATCAGATGACGACGGCAGTGAAGGCAAACGCCATGTACATGAGTTTCTGCGTTGACTGCCACCGTGATCCAGCTCAGTATGTGCGTCCGCGCGCAAACGTGTATGATATGGGCTACAAGCCTGACGGAGATCAACATAAGATTGGGGAGAAGTTGGTGAAGGATTATGCCATTCTGCCCCCCACTCAATTAATGAACTGCTCGATTTGCCACAGGTAAACTATGACAACGAATAGCGATGAGCAACGTCAACCGCTCGACCTGGCTGCTGCACGTCAGCAGTTGAGGGAGAAAAAAGGGAAAGATTATTGGCGCAGTTTGAACGAACTGGCGAATAGCCCTGAATTTGAGAAGGTCATTGAACAAGAATATCCACGCCAAGCTAGTTTATTGGGTACGCTCAACCGGCGGGATTTCTTGAAGGTTTTAGGAGCATCTCTGGCGCTGGCTGGGTTAACAGCGTGCGTTCCACAAGGCAGTGATAAGATTTTGCCTTATGTGAAGCCGCCAGAGGTGCTGCTGCCTGGTAAGCCGGTTTTGTTTGCCAGCACCGTGCTGCAAGATGGATACGGTCAGGGTGTGCTTATTACCACTACCATGGGTCGCCCGATCAAGGTAGATGGCAACCCGAAGCACCCTGCCACGCTGGGCGGGTCAGATGTGTTTATGCAGGCGCTTCCGCTGGAACTGTATGACCCAGAGCGACTCAAGCAGGTGATGAATCAGAAGACTGCAAAAACCTGGGGAGATTTCACCAATGCGTTGGGCAGCCTGAGTGGAAATTGGGGACAGGGCGCAGGTTTGCGTATTTTGAGCGGCATGACTACTTCCCCAAGCCTGATTGATCAGATGGGCGCATTGCTCAAGAAGTATCCGCAGGCGAAATGGGTGCAATTTAGCCCTGTGGCGCGTAATAACAGCCTGGCAGGGGCAAACTTGGTTTTTGGGCAGCCCTATGAACCGGTCTACGATTTCAGCAAGGCGGATGTCATTCTTTCACTGGATTGTGATTTCCTGTTTGCTGAACCCGGGCATGTGCGCTATGGACGTGATTTTGGCGTGCGCCGCCAACCTATTTCCGCAAACGGCACGATGAATCGCCTGTATATGATCGAAGGCAGCTCAACCATGACTGGCTCGAACGCCGATCATCGCTTGGCTGTTAAGCCTTCGCAGATCGAAGGGTTTGCGCGTGCAATCGCTGCTCGGTTGGGTTTGGCAGTGACTGCGCCGACAGGGGATGTGGCTGGGCAACCTTGGTTGGATGCACTAACGGCGGATTTGAAATCCGCAGGCAAAGGCGCGCTGGTATTGGCGGGGGAACGGCAGCCCGCCGCAGTCCACGCACTGGCGTATGCCATCAATCAGGCATTGGGCGCGGTTGGCAATACGGTTAACTTTATTGCCCCCGTAGCGCAGGGGTATGCTGGGGATGGGTATACCGCCCTGAAGACCTTGGCGCAGGAAATGAGCAGCGGCGCGGTGGATACGCTGGTGATTTTGGACAGCAACCCAGCGTATACTGCCCCAGCCGACCTGGACTTTGTCAAAGCAATGGGCAAAGTGAAGAATGTAATCACCCTGGCAAACGCGATGGATGAAACCGCTGTACTTTCCAGCTGGGCGATTCCGGCGGCGCACTCGATGGAAAGCTGGGGAGATGCACGCGCCTTTGATGGCACAATCAGCATTATTCAACCCACGATTGAACCGCTGTATGGCGGCAAATCTGCGCTGGAATTGATCGCCGCGCTTCTGGGTCAGCCAGTCGCCAGAGGATATGACCTGTTGCGCACGTATTGGCAGGGGCAACTCAAGGGCGGGGATTTTGCCCTCACCTGGCGCGACCTGCTTGGCAAGGGAGTGATTGCGGATACTGCATCCGCGCCAATTGCGTCATTGCCTACCGCCACCCTGAATGGGATGGGGGCATTGCCTGCTGCTGCCAGCGGGATGGAGATCGTATTTGAGCCGGATTACACGGTGTGGGACGGGCGTTTTACCAATAATGCCTGGCTGCAAGAGTTGCCCAAGCCCCTCAGCAAACTCACCTGGGATAACGCAGCCTACCTCAGCCCTGCGACCGCTACTAAATTGGCAATTACGGATGGGGATATGCTGATCCTTCATGTGGGTGAGCGGAATATGCAGGCAGCAGCGTCTATTCAACCCGGTCAGCCGGACGATGTAGTGGTACTTTCGCTTGGATATGGGCGTAAAGAGGGCGGCAGCGTGCTGGCGAACAGCGGCTTTAACGCCAATCTCATCCGCACTTCCGCCGCGCCTTGGTTCCAGAGTGGGCTGCAAGTGACGAAGGGGAGAGAAAAATACACCCTGGCGACTACCCATGAGCATTGGACGATGGAAAACCGTGATTTGGTGCGCTCCACTGACCTGGAAGATTATAAAGCGCATCCGAATTTTGCCCACGATGGGGAAGAGCAAGCGATTACCCTGTATGGGCAGGAAGAGCGGACAGGATACGCCTGGGGAATGTCTATCAACCTCAACAGCTGCATTGGCTGTAATGCCTGCGTCATCGCCTGCCAGTCGGAGAATAATATTCCAACCGTAGGGAAGGATCAGGTCATTCGCGGGCGCGAAATGCACTGGATTCGGATTGACCGGTATTACAAGGGCAGCGCAAACCGTCCGCGTTTTGTATATCAACCTGTGCCGTGCATGCACTGCGAAAAAGCGCCTTGCGAGGTGGTTTGCCCGGTGGAGGCGACCAGTCACAGCGCGGAAGGCATTAATGAAATGACCTATAACCGCTGCGTTGGCACGCGCTATTGCGCCAACAACTGCCCCTATAAAGTGCGGCGCTTTAACTTCTATAAATACGTGGATGAAAACGTGGCTTCCATGCGCGCTTTGCGCAACCCGGATGTGACTGCACGCAGCCGTGGCGTGATGGAAAAATGCACGTATTGCGTGCAGCGGGTGAACGAAGCGCGTATCCAGGCGGAGGCGGAAGGTCGCCCGATTGCTGACGGCGAAGTTCAGACCGCCTGCCAGGTGGCTTGCCCCACCCAGGCGATTGTCTTTGGCAATATCAATGATGCCAATAGCACTGTCCGCAAATTGAAAGACCTGCCCTTGAATTATGGCTTGCTGGCAGATCTGGGTACGCAGCCGCGCACAACGTATGTGGCGCAGGTCAAAAACCCCAACCCGATGATTAAAGAAGAGGCATAGGGGAGCATTATGGAAATCCTTGAACAAACACCCATTATTGAACCCGGTCACACTTCGTTAAGCGTTACCAGCGCGATTGCAGATGTGCCGTTAACGCCCATCCGGCGCACGCCCGTTGGATGGATTGCCGGGCTTTTGCTTGCTTTTGCCATAATGATGGCACTCTTGTATGCGGTAGGCGCATTGTTTATTGAAGGCATCGGCGTTTGGGGCGTCAATGCTCCAGTTGGCTGGGCATTCGCCATCGTCAACTTTGTATGGTGGATTGGGATTGGTCACGCAGGGACGCTCATTTCGGCGATTCTACTTTTGCTCAGGCAAGATTGGCGAACCTCTATCAACCGCTTTGCAGAGGCGATGACCTTGTTTGCGGTGGCAAACGCGGCTTTATTCCCTATTCTGCATTTGGGGCGACCCTGGTTATTCTTCTACTTGATGCCCTATCCGAACTCAATGGGGCTGTGGCCCCAATTCCGCAGCCCGCTGGTATGGGATGTGTTCGCCATTACCACTTATGCGCTGGTATCGCTGCTGTTCTGGTACATGGGCTTAGTGCCTGATCTGGCAACCATGCGCGACCGCGCAAAGAATATTTGGGCGAAGCGGATTTATGCGCTTGCCTCGTTAGGGTGGCGCGGTTCAGCGCGGCATTGGAGTCATTACCTCAGTCTCTATCTGCTCATGGCTGCCCTGGCAACTCCACTGGTCATTTCAGTACATAGCATCGTAGGTATGGACTTTGCCTATGGGTTGGTGCCAGGTTGGCACAGTACCATCTTCCCGCCCTATTTCGTGGCAGGCGCGGTATTCTCCGGGTTTGCCATGGTCCTCACCTTGCTCATTCCACTGCGGGCGGCGTTCCATTGGAAAGATTTCATCACCGCGCGTCATTTGGAAAACATGGCAAAGGTGATGTTGTCAATGGGGTTGGTGGTCGCCTATGGGTATTTGATGGAAATCTTCAACGCCTTCTACAGCGGCGACATTTTTGAACGCGCAAATACCCTGGATCGCTTCACTGGGTTTTATTCCCCCTTATTCTGGGGGTTGATTGCCGCGAATGTGGTGATTCCGCAACTGCTATGGTTTAAGGGCGTGCGGCGCAACGTACTCGTTTTATTTGTCATCTCACTAATTGTCAATGTGGGCATGTGGTTGGAACGTTTCGTCATTATCGTTCAAAGCCTCTCGAAGGATTTTCTGCCCTCCTCCTGGCACATTTACCTGCCTACCATCTATGATATTCTCACCTATGTAGGCACACTTGGGCTGTTTCTGACGTTGTTGTTCTTATTCCTGCGCGTATTACCCGCTATTTCCATCTTTGAAATGCGCGAATTGGTGCATGAAACCGGGCACCACAACGCCGTAGCAGTTGAGAACGCAACAGATGGTAAAGCGCAGGTCTATCCGGCGAAACCTACGAAAAAAGAAGCGGACACCGCTAAAGGAGGGAGGTAGAGATGGACAATACGCTAATAGAAGATAAAAAGCAGAAATTGTACGGGCTGCTGGCAAAATTTGACACTCCCGAAGCTCTGGTGGCGGCTACCCGCCGGGTATATGAGGCTGGGTACCGCAAATTTGACGCCTATTCGCCTTATCCGGTGGAAGGATTGCAGCAAGCAATGCACCTACGCTCTTCGCCCATGCCATTTATTGTGCTGGCAGGTGCAATCATCGGTGGAGTGAGCGGTTTTGGCATGCAAGCGTTTGCCACTGTAATTGATTATCCGCAGAATATTGGTGGGCGGCCGTTATTCAGCTGGCCCGCATATATTCCAATCACCTTTGAGTTGATTATTTTGCTGGGTGCGTTCGCGGGAGTAGCCGGGTTGTTCTTCTTCACTCGCTTCCCGCAGCCGTATCATCCGGTTTTTAACTCGGCGGATTTCAACGCGCATGCCTCACAGGATAGTTTTTACCTGGGGATCGAGGCGGATGATCCACAATTTCAGCTGGAACGCACGCAGCGGTTGATGGAACAATTGGGTTCGGTGCAGGTTTCAGAAATTGAGGCATAAGCGATGACCTTCATGCACATTCATTCAGGGTTTCACATTCGGGCAGGGCGCGGGCTGACAGTCATCTTATTTATGGCTGCGTGCTTGCTTTTGGTGGGCTGCGATAAAACCGGTCAGATGGAAAACCAGCCGCGCTACAATCCGCTTTCAGCCAGTGATATTTTCCCCAATGGACAATCGGCGCGGACTTTCCCTGAGGGCAGTGTGCCGTATACAGCCCAAGGGTCCGCCAATGATCCTGCGTTGACAGGCAATACTCTCAAGGGTGACCCTTTGGGAGATATTCCAGTGCCAGTGACCAAAGAATTGGTCGCAATGGGGCAGGATCGCTACAATACCTATTGCATGCCCTGTCATGGAGCAACTGGAAAGGGAGATGGAAAAGCGGTGTCCCTGTTTGGCTTTCCGAAACCGCCCGATTTGTTGAGTGATGACGCCAAGAAGATGCCGAATGGCGAAATTTTTGACGTGATTACCAATGGACGCGACAAGATGTACTCGTATGGCTATCGCGTCAAAGCGCCTGAACGTTGGGCGGTGATTGCGTATATCCGCGCGATGCAAATGAAGAACGGAGCTGTAACGGTCAATGATCTGACTCCAGATCAACTCACGCAACTGGGAAAGCAGCCATGAAGAAAAATACACCCGAATTTTCTATGAATCTCAATCGCCCTATTCAGTTTATGTTGATAGTGGGGGCTGTGACGGCGCTGCTCAGTGTGGCGGGTATCTTCCTGAGCGGGGCGAGCCTGTTTTTTCAGGCATACTTGTTCGCATTCTTCTTCTGGTTAGGGATCAGCCTGGGTAGCTTGGTATTGCTCTTGCTTTATTTCGTTACGGGCAGCAAATGGGGCTTAACCATCCGGCGGGTAGCGGAGGCAGCGTCTGGGAGCGTATGGGTGATGGGTATTTTATTCCTGCCGTTGCTGGCGGGGTTGCCCACGCTTTACCCTTGGGCGCGTCCGGCGGAAGTGGCGGCGAACGCCATTCTGCAATATAAGACCTTTTATCTGAATGTGCCTTTCTTTATTGGGCGCGCTGTGTTGTATTTTGCAGTATGGATTGGCATGAGCTTGATGGCAAACCGCTGGGCGCGTGCGCAGGCATCTGCTGTGCCAGGAGAAGACGCTGCGCTTAAACGTCCGCAAGGATTGGCAGCAATCAGTTTAGTGCTCTTTGCCTTGACTATGACGTTCGCTTCGGTAGATTGGTTAATGTCCCTGCAGCCTTTGTGGACTTCCACGGCATTTGGGCTAATCCTCATCATGGGGCAAGTACTGACGGCAATGTCGTTTGCAGTGCTGATGTTGAATCTATTCCCATCGTTGAGTTTGGGGAGGCATTGGGGGTATCAGACAACGCCCGTGCCTTACAAGGATTTGGGCGCGTTGATGCTTACCTTTGTGATGGGTTGGGCATACGTGAGCTTTTTCCAATTCCTGATCCAGTGGGGCGGAGATATTCCGCGTGAGGTAGTGTGGTATGCAGTGCGCTCTACCGGCGGGTGGGATGTGGTGCTGATCATCATCACGATCTTTGAATTTGTGCTTCCTTTCATGATCCTGCTTTCTATCCGTGCGCGGTATAATTTGCACGTATTGGCAGGTTTGGGGGGCATGTTGTTGGTAGTCTATCTGGTGAACCTGTTCTGGCATGTCAAACCGGCATTTTACCCTGGGCAGTTTGCGGTCAGCTGGTTGGATATTGTCCTTCCGGTGGCAATGGGGGGAATATGGATGGCGGTGTTCTTATACAACCTGGCGCGCCGCCCCGCCCTCAACCTGGATGAGCAAACCGCTTTACAGCTTAACGCTTCGCAGCAAACCGTAAAATCATAATTTTTTTCCTTGGGAATTAACGTAATCGTAGTCAAGCATGGAATATCTTCCGTGCTTGACTACGATTACGTTAATTCCCAGAAAACCTTTACTTTCTTTGTGATGAAATTTCTGATCTATGTTAGACTTAACCTATTCATGGCAAATCGTCATGCTTTCCCCATGATAATCAAGATAGACATCCAGCACCTCATCTCTCAATTCGCACGGAGGCATCATGAAATTCGATAACCGCGAAGATATTCTCCAGCTAACGCCCTTTTGGAAGGGTGAACGCTTTGAGAATGGCCGTCCAAAGGTATCTGATGAATTACTCAGGCGTATGGAACGCATCAAGACGGAAGAAGCCTGGGGTGTTTTGTGGGATCATGGTTATAAGTATCAGTTCGTAGGGGATTGGAAGGTCATTCACCCGAGCAAGATTATGGTGGGGCGCGCGGTGACGGCAGTAATGCTCCCAACCCGCCCTGACCTGAGCGAAACGCTGCTTGAATATGGTCATCAGGAGGAAGGACGTAAGGGGTTCTTCAATTCTTGGGTGATTGAAATTCTGCAATCGGGCGATGTACTGATTGTGGATATGTTTGATAAGGTCTACGAAGGCACTTTTGTGGGCGGCAACTTATCCACGGCTGTGTCAAAGCGCACTGTGAATGGCGGTCAGGTGATTTACGGTGGTATTCGAGACGTACAGCAGGTGATGGAAATTGACAATATCCAGACTTATTACCGAGGCAATGACCCGACCCCGATCCGTGATGTGCTGATGATTGGCATGAACGTTCCTTGCCGAATTGGTAACGCGGTTTGCATGCCCGGCGATGTGGTTCTCGGTACGCCCGCTGGAATTATCTTCATTCCGCCTCATTTAGCGGAAGAATGCTGCTCCAAATCAGAAAAAGTGAACATGCGCGATCAGTTCGGCTTCCTGCGGGTGCGCGAAAGCATTTACACCACCGCACAGATTGATTCGCAATGGACCGATGAAATTTGGGCGGATTTCCACGGTTGGCGCAAGACCAATACGCCGCCAGAATATGCTCACCTGGACTGGGCGGGCGAGGAAGAGGATATGCGCAAGCGGCAGGCTGGTCAGACTACCATGCAGTAGCATCGTAGTAGGATGGTTCGATTAAAAGAGAGGATGAAAACCATAACGTTTTCATCCTCTCTCTTTTTTAACCAGTTCTTCGTAGATTATTGCTATAATCAAAGAGAAATCCCACTCTTTGAGGTCGGTGAAGCCATGCGAAAAACAATACTTCTCGGGATCGTCTGCGCCCTATTGTTATTGGTTATTGCGCCTGTTTCCGCGCAGGATGCGATCAAAGTATATTATGCCGGTCCGCAGGGAGCGGTACGCAATGCGCTTACGTTGGCGCACGATTTTGTGTTGGTTGAAGATGCGCAGCAAGCGGACATCCTGGTTTTAAATGGGGTTATTCCGTCCGCAGCCCGGCAGCGATATGAGGCAGGGGCAGGGCTGGTTCTCTTTTTAGGACCGAATTTAAATCCACAAAGTGCCTCTGATTTGCTTGGTATCCCAGTGGAGTTAACCCGCAAAGATGACCCCATTAGCCTGATTGAATCGCCGGGGAGCGCGAAGCCGGAAAACAATAGCATCCTGTGGAACAGCGCGCCGCAAATCCGCGAACGATATACGGTGATGACGCCCATTTCATCCATTCTGCCAATCGTTAGCCGTTTTGAAGGGGGTGAATGGGTAGTGTGGTCGCTGCATTCCGAGCAGGGTCGCGGAAAAGCATATGTGGTCAACGCTTTTTTGGATGGAAGCAATTTGCAAATTCAGGAATGGGCGTATTTTAATTATTGGATTTATTCGTTGGTGGAAAATGCAGCTGGACGGCAGCCGGCATCCTTCGCGGCGTACCCCGGTTCGCCCGTACCCCATGAGGCGGAACGGGTGATTTTGATTGGCATCTTGGTGGGATTAATGGCGTTGTCAGGGGGAGCGTTTGTGGTGGTGCGGCGTTACAGCCTGAAGCACCCAGAGGCGCTAGATCGCTTGGTGTCCCGCCAATCGGTGTATGACGAACGTCAGGCTTCTACGGAATGGGAAGATGTAGGCTTTCACCGTCCGCTTGGTGGTTTTATGTTGGCGTTGATGATTGGATTGATTCTCTTTATTCCGTTGATTATCTATCAGAGCCTGATTTTGCCAGTGTATATTTTGCCATCCGCGCAGGCTTTGGGAATATGGGGGCGCGTCACCCAATTTTTTAACTTGCTGTGGACTTTTTTCGATATGGGTACTAGCCTGGCATTTGTGAAGTTCTTCTCGCAATACCGCGTAAAAGACCCGCGCAAAGCTGTTCAGTATGGTCAGGTATACGTGTGGTGGCAGGCACTATCCGGCGCGGTACAGGTGGCGATGGTGGTGCTGATTGCCTCCGTATATGTGCCTGAGACGGCGTATGCCCTTTATTCGTGGAGCATTATCATCCATACCTTTATTCAAATCCCCGGTTTTTATACAGTGATGAAGCTGGCGTTTCGCGGATGGCAGCGGTTTGATTATGCCACACTGCTGGAATTGGGGACTGGGCTGATCTTTCCGATGGTAACGCAGCCCGCATTGGTGATTGTCATGGTCAGTTGGGGGCGCAGTCAGGTGGCGTTCGGGCAGGTGATGGGTGGTCTGATTGGTTTAGGGTTGGCAGCCTATGCCACAGAAGCCCTCACGTTTCTGTTGGGACTCTTTTTGTATCACCGCTTAGGGTATAACACGCGGGTTTTGTTCCTGGCGCATTTTAGTTGGGCAACCGTCAAGGATTCTTTCCGCTTTGGCGTGTTTGATATGCTTGGCTCGGTTGCCTGGGCAGGTGGGCAAGCAATTGAAATTTTGATCACCCAAACTCGCCTGGTCAATTACACTGAAATTTGGGGGAATTGGGTTCTGGCACAGAATTTTGTGTTTGGCTTTAATGCAACGGCGATGCTATATGATAACCTCATGCCTTCCATCTCCGAGGCAGTATCGAATAACTACCGCAAGCTCAGTCAATATTATTCAGCCATGGCGTATAAATGGGGCGGGTTGATTAATGGATTCCTGGGAGCGGCGTTATTGGCGGTGACAGATCGGTTTATTTTGGGCGCAACCGGCCCTGAATTTGCGCGCGCGGCGGGATACTGTATTCCTTTGCTCATCTGGGGCGCATTCCAGTACCCTTCGTGGGTATCGGATAACGTAGAGATTGGCTCGAATCGCCCTTACTTGAAAATGCTGATGGTGGCGTTGGAACAAGTTATTCGCGTTGCGCTGGCTTTTTTGCTGATCGCTCAATTCCAGATTTATGCGCTCATTATTGCCTACTTTGCCGGGCTGCTAACCAAGGGCATCGTGGCGTATTTTGTGAACAGTCGCCTGTGCTATCAACAGCGATTCTACGTCTGGCAGTCGCTGATCGCGCCGCTGCTGGCGGGTGGGGCGCATTACGTAGTGTTGCGTTGGCTGACTGGGTTCATTTGGAAGGGTGATCAGGTTACCAGTATGCTCATATTCCTGATTGCCATTCTTTTCTCGTTCCCGATGTATGCCTTCTTTTATGGGCTAGTGGGCGGCTGGGATGATGCGACTCTGGAAGAATTGCACGTGGCGGTGGGACTGAGCAACTTTATGCGCCCGATGGTGTGGCTATTTTGGAAGACGAACGCATTGGGGGCGAAGATTAGCCCGCTGCATGGACGATTCCCGATTGATATTCGCGCGGATGCCATGCTTGAGGCGCGTAGCCTAACAGATGCACGAGTGAAGTTGGGCAACAATGTGGCGGATACCGTTGAGACCCTGCCAGGGGATTAATCTCGGTTTATTGGGAATTAGGGTAGAAATAGTCGAACGGGGCGATCTCTCCCGTTCGACTATTTCTACCCGGATTCCCAGAATTCCTTAATTTTCGTCTGATGCGGACGACTGCATTTCATCCGTTGCAGACATGATCGTCAGGGCTTGGGGCAAAAGATCAATTTGCACCTCTCCCTGACCTAAATCAAAGCCATCCGCCATAACAGGCATGGGTGGCGTGGTGACGATGTTGATGTGTTGGGCGCGAAAGTGTTTAATGCGCGGGTCTTGCGGTCCGCCGCCAACCAGATTAACCACATTTCCTAATAATTCTAGCTTGGAGAGTTGCGCATACAGAATCACGTCTAAAAAGCCGTCATAATAGCAATCTTCTGAGCTGATGGCATAATGCGGACCAATATAGGGCATATTACCGATCAGCACAATATGACCCTGCGTGTCAATGACGGTGTGTTCATCAATCGAGATGTGCATTTCAGCGGAAGGCGAGGCGACCAGGGCAGCGAGCAAATCGCCCACGCGCACCAGGTTGCCATGCTGAATATCGTCCGCAGCGGGGAAGAGCGCAGAAAGCAGCCCCACCGAGCAAGCCTCTAAGAAGCGTACCTGCTTCCCCTGGCAGGTAATTTGCCCCATATCCACTTGTATAGGTTTCCCAGAGCGCAGGATAGACACGGCGGTAGGAATATGCCCCGGGACGCCTAAACTCAGGGCAACGTTGTTCTGTGTGCCGGTGGGAATAATGCCCAGAGTGGAATTTGTGCCTGCCAGCTGTCCGGCAACGGTATCAATAGTGCCATCCCCGCCGCAAACAATGAAGAAGCGAATCCCATGCGCAAGCGCCTCTTGCACGTTTCCCACCACGTCACTATCCTGCTGGATGAGATAGACTTCGGGCAGGATGTTCCAATCCTGCAATTCGGTCAAGAGCGCGAGTAATTGGACAGGCGATTCATCCGCAGCCCATGAAATGGGGTTGAAGATAAGCCGGGCGTGCAGTGGGGGGAAGGGGTGTGTAGAAGACATTTTAAAATGATAGCATAAATTGAGCAGAGGGTGTGCATAAAATCTCATGGGTCTTCTTGAGGGATGACACCTGAATATAGATGAATACTTGACCAAAAAGAGAGATAAAGTCTCGTATAATCATCTATTAGGAGGGCAAGATGAACGATGATACGCGTTTAATTGGAAAGAATGCAGGGTTGGTGCAGGTTCTGCTGTATGGGGGCATGGCGTTATTTTTTGTGGCGCTCTTTAGCCTGTTAACGCATAGTTTGCTTTATCCAACGGACTTGGCTGTCTCTCATTGGGCAGCGGATTGGGGGAAAAGTGCGCCTGTCGCAGGACTGATGACTGGGCTGATTTGGTTGGCGAATATTGGCAGTATTTTGCCTAGCATTATTTGCGTTGGGCTGTGCGCCTGGTATATTTACCGCAAACAGGATGACCGCTTTGTACTGATTATCGCCATGTATATGATGGGACTGATCATCTTTTGGGTGCTGGCGTTGGCGTTTAATCGGGTACGACCTTCTTTGCCAGGGCTACTGGCGGCGGTGCCGTTTCCGAGCTTTCCCAGCGGGCACATGATCCAAACCATCACGCTGCTGTCGGCATTGTTATATTTATATTTGCCGGCGGTGAAGTCCCTGGGGACGCGCAGATTGCTGGTGGCTCTGGCGGTGGGGTATGTGCTGCTGGTTGCTGTGGATCGGATTGTCACCAATGCCCATTACATCACGGATGTGATGGCTGGTACAGGGATTGGCTTGGTCTGGTCTATCACGGTACTGATTTTATTTGAACGCAACCGCGCTTATTGGCTGCATAAGGGCAGGGTTTAATCGTTTTGATCTAAAAAGAAGGATAACATTTTAGGCGTTATCCTTCTTTTTGACGATAATGCGTGACTTATGCTTGTTTTCGCCCTAACGAGGATAGGGATTGCCCTGGGGCAACCGGTTGCAGCAAGAGGGTATAGGCATAGCCACCCGGTTTCAGTAAATATTGTTCCAGGGTGCGTGGGCCGCAGGAATTGCCGCCTAGCCCGGTTTGACCCAGGTCTACGCAGAAGATCGTTTCAGAGCGGCGGGTGAGTTCGTTGGTGTGATACGCGTGATAGAGATCATCTGCGCTGAAATGTGACACAGACACCTCCACCAGCCGATCCGCGCTGATAAGTAACCCAACGCCTTGTGGATTACAGACTGCCGCCCAGCGCACATCGGTCTTATTCCCATTTTCTTGGGGCATGATATAGGGTACATATTGTTCATCTACTGCGCCGCTATAAAGCCCAACTGGTACGCCAGCTTTGCGGTCTACGTAGCTTTCTTCGGGTCCACGCCCAAACCAGGTGAATTGTTCAAAGCCTTCGGGCAGGGTGAAGAGCGTTCCCAGGCGGGGCAGAGTGGGCAGGCTGCCAAAGGAATCAATTTGCTGATCCATTTTTACCGTGCCGTTGCCGTTGATGCTATACGTGACCGACCAGTGGAAGCCCGCCGCAACGCCTTCTGCTTGCAAGGTGTGGGTTGTGCGGATCACGATCTGCTGTGGGCAGGGTTGGTGCATCACACATGAATCCAGGTGGCTGACCAGGCGATTGAGTCCGCTTTCTAGCCAGGCGTGCAGCAGCTTGTGATTTTCATCCATCCATTTAAAGCCGTCATTATCGGTCGGCGCGCGCCAGGCATTCAAAACCGGGGCGCTCTGCAATAACGCTGTTCCAAAGAAAGTGTAACGGGTGATGCTGCCCCGCTCTTTCGAGAAAATGAGCGAGAAATCTGCGCCTTGCAAAGAAATTTCGGCGGCAGATTCATTAACCTTAATCTCAGGCATACTTGTCAGGTCGGTGAGAATGGCTTGCGGCGAGGCAAAAGGCAGGGAGAATTGTTCCCATGCAACAACATGACCGGCATCCGCCCAAGGGGTATTTTCCGCCAAACGGAAGCGCAGGTTAAGGAAGCATTCCGCGCCAGGAGGCAGCATGGGGCGAGCGTAAGGCAGGGTGATGCTTTCCGCAAAGCCTGCGCGCGTAGAGAAGGTGGGCATCTGCCCAGATTGAACCACGCGCCCATCCACACTTAGTTCCCACTCGCCTTGCAGATAATCCAGGGTGACAAAATCATGGCGGTTAATCACCTCGATGCGTCCAGCTAGCAGGTCAATGGCGCGCACGCTGACGGGCTGAATGAGCTTTTTGAATTCAACCATAGGTGGATGAATGGTGCGATCAGGGAAGATAAGCCCATTGATGCAGAAGTTCATATCGTTGATGGTATCGCCAAAGTCGCCGCCATACGCCCAATATTTCACACCCTTGCTATCCACCTTTAACAGCCCCTGATCTACCCAATCCCAGATAAAACCGCCTTGCAAGCCATGATAGGTGTAAATAGCGTCCCAATATTCTTTGAGATTGCCAACGGAGTTGCCCATGGCATGTGCATACTCGCACATGATGAAGGGACGGCTGTATTCCTCATGCTGCGCGTAGTCAATAATACTGCTTATACTGGGATACATCGGGCAGGCAAGATCAGAAGCCAGATGACCAGCATCCCAGCCGCGTCCCATTGTGCCTTCATAATGGACGATGCGAGAAGGGTCATATCCGCGAATCCAGCCTGCCATCGCATCGTGATTGGGTCCGTAACCGGACTCATTTCCCAGGGACCAGGTGATGATGGAAGGGTGGTTCTTATCCCGCTCTACCATGCGCACGCCGCGCTCCAGGAAAGCGAGCCGCCATTCGGGGTCATTCGCCAGACGGTTATAGACAGAGTGACTTTCGATGTTGGCTTCATCCCATACATAAATGCCATATTCATCGCACAGGTCATACCAACGCTCATCATTGGGGTAGTGGCAGGTGCGCACAGCGTTGATATTATGGGTTTTCATCAGGCGAATATCCGCCAGCATCGAGTCAAGTGTGAGGGCTTTGCCGCGCGTCTCGTCATGTTCGTGGCGGTTGACACCCTTAATCAACGCGGCTTTGCCATTAATCAGCAGTTCGCGGTTGCGGATTTCAATCTTGCGGAAACCGACCCGGCAGGAATAAATTTGGGCAACTTCGCCCTGTGGGGTGCGCAGCGTTACGAGCAGAGTATAGAGAATGGGCGTTTCATGCGACCATTTGCGTGGAGCAGAGACGGGCGCTTTCAGGGTGACGGTAAACTGATCAAAGGGGTTGAAGACGTATTCGGCGCGAACCGGCTGCGGAAAGACAGGCTGCCCTGCGGGGTCAAACAACTGCATTTCCACCTGATGCCCGTCAATCTGCTCACCTTCGCCTTCCAGCCGGGCGACAACGGTCAGCGTACCATCCTGATAGCGCGCGTCTAATTCGGGCTTGGCGAACACATCCGCCAGGGATACTTGCGGCACAGAATAGAGGTAAATGGAGCGATACATGCCCGCAAAACGCCAATGATCTTGATCTTCCAAGAAGCTGCCGTCCGACCAGCGGATGACCTCGGTAGCGATCAGATTTTTGCCGGGGTGTAGATAAGGAGTCAGGTCAAATTCGGCAGGCAAGCGCGAATCTTTGCTAAATCCAACCAGTTGCCCATTTGCCCACACATAAAAAGCCGATTCCACCCCGCCAAAGTGAATAATGACCCGCCGACCCTGCCAATCGGCAGGCAGGTCAAAGGCGCGGCGGTAGAGTCCAGTGGGGTTATCCTCCGCTGGCACATAGGGCGGAATGTTGGGGATGGGCATTTTCACATTGCAATAGATGGGTTTGTCATAGTGATAGCCATCCGGCGCGCCATCCATCATCCAATCACTGGGGACAGAGAGAGGCTTCCAGTCCGCAGCGTTAAAATCTTCTTTTTCAAAGCCAGCGGGGGTCTGATCGGGGTTATTCACCAGGGCAAACTGCCATTCGCCATCCAGGCTGCGCACCCAAGGCGAGCGCGCCGGATCACGGCTGAGGGCGGAGGCTTCATCGGCAAAGGGGACGCCGCTGCTGTGCATATTAAGGCGGTGAAGAGCAACCAGTTGAGGGTCTTCCCAAGGACGTTTGGTTTCAAACATGGGTCGTTGTTTCCTTTACAGAGTAGGGTGAGAACGGGGTTATTTTGGTCTATTGGGGATTGATGTGGTAGTCATTGAGAAGGAAAGATTGTCCCTCTCCACCACTACCACGTCAATCCGCAGAGTTCTTTTATTTTAACCTGAAGTGTGGCAAAAGTTAGCCTATTTTTGCCAGAATATCACGCAAGGCGCGGGTGGCTGTGGCAAATTGCTCTGGACTGGTCTTTCCGAAATTTTCCATTGCAAGGGAAAGGTGCGGCTCAAGGGTAAGGAAGCCTTCAAACCCAGATTCAATCGCCTCACGCAGGATTTGTTCGACATCGCCATCGCCCATGCCAGCCGGCACGACCTGACCAAACCCAGCAAATGCGTCCTTAATGTGGAAGTAGCTGATATAAGGCTGCAAACGCGACCAGGCATCCGCATACGGGCGTTGCGCACATTGCACAAAGTTGGCAAAGTCAAAAATACCGGTAAAGTGTTGGCAGCCCAGGGTGGTAAATAGGTCCAGGCAGCGGTCAGCAGTATCACCATAGATGCCTTTTTCGTTTTCATGCGCCAGGACAATATTGGTCTGTTCGGTGATAGAAATCATCTTACTCAGCCAATCCATAACCTGCTGACGGTGCATGACAGCGGGTTCATCAAAGGGAATGTAGAAGGAAAACATGCGAATGTAAGGAGCTTCCAAAATAGCGGCATACTCCAAAGCGCGTTTTAATCCTTCTGTTTGGATACTAAAGTCACCGTCCAGTGGAAACTTACCCAAAGGCGAAGCAACCGCCGAGAAACCTAACCCCTCGATACTGGCGCGCTGCTTGATTTGGCGAATTTCCTGTTCGGTGAGGTCAAGGACATTTTTACCCCACATGCCGCGTAATTCAATGTTCCCGACCCCGTTTTGTTTCAGGGTTGCAATCTGTTCTTCCAAATCATCACTAATCTCGTCTGCAAAGGCACTTAAAGGATTGTTCATTCTTCTTAGCGGTAACCTCAATGGGAAGAATTACCGCTTTCTCCTTTCTTAAAATAAAAGTGGGAAATTTTGTGGAGCAGGGCATTTTGAAAATCAAAATGGGTAAAATGCCTACTCTAATCATATCAAAGAATAAGAAGAGGGGAGTAGACTTTCTATAAATCTTTCTCGCGAATTTAAAAAAAGTAGCCCACTGAAAATGAAATTACCCCGCGGTTAAGTGGATAAGATGAAAGGCAGAGTTGGTTTTCAAAATCGGTGAGACTGTGGTAGCCCAAAGTAGAAAGAAGCCTATGACGATTATATCAAACCTCTAAGATCCATCGAACGGATTACACTGCCCTGCGCATCCGTGATCAGCACATTTAGCCCCGTCCAGCCGAAGTACGCTCCCTTGCGGACGGCAATGGGCGAGCCGTCCACTAGATAATATACCTTTTGGGTGGCGCGGCTGCCCGTCCATTCAAAGGAATAAAAGATGTAAATTATCCATTGATGCCTACAATTAGTGCGGAGAGTAAGAATTAATCAGACCAAATGTAGCCAACATACCTATAATGCCGATTATAATAGCTAATAGAGATAAAATACGTGCCTGCCAGATATTCAGTTGGAAATTCTCATTATAAAAGAAAAGACTAAAAAACCACTGAGGAATTGAGTGAATTTTATTCTGTATCTTTTTCTTTCTTTTATGCACAATATCCATATAAATATTTGGTCTAAACCAAGAAATGTAGGCAAAGTATAAGAATTGAAAAGTAACAATTGAACACATCACAAACTCAATAGGGTACTTCATAGGTTACCTCACTGCCGGGCTTAATCTAGATATAAGAATGCTTCTGGTGGCTGATATCCCTACAGACGGGAAATAACCACCAGATTCTATTGCTGTATTCGGAACATATTTTCCTGCCTCAGGACTCCAGATTATGGCACCACCACCAAATACACCACCGCCCGCGCTTACCGTCCATCCCGTTAAGAAACTCTCTGTATTCGCTTGATCAGGAATAATAGTATCCGAAGGAGAACCAATATATCCTCCTGTTAAACTGCCAGATACTACTGTCATAGATTTTCCGATATTTCCTCCTGCTCCGATATAAAAACTATTATAACGATCCGCAGATATTGTTATAGTTCCTCCAATTAGACCACCCGCATTTATTGTCAAAACATAATAATCCGGATGCTGAGGATTTGTATCCCAATTGCTAGGTTTTTCCCATTTTGAAATACACACATTGGAGCTATCACATTGAAGTTCAAAAGATTGAGTAGCCCGCTGAGGAACAATCCACATATTCGGAAGACTGGGCAGATTTGGTATAGGAAAATTTGGCTGGCGAGTGAATGGGGGCTTAGAATCAGATGGTTTAAAGCCATTCTTGTAATAAGTTCCATCACTTCCCACAAAACATTGCCCTCCATTCGAAGCCATACAAGAATCGTGTCCAGATGGATCCACTCTATTAATTGGATTGTTTAATCCATACCCAAACCGATCCCAGTCCACGGGATTTGCAGGGTTGGGCACAATGCTATCGGGCTGGGTGAACCTGCCTTGGACAGGATCATACCAGCGTGCGTTGAGATAGATCAACCCAAAGCCAGCCTCACTGCGCTGACCCGTGTAGCCGAAGCTCGTGGTGCTGCTGCCGGTCGTCTGGCGCACCTGCCCCCACGGGGTGTAACGGGTATCCGAAACAGAACCGAATGAGGACGAATCCATTGAGCGGATCACACTGCCCTGCGCATCGGTAATCAGCACATTCAACCCCATCCAACCAAAGTACGCTCCCGTGCGGGCTTCTCCATAGACCATCAAGGCTTTAATGTCAGATCAATATAGGCTGAAACAGCTTCATTTGTATCATTTCCATCTTTTACAATATAACCGGTTACAACAATACGAATCGTTTCGTCTATCTGTTGATTTTCAATTATTGGGGAAATGAGTAAATAGTCTTCATGAAATCCCTTTTCACCTTGTGGCAAGAGAATTATCTCTTTCCCTCCATAATCTACTCTGTTATTTATGGTAGACCACGATTTCTGATTACTTTCAAAAAGAAATAATTGCGAATTATCCCCAACTGGAAATTTTATATATTTATTCGTTGTATTAGTAACAAGTAAATGTATATTTTTGCCATTTTTTAATTCTGATGGTTGATAAGGATCAATAGTCAATTTAATACTTTGATTAATATCTTTAACATTTGGGCTTTTTAGTAATTTAATAAACTCAGAATCGTTATTTGCGATCTTCTCGCAAGCAGTGAGCAGTAACATTACTATTAAGAATATATAAAGAAGTTTGAAGCTACTCTTATTCATAAAATCTCCTTTAAGGCTGAGTATAATTCAGTCTTTCTTTTCCAAACCATGGATAAAAAATACTACCATTTCCAAGATTAACAGAAGTATTTACAGTTATGGTAATAAGCAAAGGCGATTCCCCTGAAAAGTTAGAGGGAACATATTTTAGTACATTATTAGCACCGAATGTTGGATCAATATATATTCTATTACGAATATATTCCTCCCTTTTCCCATTTTCGAATGTCACATATGTGACATATGTAGATTCGACTGACGTATAGAATTGAATATCACTTAGATTCATTCTCCCTTTTGAATGAGACACGGTAAACTCCCAAAAGAAATTGTTCTCTTTTTTCTGTGAATTTCGATCAGGGGGAGGATTAAACACAGGAGCCAGGCGTTCTAGTCCATCGATAATCTTAGGCAGCGCGCACTCTTTTGCTGAACATTCAGGATCGCGGAGATTATCGCTTGAGTAATCCGTATTATACTTTTGTTCTTAGCCGATTCTCATCCCTCCCGTCACCTTTTGAATGAATACAGGCGCGGGATCTGCACTCATGGATGTTTGATAAGGTAAGGGATCAGGGGAATTACCTTGACCATTCTCTCCCAAGACACAAACGCCATATACAGCTTGGCGACAATGTCCAGAAGGGTCTGTATAATTCATAGGATTATTCCTGACATAGGCATACCGATCCCAGTCCATGGGATTTGCAGGGTTGGGCACAATGCTATCGGGCTGGGTGAACCTGCCTTGCACCGGATCATACCAGCGGGCGTTGAGATAGATCAACCCAAAGCCAGCCTCACTGCGCTGACCCGTGTAGCCGAAGCTCGTGACGCTGCTGCCGGTCGCTACCACAGTCTCACTCTCCGCCGGACCTCGATCATTGTATCACAGGCACATTTTAGCTTCGTTGAAACGAGCTAACCTTAATAAACCAAGAAAGGAGAAACCTATATTATTTGCAATCTGGTATCCAATCTAAACAACCAGTCTGCTTAAACTGCTTGTACGCTTCATCCGGTGTTTGCCAATTCGGGTCTTGAATACCGAGAGTTTGAATGTACTGGCGGAACTCCTCTTCAGTGTGAAAACCCTCTGCAATCTTCTTCTTTGGAATGATGACAAACCAATGATAATAATTGTTCAGAATGTAAGGGTCAGCCTTCTGATCCACATACGCGGAATAAGCCATGATGACGCCATTGCTTATGGCAAATTTTTCTAATTCCTCAATGTTATAAAAATAGACAGGATTATCTTGAGTATTGGGTAATTTAACCCAAGGACCATAAAGTGAAAGCAATATCCATTGCGATTTTCCATCCTCGCTTTGCGCCTCGATTGGCTTTACCAGCGGAAGGCGAAGCAAAGGATGGTCATTCTCATTGATGTTATAAAACGGATCATTATGTTGGGCACGTGGCGAACAACCCACCACAGAAATGAGAATGAGGAAAAGGATAAGATAACAAATGGCTTTTTTCATATGCATTCTTCAATCTTCCTAGGCTTTCGTCAAGACTATAGCAGAATGATTACTACAGAACTAAGAGAAAAAAGCCGATATGGTAGCCGCTTACCTGATTATTGGTACAAAAAATCAGCAAATTCATAATGAATTGCTGATTTTGGTGAGCGGGTGATGGGATTCGAACCCACGATATCTTGCTTGGGAAGCAAGCGTTCTACCACTGAACTACACCCGCATGGGTTGAACGCCTTTATTTTACCGAAGTTTGCCCTGTGCGTCAATGATTTTGATAGAAAATCATCCTGCCTTTGCATTTTCCAAACAAGATCATTAGATCGGTATTCGATTTGTTTTGTGGAGATATAATGACTGTACGCAAGGGGCAGCGTGAAAAGGAAGCCGTTATGTCTAAAATTTTGCTAATCGAAGATATTGCTGATAACGCCACTTTGGTGCAGCGCGCGCTAACGCCACAGGGGTATGATATTTTTTGGGCGGAGACGGGCGAGCAGGCGTTGGAGCTTGCCGAAAAAGACGCGCCCGATTTGATCCTGCTTGACCTGGGGCTGCCGGATATTGACGGTCAGACGCTGGTGGGATATTTGCGCCGCATCCCTGGCTTAGAGAAAACACCCATTATCGTGGTCACCGCCTGGCCTGTGACCACCGGACAGCTGATGACCACCGCATATGGTTGCAATGCAATGATTAGCAAGCCGATTGATGTGCGCAAGTTTATCGAGACGGTGAATCGTTATCTCTCCCCTGAAATCAAAGGATAAAAGAATATTCATGCTGCAACCTACTGTTGACCTACTGCCAGCCAGCCAATTTAGCCTGGATGCGTTAACGGCTGCCTATAACCAGACCCGCGTGGATTATTTGGTGCCTATGCCCATGAATGCCGAGCGGCTGCGCGCTTATATCACCGGATATGATGTCAGCTTAGAAGATTCCCTGGTGGCTGTGGATGGCAGCCAGATTTTAGGACTGGCAATGTTGGGCGTGCGGCAGGGACGCACCTGGATTACGCGCCTGGGGGTGCTGCCCGTCCAGCGGCGACATGGCGCGGGCGAAAGTTTGATGCGCGGATTGATCGCGGCATCGGAGCGATTAGGCTACCAGCGGATCATCTTAGAGGTGATTGCAGGCAACGAACCCGCGCACCAGCTATTTTTAAAAGTGGGTTTCCAGCCCACCCGTAATTTATTGGTATTGCGCCGCGCGCCTGGCAAATCAGAGCCGACTTCCGCCTGGCGAATGACCTGGTTGGATCAGGAAGATGCGCTGGATTTGCTACAATCTCAAGCGGGGCGAGATTCTGACTGCTGCCGCCTGCCTTGGACGAACGAAGTGGAATCTTTGCGTCACGAAGAGGACGTTTTGGGTGTCATGGCTGAATTAGAGATGGGCGCGCGGGGGTGGATGGTGTTTCGGCGGCAGAAACGGCTGATTTCGCACTTTATTTTTCATACCGAAAAAGGCGATCCTGCCCAATTGGCAGGAGCAATCTTATCGCATTTGTATCAACGTTTCCCTTTTCTGGATAGTTATGTAGAAAATATCGCCACGGAAGATAAACATTTGCCCGCTATGACGAAAATGGGCTTTTTTGAAGCGTTCGGTCGTTTGGAAATGGTGCGCAAAACAAAAGATTCTTGATCTCTTTTCTTTTCGTGGTATCATTTAAAGAGAATAAACGGCGGAAGGGTGGGGTGTGCTGTCCACAAAGGAGCGCTCATGATGGGAACGATTAGTGAGAACATCCAGGGTTTGATAGACACCGCAGTTCGCTTTTTGGAACAAGATCAGTGGAGTTATCAATTTATTGAGGATAGAGGGCTGGTGCGGGCTGGCTATCGCGGCGAGCATGGCACTTGGGTCTGCTATTTACGCATCAACCCCGGCGCATCTTCGCTCTCTTTTTATTCCTCGATGGGCATGAATATTGTTGGCAAAGACCGCCCATTTGTGCTGCAATATTTGAATCTGATCAATGCTTTTTTGGAAAGCCATGCGCTTGGATTAAGATTTGAGATGGATGAAAATAATGGGGATGTGCATCTGAGAAGCAGCGATCTGCAGATGGATGAAGCCGAAGTGGATGTGACCCAAGTGCGCAGGTTGGCTTATCAGAATGTGCGCGCAATGGATCATTATTTTCCGGGCGTAATTGCGATGGTACATGCCGGTCTGCTGCCAGAAGAAGCTCTTGCCCAGGTAGGAAACTTCTTACCCATTCATCATCCTGGGCATAAAGAATACATGTAGAGTACAATTTATTCATAAAGAGACGCAAGGACAGGGTGTGTATTCCGATTGCGTATCATCCGAAGATAATTTGAGAAAGGGGCAACGAAAATTCATGAATGCTATTTTCCCGATGGCTTATTTAGGGGTATGCGTGGGGGGGGTATTGGTTTTTGCTTTGTTGATCGGCGCCATTATTGCCTTTAGCCGCCGAGCCGGACCTTTTGCGGCGAAAAGTTACCTGGCTCAGTACGCGCGGCGCAATAATCGCGAGGACTAATCAAGATGAAATCGCCTTTCTTTGGGCATGAATTTTACCTATCCCCCAATGGGAATGACCGTTGGTCAGGAAAGAGCGCGGAACCGACTGCACAGGACGAAAACGGGCCCTTCGCCTCGCTGGATGGGGCGCGAATTGCGCTCCGTCAGTTGAAGCAGAGTGGGGCGTTAAATGGACCCGTGGTGGTATGGGTGCGTGGTGGGCGTTACCCGATGACCGCTCCCGTGACGTTTGAACCGGAGGATAGCTGGCCCATCACCTTTGCAAATTATCAAGAAGAAACGCCGATTTTTGATGGTGGGCAGCTGATCGCTGGCTGGCGCACTGAGCAGGTGAATGGTCAAACTGCCTGGGTAACAGACCTTCCCGAAGTCGCGGCTGGGCGGTGGTATTTCCGATCTCTCTTTGTGAAGCAGAATCCCTATCAACCTGCGCAGCGCCGCTGGCGGGCGCGCCTGCCAAAAGTGGAGCGAGACCCTGCTCACCGTACCTTTTTATGGATGGAAGGCGTACCGGGGTTAGATATTGCCTCTGCTCAATCTACCCATTTTTTGATTGGGCAGGATCAGTTTATCGCTGCGCAAGGCGATTTTCAGAATTTCCACAATTTGCAAGATGTAGACGTGGTGGCGTTGCATTTCTGGGTGGATGAGCGTATGCCGGTGCTGGCGTATGATCCCACTACGCGCTTGGTGACTTCACGCAAGCGCAGCATTTTCCGCTTGACGGATGACTATAAAGATCATTTTGCGAAATATTACCTGGATAACGTTTTTGAAGGCTTATCCGAGCCAGGCGAATGGTATCTGGATCGCCAGGCTGGCAAATTATACTATTTGCCCATGCCAGGCGAAACGATGGAATCTACTCAGGTGATTGCGCCGCGCACGATTCAGTTTATCAAGGTGCGGGGCGACCCGGAAGCAGGGCAGTGGGTAGAGCATTTGCGCTTTGTGGGGTTGGGCTTTGAACATGCGGATTGGACTCAGCCCCGCGCTGGTTGGGATGATGGCGATATTCAAGATGATTCTCCCATCAGCGCGGATTCGATTGATTATGCGACAACTGCGCAGGCTGCCTTGCATGTGCCGGGCGTGATTTCTTTGCGCGGGGCGCGTTATTGTGCCTTTGAAAACTGTTCCATTCAGCATATTGGCTGGTATGGCGTCGAAATCGGGCGCGGCTGCCAGAGTATTCACCTGGAAGGGTGTACGCTGAATGACCTGGGTGCTGGCGGGGTTAAGATCACTGGGTCTTCCGCAAGTGAAAGCCGAGCCGGACGCACGGGAAATAATGTGATTTGCGACAATACTATTGCGGATGGCGGGCGGGTTTTTCATAGCGCCATTGGGGTATTGGTGCGCCATGCGTATAGCAATAAAATTCACCATAACCACATTCACGATTTCTGCTATAGTGGCATCTCGTGCGGGTGGGTGTGGGGATACGCTGAGAATATTGCCCGTGACAATCATATTGAGAAGAATCACATTCATCACTTGGGCTTTGGCTGGTTGAGTGACATGGGGGGCATTTATACGCTAGGGGTGCAGCCTGGCACGGTCATTGCGGGCAACCTGATTCATGATGTGGAGAGCGCCAGTTACGGTGGCTGGGCGATTTACCCAGATGAAGGTAGTTCACACCTCTTAATCGAGAATAACATTTGCTTTGATACCACGGAGCAGGCGTTCCATGAGCATTATGGGCGCGAAAATATCGTCCGCAACAATATTTTCGCCTATGGGCATAAGGCAGTCCTAACCCTCAGCCGCGCCGATGCGCACCGCTCCTTTACGTTTTCAAAAAATATCCTGATTACGGATGACCAACCGGTTTATACGGGTGGATATGGCGCGGATTTGCGTAAACATCCCTTTGGCAGTGACTTGAACCTGTTTTGGAGCAGCGCGGGGAAGCCGATTACCTTCCTTGCAACCGGAACCGGGGAGGATTCAATTCCGTTAACCTGGGAAGAATGGCAAAAATTAGGCTATGATCGTCACTCCATCATTGCTGACCCTGGCTTCGTGGATGTGGCAGCGCGCAACTTTACCCTAAAAGCTGATTCGCCGGTATTCGCGCTTGGGTTTACACCCATCAATATGTCGGATGTGGGCCCTCGCCCCGCAGAAGCCAGAAAATAGGCAACCTCACAGAAATGGAATGATTATGGAACGGACGCTTGTTACAAGTCTACCTTCACTCATCGGGCAAACGGTCAAAATTCAAGGCTGGTTACAAACCCTGCGCGACCAGAAGAAGATGCAGTTTTTGGTGATCCGGGATAGCAGCGGGTTGGTGCAAGTGGTTTCTGAAAAACAAACCAACCCAGAATTAGCCGCCGAAATTTCCTCGCTGACCCCTGAAACAGCCATTACTCTGACCGGCATGGTGACGGAAAATCCTTCCGTGCGCCTGGGGGGGCTGGAAATTTTGTTAGGCACGCTCAAGGTGGAATCCCTGTCGCAAACGCCCCTGGGGTTAGACCCCTTTGCTGCTTCTGAGCCAGGGATGGATCACCGCATGAGTTGGCGGTATTTAGACCTTCGCCGACCAGAAAACCTGCTGATGTTCCGCGTGCAGACGACCGCTGAAATGGCAATGCGAGAATATTGGATAAGGCATCGCTTTATTGAAATTCACACGCCCAAGTTGATGGGATCGCCCAGTGAGAGCGGCGCAGAATTATTTGAACTGCCTTATTTTGGCGGCAAAGCCTATTTGGCGCAATCCCCGCAATTTTACAAGCAGATGGCAATCGCCGCCGGATTTGAGCGCGTTTTTGAGGTGGGTCCCGTTTTCCGCGCGGACCCCAGCTTTACATCCAGGCACATGACCGAATTTACCGGCGTTGATAGCGAGTTTTCTTGGATTGATTCGCACGAAGATGTGATGGCTTTCATGGAACGCTGGCTAAATTACACCTATCAGCAGATTGCTGAAAAGCATGGCGAAGAGATTCACAGCCGCTTTGGAATAGAGATTATCCCGCCTGCACTGCCTTTCCCGCGCATTTCGATGGCGGAGGCGATGCAGATTTTAGAGAGCAAGGATTATCATATCGCCGCCGAGAAAAAGGGTGATTTAGACCCTGGCGGGGAACGTCTGCTTGGGCAGTATGTAAAAGAGCATTATCAGCATGACTTTGTCTTTTTGACGGATTGGCCCATTGAAGTCCGTCCGTTTTATCACATGCGTATGCCTGAAAACCCCGGCTTGACGCGCAGTTTTGACCTGCTTGGCAAGGGATTAGAGATTACCACCGGCGCGCAGCGTGAGCATCGCTATGATGTGCTGGCAAAGCAGGCGCTGGAAAAGGGTCTGCATCTGGAAAATATCCAGTTTTATCTCGATTTCTTCAAACATGGCTGCCCTCCGCATGGTGGGTTTGGATTAGGATTGGCGCGTTTTATGATGGTGCTTCTTGGGCTGGAAAATATCCGCGAAGCAGTGTTCTTGTTCCGCGGACCAACGCGCTTGAATCCGTAGCGATGAGATAAACACAACACAAACTGAATCAAGACGAGCGTCTCGTTAATTTTTAACGAGACGCTCGTCTTGATTCTAAAGTGAATCGGATCAACTATGGTATGGACGAATTCCCTTATACACTTGCGCGCCGGTGAGGGTACGCAAAATAGTCTCCGCCGGGCGGTTGATTTCAGCGGATAATTGGGTAGGGGAGAGGGCTTGGTTGCCATGAGCCAAAAGAGTGCGGAAAACAGCGTCAATCAGGGTGGTATTGGCGGTGACAAACCCTGCAAGGTGCGCGCAATGCGTCACCAGCACGTGCTGCAAGCCATCCACGCGCTGCACTTCGGCGGTTTGCGGATCAATCCAGTCAATCAATACTTCTTGGGTAAGGTCAGAAAAATATACCTGATGTTCAGGGCAAAGGTAGTTGACCAGATACACGCGCCAGTTATTATCCGAATTTTTCCACCAGTCAAAATCAATTTTGAAAGGCGTGTTTACGGTCGTTTTGACCAGGCTGGTTCGTTTGACTTCACTCACGCTGCATCTCCTGAAGCGGATTCGTCGAGCTGGAAGTAGAGATTGCCCAGGTGCTTTGCCCATGCGCTCTCCAGCAAGAGACTGAGGAGGGCGCTAGGAGGGCAGCGCCGGAGGAGGTTGACGCCCGCGTAAAGTTCTTCAATGTGAACGTGATTTTGCGGATTCAACTTTGCCATCTCGCGCATCACCTGACGCACAATCTGCGCCAATGCGCCGCGTTGCCGACCGGACTTTTCCCAGTTTTCATCAAAGGCGGGCAGGTTGTTGACAACAATCGCCATACGTTCGTCAATGGCGCAAGAAAGCACCTGCTTCTGCATGGCAAAGGTAATTTCGCCCGTTGAGGTTAAAGAAGCGGTGCGCAGCCATTCCCGTGAGGCGCGCTTTTTATCTACGATAAGCATCATTTCGCCAGGGATTGCACCACGCTGGATTTTTACCAGGCTGCCGGGAATGAGGTTTTGCGACTCAAACCATTTGCGCAGCCCATAGACGTAGTGCAATGGTCTGACGACCCAGCCTGAAAACTTCTGCCCGGTGCTGCTATCTACGAAGGTAAATTGAATGCGCGGCGACTCAAGGGCGGTGGGGAAGAGCTTTGTCAGGCTGCCGGTCAGCGGCAACGTCCCAGCGCGCCAATGCGGATAGATAAGGCTGACGACTGCTTCTTTGACAGGCCCGCTTTGAACTGGGTTAAGCTGCGCGTCCAGGTCATCAATCACATCGCGGTCAAACTGATCAAAGTATGTGATAACCTCAGCGGTCGGGGTGATTTCATTGGTGGTATAACGCAGGACGGTAGGGGCTTCGCGCACAGGATCGGGTTCCAGGCGGTAAAGATACCACAAGGTTTCGCCAGTGGGACCGACTTCATCGAAGCGATCATCTTCCTGCATGGCAAGGTTCAGCGAGAACTCGTTGAGCTTTGCCTCCGCATCGGAAGGCAGGTCAATTTGTTGCATCAGGTCGCAGGTGGACATCGGTCCGCCGCCCATCATATCGAGTACCGCCTCTGCCAGATTAAGATGCCCTACATTAATATCCACCAGCAGCGCGCGTGGGAACCACTCTCCGGCAATGCGCACCAGGTCATCATTAGCTTCCAAAACTTCATCCAGTTCAGCTTCCAGGTCTTCGCCGAAGTTTTCGTAAACAGCGTCAGGGTTCAGCAAGGGATCATCCTCATTCAAGCGCACCGGTTCATTGAGTAGGTGCTTTTCAATGCCGCTCGCCAGCAGATGCTTCTCGCCGCTGGGCTGCATTTCCACTTCCATGACCTCAAAAGCCGCATACTCTGGGTTGATGCCGGGGCGAATGGCAATGATCTTCCCTGCTTGCCAATTGAATTGGGGAAATTGCAGTACCTGCCCCAGGGTGTAATGCTCTTTGGGGTAGTACACCGAACCGCCCGCCTTGTGTTGTTTTTCCAGGGATTGTTTTTCTTTCCGAACGCGATCTGAGATGAGCGCCTGCACCAATTGCTGCGTGGATTGGGGTTCTTCCACCTCAAGCAGTCTGCTGTAAAGAAACTCAATATCCTGATCGTTAACTCGAAGGGTTTTCCAGTAATCTTTGTGAAGTGAGAGAGGCGCTATAACCATCTTTTTCCAATCGCTGATTTCAGATACAGCCAAAATTGCCCATCTGAAAGAATTTTTGTATCCGTTTTATTCTTTTGGTAATTATACCGTATCCTGAAGGCAGAGCAAGCAAATGTAGAGAGGTTGTACCTACGGCTACAGCTGATCCGCGCAATTTGTTTCTGACCACGCCCACTATGACCACCCCAATGCCTCCCACTGCTTACCCTTAACCTTTAAGGATAAGCCTGCGTCAACCAAACTTGCGGGTCTACCTGTACGCTATTGACCCAAATTTCCCAATGCAGATGTGGACCGGTGACGCGCCCTGTGCCGCCATACAACCCAATCACCTGACCGGATTCCACCACATCGCCCACGTTCACTTTAAAGGCGGATTGGTGATAGAAAGCGCTGTAAACGCCCCAGCCGTGATCAATAAAGGTAGCATTGCCGCGCACAAGCATGGGTCCGGCAAAGACGACTACGCCAGGCGCATCCGCTTTGATCTCCAGCCCCGGTCCGCCGCCATAATCTAAACCGGTATGGAAGGCAGTTACGACCGTATCGGCATTATACATGCGGCGCGTGCCAAACCAGGAAGTAATCCACTTGGGATCATAACCAGGGACAGAAAAGACACCATCCCAATATTTTTTTGGGGTGATCGGAGCCACAATTGCCGCAACCTGATCGTTTTCAGGCTTGGTATTGGCAGGGTCAAGCGTGACAGGGTCTACCCCAGCGATGCGCTCTGTGGCGTATCCGCCCGCCTGCAAGACCACCATCTGCTCGAAGGAGAAGGTGCGCCCATCCGCAAATTTTCCTTGGATGATTAATGGGACAAGACCCGGGCCGGCCAGCGCGTAGATGCCTTGCAGTGTCACCCATTCATGGTCCCCGTTGGGGAAGAAGTTGAGTTTGTTCCCTGCCAACGAGCCAGTCAGTTCAAGCGCTTGATCGGCTGCAATTTTAATGGTGGTGGTATCTCCCTGAACCAGGGGCAGCGGACTGATTTCCAAGTTCTTGAGCAGTGGAGAAATGGGGCTGAAAGTCTTTTTGGGAGCGTCACCCGCGGGGAAAAAGACCACTTCGCCCGGCAGCAGATCACTGGATTGCTGAAATTGGTTGAGTTCCGTCAGCAGCCAGGGATTTTGCCCATTGATGGCAGCCAATTCCAGCAGGGATTGATGATCCTGAAGCATATCGCCGGGTTGGGGCTGCTTTGACTTATCGCCCGCGTCAGGGATAATGAGGCGCGCACCGGCAAAGGCTTCCATGGGGCTCGTTAGGTGATTGAGTTGCACAATCTGACTGGCAGGAACTTGCCTGCGGATGCTCAGGCTTTGCAAATTTTCGCCCAACGCGATCACATCTGTTGTCAGGCGACCATGTACGCCCGTCAAGCCGGGGATCACTACATCGGTGCCAGGCGAGAGGATGTCAGGGTTGGCAAAGTCATTCGCTTGTTTCAGAGCATCCACCGTCACGCCAAAGCGTGCGGCAATCGCAGAAAGCGTGTCCCCTTTTTGGACAACGTAAACCGGAGGTTGCGAGGGGTCTTGCGCAAAAACAGGTTGGACTGAAAAAAGAAGAAAGCAAAAAAGGAAGAAAACAGTTAATCTTTGCATGGTTGGATAAGAATCTTGTCGTTTCTCATAAATTCGGATAAGCGCGAAGGATGAATTTCAAGGACATATTTGGCTGGTTTTGCCGGGGTATAAGCGGGTCGCCAGCGCAATGCAATCTGACCGTCCACGACTTGCAAATTTTTGTCCAGCCAGATGACCGCAATATCAAAGTTCATAAAAAGCATGTGGATGGCGGCATTCAAGCGATCTTGAGAAGGCTGCACCATCAGCAAACCTTCTTGCGTCCCCAGGGCAGAACGAAACATTAATCCACGCAAGCGTCCCCAAAAAGTATCCGTATAGGTTACTCGCAAGGGCAAAGGTAGTGGGTGGGTTTCATTGATGAGCAGAACTTCCATACGGCTGAGAGACGCTTTTACCCTTCTTGCTGAGATGCTTTGTTAAGCACAGAGGCGATGCTGTCAAGCAGCTCCTGGGGACGGAAGGGCTTGGGCAGGTAATCATCTACCTTGGCAACGTGAATGCCCAGAACGCGGTCAATTGCCTGCGCCTTGGCGGTGATGATAATGACGGGGATGTGGTGCGTGGCTTCATTGGATTTAATCTGCTGATAGACTTCCCATCCGTCCATATCAGGCATCATTAAATCTAATAAAACCAAATCGGGCGGCTGCTGCGTAACCATTTCAACGCCCTCACGACCGCCATGCGCTCCCTTCACGGCGTAGCCTTGCCGGCTTAAAATCATCGTCACCAGGTCAATCATTTCAAGATCGTCTTCAATATACACAATCTGGCGCGGGTTATCTATGTCCATTTTTTAATCCTCACTCTATTTAGTTTACCACCAGCCAGATAATCATACAACAAAAAAGGTGACTGTTTCAAAATTGGTAAAAGGCTGAAATAGAACCCAAAGTGACCAATTGAATGGTCAGAATGTCTGGATCAGGCAATAATTGAAGCTAAATCAAATCCATGGAGGAGGTGGTTACCACAAAAGGCAATCAATCGGCTGACGTTGAGGAGGGA
>JBBRAT010000037.1:0-43640 GCA_038206515.1 Anaerolineales bacterium | reverse complement strand
AAAAACTGATTTTAAAAAGCCAAACAAGGTGTTAATTTGTGATTTAGGGGGGTCGGGGTTGAGCGATAAATATTTTTCTCTCTAAACCACTACCCCGCTAATTCCCTGAGTTCCCTTCTTTGGGGATTGGCAAAGAAATATAGAAAGTAGACCCGCTGTTGTAGACGCTATCCACCCATATTTTCCCATGATGCAGTTCCAGGATGTGCTTGCAAATGGATAACCCTAACCCAGCGCCGGTTGCTTCACGAGTAACGGAGCCATCTACCTGGCGAAATTCCTCAAAAATAAAATCCTGGTCTTCCACTCGGATGCCAATGCCGTCATCCTGAACCGCCAAAAGCAGGCAGGTGGGGTCGGTTTGGGTGGCGGATATACAAATATGACCGCCTTCCGGGGTAAATTTATTGGCATTGCCCAACAGGTTATAAATCACCTGCCGGATGCGTACCCGATCCGCATACAGCGCGGGCAACTCATCTTGGATATGGACCGCCAGGGTTTGTGATTTTTTCTCAAGCAGCGGGGAAAGTGTAATTTTCGCTTCAAGGAATACTTCCGCAACCGAAAACGTGGAATAGCGCAGGGGCATCTGCCCGGCTTCTAATTTTGAAAAATCAAGCAGATCGTTAATCAGACCAAGCAAATGTTTGCCGCTTTCGTAAACATATGTCATGTGTTCTTGCTGTTCTTCGTTGAGCGGACCGGAAACGCCATCAATCAACGTTTCAGAAAAGCCAATAATCGAGTTGAGCGGCGTGCGCAGTTCATGGCTCATATTTGCCAGGAATTGACTCTTCAGGTGATCTAGCTCGCGCAGGCGTTCATTGGCATTCTCCAGCTCAGAGGCTCGCTCTTTGAGTTGATTAAATAAACGCGCCCGTTCATTTAACTGCTCGCGCACCTGGGCATACAAACGGGCATTGCCAATGGCAACCGCAATTTGTCCAGCAATGGTACGCATCACCCGAATATCATTGTTATCAAAGGCATTTAGCCGGGGGCTTTGCACATCCAAAACCCCCACCAGTTCATCATATAGCATGATCGGCACAGCCAATTCAGACTGGGTAAAAATCTGTTCAGGGAAGAAATTGTAATAATGCTCTTCCTGGCGCACATCGTTGGCAAAAAGCATTTGATGCTGCTGCGCCACCCAACCGACCATCCCTTGTCCCATTTTGATACGATGCTGCGGAGGAAACACCGAAACGAAGTCACCAGAGGCGGATCGCATCACCAACTCCTGCTTATTCATGTCCGGTACAAAAAATGCCACGTGATGGTAGCCAAAACGGGCGCGAATGAGGGTAGTGGCGCTGTTGAGGATGTTATCCAGCTCAATCACCGCTGTAATTTGCTCACCAATTTCATTTAAAATGGCAAGCTGCGAAGCTCTCCGCTCTAACGCCATTTGCGTACGGCGGTATTCGGTCACTTCGGTCATGATGCCTTGCATTCCCACGCAAATGTTATTTTGAAAATAGCGGTGGCAGTTGACGCTAAAAATAATTTCTTTGCTATTTTTATGAATCAGGCGCAAATCATAGAGTTCGCTCTCCCCTTGAATCACGCGGGCATGCCGCAGGTGAATCTCTTCGCGGTCTTCTGGTGGGGCAAAGAATTCAATGCACTCACCGATAATTTCATTAGGCGAATAGCCTGTGTATTCCTGCACCGCCGGGCTGATATACGTAATCTCTTGATCGCAGTTGGAAGTGAACACGATTTCAAAAATATTTTCCACCAGTTGACGATACGTCTCTTCCGAACGATATAACTGATCCTGTGATTGCTGCGAAGTCTGTTCTGCACGGATGCGGTGGGTGACGTTGCGCAAGAGTACAATTTTCCCTGCTGGGACCGCGGAGGGGTTGTAAAACGGGAACTGTGTAGCTTCAAAATAGAGCTTTTCCCCCCTATTTTCTAAGATAATCTGCCGGGCATGGTCATAAATATCTTCCAGACAGGTTTGCAGCAGCTCGGGGGAATGGAGCAAAGCTTTCTGCATGGGTCTTCCAGCCGCATAACGCAGGTTGATTTGCATTAGCTTTTCCGCAGCAGGGTTAAGATGCAAAGCAGCCCCATTTTGGTCAAAAATCAACATAGCATCCGCCATGCCTTTGATTAAGGTCTCAAAAGCGATGGGGACGATGTTCAAAAGGTGATAGTGGAATATCGTAAAAAGAAAGAGGGTAGAGCTAAATAAGTAGATATAGATCGAGATGGTGACCATCGAGGAAGTCGGCGTTCCCAGGATGCGCAAAGGCTGCAATGCAGAAATGGGCAGCGAACAGAGAATTAAGAGCAAGGAAGGTGTAGCCGTGTTCGATTTGCGCGACTTTAAAAAAGAAGAGATCAATAAACTAAGCGCGGCAACGGCATAGACGCCTTCAATGAACGCAATTGCCCACTGTGCCGGACCATAATTCGTGATGTAAGCCGTAGAGGGGAAGTCCGTAACGGTAAAATTGGCTTTCCAGAAATAGGGATAGTAACCCTCTATCCAAATAGCCAGGGTGACGAGCGCATACGGGATGCTAAACAGGGCAAGTTTTGATCGGGAAGTACGTGTAAGGGCGCGCGTAAATTGCATGATGAAGAATAGCCACGCCAGGGTCAGAAACATTCCGCCCGTTAATTGAACGCGATACCAAAAAAAGACGCTATGTGTGTAAAGGGTATCATTCTGCATCGCTGCGCCAAATGACCAGATTGCCGCGCAGGCAAAAAACATGATAATGCTCGGCGCGCCTGAAACATGCCGCCGGCTGGAAAAAAATAAGATTGCTAAAAACGCCCAGACGAGCGTGGCGACAAGTAAAAGCAGGTTAACAAGGGGAATTTGAAGGGTCATAGAGAACAATCACCCCGGCAGGCTATTCCAGCACGCCACGCTCCAAAAAAGTTTGGATCAAAGCCGGGAATGTGCGTGTATTAATCGGCTTGATAATATATCCATTGATCCCAACCATCTTGGCTTTTTCTCGTTCCGCCTGTGTGGTGGAAGCGGTGAGCGCAAGAATAGGAATATGCGCGGTTCCTGGTTGATTCTTTAAAATTTCGGCAGCAGAAAACCCACTCAGGCGCGGCAGTTGCAAATCCATGAGAATCAAATCGGGTAGAGAGTGCGTGGCAATGGCGATAGCCTCCTCGCCATCTTGCGCCGTCAACAGCTGAAATCCCAGAGAACGCAGCACCACCAGGATTAATTTCCGGTTTGTGGCATTATCTTCTACAATCAGAATAGATTTTTCTGACATGTGCAACCACCGTTTGTTTCTATAACTCATTATTCCGCTGAAAATGTTTTCAGTCTTTATGATAGCATGTTTTTTTCACAAAAGAATAGTTCATTGCAAATTTGTTGTTAAAATTTCGACTGACTGCAAAGAAAAGGAGAATAACAGGAGGAATGGCGATTCGTGCCACCCATCCTGTTATTCTCCTTTGTGTTAAAAAGCGTTACGGATCGAAGATGCGTTAGAGCGACCCACTCACATTGGGACGACCAATGGCAAAATAGGTGAATCCCATAGCACGCAGTTTATCAGCATCCCATAAATTGCGCCCATCCATGATAATAGGTTGACGCATCAGTTGACGAATGCGTTCAAAATCAAGCTGTTTAAATTCATTCCATTCCGTGGTGAGTACCAGCGCATCCGCATTTTCCGCCACCTGATAGGGGTCCTCGCATAAAGTCACGCCCCGTAGGGATTGCGCCGCTATACCCATTGCCTGCGGATCGTAGGCATGCACAATCGCGCCTTCATTTTGAAGTAAGTGAATGACTTCTAAGGCGGGCGCTTCGCGGATGTCATCCGTGTTGGGCTTAAAGGATAACCCAAGTATGCCGATTACTTTTTCATCCAGCGAAGAAAGTTCTTTACGCAGTTGTAATACCATTCGGCGGCGTTGATTGCGGTTAATTTCCATGACGGCTTGCAAAAGTTGCGGGTGCGTGCCATGTAGGACAGCCATGTGCGCCAATGCCTTCACGTCTTTGGGGAAGCAACTCCCACCCCAGCCTAAGCCTGCATCCAGGAAGGCGGGACCGATGCGCTTGTCCAAACCCATCCCCCGCGAAACTTCGCGTACATCTGCGCCCAATTCATCGCAAATATTCGCAATTTCATTGATGAAGGAAATACGAGTGGCCAGAAACGCATTGGAAGCATATTTAATCATTTCGGCCGTGCGCAGGTCGGTGATCATAATTGGGCAGCGCAGGCTGGAATAGAGCTGACCTACTTTTTCGGCGGCTTCGCGGTTGGTAGAACCTAACACCACCCGGTCTGGCGACATAAAATCATTGATGGCAGACCCTTCGCGCAAAAATTCAGGGTTAGAAACCACGCTAAATTCCAACGGTTGCTTGCCGCGCCGCCGTTTGATAATATCCGATACCCAGTCGCCTGTTCCCACTGGAACGGTGGATTTGTTGACCACGACAATCGCGTGCTTGACGTAATCAGCAATCGATTCCGCCGCAGAACGCACATATTGCAGGTCCGCTTCACCATCTACGCCAGAGGGCGTGCCGACCGCAATAAAGGCAAATTCAGCGTTCTCCAAGGCTTCATTATAATCCGTGGTGAAGCTCAGGCGACCAGCGTGGACATTTTGATGCACCACTTGCTCTAGTCCCGGTTCATAAATGGGCATGATGCCATTGATTAAATTTTGGATGCGGCTTTGATCCACGTCCAGGCAGACCACACGGTTGCCGAGGTCTGCAAAACAAGTACCCGTTACCAAGCCCACATAGCCTGTTCCAACGACGCAAATTTTACTCATGGTATTTCAATCTCCTAATCTTGTTAAAATTATAACAACAAAAACCGCTCCACTTTTCAGATTAACTGAAAATCAGCTTGAATAGTCCAAAAATGATCCCCTGAATGAAAAAATCGGTTCCCTTTTATCCTGTATCCAAAGGGATTATAAACTTGTCTATATATACATGCGCGCAAGATTTTGAAAATCAAGACTGAATCAGAGAGCTGTGGACATTATAATAACAGATAACATTTGCGTGAATAGGAGATAGGTAAAATGACAGCACAAATTTTGGATGGAGCAGTGATTTCAGAAGAGATTCGGCGCGGCGTAGCAGATGCAGTGGCGCAGCGCGTGAAGCTGGGGAAGTCTGTCCCCGGCTTGGCAACCGTTCTGGTAGGCGAAAACCCGGCTTCACAGACCTATGTGCGTTCCAAGCACAAAGCCTGCCAGGAAGTGGGCATTCGTTCGTTTGGGCATGTCTTGCCAGCCTCTGCCACCCAGCAAGAGGTCGAAGAATTGGTGCAGCAATTAAACGCTGACCCAACCGTGCATGGGATTTTGGTGCAGCTGCCGCTTCCGAGTGGATTCGATGAGCAAAAGATATTGGCGGGCATTTCGGTCGAAAAAGATGTAGATGGCTTGCATCCCATGAACCTGGGGCGGTTGGCGCAAAAGGGGCGTGATCCGCTCTTCGTGCCTTGCACCCCCGCCGGGGTGATGGTGATGCTGGAAAAGGCGCTGCCCAATCTGGAAGGGTTGAGTGCGGTGGTCTTGGGTCGTTCCAATATTGTTGGGATGCCCGTTGCGCTGCTGCTGATCCGCGCCAACGCTACGGTGACGGTTTGCCATTCCCGCACCCGTGACTTGCCAGACGTAGTACGTCAGGCGGATGTACTCGTGGCGGCGGTTGGCCGCGCGGAAATGGTGCGCGGGGATTGGATCAAGCCCGGCGCGGTGGTGATTGACGTGGGCATGAACCGCGTGGAAGATGCCAGCCGCCCGCGTGGCTATCGCCTGACCGGGGATGTGGCGTACAACGAAGCCAAAGAGGTCGCCAGTTTCATCACCCCGGTGCCGGGTGGCGTGGGGTTGATGACCATTGCCATGTTGATGCATAATACCTTGCGCGGCGCTGAATTGGCAGATCAATAAACCTTTACACTTGAATAGACAATGTAATGTCTGACAATTGACTTTTTGGAAATTTGAGATTAAACTCATCTTATCCTCTCTGCGCTGAGGGGATAAGATAAGATCATTTCATCTATAGCAGACAGGTTGATAAAAACCTATGACTACTCTTTTGGTGCGAAACGCTGCTGTGCTTGTCACGATGGACGCCCTCCGCCGTGAAATCCCCAATGGGGCTATTTTCGTGGAAGATGGGTTTATCCGCCAGGTAGGCACGACCGATGAACTGCCTCAAACTGCGGATCGGGTGATTGACCTGAGCGGGCATGTGGTTCTCCCTGGGTTGGTGAATACCCACCATCATTTCTATCAGACGCTGACTCGTGCCGTACCCGCCGCCCAGGACGCGAATCTCTTTAACTGGCTCAAAACCCTCTATCCTATCTGGGCGCGCATGAACAGCGCAGATATTTTCACTTCAGCGCAAACTGCCCTGGCGGAACTGGCGCTTTCCGGCTGTACCACTGCCTCCGATCACCTCTATCTTTTTCCCAATGGCTCCCGCCTGGATGATGAAATTGATGCAGCCCGTACAGTGGGGCTTCGCCTGCATGCTTCGCGCGGATCCATGAGCCTGGGTGAAAGTCAGGGTGGCTTGCCGCCCGATTCAGTGGTAGATACCGAAGAGCATATCCTGGCGGATTCGGTGCGCCTAATCGAGCGCTATCACGATGGCGCGCCTGGCTCTATGCTGCAAATTGTGCTTGCGCCCTGTTCCCCCTTTAGCGTGACGGGCAGCCTCATGCGCGAATCCGCTCATTTGGCGCGGCATTACGGCGTGCATTTGCATACTCACCTGGCAGAAACGCAGGACGAAGAAGCCTTCTGCCTTGAAAAGTTCGGTCATCGCCCAGTGGCGTATATGCAGGAAGTCGAATGGGTGGGCGCGGACGTCTGGTACGCTCATGCCGTCTACGCCGACCCAGAAGAAGTGCAGGTGTTTGCCCGGCATGGCTGCGGCGTGGCGCATTGCCCATCTTCCAATATGCGCCTGGCATCCGGCATTGCACCCATCCGCGAATATCTGCGCGCTGGGGTAAAAGTCGGCTTGGGCGTGGATGGCTCGGCATCCAATGACAGCTCGCACCTGTTGGCGGAAGCTCGTCAGGCAATGCTTTTAGCCCGCTTGCGCGCCGGCATAGAGGGCGCATCCCGCTCCGAAGAAGCCGAGCCGGGCAAAGCAGATGCGCGTATTATGACTGCTCGACAGGCGCTTGAAATCGCAACGCGCGGCGGGGCAGCCGTTTTGGGGCGGGATGACATCGGCTCGCTGGAAGTGGGCAAATGCGCTGACTTGATCGCCATTGACCTCAACCGCCTCGATTACGCTGGCGCATTGCATGACCCGGTGGCTGCGGTGGTCTTTTGCGCCTCCGCTAAGGTGGATTGGAACATTGTGCATGGCAACCCTGTAGTCGAGCAGGGCGTCCTCAAAACCATTGACGTCCCCGAGCTGGTGCAGCGCCATAACCGCGCCGCCAAACGCTTGTTGGAAGGATAAAATGCCTGATACCAAAATTTTGTTTGGGGATTGTCTCTCTCTTTTGCCCGAATTGCCTGAAAATTCGGTAGATTTAATTGTGACATCCCCACCTTACGCGGATAGCCGAAAAAACACATATGGCGGTATTCATCCTGATGAGTATGTAGACTGGTTTTTGCCCATTTCAAAGGAACTGCTGCGCGTCTTAAAGCCTACTGGTACTTTTATCCTGAACATCAAAGAGAAAGTGGTAGACGGCGAGCGACACGTTTATGTTCTTGAACTTATCCTGGAAATGCGGAAGCAGGGTTGGTTGTGGACGGAAGAATTTATCTGGCACAAGAAAAACAGCTACCCTGGGAAATGGCCCAATCGTTTTCGAGATTCCTGGGAGCGATTGCTTCAGTTTAACAAAACGAAGAAATTCAATATGTATCAGGATGAAGTAATGATCCCTATGGGGGACTGGGCAGGCAAGCGGCTTAAAAACCTCAGTGAAACTGATCAGCGCCGTGATGATTCCAAAGTAGGCAGTGGATTTGGAAAACGGATTGCCAATTGGGTGGGACGCGACAAAGTGTATCCTACCAATGTGCTGCATCTGGCGACTGAAACCCGCAATCGTAACCATAGCGCCGTTTTCCCCGAAGCCTTGCCCGAATGGTTTATCAAACTCTTTACCCAACCAGCCGATTGCGTTCTTGATCCATTTATGGGGTCAGGCACAACCATTCGGGTAGCGCAGAGGATGGATCGTTCTGCGGTAGGCATCGAAATCTTACCAGAGTATTATAAATTGGCGGAAAGCCACCTAGACCCTCAATTAACCTTGTTTGAGCATCGAGAAGACTATGACGCCTCTCAACATAAATGAAGTTCAGCTATTTGTTGAAAACAATATCGGTAATTTTCACCAGAAGAGATTACAGAGCTTGCAGAAATTGAAGCTTGAACAAATTCTCCGGCGGAAAAACCCTTATTTATTTCGAGCAAAATATATTCTCACGCCCAACGATCTGGTGAAACTGTTATTAGATGCTTTCTTATCCTCTCAGGAGGAAACCATCTTCGGTGAATTTTTGGAGCAGTTGGCGATCTTTATTTGCGAAAAAGTGCATGGCGGTCAAAAATCTTCTGCCGAAGGAATAGACTTGGTTTTGAAAAAGGAAGAGATTTACTATCTGGTCGCTATCAAATCAGGTCCAAATTGGGGAAACAGCAGCCAGATACGAAAAATGATTGACCAATTCAAAAAAGCGCAGCGCGTTTACCGAACCAATAACGCGAATGCCCACACCATTTGTATTAATGGCTGTTGTTATGGCAAAGAAGCAAAAACGGATAAAGGGGATTACTATAAATTATGTGGTCAGGACTTTTGGGAATTTATTTCTGGGAATCCTGATTTATATACGGACATTATTGAACCATTAGGTTACCAAGCAAAAGAGCGTAACGAAGCTTTTAATTTAGAGTATGCACGCATCATTACCAATTTTACTTACCAATTTATTGACTCTTTCTGCGATAATGGCTTGATTGATTGGGCGAAGTTGGTGCGGTTTAACTCTGGAAGTTCTCGCAAGACAGGTGAGGTGATATGACAGAGCCTTCTTTCCGATTGTTGGATGCGCGTCCATTGGTGGATTGCGCGATGGGTCGCCGCCCGGCAGACCTGGTGATTCAAAACGGGGTATGGGTATGCGTACAGACGGGCGAATTTGTCCCCCATACCCAGGTGGCAATCGTAGAGGGACGCGTCGCTTACGTGGGCGCGGATGCCAGCCATACGATTGGCGAACATACTCGCGTGATAGATGCCGCCGGGCGTTACCTGGTGCCAGGTCTGCTGGATGCCCACATGCACGTGGAGTCCGGCATGCTGACTGTGACGGAGTTTGTCCGCGCGGTAGCGCCACGTGGCACAACCGGCATGTTTATTGACCCTCATGAGATTACCAACGTGCTGGGCATGAATGGGCTGCGCCTGATGCACGATGAAGCCCTCCATCAACCCATTCACGTATTTGTGCAAGCCCCCTCATGCGTGCCTTCGGCCCCTGAATTAGAGACCTCCGGCGCAACCATTGACGCCCAAGATGTGGCGGAAGCCATGACCTGGGAAAAGATTATTGGTCTGGGTGAGATGATGAGTTACCCAGGCGTATATAACAGCGTGGAAAAATATCACGCTGAAATGAGCGCGACTCGTGCCGCGCATAAGGTTATCGGCGGGCATTACCCCTCGCCTGATCTGGGTCTGCCATTTCACGGCTACGTGGCGGGCGGTCCGGCAGATGACCATGAAGGCACGCGCTTAGAGGATGCGGTGGCGCGCGCTCGCCAAGGGATGAAGGTGATGATGCGCTATGGTTCTGCCTGGCATGATGTCGCCACGCAGGTGCGCGCCATCACCGAGTTGGGATTAGACCCGCGCGGCTTTTTGCTCTGCACCGATGACTCGCACGCCTCCACCCTCATCAAAGAAGGGCATATTGACCGCGTCATCCGCCATGCCATTGCCCAAGGATTGAATCCTATGACCGCTATTCAAATGGCGACCCTCAACACCGCCGAGCATTTTGGACTCAGCCGTGAGATGGGTCAGATTGCCCCAGGGCGTTACGCGGATATTGTCCTCGCGTCTGATTTGGTTAATTTCCGCGCAGAGGTGGTCATTGCGCGCGGTGAAGTGATCGCCGAAGCGGAACGCCTGCTAATTGACCTGCCCGAAGCGCATTACCCCGATTGGGCGCTGCATTCGGTGCATATTCCGCGCAAGCTCACCCCCGCTGATTTCTGCCTGCCTGCTCCCGCCAACAGTGGCGATACGGTCACGGCAAATGTCATTGGCATTATTGAAAATCAAGCCCCCACCCGCCACATTCATTCCCGCCTGGAAGTGAAAAACGGTCAGGTACATGCCGATATAGAATGGGATATTGCCAAAGTCGCTCTGCTAGAGCGTCACCAGGGCAATGGCGCGATACAGGTCGCACTGGTACATGGTTTCGGCTTCAACGTGCCTTGCGCGGTGGCTTCAACAGTCGCGCATGATAGCCATCAAATGCTGGTGGTTGGCACGGATGATGACTCGATGGCGTTGGCTGCCAATACGCTCATCGAGAACGGCGGCGGGCAGGTGGTCGTCTGCAAAGGCAAGGTCGTAGGCTTAGTGGAACTCCCCATTGCTGGGTTGATTTCCAATAAGCGCGCGGAAGTGGTGGCGCAGAAGGCGGAAACGGTGCTGAAGGGCTTCCGTTTGTGCGGCTGTGATTTAAATAACCCGAACATGCAATTAAGTCTGCTGGCACTGGTGGTCATCCCAGAACTGCGCATTTCGGATCGCGGCTTGATTGACGTAAATCAGTTCACTGTGTTGCCGATATTTGACGAATAAAGAAAGTTTCAGGGTTGTCCAAATGGATATGAATTTAGAGAAAAACGAACCAAAAAAAAAGCGAGAGGTCGTTCACCCTTACCAACGGCTGCATGTTGACCTATCTAGGTTAATCAGCGGCATGCCCCCAGGTGGGAAATTGCCCGCTGAACCAGAATTAGCGCGTCAGCTGGGCGTTTCACGAGCTACCCTGCGCGAAGCGATGCGCTCTTTTGAAGGGCAGGGGCTGATCCGCCGCCGTCAGGGGGTAGGCACTTTTGTGGTGGAACGCACTCACGTCATGGAAACGGGGCTTGAGGTGCTTACCAGTATTGAAACGATGGCTCAAAAAATTGGGCTGGACGTTTCAATGGGCGAGTTGAGCGTCTCGGAAATATTTGCAGATGAAATTCACGCTGCTGCACTGGGGGTCGAGCCAGGCGCCCCGCTGGGGCAGGTCTCGCGCGTGATCGTGGCGGAAAATCGTCCTGTAGCATACCTGGTGGATGTTTTGCCTCAAGATATTCTTTCATCGGCTGATATTGAAGCCGGGTTTACCGGCTCGGTGTTGGATTTGCTCCTCCGGCGTGGCTCTCCTTCCCTCACTAGCTCGGTGGCGGAGGTGAGCGCGGTGGCAGCCCACGCAGATGTTGCCCGCTCCTTGCAAATTCAGCGCGGCGATGTGCTGTTAATGTTCACTGCCCGCCTGTTCAGCAGCGATGGACGGGTCATTGATCACTCTTTCAGCTACTTTTTGCCCGGATATTTCCGATTTCAGATTGTACGCCGAGTTGGGAAAGAGAAAGGAATTTAGACATGGAAAAGATGCAGCAAGTGAGCAAAGTTCACGAACAGGTGGAAAAACATTCCGCCGCCATCCTTCAATTTTTGCGCGATATTTGCGCCATTCCCAGTATGGATTCGCAGCTGGGGGCGGTGGGCGCACGCATCGCCGCTGAAATGACCAAACTTGGCTTTGAGGAAGTCCGCTTTGATCGGATGGGCAATATCTTAGGGCGCATTGGCAGCGGCAGCCGCGTGCTGGTCTACGACTCGCATATTGATACCGTTGGCGTGGGTGATCCTTCCGCCTGGCAGTGGGATCCCTTCCAGGGCAAGGTGGAAGACGGGGTGTTGTACGCGCGTGGCGCCTGTGACGAAAAAGGCAGCACCCCGGGCATGATCTACGGCTTGGCAATTGCCCGCGATCTGGGATTGCTGGAAGGTTGGACGGTGTATTATTTCGGCAATATGGAAGAATGGTGTGATGGCATTGCCCCCAACAGCTTTGTAGAAGTAGACCCCGCCGTTCGCCCCGACTTCGTGGTCATTGGCGAACCCACTCGCATGCAGGTGTATCGCGGGCATAAGGGGCGCGTTGAGTTGAAAATCACTGCCAAGGGCAAAAGTGCGCATGCTGCCTCGAATCAACTGGGTGACAACGCCATTTATAAGCTGCTGCCAGTCATCGCTGGCATCCGTGACCTGGAATCGCAGTTGGGCAACCACCCCTTCCTGGGGCATGGCAAGATCACCGTCAGCGATATGAAAGTCTCCACCCCCAGCATCAACGCGGTGCCAGATGAGGCAGTCATCTTCATTGATCGCCGCATGACCTTTGGCGAAACCAAGGAGCAAGCTGTCGCTCAGGTGCAGGCGCTCATCCCTGTCGAGCAGCGTGATTTTATCCACGTGGAAGAACTCTTCTATGATGAGCCTTCTTACACCGGCTTTGTCTTCCCGGTAGATAAATACTTCCCTGCCTGGGCGTTGGAAGAAGCTCACCCGCTGGTGCAGGCGGGGCAGTTGGCGCGTGAAGCCATTGGTCTCCTTGCCACCCCAAGCGGCAAGTGGGAATTTAGCACGAACGGCATTTATTGGGCTGGCAAGGCGCATATCCCCAGCATTGGCTTTGGGCCGGGTGATGAAAAAACCGCGCATACCACCGGCGATTGCGTCCCGCTGAATGAGGTGGTCAAAGCCACTGAGTTTTACGCCATTCTCCCTTCTCTCATTCCGGTGGGATGAAGTCCGCCCTCAGCAGCCCCCGCTGGCAAGTCTGGAAGACGCCCCTTCTCTATTTCGGGGCTGTCTTGTTGAGCTATGGCATCTGGATTCCTTGGATGGGGCTGTACGGCGATGACCTCTCGTATCTGTGGTATTACCACCTGCTGGGCGCGTGGGGACCCGGTCAATATGCTGCTATTGATCGCCCCGCTTCAGCCGTATTTTATGCTCTGGTAATGAGCGCGCTTGGCGAAACAGTCTGGTCCTATCACGTGCTGTTGCTTGTGCTGCGCTGGATCAGTGCCCTGCTGCTGATGTGGGTTGTATGCCTGGTTTGGACCGAACATAAACGCGCTGCCATTTTTGCCGGTCTTTTTTTGGCGGTTTACCCTGGCTTCCGGCAGAATCCGATTGCCCTGGAATTTATCCTGCACTTTTTTGTGCTGGATTTGGCTTTGCTTTCCATTGCCGCCTCTTTGCAGATGATCCAGCAGCCCGCGCGGTTCTGGCAGTGGGGCGCGGTAGCGGTAATCGGCGCGGCGGGCGTCTTTCTGCTGGAATATTTTATCGGGCTGGAGGTGTTGCGTCTCATTTTGCTGGTCATCGTTCTCCGCCAGATGGGTTCAGAGCGCAAAACACTGTGGCGGCTGTTCCTTAAGGTCTGGCTGCCCACCACCCTGGTGATGATCGCTTTCTTGTTTTGGCGGGTGGTGATTTTTTCCTTCCCTACTTACAAGCCAGTGCTGCTGGAAGCCCTGCGCGCCCATCCTCTGACCGCCCTGAAAGATCTGCTCGTGCGCATTGCGCAGGATGTTTGGGTATCACTCGGTGGGGCGTGGCTTCAGACCACGCATTTTCCTCCCGTTGGCAGTTGGCTGTGGTTGAACCTGGGGTTGATTGCCCTTACCTTGTTGGGGTTGGCGGGTTGGTTGTGGTGGAACAGAAAAGCCCCTCAAGAACCCAGTCACCGCCGCTGGGGATTGGGTCTGGCATCCCTTGGCTTGCTGACCATGTTGGCAGGTGGGTTAATTTTTTGGCTCACCAACATCCCCCTTAGCCTCGATTTTCCGTGGGATCGCACCACCCTGGCGTTGATGATTGGCGCAAGCCTGCTGTTGGCGGGTCTGCTGGAAGTGATCTTGCCGCCGCGTATTCAATGGGCAGCCGTGGCTGGGTTGGTTGCCCTGGCAGTGGGGATGCACGCCGTGAATGCGCAGGAGTATCGCGTGGAAGGACAGAAGTTACAGAACTTCTTCTGGCAGCTCGCTTGGCGCGCGCCGCAACTCACCCCCGGCAGTTTGCTCTTGTTTGACATCATTCCCCTCAACCGCACCAGTGATAATGACCTCACGGCAATGCTTAACTGGACCTATCACCCCGCGGAACATTCTCCCACTATTGCCTACAAATTCTTTGACCTGACTCTCCGGCTGGATGGCGGCGCGGCGGGCTTGCCAGGCACGCAAAAAGGGCTGCCAGTCGTCCATAATCAGCGCGGAACGTTTTTCAGTACCACCACCAACCAGACGGTAGCGTTAGCATTCACGCCGCCCGCTTGCCTGAAGATATTAGACCCATCTACTGACAACGCGCTGCCTGACCTGCCAGAGCGGTTAGCGCGGGTGTTGCCAATGACTTCCTTGGCGCAAATTCAGCCCGCGGATGCGGCTGCCCGTCCGCCCGCGCAGTTAGGCGCAGAGCCAGCTCATACTTGGTGTTATTTCTTTGAGCAGGCGGACCTTGCCCGCCAGATGCACGATTGGGCGCAGATCACAAAATTAGGCGATTCAGCTTTCACCCAGGGCTTTCAACCCGCCGACCCTGCCGAACTCTTGCCTTTCATTGAAGGGTACGCGCGTAGTGGGCAGGTGCAGAAGGCGCAAGCCCTCACGCAGCAAGCGCTTAAGTCGCAACCCAATTTGCAGTCCGCCGCATGTAGTCTCTGGTCACGAGCGGGGCAAGCGGCAGAATTTAGTCAGGCGCGCGCGCAGTTGCATTGCCCCGCGCCTTAATCAGGGTGGTTCACGGGGAGAAATTCCCGTATTCTATGATTTTCGACAGAAAGAAAGGATACTATGCAAACATTCTTGCACGGACGTGACTTGATCGGCGATCTTGATTTTAGCAAGGAAGAAGTTGAAACTGTTCTGGACGTTGCCTTTGACCTGAAGCGCAAACGCGCCCTGAACGAGCCGCACGCTTACCTGCGTGATAAAACCCTCGCGCTGCTCTTTTTCTTCAGCAGCACCCGCACGCGCACTTCGTTTGAGGCGGGCATGGCGCAGCTCGGCGGACACGCTGCCTTTATTGAATCGCGCACCACCCAAATTGCGCACGGCGACACCGCCAAGGAAATTGGCGAAATTGTCGGGCGTTACTATGACGGCATTGCTATCCGCCATTGTGATTGGGGATTGGGCAACCAATACCTCAATGAAGTGGCTGCCCATTCGCGCGTGCCTGTCCTCAATATGCAGGATGAAATTTATCATCCCTTCCAGATTTTGGCTGACCTGATGACCATTATCGAAAAGAAAGGGCGTGATTTGCGCCGTAAAAAGATGGTCGTCTCTTGGGCGTATGCGTCTTCTTACCAAAAGCCGCTTTCTGTGCCGCAAAGTCTCATCTTACAGATGCCCCGCTTTGGCATGGATGTCGTCCTGGCGCATCCACCAGAATTCAAGCTCATGCCTGATATTATGGATCAGGCGCGTGAGCAGGCGCGCAAGTTTGGCACTGGCTTTGAGGTGGTAGAGGACATGGACGAAGCCTTCAAGGATGCCGATATCGTCTATCCCAAATCTTGGGGTCCCTTGGTTTTCACCGAAGATCAGGCGGAGAGCGCGAAAATCATTGATAAATACAAGAGCTGGATCACGGATGATCGCCGCATGGCGCTTGCCAAACCGGATGCCATCTACATGCACCCCTTACCCGCCGACCGCAATATCGAGGTCTCTGACTCGGTGATTGATGGTCCCAATTCAGTGGTCTATGATGAAGCCGAAAACCGCCTGCACGTCCAAAAAGCGGTTATGGCGCTGACCATGTAATCAGAAATAAATGGGTTTACAGAGGATTGTGTAATTTTTTCTAGAAAGAATTACACAATCCTCAGAGATTCAACCAATGAGAAGGAATCACATGGAAAAAAGAGGCATTGCGGTTGTGGCAGTCGGTGGTAACTCGCTCATCAAGGATGAAACCCACCGCAGCGTACAGGATCAAATTGAAGCAGGCGATGAATCCATGCACCACATTGTGGATATGATCGAAGCCGGTTGGGAAGTGGTCGTGACGCATGGCAATGGACCCCAGGTGGGCTTCATCTTGCGCCGCTCCGAACTCTCTCGCCATGAGCTGCACGAAGTCCCGCTGGATTTTTGCGGCGCGGATAGTCAGGGCGCCATTGGCTATATGTTTCAAAATTCGCTCTATAACGAATTTCAGCGCCGCGGCATGCACAAACAGGGCGTTTCCGTGGTCACTCGCACGATCGTCAGCCTGGCAGACCCGGCGTTTCAGTATCCTTCCAAGCCGATTGGCTCATTTATGGACGAAAAAACGGCTGAGGAACGCCGCACACAAGAAGGTTGGTCGGTGATAGAGGACGCCGGGCGCGGTTGGCGGCGGGTGGTTGCCTCTCCCAAGCCAGTGCGCATCGTGGAAGCGGACGCGATCCGCAGCCTGATCCAGCAGGGATTTGTGGTCGTGGGGGTCGGCGGTGGGGGCGTGCCGGTGGTAGAAAAGCCAAATGGCGAACTAGAAGGCGTAGAAGCAGTCATTGATAAGGATTTTGGCTCTGCACTCCTGGCGGTGATGATCCACGCGGATGTATTTATCATCAGCACGGCGGTCGAAAAAGTGGCGTTGCATTATCACCAACCCGATCAGCAATGGTTAGATCAAATTACCGTTGCGCAGGCGCGCCAATATATTGCCGAAGGTCATTTTGCCAAAGGTAGTATGCTGCCGAAGATTGAAGCTATGCTCTATTTCCTGGAAAATGGCGGCAAACAGGGCATCATTACCAACCCGCAAAATATTGGGCGCGCCATTCGCCATGAAACCGGCACTTGGATCGTTCCGTAGCGTTGCATTCATTTTGTAATACAGTTCGCTCTCACTTGTATAGATAAGTATTCAATCTTCCTGTAAAATGCTCTCTTGCCGGCTCTGCGAAAAAATCAGCACAGAATAGGCAAATGGTTTGCTAATTTGCCTTTCCTGTGAAATGAGTACCCAAAAGAGCCTCTATGCCGAAACGAAAATGAGTGTACAATTACACTCGCCAAAGATATTTCGTCTTTCTGTTTCGGCGTCAATTGGATAGAGGAGAAAATATGAAGCACAATGTAGTTTGGAAAGTTATTGCCCTCGTGGTCGTCCTGTCTATGGCTCTCACAGCCTGCCAGGCAGCTGCCACACCTGCCCCCACTGCCCCGGCAGCAGTGGATACTGCCGCTGTTCAGCCGACTGATACTGCCGTAGCTCCTACTGCTGCGGATACAAAAGCGACTGATACTGTAGCGGCTCCTGTTGCTACGGCTACTGTTGGTGCTACTGCCACCCCAGCCGCAAGCGCCCAGACGCTCACCTTCGGTCTGCTGATGGTGGGTCCCAAGGACGATCACGGCTGGAGCCAGGCTCACTTTGAAGCCGGTCAATATGTCGAAAAGAACCTGCCCGGCACCAAGATGGTCTATGTTGACCAGGTGAACCCCGCCGGTCACCCTGGCACCACCCCCGCCCAGTTAGCGGAAGATCTGGTTGCCCAGGGCGCCAAGGTCATCATCTTCAACTCAGATGATATGAAAGACAGCACCACCGAATTTGCCCAGAAACACCCCGAAATCACCGTAATTGGGCCTTCGATGGATCAGAACTGGAAAGAGGGCAAGGATTACAAGAACCTGCCCAATCTGATCAACGTCATGGGTCGCATGGAATATGGCAAGGCGATGGCTGGCTGCGCGGCTGCCCTCTCTACCAAGACCGGTCAAATTGGCTATCTTGGCCCATTGGTAAACGATGAAACCCGCCGCTTGGCTTCCTCGGTCTTTTTAGGCGCAAAATATTGCTGGACCAAATACGCCAAGAAAGACGCAGCTGCCCTCAAGTTCAAAGTCACCTGGATTGGCTACTGGTTCAACCTGCCCGGCACCACCCTTGATCCCTCTCAGGTTGCCGATGACTTCTATAACAGCAACTATGATGTCGTCATCTCTGGCATTGATACCACCGAAGCCCTGACCGAAGCGAACAAGATGTCCGCCGCTGGCAAGACCGTCTTCGCTATCCCTTACGACTATAAAGATGCCTGCAAGGGCAGTGACAAAGTCTGCTTGGGCGTGCCTTACTTCAATTGGGGTCCCTCTTACGTCAAGTACCTAAAGAGCGTCATGGATGCCAGCATGAAGCCTAGCTTCGACTGGCTCGCCCCCGATTGGAAAGACATCAACAATGCCGATGCGTCTGCGGTTGGTTTCCAGAAGGGTCCTGCCCTTTCTGCTGACGCTGCCGCTAACCTGGACGCTTATATCAAGGAAGTCGCCGCTGGCGCTGAACCTTGGAGTGGCCCGATTAACCTGCAAGACAAGACCCCTTACCTGAAAGATGGCGAGAAAGCCACCGATCTACAAATCTGGTATCTGCCCCAATTGCTGGAAGGCATGGACGGACAGAGCGTCGCTAAGTAATTTGTCCTGATGAAAGAGGGGAAGGTGTTGGTTGCCTTCCCCTCTTTCTTGTTCGGGGTATCTCTATTAGCCAGGGTAGCTTCTCCTGCAGACTGGCAGGGGCGGCTGCATAAAAGTTTAAATCATGAGAATAGAACTCAAAAACATCCATAAGTGGTTTGGCGCACTGCATGCCAATGACAGCATTTCCCTGACCGTACCCGCAGGGACGATTCAGGGCATTTTAGGTGAAAATGGGGCTGGGAAAAGCACTCTGATGAAAATTTTATCAGGCTGCTACTTATGTGATGAAGGCGAAATTTGGCTGGATGGAAAACCAGTCAAAATTGCCTCTCCGGCGGACGCTATTCGCCAGGGCGTGGGCATGCTTCATCAAGACCCGCTCGATTTCCCTCCTATGACGGTGATTGATAACTTCCTCATTGGGCGCGAAGGGGAAGGATTAATCCCCAATCGCTCCGCTGCCCGCAAGGCATTTCTGGAACTGCAAAAAGAATTTAACTTCGATATTGACCCAGATACCTACGTGGATCGCCTGACGGTGGGCGAACGTCAGCAGTTAGAGATTTTGCGCTTGCTCTGGCTGGGCGCACGCGTCCTCATCCTGGATGAACCCACCACCGGCATCAGCGCGGTGCAGAAGGAAAAGTTGTTTGCCGCCTTAGACAAGCTGACGGCACAGGGCAAGACGGTGCTGTTTGTTTCGCATAAGCTGGATGAAGTGGAAGGTTTGTGCGGACGGGTGGCGGTTTTGCAGCGCGGTAAGCTGGTCGGCGAAGCCCAGCCGCCTTATCGCACGGAAGACCTCGTGCACATGATGTTTGGCAAGGAAGTCAAGCTGGAAGGTCGCTCCGGTTGTGCTACGGAAACCTGCGGCTTTGAAATGAAGAACGTTTCCCTCGAAGATTACCGCATGAGCATTCATAACATTAGCCTTCAGGTTTGCAAAGGTGAGGTGATTGGGTTAGCTGGGCTGGAAGGCTCAGGTCAACGCCAATTCTTACGCGCCTGCGCTGGTCTCATGCGTCCGGTAGAAGGCAGCGTATGGGTGAATGGGCAAAACTTGACCGGCAAATCCTATCATCGCTTTATGCAGTCTGGCGTGGTGTATTTACCTGCTGCGCGCCTGGAAGAAGGCTTAATTGGCGGTCTCTCCCTGGCGGAACATGTGGCTCTGGTGGAAGGTGGCGGTCAGGGGTTGTTTATTCGGCGCGATAAAATGAATATACTCACCCAACAACGCATTGAGGAGTTTAACATTCGCGGCAAGACCACCAGTACCATCGAGGCGCTTTCAGGCGGCAATCAGCAGCGCGCCTTGCTTGCCCTCATGCGTACTCCCCTTAACCTGGTGTTGATGGAACATCCCACCCGTGGGCTGGATATTGAGTCTTCTATTTATATTTGGAATAAACTCAAAGAACGCTGCAAATCTGGCACGTCTATCGTGTTTATTTCCGCTGACTTGGAAGAGATTTTGCACTATTCAGATCGGGTGCTTGTCTTTTTTGGCGGCAAGGTATCCGTGCCCATTGATGCGGGCAATACCAGTGTGGATCAGCTGGGGCAGTTGATTGGCGGTAAGGGTCTGTAAGAGATTATTCAATTAGGAGCTGCATTTTGCGAACAAACTCACGCACCCAGGCATTTGTTTTTGGCGTAGCAGCCGTCGTATTGGCGCTGGTCTTTACCACCTTCATCTTACTTTTAGTGGGCGGGCAGCCGCTGGAAGCCTACCGCTACATTATCGTAGGCTCGGTCGGTTCAGTGGGCAAAATATCCGATACCTTCGTGGCTTGGGTCCCGCTGGTTTTAGCGACCTCTGGACTAATTATCACCTTCTCGGCGGGGTTGTGGAATATTGGCGTGGAAGGGCAAATTGTGCTTGGCGCAATTTTCACCACCCTGATGCTGCGCCTGCTGCAAGATAGTTCCCTGCCTCCCGCGCTCATCCTCATTTTGGCCATTCTGTCGGGAATGGTCGGCGGGGCGTTATGGGCGGCTCTGGCAGGTTTTCTTAAGGTCTTCGGCGGCGTAAACGAGATTTTCAGCGGGTTAGGCTTGAACTTTGTCGCCAACGCGATCACCCTCTGGCTGATCTTTGGCCCCTGGAAGCGCCCCGGCGTTGCCTCGATGAGTGGCACAGTCCCCTTCCCTGAAAAACTCTGGCTGCCCATGCTTGGCACGCTGCGCTTTAGTCCCTGGTCTCTAGCAATTGCCCTGGTGGTGCTGGTATTGGTATTTTTGCTGCTGCAAGGCACGTATTTTGGCTTGAAGTTGAAAGCGGTCGGCAAAAATGTGCGCAGCGCGTTTTTGTTGGGCATTCCTACCACTCGCTACATGCTTTCGGCATTCCTAATGTGCGGAGCCTGCGCCGGGTTGGCGGGTGCGGTGCAAGTGACGGCGGTGTATCATCGCATGATCCCTTCCATCTCTTCTGGCTATGGATTTTTGGGGCTGCTGGTCGCCATGCTGGTGAATTACCAACCGATCTGGGGCGCGCTGGTTGCCCTGGGCTTTGCCGCGCTCAATATTGGCAGTATTCAACTCCCCATCATCCTCAAGCTGGATTCATCCCTTTCCGGCGTGTTGCAAGGGGCGTTGGTCTTGTTCGTTTTGATGATGGATGGCGTCCGCCGCTGGTTTTCTGCGAAAAATAAGGAGGCACGATGAGCTTCGACAGCATCTTAATTGGTTTGGCGGGCGTACTCGCCGCTGCTGTGCCGGTCTTATTTGCCGCCATTGGTGAAACAATCTCTGAACGCGCCGGGGTGATTAACCTCTCGGCAAACGGGGTCATCCTGCTTTCCGCGATGGTTGGCTTTGCCGCAGCAGTTCAGACCCAAAGTGTGATCTTGGGCTTTCTGGCGGGCGCGGCAGTCGGGGCAGTAGTGGCGTTTGTAGTCGCCTTCTCCAGCATTTCCCTCAAGCAATCTCAGATCGCCGTTGGGTTTGTGTTGGCGCTCATGTGCCGTGACCTGTCTTACTTCCTCGGCACGCCCCTGATGGGGACTTCCGGTCCGCGCGTCCCTTCCTTGCCGATCCCTGGCTTAGAAGCGATCCCTGTGCTGGGTCCCCTCTTTTTCCGGCAGGATTTGCAAGTCTACGCCAGTTTTGCCCTGATCGCCGTCACTTATTTCTTTATTTTCAAAACCAACCCTGGTCTGATGCTGCAAGGCATTGGTGAACGTCCCAACGCTGCCTTTGTGCGCGGTGCAAACGTCAACCGCTTGCGCTATTTATATACCATCCTGGGCGGCGCAATGGTTGGCTTGGCGGGACCTATGTATTCCCTGAATGTGAAGGCTGGCTGGAAGGGAACGATTTCCGGCTTGGATGGCATTGGCTGGATTGCCCTGGCAATTACCATCTTCGGCGGCTGGAATCCGCTGCGGGCGGCATTCGGCGCGTACATGTTCGCCTTATTGCAGTGGTTGGGCGTGATTTTACAGGCCAGCCTGCCGGATATTCCTTCCCAGGTGCTGCAAGTAGCCCCCTTCCCGCTGATGATCCTCACTCTGTTGCTGGTCAATATCGGCAATGCAGAGTGGGTGGATCGCGCATTGGCAGCCATGCCCGCGCCCAGTCGGCGTTTTTTCTCGAAAATATTACGCTCGCTGCGTACCTCTCCCCCCGCCAGCTTGGGTGTTCCCTTTGAGAACGAGTAGCCGATGACTGCGTTTTTAGGCTATCGCTGCTCGCTGTGTGGACGGGAATATGCGCCTCACGAAGTCACGTACCTGTGTCCACAGGATGGCGGCAACCTGGAAGTGGTGATGGATTGCGCAGTGCTGCGCCAGCAGGTTACACCTGAGCAAATCTTCGCCAGTCGTGATCCATCCCTGTGGCGTTATCTGCCGCTGTTGCCAGTACAAGACCCTGGCTTACAGAATACGCCCCTGCGTGCAGTCGGGCAAACCCCCTGCTACCGCCCTGCCGCGCTGATGCAAGCATTAGCGTTGCCGAACCTGTGGATCAAGGATGAGAGTCGCAATCCGACTGCTTCCTTTAAAGACCGCGCCAGTGCATTAGTTGTGGCGCGCGCCCTCGAAATGGGCGTGCAAACGGTCATTACCGCGTCAACGGGCAACGCCGGGGCGGCTCTGGCGGGCATGGCGGCGGCAGCGGGCATCCGCGCTGTGATTTTAGCCCCCAAAACCGCTCCGCCCGCAAAGGTGGCGCAGCTCCTCGTATATGGCGCGCAAGTCATCCTGGTGGATGGCAATTACGACCAGGCATTTGACCTGGCGGTGCAGGCGGCTGAGGAGTGGGGCTGGTACTGCCGTAACACTGGCTTTAATCCCTTCACCCTAGAAGGCAAGAAAACAGCGGCTTTTGAGCTTTGGGAAACGGTTTTGCGTCATTTATCCCCCAGTTCACCCCCCGCAGCGGTGTTCGTCTCGGTCGGGGATGGCAATATCCTCTCCGGCATTCACCATGGATTTAAGCAGTTGCATGAACTAGGTTGGCTGACGCAAATGCCGCGCTTGTTTGCCGTACAGGCGGAAGGTTCGGCGGCGGTCTCCAATACCTGGGCGCGCGGTGATGAGCGTATCGAACCGGTCAGCGCAAACACTCTGGCGGATAGCATCAGCGTAGACCTGCCGCGGGATGGCATCCGCGCGGTGCGTGCCGTGCGCGAAACGGGTGGCAGCTGCGTGGTCGTCCCTGACGAAGCGATTTTACGCGCCATCGCTGCCCTCGGCAAAGTGGGCATCTTTGCCGAGCCTGCTGGGGCGGCCGGGTATGCTGGACTGTGTCAAGCTGTGCAGACCGGACTCATCACCGCCCAGGATCCGGTGATTGTGATCAATACTGGCTCTGGGCTGAAAGATGTGCGCGCAGCCATGCAAGCCGTCACCCCTGCGCCAGTCATCCAACCGACATTGTCTGACCTTATGCGAACTCTGGCATAATCACCTAATTCAAGGTAAGATGAAATGGTTCTTTTCAAAAAAAGAAGGTTATAAAATTCTTTTTTGAGAAAAGAGGAAGAAAGTTTACAACGCTTATGGAATTGGAGAATGGGGATGAAGCCCACTTTTACAATCATTGCACCGGTTTTTAACGAAGCCGAAACCCTGCCTGAATTTTATAAGCGCATCGTGCAGGTCATGGATACCACCGGCGACCCCTGGGAATTGATTTTGGTGGATGATGGCTCGCGTGATTCCTCTACGCAAATTATTCTGGACATGGCACAAAAGGATGAGCGCGTGCGTCCGGTGATTTTTGCGCGCAACTTTGGACATCAGATTGCCGTTACCGCCGGGTTAGATTATTCGCGCGGCGAGGCTGTCACCATTATCGACTCGGATTTGCAAGACCCGCCTGAAGTGATTCTGGAACTCATCCAGAAATGGCGCGAAGGCAATGAAGTGGTGTATGCCGTCCGCGCCGAGCGTGAAGGCGAATCGTGGTTCAAACTTGTTACCGCATCTTTCTTCTACCGCCTCATCTACCGCATCACGGACGTAAAAATCCCCATGGATACGGGTGATTTCCGCCTGCTAGATCGCAAAGTGGTCAATGTGATGAACAGTATGCGCGAAAAACACCGCTTTTTGCGCGGAATGTCTGCCTGGGTAGGGTTTAAGCAGGTAGGTGTACCCTATAAACGCGCCGCCCGCTTTGCCGGTTCTACAAAATACCCCCTCAGCAAGATGCTCAAGCTGGCATTGAACGCCATCACCGGTTTTTCCTATTTCCCCTTGCAACTAGCAACCTACCTGGGGTTTGGCGCAGCTGGATTGAGCATTGTCCTCATTCCCATTGTGATTATTGAACGCTTGGTCACGCGCACCGAGTTTGTGGGACAGGCGACTACCCTGGTCGCGGTGCTGTTTTTAGGCGGTGTGCAGCTCATTTCCCTTGGCATTTTAGGCGAATACCTGGGGCGCGTCTACGATGAGGTGAAGAATCGCCCGTTGTATATCGTCAGCCACGCCCCGCAAAAAGATTAACCAGACTACTCTTCTATAATAGAAGAATAGATCACATTTCATTTGTCGTATTCTGGAGAAAATTCAATGGCAACAATTGACCTGACTGTTTATCCCGACCGTTTAGAACGCACGATTCAGCAGGTGCGTCAGCGAAAAATCATCATTCCCACTTTTGCGCAGATGAAAAACCCTGCGCTTGTGCCTACTTCCGTGCGCGAATCGCTTAGCAAAGTGGGTTTGTGGGATGTTTCGCCGGAGAATCTATTCCGTATCACCTGGAAGAACGAACCCAAAGCGTTTGGCGGTGGGTTTGGCGGGGTGAATTACATTGAATTTCCTTCTAGCCTGACGGGGACGCGCGCCCGCATTATTGCCATGGTCGGTAAGTGGTTTCCGACCGGCGCGCATAAGGTTGGGGCGGCGTTTGGCTGCTTGGTGCCGCGCCTGGTGACCGGGCAGTTTGACCCCAGCACCCAAAAAGCCGTCTGGCCCTCTACCGGCAACTACTGCCGTGGCGGCGCATACGATTCCGCCCTGTTGGGATGTAAATCCATTGCCATTTTGCCGGAAGGTATGAGCCGTGAACGTTTTGAATGGTTGGCGAAGATTGCCGGTGAGGTCATTGCCACCCCTGGCAGCGAATCCAACGTCAAAGAAATCTTTGATAAATGCTGGGAATTGCGCAATTCTGGCCAAGACTTGATGATTTTCAATCAGTTTGAGGAATTTGGCAATTACCTCTGGCATTATGAAGTGACCGGTCACGCCTTGGAAGAAGTCTTGCGTCATGCCATGCGCCCGGGCGATGAATATCGCGGCGCTGCTTTCACCACCGGCTCGGCAGGCACCATTGCTAGCGGCGATTACCTCAAGCAAATTTTCCCGACCAGCAAAATCATCGCCTCAGAAGCTTTGCAATGCCCCACCCTGCTCAATAACGGCTTTGGTGCGCACCGCATCGAAGGCATTGGCGATAAGCACGTCCCCTGGATTCATAACGTAAAGAATACCGACTTGGTGATGGCGATTGACGATAACGCAGTGGTCAACATTGCGCGCCTGTTTAACGAACCCGTCGGGCAGGAATACCTGCTGCGCAAGGGCGTGCCGCAGGAAATCGTCAGCCAACTCAATTTACTCGGTTTTTCGGGCATCGCCAACGTGCTTTCTGCCGTCAAGACCGCCAAGTATTACGAGATGGGCGAAAATGATATTATGCTCACTGTGTTGACCGATTCGATGGAACTGTATGGCACGCGCATGGAAGAATATCGCGAGCAGTATGGCGAATTTGACGCCGCCGCCGCTGCCGAAACCTACGCCCGCGACCTCACCGGCGTGAACACCGATCACATGCTGGAACTCAGCTACGAAGATCGCAAGCGTATCCACAACCTGAAGTATTATACTTGGGTGGAACAGCAGGGGCGCACCTACGAGGAAATTCTGGCGCAATGGTACGACCCGCATTACTGGACCAATGTGCAAAAGCAGGCGGCTGAGGTGGATGAGCGCATTACGGAATTTAACCGCCGGGTGGGTCTGGCTGAATAACTGCGCATAGCCGAAATATAACGAAAGCATAAATAACGAGCCGCCCATGAGCGTCTTTCCGCCAAAAACTGCCCTGATTCTGGTGAGCTATCTGCCCAGTCCACGTGACTTGGAAATTGCCCGTCTTTTTGGCTGGTATCGCATTCCGCTGCGGCGCGCGCCCAAAGTAATTGAGGTAGATTACCTGGCATTTTATCAGGCGGGCACATTTGGCGCGGATCATCGTTGGCAGATTGAAATGATTGCGCCGGTGCAGGGGTATGAATTAACCACCCGCGCCCAATTGCTGCGTGATGAACCCGATCACCCGCGCGCCGGGGAAGAGTATTTCAAGGTGCAGTTGGGCGCGCTTCAGCCTCTGCCTCACCCCATTTCGGCGGGCAAATGGCGTAGGTTGACCTTCCTTTACACTACCGGCGAACTGCTCGCTCAGGCGCAGGCGGTCAAAGACCTGGTTGTGCGTTCAGAGGAGCGGGATATTTTGTGGCGTTCGTTGCGTGAACGCGCTTTGCAATCCGGGCAGTATCATACTGCTGATCTGCCTGAGCAGGCGCTTGACCCCATCCTGCTGGCGATGTTGGGCGGGTTGGGGAAACTTCCATAACGTTTATGTGAGGATGATATGCCTACGCTTCTTCAACATGGCACACTGGTGACTGCCGCCGAAACCTTTCAGGCGGATATTCTGATTGACGGCGAGAAAATTGCGCTCATCGGTGAAAACATCCGCGTGGATGAGAACACCCAGGTCATTGATGCCACCGACAAGCTGATTTTGCCAGGCGGTGTGGATGTGCATACCCATCTTGCCCTGCCCATGTTCGATACCATCTCCTCAGACGATCATTACACCGGGCATAAAGCCGCCGCTTTTGGTGGGACAACGACCGCCATTGATTTTGTTTCGCAGGATTTGCCTACCCTACGCGGCTCCATTGACGCCTGGCACGAAAAAGCAGACGCCAAAGCCGCCATTGATTTTGGCTTCCACATGAATATCACCCACCTGGATGAAACGATCCTCGAAGAAATTCCTACCCTGCCAGGGGAAGGCATTACCACCGTCAAGGTGTTCACCGCGTATAACAATCGTTTGCGTCTGGCGGATGATTCTATTCTGCGCGTGATGCGCGTGGCGGGCGAAGCAGGCTTGCTGACCATGATGCACGCCGAAAACGGTGATGTGATTGATTTGCTGGTCGCCGAAGCCTTGGCTGCCGGGCATACATCCACTGAGTGGCACGCCCGCACCCGTCCCAGCTGGAGCGCGATTGAGGCAGTCATGCGCGGTGCGTCTCTGGCGGAAATGGCAAATGCCCCTCTCTATGTTGTTCACATGAACACAGGCGGCGAGGCGGACGTGCTGCAATTTGTTCGTGAGCGCGGTCTGCCCGTCATGGGCGAAACCTGCCCGCAGTATCTTTTCTTTACCGAGGAGGAATTGCGCCGCACGGATGGCGCAAAATGGGTGTGTTCGCCGCCCATGCGCACCGCTGAAGACAACCGCCGCCTGTGGCGCGCCTTGACCGAAGGGACAATTCAAACCATCGCTACCGATCACTGCCCATTCTTCTTTGATGGCACGCGCCCCATTGTTTATGAAGGGCAGCAGGTGTGCATCCCCGGCAAAGAGTTAGGCGCGCATGATTTCACCCGCATCCCCAATGGCTTGCCCGGGATAGGGGATCGCATGCCCATCCTCTGGACGGAAGGGGTAAGCAATGGACGCATCACAGCCAATCAGTTTGTAGCTTTGAATTGCACCAACCCGGCGAAGATTTTTGGGCTTTATCCACGCAAGGGAACGCTGCTGCCCGGCTCGGATGCGGATATTGTCCTGTGGGACCCTCACCGCAATCTGGAATATGGCGTGGCGGTTGCCCAGCATCGCACCGATTACAACTTATATGAAGGCTGGCAGTTGACTGGCTTCCCGGAAACCGTTTTGCTGCGTGGAAAGGTAATTGTTCATCAAGGTCAGTGGCTGGGTCGCGCAGGGATGGGAAAATTCTTGCACCGGCAGCCATTTGCGCCCGTGTTGTAACCCGATATGATCCTACTCTTTCTCCTGCTGCCCGTCATTTCCCTGCTGCTTGCCGCGCTTGGAATTGCTATTCTCAGGCAGGCGCGCCGCGGAATCGGGTACCCCTGGATGATTAGCTCTCTGACGGCATTATTTGCCCTGGGAATGATCCTCTTTTTACGATTCCGTATGCCCATTGATCTGCCAGTCGCGCAGTGGAATACCTTCGGCAACCCTGACACCATCCCCATTTTCCGCTTAGACGCAATTTCCTGGCCCTATGCCCTCAGCATGGCGGCATTGTTAGTGTCGGTCATCTTCACCGATGCAGCCCGCTTGCAAAAAGATGCCACTCCGCTTACCTGGATATTTAGCCTGGCGACTGCCGGGCTTGGGTTGTTGGCGGTAATGGCGGCTTCTCCGCTGACCCTGATCCTTACCTGGACGGCAATTGACCTGGCGGAAGTAGCCGCTGTTTTTGATGTGCGTGGCACTCGGCAGTCTAATCAACCCATTGTGCTGGCTTTTGCAGTGAGGGTTTCAGGCACTTTGCTGGTCTGGTTGGCATTGCTGTTGGCGCGCAGCTGGAATATTGATTTCAGCTTTGACCCGATCCCGCAGCAGCTTTCTATTTTTATGCTGCTGGCGGTGGGGTTGCGCCTGGGTGTGTTGCCGATCAACTTGTCGTTCACCCGCGAAGTGTATTCCTGGCGCGGTCTGGGGAATATGCTGCGGATGCTTAGCCCCGCTTCCGGTCTGGTCATCCTGGGACGCATGCCGGTGGATGCGGTGCCTGCCCCCTGGAAGAGCTTGCTATTATTCCTGGCTGCTTTAGGCGCGGTTTACGGTGCAGCCTTGTGGTTAGGCGAAAATCCGCGCCTGAACGCCCGCCCTTATTGGGTATTATCCCTGGCGGCGTTAGCCATCCTTTGCGTTATTCGTGGCAACCCTGCCTCAAGCGTCATCTGGGGAACTTCCTTAATATTGACGGGCAGCGTCCTGTTTCTCTATTCCGCGCAATCCCGCGCCATTTGGTGGATTCCATTTCTGGGAATATTGATCCTCACCGGGCTGCCGTTCACGCCTACTGCGCTTGGCTGGCTTGGGCTGATCCAGCCTCAGTTTGATTTTAATAGTTTCCTTTCCGTACTGGCAATCTCTTTGTTGGCATGGGGATATTTGCGCAGGATGTTGGCGCCGCAAGAAGAACTCTACACGATGGAACGCTGGGTGCATACCATCTACCCACTTGGGTTGGTGACGTTGCTGCTGGCGCAGGTCGTCATTGAAATTTCCGACTGGCGCGTGGCGTTTATCCCAGGGGCATGGTGGGTATCTGTACCTGTAGGCGTGTTTGGGGTTGCCATCACCGCGTTATTTTTCAGACGCCAACAGAAAATTACCGTTGCCGCCGAACGCACCCTGGAAGCCGAGCGCATCCGCTGGATGGGGGTAGCCTCGCAGCGATTAGGGGCATTTTTAGCCACTATCTTCCAACTTGACTGGGCTTACCGGCTGTTAGCCTGGTCCTATGAGGGCTTGCGGGCGATCATTCAGCTGTTGACAACCATCCTAGAAGGGCAAGGCGGCATCTTGTGGGTGCTGGTCATGTTAGCCTTGCTCCTTTCCTTATTAAAGACGAATGTGAGCGTGCCTTAAATGCCTGAATCGCTTTCCCTGGGCGCAGTGATTGTCTTGGCTTTAACGGCTGCCTTCTTGTTAATCAACCAGAATTGGCGGTGGGGGGTCATTGCCTTATCCGTTCAGTATCTGGCGGTATTTTTGCTAGTGTTACAGGAATGGTCGTTAGGGTTAGCCGCCATCAAGCTGATTACTGGTTGGATGGCGGGGACGATCATCGGCATCTCCCATTCTGCGGCAGAGCAGGACGAACGCCCACCCTATTCCGCGCAGATTTTCCGCTTGTTGGCGGCAGGAATGGTCGGTCTTTTGGCATGGGCGACTGCTCCATTGCTCGCCTCGTTTTTGCCGGTCAAGTTAATTATTTGCCAGGGCGCGATTATTTTGGTTGGCATGGGATTGCTGCAATTGGGTATGTATACCCGCCCATTGCGCGTGGCGATTGGGCTGCTGACCGCGCTCTCTGGCTTTGAATTGCTCTATGCGGGGCTGGAAAGCTCGATCCTGGTCGTTGGGCTGTTGGCTGGCATTGACCTGGGATTGGCATGGGTGGCGGCATATTTGGTGACCATGAACCCGGCTATGTTGGATCAACCGAGGCAGCCCTGATGAGCGCGCCTCTTATTTGGATCGTATTTCCCGTGCTAGGGGCGGTGTTGTTGTGGGCGTTGCGTAAAAATTTACCCCGCATGATTTTAGGTGGTATGGCTTTGACGCTTGTGCTGCTATTATGCGCCTTGTTTATGCCCATTGAGCAGCCTACTCGTTTTTTGGGCAGAACCTATCTTATCCAATCCACAATTGAATTTTTGGGTCGTAGACTGGTCATCGAAAATACAGATCGGTCTTTTTTGGCATTAATGTATGGAATGCTCTTTTTTTGGTTGATTGGCGCTCAGGCGGCGCGCACGCATTTTTTGTTCATCTCCTTTAGTCTGGCAATGACTGCCTTCCTGATCGCTGCGCGCGCGGTGCAGCCATCCTTATACGCTGCCCTGCTGATTGAAATGGCGGTGCTGCTTTCCATCCCCATGCTGATGCCCCCCGGTAGACCATACGGTCAAGGACTGCTGCGTTTTCTGATCTTTCAAACCCTGGGAGTGCCGTTTATCCTGCTGGCAGGTTGGGCGCTGGGTCAAGTGGAAATTAACCCCACCAACGCGCAGCTCACCCATCTGGCGATGATCCTCATGGGCTTTGGACTGGCGTTTTGGTTGGCGATTTTCCCTTTTTATACCTGGCTGCCGCAAATAATGGAAGAAACCCACCCTTACACTTCTGGCTTTTTGTTTTTGTTTTATTCTTCTACGGTTTTGTTCCTGGGCGTGGGCTTCTTGAATCAATTCCCCTGGTTGCGCAATACCCCCGTCTTGTATGAGGTTATGCAGTGGATGGGCGTGGTGATGATTGCCACTGCCGGCGTCTGGGCTGCCTTTCAGAATGATCTTTCGCGTCTGTTTGGCTATGGGATGATTGTTGAAACAGGCTTTTCGCTTTTGGCGCTTAGTCTGAACAGTCACTTAGGCGATCAGTTGTTTGCCAGCATGTTCCTCACCCGCTGCATTACCTATGGGTTATGGTCTCTTTCATTATCCGTGATGCTGCAAAAGGTGCGCTCTACCCGTTTTGAGGATATAAGCGGGCTTTTAAATGTTCTGCCGTATGCCAGTATTGGGTTAGCGGTGGCTTCGCTTTCCATTGCCGGGCTGCCTTTATTGGGACAATTCCCCATCCGACTGGCATTAATGGAAGAAATATCTCGCCAGGCGCAGGGTTCAGGGGTAGCGGTACTGGTCGGCAGCGTGGGAATGCTATTCAGTGTGTTTCGCGCCCTTTCGGTGCTGTCACGCGGCTCTGGCATGGTCACATGGCAACGTCAAAATGAAACCCGCATGCAAATTACCTTGCTAGTCCTGGGGACTTTAGGGTTGCTCATCATTGGCATTCTGCCACAGTTATTTTTCCCATTCTCTTTTTCCTTATTCAGTGCCTATCCCCATTTGCCCTAAAGGGATGATTTGCCCGCGCTCCATTAAGTGGCGGGAATATCCCTCTTAAAAACAAGGTATAATTGCTGCAAGCATGAAAAGGAATAAATTCTTTTCCATTATACTTACCCAAAACCCACGTTAAAATAACCTCTTTCATTCCATGAAGAAGAGTGCCTGTATAGGTCTTAGAAAGGACGAAAGATGGACCTGGAACAACTTGAAAAGCGCTTAGATTGGCTGGATAACGAACGCCGCAAGGATAAAATCATCATAGATACCCTCGAAAAGCGGGTAGCTGTGCTAGAAGGTGATTTGCCGCAGATGAAAGAACAATTGAAAGGTGTCAGTGGTGAAGTCACTCGCCTGATCGCTACGCTTTCGCGTTTTGAGCAAATTGAAGCCGCTCTGGTGCAAATCCGGGTGGATCATACGCGCGCGATTGAAAATATCGAAAAGACGCGCCAGGAACGAGAACGGGAGCTGGAAAAAATGCGCCTGGCGGATCAGGAAGGGATTAACCGCGCGATTTCTGAAGTGCGCCGTGGCTTGGATCCAATCCCCGATTTGCGCAAGATGATTCAATTGCGTGTGGAAGAGGATTTCCGCCTTGGACGACTGGTGGAAGAGGTCAATCAGAAGGTGCTGGAATACCGCCGCGGCGATGAAGACTTCCGCCGTTCCATCAAGCTGCTAGAAGAAACCCAACGCCAGGATGGCAAGCGCGTTACTGATATGCAGGGTGAAGTCTCCGCCGTGCGCAAACGTCAGGATGAGCAGCGTGGTCGTGGAGACCTGGTGGGTGAAAACGTGCGCAAGATGGAAATGCGCCTTGGTGAAATCTCTGCCGCAGAAAGCGAACGCCGTCAGGCGCAGACTACCTTTATTGATAAGCAAAATATGGCGGCTGTCGAGCGCGACCGTATTTGGAAAGACTGGCAAACCCGCTTTGAATTGATTGAGCATCAGGGCGTGGGTTTAGATACCCAAATGCAGGCGATTGAGGCAACTCATCGGCAAATTAAGCACGCCCAGGAAGCCTTTGAAGAAATTACCACCCGCTTTGAACGCCGAATCAATGAAATCACGGAAATGACCCGTCTGACCGAAGATCGTTTCCGGCAGGAATGGGTAGCTTTTAAGGCGGACGATCAAAAACGCTGGACGAATTACTCGATGGTGCAAGAAGAGCAGCAGCGTGAATTGGCGCGCAACTACGACCGCTACAACGACCGCATTGTCTCTTTGGAAGACATCACCCAGGAAATGCAAGATTTGCTCCATCAGGTAAAAGAGGAAAATCAGAAGCGATTGCAAAGCTTGTTGGCGCTTACCCACGAATGGGTGGAGCAATACGACCGCGTCTTTGGACGGGCAGGCTAACTCGCTTTGACAGAAGCACGGATGCGCGTTATCGGCACTGCCGGGCATGTGGATCATGGCAAGTCCGCGCTCGTGGAAGCCTTAACCGGGATGCACCCTGACCGGCTCAAGGAAGAACGTGAGCGCGAAATGACCATTGAGCTGGGCTTTGCCTGGATGACCCTGGGTAACCAGGGGGGCGATCAAGAAACAGTCGGCATTGTGGATGTTCCCGGGCATCGTGATTTCATTGAAAATATGCTCGCCGGGGTCGGGGGCATGGACGCAGTGCTGTTTGTGGTCGCTTGTGATGAAGGCGTCATGCCACAAACGCGCGAACATTTAGCCATCATTGACTTGCTGGGCGTTCAGTCAGGCATTATCGTGCTCACTAAGTTGGACCTGACGCCCGATGAGGAATGGCTAGCATTGATTGAAAATGATGTGCGTCAGGCAGTGCAAGGAACGGTGCTGGCGGATGCACCCCTACTGCGTGTATCCGCGCGCAAAGGCATAGGCATAAACGCATTAAAGTCCCAACTGGCGAAAACCCTGGCGGATTGTCCCATTCGCCCCGACCTGGGTCGCCCGCGCCTGCCCATTGACCGCGTGTTCACCATGCCCGGCTTTGGCACAGTGGTAACCGGGACGCTCCTGGATGGCAGTTTTAGCCTTGGGGAAGACGTGGAAATTTTACCCTCTGGTCTGCGTGGGCGGATTCGTGGTTTGCAAATTCATAAAAATAAGCAGCTGATCGCGCCCCCCGGCGCTCGCGTGGCAGTCAATATCAGCGGCGTTGAAGTAGATCAGATTGCGCGTGGGGATGTGTTGGCATATCCGGGGGTTTATCAACCCACCCGCCGGGTAGATTTGTTCTTTCGCTTGCTCCCTGGCGCAACGGACAGCCTGAAACATTCCAGCGAGGTGAAGTTCTTTACGGGTAGCAGTGAAATTCTATCGCGCGTGCGCATATTAGGCGCAGAGGAAATTGCCCCCGGTCACGAAGGTTGGATTCAACTGGAATTGCGCGACCCGGTGGTGGCAGTGCGTGGGGATCGCACGATCCTGCGGCGACCTTCCCCTGGCGAAACCCTGGGGGGCGGGGTTGTCGTTGATCCGCATCCAACCGAACGCCATCGCCGCTTTGATGAAGCGGTGCTTGCCCAGCTGGAGGCGTTGCATCGCGGTACGCCCGCCGAGGTGCTTTTGCAGGCGCTTTCTGTTTCTGCCCCTTGCCCCATACCGGAAGCCGTCACTCGCGCGCGCCTTTTGCCCCTTCAGGCAGAGGTTGCGCTGAGTGAACTCCTCGAAACCCATCAACTGGTGGTATTAGAATCCGGCGAAGTCTCCCCTCTTGCGGATACGCTGGTGTGGACGCAACCTTTATGGTCCGATCTTACGCGCAAAATGACGCAGGAATTAGAAAATTACCACCATTCCGCTCCGTTGAAGGCAGGCATGGCGCGCGAAGCGTTAAAAAGCCGCCTCAAAGTCACTTCCAATCGCACTTTTCAGGCAGCCATGCGTAAATGGCTTACTGAAGACCTTATTACTGAAACGAGTAACATGGTACGGCGAAGTGGGTTTGCCATTCGTCTGAGCGCACAGCAGCAGACCCTGGCTGACCGGCTTTTGAAGAAATTTGAGCAGTCTCCCTTTTCTCCGCCGTCTATCAAAGAAGCTCAGGCAGAGGTAGGCGAAGATGTTTATATGGCATTGGTCAGCCTGGGGACGCTCATTTCCGTTTCAGCAGAGGTCGCCTTCCGCCGCCCCGATTATGACCAGATGGTGGCGTGGGTGCAGGCGCATTTTCGTCAAGAAAATACCCTGACGGTGATCCAATTCCGCGACCAGATGAATACCAGCCGCAAGTATGCCCTGGCGTTTTTGGAATACATGGATAGCATCGGTCTGACCCAGCGCGAAGGGGATTTTCGCCGCCTGAAGGGGGATCGTAAATGAAGGTTGGCGTGGTCATCCCTATTTTTAATGAAGCCGAAGGGCTGTTTGCCTTTCATCATGCGCTGCGCGCTGCAGTAGATGGACTGGAAGAAACCTTTACTTTCTATTACGTCAACGATGGCTCTACGGATGAGACGGATCAAAAGCTGGCGCAGCTGGCATCCGAAGACCCCCGCGTGCAACGGATTGAACTCAGCCGAAACTTTGGTCATCAGGCAGCCCTAACCGCCGGGTTAGATGCCGCCGAGGGGGATTGGGTCGTCTCGATGGATGGCGATGGTCAGCACCCGCCGGAAATGATCGCAGAGATGATTTCCCTGGCAAAATCTGGGTACGATCTGGTGCTAACGCAGCGGATAGAAGATGAGTCTGCATCCGCGTTCAAGCGCAAAACCTCCGCACTGTTTTATCGTCTGATCAACACGGTTGGCGAAACGCATATTTTGCCCGGTGGGGCGGATTTTCGGTTAATGTCGCGCGCAGTGGTGGACGCATTAAAGGGGATGCGCGAATATAACCGCTTTTTGCGCGGCATGGTAGCGTGGATGGGCTTTCGAACAATAATCCTGCCCTATACCCCCGCGGAACGGCTAGCAGGCAAATCAAAATATTCCTTGCGGAAGATGTTAAAGCTAGCGTCTGCGGCTATTTTTTCCTTCTCCCTCGTACCGCTCTATATTGGGCTTTCCATGGGCGGCTTCACGCTGTTGCTTGCCCTGGCGGAGATGATTTACGTTCTCAGCTTTTGGGTGACGGGTCGCCAATCCGGGTTAGCCCCTGGTTGGAGTTCGCTCATGTTTGTTATTTTGGTTATCGGCGGCATTGTGATGATCCTTTTAGGCTTTATTGGAGTGTACATTGGGTTTATCTTCCAAGAAGTGAAAGGCAGACCCATTTACCTCACGCGCCAACCTACTTTGCCCCCGATGCAGCGTGAGGGAAACCGTCTCGTTAAAAAATAAAAATTGCTCATTGACAATTCGCTGCCCTGACAGTATAATACCCTCTGCCATTTACATGGTTATCTTTTTATCCCCAACTTCCCCGCATACTGGCGCAATGGTTGCGCGAGCCGTGCGGCGAAGTGAAGATTGGAGAGCAAGTCTATGAAGTACGCGATTGTGGAAAGCGGCGGGAAGCAATATCGCGCCGTTGAGGGTGATACCATTGAGGTAGATCTGTTAGAAGCCAACGTTGGCGATCAATTAAGCCTGGACTCAGTGCTTTTAGTGGTCAATGATGACAAGGTTTCGGTAGGCGCTCCGATGGTCGGTGGTGCGCGCATCAGCGCAACGGTGGTGGATCATATCAAGGGTCCCAAGATTGTGGTCTTCCGCTACCGCCTCAAGAAGCGCATTCGTGTGAAGACTGGGCATCGCCAGCAGTACACCCGCTTAAAAGTTAATTCGATTGATCTGGAGTAACAACAATGGCACATAAAAAAGGTGGCGGTTCCGTTCGAAATGGTCGCGATAGTAACGCACAACGCCTGGGCGTAAAGCGTTACGCAGGACAGCTGGTTTTATCTGGGAATATCCTTGTACGCCAACGCGGGACGCGCATTCGCCCCGGCTTGAATGTTGGCATTGGCAAGGATGATACCCTTTTCGCTGTAGCTGATGGTGTTGTAGCCTTTGATACCCTCCCTACCGGGCAAAAGAAGGTTAGCGTTATCCCCGTAGCTGCTGCGGAGTAAGATTGATTGGCCTACCCCGCCTTTCTGTTTGAGAAAGCCGGCTGTAGGATCATCTTCAGAAGGGATGGTTGATTAATGAAAGAAAAAATTCACCCCGAATTTTACCCGGATGCGCAGGTCATTTGCGCTTGTGGGAATACTTGGACGACTGGTTCGACCAAGAAAGTCATTCATACGGAAATTTGCTCGAAGTGCCACCCGTTCTTTACGGGTCAGCAGCAGCGCCTCCTGGACCGTGAAGGTCAAGTAGATCGCTTCTATCGCAAGCTGCAAGCGCGCCAGAGCTTTATGGAACAGCAGAAGTCACGCGAAGATGCGCGCACCTCTCCTGATCGCCCCTTATCGGATCTCGGCTTAGGCAAGCGCCCCGTAGATGCGTTGACGGCGGCTGGACTTACTACCGTTGGTCAGGTGATGGAACGTTTGGATCAGGGCGAAGCTGCTATGCTGGCAATTGATGGCTTTGGTCGCAAGGCGTTGATTGACCTGAAGAAGGGGTTGCGTAACTTAGGCTATGATTTGCCGGCTGCTTCGGAAGAAGTCACCGTCTAGGCTTGTTTTACGTTCTTAACGAATAGAGAGGCTGCGGAAATTTCCGTAGCCTCTTTTGTTTCTACAAGGATGCCTAACGAGATTAATCTTTTTGAGGAACAGTTCGATTATAATTTCTTTGTTGAACCGTACCACTACGAATTGTTTAGGATGGGTTTTGGCGTGGAATCGCTGCGCAAAGAATGGATCGCCCTCTCATTTGACTGGAATAGCAAGCTGGTAGATGGCATTGTGCCAGCCATCTTGCTATCTATCCTGTGGGTTTTAATCGCACTGACCGTAGACCCAATCGAACACTCCCTCGGTCAGCCAGGCATGTTGGTATTTATCTTAGGCGTGTTAGCCGTTGCCATGTTCGCCCTCCAACATTCCTTGCAAGGGCGCTTTGCAGCTCATTTGCGCGCGTTGTACGGCATGATCGGCGGCTTTCTAAGCTGGTCCGTGTCGCTGTTAAGTTTGAGGCTAGGCGCGCCGATCCTCAGCAGCCCCGGCGGAATGATTTTGATGATTATGGCGGTGCTGGTAATTTCAATTTTGTGGCGCAATTCTTTGCCCATTGGCGCAAAGTTCTTTTGCACCGCTTTTTTTATCCTTTGGGGTGAGCAAGTTTTTGCAGATACGCTACTGGCATGGGTGCGCATGTCGCCCGTGATCGCCTGGGTCTATCACGAAATGGTGTATGTGGGCGCATTGGTTAGCCTGGGGGCAGTCGCCTATATCCTATTCTATTCGCACCGCCGCATCGAACGAATTGCCGCAGCATTGATCCTCTGGGCTGGTGTGAGCTTGATGATTTTGATTGCGCGGGGGGGCATCTATTAAACGAAAGAGCCAACAGAGGGAATCGGACCCTCGACCTGACGCCTTAGAATCACTCTGTTGGCATATTTTTTAGCCGGTTAGTCCTCTTCTTTGGGCTTCACTCCCATCAACCAGTTCACCGGCGAATACTTCTGCAGCTGCTTTGCCACCAAAGCCCGCGAATACAACTCCACCATCTTGATGCTTTTCCACCGTCCGCTCACCTGCACCATCCGTGTGGGTGCGCCCGCCACCAGCGCCAGTGTCGCAAACGTCCTCCGCATCACATGCGGCGATATTTGCCCAATCGCGCTCTTCTTTGAGAATCGGTGGAAGATCGCCCGCAGCCCGTCCCGTGAAATCGCAGTCCCCGGTCTAGTCCCTCCAATCGAAACAAACAGCGTATCAACCCCCGCTTTGGCAATCCCCTCTCTCAGCCCCAGCCATCGGCACAAGCACGCCTGGGTATACTCGTAAAACGCGGCTGGCTCCCATTCCCCTCCCTTGCACGGCACGAACAACACCCCTTCGTCCATATCCACATGCTCCATTCGGATAGAGACCAGCTCGGTTGCCCGCAATCCCGTATCCAGCAGCAGCGTCACAATCGCCAGGTCTCGAATCCCCTTCGGCGTACTCGTATCAAACAACCCCAGCAGCTGGTCGGTTTGCTTCCGGTTCAACGTCTTCTGCGGTGGGCATCCTCTCCGATACACTTTCACCTGTAAGATCGGGTTGCTTTCCCCGCTTTTCCACCGGTAAAACCGCCTCACTGCCGCCATAGATGACCACTTATGCGAGTCCCCCCATTTCTTCGAGGCTAAAAACGCTTCCATCAGCTCCGGCGTCAGCTCCTCCCATCCCTTTACCCCCTTCTCCTCGCACCACCCCGCTATTATTTTCAAGTGCATCCTATACAATTCGCGCGTGCGCTCCGACAGTTTCTTTTGACCGCGCAAAAACAGATCAATCTCGTCTTTCATGTGACCTCCAATAAATTTTTTTCTGGAATCCTCCTGTGGAGAAATTCCTCCAGAGGTCACAAGTTTATTTTCTCTCTTCTTTCCTGACGAGTCCCTTTTTTCTTGAGGTTTTCGCTATGAATCATAAAGATCGCATCACCACCGGCGTCATTTCTCTCCTGGTCATTATCCTCCTGCTTGCTGCCCTTGTGCTTTACCTCGTCCTCGGCGGCAAGGGCTTCTAATGCTCACCCTTACCCTTACCCTCTCGCTCCTCCTGCTCGCCGTTGCCTCCTCCTGGCTTGCCATCGCCGAAGCCTACCGCCAGGCGCAAGAAAAAGACCTGCTCCTTACTCGTCTCAATCATCTTGTCTCCGCTCTAAATGCCGCCAGGCAGTCCGCGGACGATCTCCAATCCCAAACCGCTGCCCTCTCCACTGAACTGGAGGGCATCCGCGCCCGCCGGCACGCCCATAACACCATTCTTTGCTTTGAAGATATGTTCGCGGTCGTCTCTGATCTCCAAATTGAAATCCGTCAATCTTTCCAATATCTTTCCGCCCGTACCAAAAACCTCGCGGAAATCCTTGAAAACGGTCGTCCTGGTCCTTACGCCTACCGTTCAAAAGATACGCAATCCAAACCAATGCGCCCGGGCGCGATTCAACCCTGGAAACTAAAATAGGTATTCTCTCATGTCAATCCTTTTAATGTCCAAAGCCTTTAACGCCAAACGACTCACTTCCACTCAAAAACTCCTCCTCCTCGCCCTGGCAGATCACGCCAACGATGAGGGTAATCACGTCTACCCGGGCCAGTCCCGGCTTATGCTAAAAACCTCCATGTCGCGCACCACGGTCCGCGATACCCTCAAAGCCTTATACGATATAGACATCCTTCAAGTTGTCCGCGAAGCCACCCCCTCATCTTCCACAGAATACCGCATCAACACCGTCAAGCTCGATGAGCTGGTCAATCTCACCGATGATGATGATCCCTCTTTACCCACCCCTCCGTCCTCCCAAAACCCGCCGCAGCAAGCGCAGGGGGAGGGTCGCCAGCCGACCCAGGGTCACCTACCGCAGGAGGGTCGCCAGCCGACCCTGGGTCGCCAAACGACCCAGGGGGAGGGTCGCCACGCAACCCAGGGAGGGTCGCCAAACGACCCAGGGAGGGTCGCCAGCCGACCCCGAATCTTTAATTAACCATCCCTTAAACAACAACGAATCCGTCAATGATCCTCACGCGCCGCCGGTTTCCAAAATCTGGACCATGATTGACGCCCAGTTGCGCGCCGAAATGCGCCGCCATGAGTACACCTCCTGGGTTCAATCCCTCAAACCCGTCAGTTGTGACGGCAGCACCTTCACCCTCGCTGCCATCAACCCATTCGGATGCGATTGGGTTGCCTCCCGTCTCACCCGGCGCATTGAATCCTTGCTCATTGCCCTCTACAACCACCCAGTTGCTCTGCAAGTCATCGTTTCTTCGCCCTCCTAGGCGTACCCGAAAGGTCAACCATGAAAATTCTTGCCGCCGTTCTCATCGCCTTGCTTGCCGCCCTCATGCTCCTCGGTTGGATTTCCTCCTCCGTGGCGACTGCCTCCCAGTCTCAGGCAACCATCGAAGCCGCCCGGGCTGCTCAAATCGCCTCGGCTGCCCAGGCTTCTACCGCCTTCGGAAATACCATCCTGATCGGTCTCTTTGTCCTTTTTGCCTGCCTCGCCGCTGTCCTGGTTGCCTTTCTCCTTCGCCGCATCTCCCGCCTCGAAGCCGCTTTGCGCTCAGAACTCCCCCCCTCCCAAACTGCCTCCAAGTGGCTATCCGGTCCCAACGCCCACTGGGCGCGCTCCCCCTCTCAGCTTCCCGCCCAATCCATGCCTGAGCTGATCCAAACCATGCTCCTCATGCAGCTCATCCAATCTCAGCCCCGCCCTCTTCCGCCCATCGCCCCGCAGCAGCCTAACTCGCAGCAGCTTGCCGGGCAGCCCGCCCAACCTCAGCTGCCTACCTGGGGAGGCTGGTAACATGCCCAAATTCACCGTGTTCCTGATCTTTATTCTGCTCATGTCCTGCCTGGCGGTTGGCTTTGCCCTCAATTTCTTCCAGCTCACCATCTACGCCCCCGAGCAGTCCACCCTTGCTTACACGGCTACCGCTGCCGAAAATGCCGCCATTCGCACCCAGCAAGCATCCAAAGGCGCTACCGTTGTCGCCTCCAACCTGCAAAATATTCACGCTGCCGCCACTGCCCAATCAGCGCAAGCCACCGCCGATGCCTTCCACCTCCTTGCCACCGCCACCGCCTCCGAACGCATCGCTCAAACCCAAGCCGCTGACCTCTACGCCACCCAGGTTGCCGCCCAATCCACATCCACCGCCGCCGCCGAGCAGCTCATCGCCACCCGCCAGGCGCAAGCCACTGCCACTGCCCAAGCCTGGATGCTCACCGGCTGGACTGCCACCGCTGAAGCTGCCCATGCCACTTCCACCGCTCAGGCGCAAGCCACCGCCACTGCCCAAGCCCGCTGGGTTACATCCCTCACCGTTACTGCCGATGCCGCCCATTCCACCGCCACCGCTCAGGCGCAAGCCACCCTCGATCAGTTCACCACCCGCTCCCTTCAGCGCGCCGAAGAGCGTGAAAAGCTCGTCAATAACCTGGTTGCCCTCACCCCTTACCTGGCTGCTGCTCTCGTCTTTTTGGTCATCCTCTGGCTGCTCATCAAGGTCATTCCCGTCTTTCAAGAGCGTCTCCGTGACCGCGCCCCCGATGCCGCCGGGCGCTATCCTCTCATCGCGGATGGTCATGGCAATGTCTACGACCCTGACCGTAACCCTTACCCCCTTATCCAAATGGGCCCCGCCCCCTCCATCCCCCTCCTCACCCAAACCCCTTTGCAGCCCGCCACTACCGAGCGCGATCAATCCATTGACCTTGCCACTCGCGGCTTCCCCTCCCAACAGCAGCGCGCCCCCTCCTCCCGCGCCATGCCCCCTTCTACCTCCCTCATTGCCCCCCCTGCCGTCAATTCCCATATCTACGCCCCTGCGGAAATTCCCCCTGAATTTTCCTCAAATCCTGACCTCTTAGAAATCCTTGAAGCCCAATGGAGGGAAATCAAATGACCCGTAAAACCCCTCAAGAAATTCACGCCCACCTCAGCGCCTTGCTCGCCCGCCATCTGGTCGATCCATCCTTGCCCTCTTTTTACCTCTGGGAGCGCCCAGACCGCGCAATTGCGTCTGTCAACCCTGCCAATGTCAAAAACCTGCAATCCATTTTGTCTGATTCTTTTGTCCACAATCTTTCCACAGTCTTGGGCGGCGTTCCGGTCGTCAAAACCAATTCGCGCGGCGTCTTCTTCCAAATTGGCTATTCCCCTCTCCCTCCTGCCAGGTTAGACCCCCAACCTCTCAACCTCCTCGACCAGCGCGCCTATTCCCCCACCCACCTGCCTTTTGGCGTCACCAAAGCAGGTCCCCTTTGGCTGCCCCTTGCCGATGTTGGCAGCGTCCTCATCGGTGGCGCCCGCCGCATGGGCAAAACTCGCCTGGTTCATGCCTGGATTCAAGCCCTCGCCGAAGGCGGGCAGGCGGAAATCTGGGTCTATGATGGCAAGAACTCCCTTGAATTTGGGCGTTACGCTGGTTTCCCCCACCTGGTTGTAATCTCAAATCTACTTGATTCCCTCGCCCTCCTGCACCAGTCCGCTGATTCTCGGGCTGCTGCCTTCAGCATGGTCAACGCCACCAGCCTCCCTGAATTCAATCAGCGCGTCCCTGCTTCTTCTCGCGTCTCCCCCATCGTCCTCATCGTGGATGAAGCCGCCACCATCTCCCCTGATGAAGCCAATTCCCTCTCCCGTCTCATCGCCTGGGGAGGCGCTCATGGCATTCACCCCGTTATTATCTCTCAGCGCACTGGCGTAGATCAGGTCTCTTCTTCTCTCAAAACCAACCTCCAAACCCGCATTTGCTTTCCCGTACCTTCTGCCTCCGATTCGGTCGTGGTCCTCGCTCATTCCGGCGCTGAAAAATTACCCAAAATCCCAGGTCGCTTTCTCTTTGAATGGGGGGGCAAAATGATCCCCGTTCAATCCTTCACCGTTGACCTTCCCGGCGTTCCCCTCCTTTCCCCCTCCGATCTTGCCCTCGCCACCCGCGCCCTCAATGAAAAGAATGGGCGCGTCTCTATCCAAATCTTACAGTCCTGGGGCGCCTCCGAGCGCGATGCCCGCTCCCTTCTCGATGCCTGGCAATCCCGTGGCTGGCTCGATGGCGGCGGTCAGGGCGCGTCTCGCCGCCTCTCTCCCTCTATTCAAGCCCTTATTTGTCAAAGTGTCAAAGTGCCGTCAAAGTGTCAAAGTTCTTGTCAAAGTGTCAAAGTTGCTGAGGAACCCCTAAAATGACCCCTAAACCCTTTATCCACACGGTTACCGCCTTCCTCCAAGGCTGGTCTGCCCTCACCCGCGCCCTTGAGTCCACCCTCATTGATAATCTCGCCGCCACCATCCCTTGGGCTGCCCCTTGCGTCCCTGCCTATATGATGTTCCATAACCTCGTCACCGTCATCGGTTTCCCTCAATGGGTCAGCTTCCTCGCCGCCT
>JBBRAT010000036.1:0-43856 GCA_038206515.1 Anaerolineales bacterium | reverse complement strand
TCACGATCTTACCGTTTCGCAAATCCGTTTCACCGATTTTCAGGCTGCACAGCTCGGAGGCCCGCAAACCGGTGTCCAGCAAGAACAGAATCATTGCCTCGTCGCGTTTGGCAGAAGGACGGCGGGTAACAAAATTGTGTCGGTTAATCGGATTGTATTCACGGGAATACACGCAAGCTTTAAGCAGTGCCGCGAGATCCTCCTGAGTAAAGGACCCCACGGGTGCTTCCTTGTAGCGTGGACCCGGGATGCCTTCCATGGGATTCTTGATTTTGAATTCGGCAATCGCCCAACCGAAGAAAGCTTTGAAAGTGATCCAGTGGTTACGCAGTGTTTTAGGGGAGAGTCTGCGCGCCGGAGCATCATGTGCGGGATTCGGTTTGGCGAAAGTGTGGGGGACATACTCGGTACGCAGATAGGTCATGTAATCGAGCACGTCGGCAGTAGTGATCTTGCCAACTGGCCGATCGCCCATCTTTTCCATCCACTTTTGCAGCACCCACTCGTATGAATCAACCGTCCGTTGGCTTAAGCCTTCGGCGGTTTTGTATTTGACGAAACCGTCAATACAAAGTGAAAATAACAGGCCTGAGGGATTGCGGTTCATCGAAAAATCCTCCTAAAAGTGATTTTTCGTAACCATCGACCCTCAGGCCCATCAAAAAACCGTAGCCCCAGGGACTACGGTTCTCGTTAGTAGCGGGGAGTGGATTCGAACCACTGACCTCCGGGTTATGAGCCCGACGAGCTGCCTCTGCTCTACCCCGCATCGGGTAATGTTCAAGTATTATACAGGCGAATGGGCGAATCGTCAAGGAAAAGAGAGGGTTTTGCTCAGGGTGTTTTTGCTTACCGCAGCATCCGCCCACCGTTGACGTCTAGCGTAGCGCCGGTCATAAAGCCGCACAGCGGGCTGGCGACAAACACGATGCACGCGGCGATTTCTTCCGGCTCGGCAAAGCGCGGCACGAGCAGATTCTTGCGCGGGTAGTCTGCGGGGACGGTTGCCATGCCCATTGCCGTGCGGGTGACGCCCGGCGCAACGCAGTTGACCCGCACGCGCGGGGCGAGCGCGCGCGCCAGGCTCTTGGTCAGGTTATTCAGCCCGGCTTTGGCAGCGGCATAGTGGATGTGCTGGGCATTGCCGGTCTGGGATGCCACACTGGAGACGAGCGTCACGCTGCTGCCTTCCTTTAAGTATGGTAGCAGCGCTTGCACCAGGAAGAACGGCCCGCCCAGGTTGACGGTCATCACGTGATCCCATTCCGCAGGCGAAATCTCGGCAAGGGGGGTGACGATATTTTCGCCGGCGCACAATGCCAGTGCGTCCAGCTGGGCAAAGCGCGCGGGCAGACTTTGCAGGGCATGGGGCAGGCTGGCGGGGTCTGCCAGGTTGAGGGAGAGGGGGAATGCCGTGCGACCCAGGGCGCGCACCTTTTCGGCAGTGGTTTCCGCGCCCGCCTGGTTTTGCCCATAGCCAATGACCACGTCCGCGCCTTCCGCAGCAAACGCCAGGGCAGCTGCCGCGCCAATTCCGCTGGATGCGCCCGTCAAGAAGATGGCGGTGTTTTCAAGGTGAAGATTCATCCGGTTTCCTTTACTCCGCGCGCGCCAATATGGCTTTGACCACGACCAGCACGGCAAACGAGGCGACAATCAGCACAAAGGAGAGGGCAAGGGCGGCGTTGAGGTCGGTTTCAAAGCCTAAGTAGATGGCGAGGGGCATGGTTTGGGTACGTCCGGGGAAATTTCCGGCAAAGAGCAGAGTTGCGCCAAATTCACCCAGGGCGCGCGCCCAGGTCATAGTGAGCCCAGTCAGCATGGGCAGCCACGCCAGCGGCAGCGCCACGTACAGGAAGGTTTGCGCGCCGGTAGCGCCATCCAACGCAGCAGCCTGACGTACCTCGCGGCTGATGGCAGCAAAGCCGAGGGTTGCGGCGCGCACATACAGCGGCGCAGAGACGAACGTCTGCGCCAGGACGACCGCCGCCGGAGTGAACGGCAGGGTGATGCCTACTACGCGCAGCGCACCGCCCAGCAGCCCTTGCCGCCCGAACGCCATCAGCAACGCCAGCCCTGCCACTGCCGGCGGAAGCACCGTAGGCAGGTCAATCAGGCTGTCAATCAGGCGTAAAATCCACCCACGCCGCCGGCTGCGTCCGCCATCCCCCTCCTCCTCGTCATACTCTCTGCCGCGTGCCTGAGCGGTCTGCGCCAGCAGGTATGCCACCGGCGTGCCGGTCAGCAGGGTGAGCAGCACGGTGGTAAGCGAGGTCGTCAGGCTGAGGAGGACGGCTTGCTGCACCTGCTCGGTCTGTAATTCGGCTTGCAGGGTTTGCGGACTGACGCGCAGAAATAAGGCGATCAGCGGGATCACCAAAAACGCCAGCAGTGGCAGGCAGAGCAGGGCAGCGGAAAGTGAAACGCGCTTCATGCTTCAGGCAACGGCTTCAGCGGGCGGGTCATCCGCGAGTATAAAGAAGGAATCCACGTCATCGTGACCGTTCAGGTACCACTCTTGCGAGGTGGTGGTGTCATCCAGCGCGCCCAGGTCTACCGTGATTAATTCCTGACTGAGCGCGGTGACTTGCTGACCCTCCTCCAGGGGCAGCCCGTTGGCAACCTCGGCGGCGGCGTTGGCTTCGGGGTGCAGTTGAATGTGCAGTTCAGCGTTCATGCAGTCTCCGTATAAAGATTGTCTATTTTACATAAAATGTGAAACATTCTGTGACTGCTCCAGCATCCCAGTCCGTGTAGTGGCTTCCGGCAGGAAGCCCAGCAATCATTCTCCAATTTCTGTTTTGCAGAGAAGGTTGCGTGAATACCATTCGGCTTCCTGCCGGAAGCCACTACACGGACTGGACTATCTTCACAAATACGGGGTTGCCTGAGCAGTCATAACCTATTCCTGATAAACCCCATGCGTGGGGAAGGCGCGTCCGGCGGGGAGCTTGGTCAGGCGTTCGCTGGTGGGCGAAAGCCAGTAATCCGCGCCGTTGCGATGCAGGAGCGGGGCGCGGCGGCGCAGGGCGGCATAATGTTCGCGCAATTCTTCCGAGCGGGCGGCGTAGGCTTCCATTTCATCATCCCACACGGCAAACAGGCGATCATAAAATGCCACAAATTCGCGCCGGTATTGGGGGGTGACGCTTTGCAGGTGGCTGATGACCCAGCAGGTGGGTTCGTATTCCCATTCCACCGCCAGCCCCAAAAATCGCCCGTCTGAGTGCAGATAAGGGAAAAAGGGAAATTCGCGGCAGCTGATGGAGCGGTACGGGCGTTGACAGTGGGCGGGACCCAGGCAGGCGAGCAGGATCATTGAGTCGGGGGTTTGCGCGCGCAGTTCATCTACAGCTTCGGGGGGAGTGGGGCATTCATCCCCGCGCCAGACGTGCCAGAGGTCGGTGCGTGGGGCAAGGTACGCCCATTCCTGCGCATAGACAGCCGGCACCGCGTGGCAAATATCACAGCAGAAGGGTTTGCCGGTGGGGTTATGCACGCGGCAGAGCGCGCCGCAGTCAAACGGGGTGACGGGCGCATCAAACGAGTCGTATAAGCTGCGCACCGGCAGGAGGGGCATCCAATCCATGAGGAGAGTCCTTTGGCAGGCAGGGAGCGGCTGCCCGCAGGTTATTGTATCAGAAAAAAAGGATGCGATATAATAACCCTATCCTTCTTTTCCCCGAGGCGTGTATGACCTGGTGGCACGATGGCGTGATTTATCAAATTTACCCGCGTTCCTTTGCGGATAGCAACGGCGATGGCATTGGCGACCTCCCTGGCATCACCGCCCGGCTCGATTATCTGGCGGAACTGGGCGTGGATGCGCTCTGGCTTTCGCCATTTTTCCCTTCCCCTGACGTGGATTTTGGCTATGACGTTGCCAATTATACCGATGTGGACCCCCAATATGGCACGCTGGCGGATTTTGACGCGCTGATTGCGGCTGCCCATGCGCGCGGGCTGCACATTATTTTGGATATGGTGCTGAATCATACCTCTGACCAGCACCCCTGGTTTCAGGAATCGCGCAAATCCAAGGACAATCCATATCGGGATTGGTATTTGTGGCGCGCCAAGCCCAATAACTGGCAATCCGTGTTTGGCGGGGGCGGTTGGCAGCTTGACCCGCTCACGGGCGAGTATTATTTTCACATGTTCTTCAAGCAGCAGCCTGATCTGAACTGGCGCAACCCGGCGGTCCGTCAGGCGATTCTGGATGTGTTCCGCTTTTGGCTGGATCGCGGGGTGGATGGTTTCCGGTTGGATGTGTTTAATGCGTATTTCAAGCACGCTGACCTGCCTGACCAGCCCACTGCCTTTGGTTTGCGCGGTTTTGACCGCCTGAAGCATGTTTATGACATGGATCAGCCGGAAATGATGCCGCTCTTGCAAGAATTGCGCGCCTTGCTGGCTGCTTACCCGGGTGACCGTTACGTGGTGGGCGAGACGTTCCTCTCTTCTGCCGAGAAAGCCGCCCGCTATACCGGCATTGACCGGCTGCATGCCGCGTTTAACTTTGAATTTCTCAACGCTCCCTTCGAGCCGCGCCGGATGATGCGCCTGATTAACCACTGGGAGCATCTCTTGGGCGAGCAGGACTGGCCCAATTACGTGCTGAACAATCACGACATTACCCGCACCGCCACGCGCTGGCACACTGGCGAAAAGGATGACAAGCTGAAAATGGCGGCGCTGCTGCTGCTCACCCTGCGCGGCACGCCCTTCCTTTATTATGGCGAAGAGATTGGCATGCGCGATCTGCGCATCCGCCGGAAATCAGAGATTCAAGACCCAGTGGGGCGGGTGTATTATCCCTTCTTTGTGGGGCGGGATGGCTGCCGCTCACCGATGCAGTGGAATGGCGCAATAAACGCCGGCTTTTGCCCGCCGAACGTGCATCCCTGGCTGCCCGTTCATGCCGATCACGTCACCCGCAGCCTGGCATCCCAGCGCGTAGAACCGGATTCGCTCTGGCATTTTTATCAACAGCTGCTCGCCATCCGCAAACGCTGCGCGGCAATCACCCAAGGCATCTTTTTGCCGATTGCGCCGGATAGCCGCGTGCTGCTGGCGTATGTCCGGCAGTCGAAGGAGCAAACCCTGTTGGTGGCGATCAACTTTAGCAGCAGAGAGCAAGGCTTGGTGCTGGGGCGCGAACTGAATCAGGCGCATTGGCGCGTGCTGATTTCCAGCCGCCGACCGGAACTGGCAGAGCAGGAAAATCCGCAGTTGCTGCATGGCGGCTTGCTGCACCTGCGCGGTCACGAAGCCATGCTGCTGGAGAAAGTAGAATCGGATTGAGACGGCTGATGGTGCTGATCTCTCTCGCTGCGCTGCTGACTGGCTGCGTCAACCCCACCGTGCCTTCTTCTTCAGCGGATGCCGGGCAGCCTGGTAAACTGCGCGTCTTGGCAGTCGAGAGCTTTTTGGCGGACTTGGCGGCTCAGGTGGGCGGCTCGCGCGTTCAGGTGGAGAGCCTCGTTCCGCTGGGGATGGATCCGCATACCTTTGAGCCTGCCCCGCGGGATGTGGCGCGGATTGCCCAAAGCGATGTGCTGATTGAGAACGGCGCGGGCTTGGAAAATTGGCTGGCGCGCGTCCTGACCAATGCCGACATCAAGCCTTCTGGGCGGCGGGTGGTGCAGGCAAGCGCCGGGCTGCCCTTCCGCACTCCCACCCAAAAGGAAATTGTGCAGCTGGAACACCCCGAAGGCGACCCGCACTTTTGGCTGGACCCCCTCAACACCATCCATTACGTAGAAAATATCCGCGATGGGCTGATTGCCGCGGACCCGGCAGGGCAATCGGAATATACCTCCAACGCCCAGGCTGCTATCACCCGTTTGCAGGTGTTGGATGGCTGGATTAGCGCGCAGGTAGGCGCTATCCCCGCGGACAAACGCCAGATTGTCACCAATCATGAGAGTTTTGGCTATTACGCCGACCGCTACGGCTTTCAGATCATCGGCACGCTGATCCCATCCGTCTCGACCGAAGCCTCGCCCTCGGCGCGCGAGCTGGCGCAGTTGATTGATGCCACCAAGGCGGCGCATGTGCGCGTTGTCTTTTTGGAGAGCGGCGCAAACCGGCAGTTGGCGGATACACTGGCGGAGGAAACCGGCGTGCGCGTGGTGGCGGATTTGTATACCCATTCCCTCAGCGCACCGGGCGGGCCCGCCAGTACGTATGACGCTATGCTGCGCTACGATACCCAGCAGATTGTGGCGGCGCTCAAGTAAATTTGCTTGCAACAATCCTTCGCCCTGGTGCGTATATAGAATACAATATTCTCAGGTTCATTGGATGGGAAGGACAAATCCATGCGAGGCAGAACATTCTTCTTTGGCGCAGCGCTGATTTTGGTCGGCGGGCTGCTGTTGGTGGATAATATGGGGCTGCTGCCCGCCAACTTCAACGTATGGGGTGTCCTCTGGCCCGTTGCGCTGATTGCGATGGGCATTATGTGGATGGTGCGCCCCGGCAGGATGATGGTCAATCGCAACCGGCAGGATCAGGCGCTGACCCTGCGGTTAGATACCAGTCAACGGGCGCGGCTGCGCTTGCATCATGGCGCGGGCGAGATTCACTTGCAGGGCGGGGCGGCTGCGGGTGTTTTGCTGGATGGGCATTTTGCGGGCGGCGTAGAAAGTAATGTGCGTCAGAGCGCGGATGAAACCCTGGTGGACCTGCGCGTTCCCGCGCCTGCCCCTTTCTTCCCCGACTATTCGGATGGCGGCATGGTCTGGCAGATCAACCTGGCGCAGGAATTGCCCTTCTCGCTGGAAGTGGAGACGGGCGCGAGCCGCAATACCCTGGATTTGCGCGCGTTGCAGGTGCGTGAACTGCTCCTTTCCACCGGCGCATCCGATACCGAAATTTATTTTCCGCAGGCTGCCGGGCATACCCACGTCGTACTCAAGAGCGGGGCGGCTGCCATCACCGCGCATGTGCCAGAGGGCGTGGCGGCGCGCGTTCAGGCGCAGAGCGGCATGGCGACGATTCAGGTGGATACGGAGCGCTTCCCCAAAGGGATGGACGCTTATCAATCCGCTGATTTTGCCACCGCCGCCAATCGGGTGGATATTCACATCGAAACCGGCGTTGGTTCGGTGAAAATTATATAAAGAGGGAAGAGATATGTCGAAGAATCGGAGTATGAGCGCGATTGTCGTCGGCTTGGGGCTGATCCTGTTGGGCGGGCTGTTCTTGCTGAACAACCTGCGCATGCTGCCTGTTCCGCTGGAGCGGCAGGAATGGTTCTGGATCAGCCTGTTTGGGGTGGTGGGGCTGGGCTTTTTGTGGACGTTCTTCAGTGACCCAAAGGTGCGCTGGTGGGCGGTGATTCCCTCCTTTACCATGTTGGGGCTGACCTTTTTGATGGGCGGCACCCTCACCCACCTTCTGCCAGAGGGCGGTGAACTGGGGGGCGCTTTGTTTTTGGGCATGATTGGACTGAGTTTTTGGGTCATCCTGTTGGTGACGCCCGAAAACTGGTGGGCGATGATCCCAGGGGGCGTGCTGTTGACTCTGACGGCGGTGATTGCTACCAGCGGATACCGCTATGCGAATGAGGCGCTGCCTGGCGCGGTCTTCTTCTTGGGGTTAGCCGCCACCTTTGGGATCGTATCCCTGCGCCGCGTGAATGGCGTGCGCCTGACGTGGGCGTTGTGGCCCGCTGGCGTGTTAGCGGTGATGGGCTTTGTGCTGCTGGTAAGCGTCACCAGCCTGGTTAGCTGGGTGTGGGGCGCGGCGTTGATTGCGGTTGGGCTGTTCCTGACGGTGCGGTCGCTAAAAAAATAGAGAGAACATAAAAAAAGGAGTTGACATTAGTGTCAACTCCTTTTTTTATGTTCTCTTAATTTAGTTCTTGCTGATATTAATGCGGCGAGGCTTAAGCTCCTCCGCTTTGGGCAGATGCAGGGTCAGCACGCCATCGGCATAGTCCGCGTGGATATGGTCGGCATCCACCGTATTCGGCAGGGTCAGGCTGCGGCTGAACGTGCCATAGGCGCGTTCGCGCAGGTGAACTTTGCCCTGCTCAGTTTCGCTCTCTTCTTTGCGCTGGGCGCGCAGGGTCAGCAAGCTTTTTTCGCAGGTGATCTCAACATCTTCGCTCTTGACGCCGGGCAGCGAAGCCTTGACGATGTATTCGCCATCCAGCTCAATCACATCCAGAGCCAGCGACCAATCCGTCGTTTCCGATTCGTGTAAGGCTTCGTTGACCATGCGGTTGAAAGCGGAGCGGCGCTGCAAAGCATTTTGCATCGAAATCATGTCACGGAATGGATCAAAACGAGTAATCATACAGACCTCCATAAAAAATTAATGATTAGTTTGAATTGTGGTGGGGCAGTGGACTGAACTTGCTGACTGCCCTTTACACTATTCAATATACGGCGGGTCTGTAAGAATTCTTTATGCAAAATATTAGCGATATATATGAAGTTACTTCCCAGCGATCAAATCAATCACCCGCTGCAGGATAGCATCCTGACCGCCCGCCCATTCCGCCAGGGTCATTTTTACCGGCACATCGGGGGAGATGCCGACTTTCTCGTACTGTTTGCCGTCCAGGGTGGTGATGACCTGATAGGGCAGGCTGAACGAGGAGCGACTGTTGGCATCCGCGGAGGGCAGCGGCACGCTCAGGCTTTCCGATAGGCACCCGGCGGACGGTTCACCCACCAGGGTCGCGCCAACGGCTTTCAGCTGCAGCAAGAGCTGCTCGGTTGCGCCGCTATCCAGGGGGGACATGAGGGCGAAGAGCTTGCCGCGGAAGAAGGTGGTCTCGGCGGGGGTGACGGTGACCGTCTGCGCGGGGGTCAGCTTGCCATCCGAGAGCATTTGCACCGTATAGGCGGGGGTGGCGCGTTCGGTGAAGTGACCTGCCAACAAGTTGGCGTAATAGGCAGAACCGCCATACTGCACGGCGCGCGCGTCAATCACCACTGCACTCATTCCGTGAAAATACGTGACAATCTGATCCAATTCTTTGCGCAGGGCGGCGTCATTGCCCTCTTGCGGGGCGACCCCCAGGAATTTGATGTACCAGTAGCCGGTGGAGGCATTCAGTTTGCCGTAATAAAACCGCCCCGAGTCCGTCCATTGGGCTTCTTTGAGGTAGGTTTTGCCCAAGTTAAGGGTCAATCCGCGCCCCATCGAACGCCAATCCGGCTGGTCATCGAAGGCAGGGTTGCTGAAGGGCGCGCCGCCGTAGCCGCTCTCCATCGAGATAGAGCAGTCCTTCAGGGGCTTGACCATTTCCACGAAGATGCGTTTGAGGGCGATGTCATCGGTTTGTGCGTCTACCGTAGGGCGGACGGCGTCATACGTCTTTTGCCAATCTACCCCGCGCAGCTTAAAGGAAGGGTAGGTCTCGTTGAAGGTGTTCCAGAAGGCTTCAAAGGCGTATTGGGGGTCTTTGGCGTGCAAGGCAGCGTCCGCGCAGACCTGGGGCAGCGCGCTAAGGCGATGATACGTGCTTTGTTGCGTATAAAAGGAAGCCGCAATGGTGAGCGTATCCCCGCTGATGGTGAAGGTAGGTCCCGTATCCCCGCCCAGGTGATTGCCTGCAACTGGGTAGGGGCGACCGAGCGGGACGCAGGTCTTTTGGGTGGCGTAATAGATTTGCACGCGGTCTTTGCCCATTTCCGCAATTTGACCGTAGCCGTCCATTTTCCAGACGGTCACGGCGCTGCCTAAGGCGGAGGTAGGCGCGGCAGTGGCGGAGCGATCCTGGAGGAGCAGCGGCGTTTTGGTGGGCGCGCAGGCGGCCGCCAGGAGGAACAGGCAGAGTACAGGGAGAATTAACGTCTTTTTCATGGATACCTTATCCTTTTCGCTAATCTTACCCCAAAGTTTCCGGTTTTGCTGCCGATACTTTTAAAATATAGAAACGAAAAAGGAATTTGCCTATGAAAACCTCAGCCCTGCGACTCTCCCCTCTCCTATTCCGGCGTGAACTGCTTGCCGTCCTCGCGTTTGCCTCTGTTCTGCTTGGATATTCCTGGCTGGGGCGCATGGCAGCCGCTGAAAACCTGAAAGCCGCCTGGTGGGCTTTTCTGTTTGCGGTGTTGGGCGTTTCGTTGGCGGGGGGATGTGCCCTGTATTTTTATCAACGCATGAAACATTTCAAAGCTGCGTTGGCTGAAAATGAGTGCGCGGTGGAAGTCTTGAGCGAAGAATCGCGCTTGAATGGAGAAATGGCAGCCCTCAGCATGAACATTATGGCGCAGCCCCTGTTTGAAGAGATCGCCGACCTGCTGATTACCAGCGCGCGCCGCCTGACCCGCAGCGAATTTGGCTACCTGCGCCTGCTGGATCCGCAAACCGGGGAGCTGCAACCGGTGGAAAATAGCGCGGACGTTCCCTTTGACTTTTTCTTATCCGAAGATGCCCTCATGCGCGCATTACAGCGTCTGCCCATTTTAGGGCAAGCCAACGGCGGCTCAGACGTGATTGTGGAAGCGCGCAGCATTCAGTTTCAGGGGGAGCAGGCGGCTGGATTTTCCTTTCAGCAGCGATTTCTGATCGCCCCGGCGGTCATTCACGGCAAGCGCGTGGGCGTTTTGGCGCTTTCCACTTACGAGCGCGACTATACCCGTGCCGATGAAGCTGCCGCGGAACGCCTGGCTGCCCTGCTGGCGGCTGCCCTGGTGGATAAACAATCGGATGAGCGCAATCATTACCTTTCGATGCACGATCCGCTGACCGGGCTGCTCAACCGGCGTTCTTACGAAGAGGATATTGAACGCTTGATGGACGAGCAGACAACGCCCGTCAGCGTGTTTATGTGCGACCTGGACGGGCTGAAGCAGGTGAACGATAGCTTTGGTCACGCGGCGGGGGATGACCTGCTGCGTCTGACTGCCAGTCTGCTGCGCGCCTGCTTCCGCACCGAAGACCGCATCGCGCGCGTGGGTGGGGATGAGTTCGCCGTCTTGCTGCCCGAGGTGGATAGCGGACGCGCCAATATCATTTATAACCGCATCCAACGCCGCCTGGAGCAATATAATGCCGCGCATAACTCGATGCCTGTGCATATCTCCATTGGCATGGCGACCACCGCAGATGAAATCAGCCTGAACAACGCCATCTCGCGCGCGGATGAGGCAATGTACGCCCAGAAGCGCACCCATCACAGCCAGCAGCGCGCCGAAGTCGTCTTCTGCGATCAACGCCGCCGAACGCCCGTCCGGCAGGCAGTGTTAAGGTAAAGGAATTCCTTCCTCTAATTAATTACGCATAGTTCTCCAACACAAACTGGGCAACCTGATCCGCGCCATCTTGGGTGGGTGGGGTGGGGCGCGCGCCGGCAAGCCAATCGGGCAGCTCCGCCATCCAACTGCCGGAAGAGAAGCGGCTTTCATTCACCTCGATGCCGTTCAGCTTTTCGATGGCATAGCCGCGCATCGCATCCGATTCGCGGAAGCGTGGGCGGGGGATAAAGGCGAAGCGCAATCCGGCGAGATAGGTTTCCGCCAGGGTGCTGTAGCCGAGCTTGCCGATGACCAGGTCAGAGGCAGCCAGCAGGTCAGGGTGGTAATAGTTGGAGTGATGCGCCAATAGGATGAGATTGCCGCGTTTTTCAAAGCGTTCACTGCCGCCGGGGACGATGAAGGTGGCGGCTGGGTTGGCGGCGAGCGCATCCAGAAAGGGGTACGCGCCTCCAATGCCGCCCATGGTCAGCAAAACGACCGGGCGGGCGGGGTCTATGCCGAGGGCGGCGCGGGTGAGGGCGGGGGCGGTGCGGGCGCGGCGACCGACCGGTTGGGTGGTCAGGTCGGCGGGACTGGAAAAGTCACAGGCGGGCAGGGTGCGGATGTGGGCATCTGCCTGGGCAAAGGCGGCGCGCAGCAAGGCAATGGGTTCTGCCAGGGCAGGTTCGGCGGCAAGATAACCCTCATAAATCCAATCCCAGGTGAAATTTTCAATTAGCACGGCGGGCAGACCGGCGGCGTGCGCAACTGCGATCCCCAGCGGGGCAACGTCACACAGCACAGCGCGGCAGCCTGACGCGCGCACTTGTTCCGCCAGGGCGCGCACTTTGGCGGGGCGGAAGGGCAGCAGAGCGTCCAGGCGGCGCACCGTCTCGGGCAGGTTCTCTTCCATGACGGAATCCTGCGCCAAGCCGATGTCGGTTAACAGGTCATGGTAGCCAAAGCCGGATTGGAGGCTATCGAAGAAGAACCAGGGCGGGACTTTGGTGAAAATCTCGAAGGCAGCCAGGGGGTTCATCCTGCGCATAGCCAACATGACAGCGGCGGCGCGGGCAGCGTGACCGTACCCGTGCGGGGTGATGAAGTAGGCAAAGTGGGGCGGAGGGGTCGTCAAGCCAACGCCTCCCACAGGAAGTCATAGGCGCGCCGCCCGCTGATTTGGTGACGTCCTTCAAATTCGTCCAGTTCAAGGGGTGAGGGCTGTTCCCACAATGTATACACCTTTTGGGCGCGGGCAAACGCCTGACGCACGCCCTGGATGGGAAAGATGGGGTCGTGGGTGGCTGCTTCGATCAGCAGGGGGCGCGGGGCGATCAGGGCTGCCAGGTCGTAAATTTCGCCGAAGCGGTGCAGGTTGGGGATGTAGTTGCAGGTGCAGTGATCCATGCCAAAAATAGATTGCGCAAAGGGGGCAAAGTAGCCGCTGATCACGCAGGCGCGGATGCGTTCATCCAGGCAGGTAGAGAAGAAGGTGTGCATGCCGCCGCCGGAGATGCCCATTGCCCCCAGGCGGTTGATGTTCACGTCCGCGCGGGTGGCAAGATAATCCACCAGACGGAAGCCATCCGCCACGCGCAAGCCGACCGCCGATCCGCCCAGGTGAAACGCTAACGTGGCGGTGTGATGACAGGTGGAAGGGACGGGCGCGCCGGAAGCGGCAAGGGCGGTGTAATCGTTGTGGCGTTCGCCAAAGCAGGAAATTTCAGGGGCAGCCACCAGGAATCCGCGGCGGCACAGGGCGACCCCAAAATCCTTGTGATAGCCATCCGGCGTGGTTCGTTCCGTGCCGTCTTCCCATAAGCCCACAATGTCGCGCACGCCGTAGCCATGCCCGTGAAACGCGATCACCGTAGGCAGGGGGGCTATCGCGCCCTTGGGGATGAGGAGGTAGACCGGCATGAGGGTATAGGCGGAGGTGCGCAGCAGCACTTTTTCGCGGATATAATCGCCGCAATCCACCGATTCCAGCAGGCGCGGGTCAGGCGGGGCGGCGGGCAAATTTAACGTGCCGATCGCATCCAGCAGGGCGGGACGGGTCTTTTGCTGCCAGGCGAGCGCATCCGCCAACGTATTGGCGTGGAAGGCATACGGCGCAGATTCAGGGTGATAAAGCTGGCGCAGCGCGTGGATCGGCTGCAATTCGGGGGTTTCGGTGTTCGAGAGCCAGGAGGAGGGCATGGGAAGTTCCTTTAAGAGATTGGTATGCTAAAATTTTAGCGGTTCGCGCGTGGTTTGGGAAGGGGGGAGTTAGAGTTTTTCAGCACATACGTTAACACGCCTCCCCTGGCGAGAGGATTACCCCACCCTGGCGAGAAGAGCACCCCAGCCCCCTGGCGAGAAGAGCACTCGCCTTGCCCCCTCGCCCACACGTGGGGAGGGGGAAGAAAGAGCCGATAATGGCGGTAAATTTAAACTCTTATTCCCCTCCCTGCTTGCGGGGAGGGGCTAGGGGCTGGGGTGATCTTTGCTCGACGCAGGGACGGGGGGCTAGGCTCTTTCTTCCCCCTCCCCACGTGTGGGTGAGGGGGCAAGGCGAGTGCTCTTCTCGCCAGGGGGCTGGGGTGATCTTCTATTGCGTTATGGCATACAATTGAATCTATTCACACTTTTCACGCGAAAGGGCATCCGCAATGAATGTAATTTCTTTGGCTGGGCAATGGCAGGCAAGTTGGACGGACGGGAATCATGGGTTTGATACGCAGTATCGAGAGCCAGCCAGTGACGCGGCGCGCTATCTGCCGTTTGCGTTTCCGGGCAGTGTGCAAGCGAATTTACAGGCTGCCGGACTGCTGGACGATCCGCGCATGGGCATGAACGCCCTGAAGGCGCGCTGGGTGGAGGAGCAGAAGTGGATCCTCAGGCGCAGTTTCAGCGTGCCTGCCGAGGCGGTGGCGGCACAGGCGGCGGGGCGACCTGCCCTGCTGCACCTGGAGGTGGTGGACGGTCCCGCGCTGATTGCGCTCAACGGGCAGGTGATTGGGGCGCACGCCAATTCGTTCCGCCCGCTGTATTTGCCGCTGACCGGACTGCGCGAGGGCGAAAATGAGCTGGTCATCCTGCTGGAAAGCGGCTTGTTCCGCGTGGCAGACCTGCCGTTTGGGGAATACGCCAACCGCACCGATATGCAATTGAACAAACGGATGCACCTGCGCCAGCCGCAGTATCAATTCGGCTGGGACTGGAATCCGCGCCTGGTGTTTTTCGGACTGCATGGCAAGATGGAAGTGCTGTGGGATGCGCCGGTCTGTTTGCAGCAGGTGAGCGTGCTGGCAGAGGTGGCGGAGGGGCTGCAATCCGCGCAGATCAGGGTCAAGCCCATGCTATGGGTGGCGGGGGATGCGTCCATCTCGGCGGAGATTACCGTCAGCAGCCAGGGCGGGATGCGCGCCGAGGTCATCACCACCCTCTGCCCTGGCGAAAATGAGCCGGAGCTGGTTTTGCAGGTGGATCATCCGCGCTTGTGGCAGCCGAGGGGCTACGGCGAGGCGTATCTCTATCCGATTGAGGCGCAGGTGCGGGTAGACGGTCAGCCGGTGGCAAGCTGGCAGGGGCGGACGGGGCTGCGCCGCGTCACTCTGGAACAGCCGCCGCATCCGGTGGAGGGGCAGTATTTTCACTTGCAGGTGAACGGGCAGACCATTTTCTGCAAGGGCGCGAACTGGGTGCCGCCCGAAATGAGCGCATTTGAGACGGACCCCGCCAAGATCCGCCGCATGGTAGCGCTGGCGGAGGCGGAAAATATGAACTTGCTGCGGATTTGGGGCGGCGGCGTTTGGGCAGGGCATCCGCTGTTGGATTTGTGCGATGAAAAAGGCATCCTCATCTGGCATGATTTGCTGTTCGCGTGCGCCAAATACCCTGGCGACCAGCCTGAATTTTTGCGCGAGGTGGAGCGCGAAGTGAGCTGGGGCATCCGCGAATTTAGCCCGCATCCGAGCCTGGTGGTCTGGGCGGGGAATAATGAGAATGAAGCCGGTTTGTGGGAGTGGGGCTATAAGGATTTCGGTCGCACCGCGCCGGACATGGTGCTGTATCATCACCTTTTCCCGGTGTTGATGGAGCGGCTGGACGGGACGCGCCCGTATGTGCCGAGTTCGCCGTATTCCTCCGTCACGCGCACGCCGTCTGACCCTACGCTGGGCGATCAGCACCCGTGGGGCGTGTCGCTGGCATGGGATGACCTGAACTTTTGGGCATACCGGCGGTATGAGGATCGCTTCCCGAATGAGGGCGGGGTACTGGGCTGCGCGCCGGAAAGCGCATTGCGCCGCTTTTTAGACGAAAAGGAGCTTGCGCCGCGCTCGTTTGCCTGGGAGACGCACGATAACGAGGTCAGTTTTTGGCATTCGGCGGTGGGGGTGACCTATCGCGCGGTGGACTATTGGCTCGGCAAGCCGGCTGCGGGCATGAGCGCGGGCGAATATGCCCTGGCAAGCGGGCTGCTGCAGGCGGAAGGACTGAAGGAGTACATCCAGAATTACCGGCGGCGCATGCCCAGCACTTCCTCCGCCATTTATTGGATGTTCAATGATTCGTGGCCCACCGTACATGGTTGGGGGACGCTGGATTATTACCTCAACCGCAAGCTGTCTTTCTTCCCGGTCAAGCGCGCGTTTGCGGATGTGATTGTGGTTTTGGCGGATGAGGGCGAGCGGATGGGGGTGTACGTGGTGAATGACACGGCGCAGGCGGTGCGGATGCATCTGCGGGCGGGCAGTTTTGTTCCCAGCGGCGACCGGCAGGAAGCAGTCAGCCAAACGGTGAAGGTGGCAGCCCGCAGCAGTTTGCGGGTGGCGGAATTGGCGCGCGATGAGGCGCGGATCGCTTACGCGGTGCTGCAGGATGGGCGTGGGCGCATGATGGCGCAAGACCGGATGCTGCTCAAACCCTGGTCAGCGTGGCGGATGCAGCCTGCGCAGATCAAAATAGAGGTCGTGCGGATCGGCGGGCAACGCTTTGCGCGTTACAGCAGTGACGCCTGGGTGTGGGGCGTGATTTTAGACCCCAGCGGCGAGCAGGACGTGCAGGATGACGTGTTCGACCTGCTGCCGGGCATCCCGTATGAGGTGGCGTTGGGCAAAAAGGAGAAGCCGCGCGCGGTTGCCATGACCGGGAATGGGATGCGGTAGCGTGAGGGCGCGCTGCGAGGAAATCCGCATTCCGCGCCCAATCCACAAGCCCATGCCCAAACGGTGATAGAATCCAAGGTAGAAGTTCCCTATTCCATTCCGAAAATTTCAGGAGTTCCCCTCTTATGCCCCCTCAACTGAACCCCCTTCCCGAACTCGTCCCCAACCGCATGGCAATGCTGCGCAGGATGTTAAAAGCCACCCTGTGGGAAAATCGCCACGACCTGACGGCAGTCATCAGCCCCATCCAACCCAGCCCGCTCACCGTTGACGAGGCTGCTGCGCTGGATTTCCAGCCCATCCGTTCTGGCGATTATTTCGGCGCGCCCTATGGCGAATGGGAGCAAGCCTGGTTCCGCGTAGATGTACCTGCCCCCCAGCCCCAGGAAGCCGGTCGTCGCTTTTTCTTCTGGGATTCGCGTGGCGAGACGGTCGCTTATCTGGACGGTCAGCCTTACGCGGGCTTAGACGTTGCCCACCCCTACTGCAAACTGCCGGATCGCGCCTGCACCCTCTGGCTGGACACCGGCACGTATCAGACCTGCATGTGGTATCCGGGCGCAAAATCTATTGATGGCTACGGCTTGCGCTTTGAAGGCGCGTGGACGGCTTGCCGCAATCTGCAAACTTGGGAAGTTTACTGGGACCTGGACGTGCTGGTAGATTACGTGGCGTTCCTTTCCAAACGCGACAACCTGGGCGGCATGGTGCGCGAGTGGGGACCCTTCCCCGCCGTCAGCGTTGCCCACCCCGTGTTGCGCCGGATGCTGGCAATGTTCGATGATGCCTGGCAAGCATGGGAGCGCGGCGGCATCCCCGCCCTGGGGCAGTCGCTCAAGCGCATTTTCGCCGCCCTGCCCGCCGAAAGCTGGCAGCCCTCCGTCACCATGTTGGGGCATTCCCACCTCGATTTGGTCTGGATGTGGCCCGAAGTGGAAGGCAATCGCAAAGCCATCCACACCATCGCCACCGCCTTGCGCCTGCTGGATGAATACCCCCAATATCAATTTATGTGGACTTCCCCGCACATCATGAAGCTGGTGGAAGAACGCTACCCGCAAGTGTATGAAGAGATCAAAGCGCGCCTGAAGGAAGGTCGCTGGGAAGCCACCGGCGGCGCGTGGGTAGAATTTGACACGCTGATTGCCACCGGCGAGGCGCTGGGTCGCTCGTTGGTCTTGGGGCAGAAACGCTTCAAAGCCCTGCGCGGCGAAATCAGCGACACGGTTTGGCTGCCGGATTGCTTCGGCTTTAACGGCTTTCTGCCGCAAATCATGCGGCTGGGCGGCGTCACCCACTTCTATACCAGCAAGCTCTCGTGGAGTTCGCAAACCCGCTTCCCCTACGATTCCTTCGTCTGGCGATCTGCGGATGGCAGCGAAGTCCTCACCCACCTGGACGTCACCAGCGAAGGCAATGAGGAAATCAGCGCGCTGGCGCAATCTGCCGAACGGTACCGCGAATTGGCTGCCAACGGCGAATTTATAAAATTTTCCGGCGTGGGGGATGGCGGCGGCGGCACGACTGTCGATTCGTTAGAACGTCTCAACCGCTTGGGCAATCTGGCGCAAGTGCCGCCCGTCAAATGGGGCAAGGTGGAAGATTTCTTCGCCCGCCTCGAAACCGCCCGCGAAAAGCTGCCCGTCTTTGAAGGCGAACTCTATCTGGAATTTCACCGCGGTATTTACACCACCCAAAGCGAATACAAACGCCGCTACCGCCGCCTGGAACGCGCCCTGCAAGTCTGGGAAGCCGCGCGCGTATTGGCGGGTGGCGCGCCGGTGCCCGATCACGCCTGGGAACGCCTCTCCTTTATCCAATTCCATGATTCCATCCCCGGCAGCTCCATCAAACTGGTCTACGATCAGCTGGGCGCAGAAATGGAAACCCTCGGCACGGATATTTTCCGCACCGCCGAAGAAGAAGCCACCGCTGCCCTCCGCAAGACCCTGGGGGAGGGGCAAACTCTGACAATCTTCAACCCGATTGCCCTGGATCGCCAAATGGTGGTGGAAGTGCCCGCCGAGTTGGGCGCGCAAACGGTGAAGACTGCTGCGGGCGAGCGGGGTTTGGTGAGCGTATGCGTCCAAGGCTTGGGCGTGATGGCTGTCGCGCATACCGAAACCGGCGCGACCGGCATAAACTGGGAAGTCTCGCCGCGCGTGATGGATAACGGCGTGATCCGCGTAGAATTTGACGAAACCGGCGCGCTGACCACCGTGCATCAATGCACCTCGACCCAAAACTGCCCGGAATGGCCGCTCATCGCCGCGCCGCACTTCCGCCTGCACCCCGATTATCCGCCCACCTTTGACGCCTGGGAGATTGACCACATCACCACCCGCCACACTGCGGATAGGATCACCGGCGCAGCGCTCACCGTCACCGAAAGCGGACCGGTGCGCGCTACCCTGACCGGCATCAGCAAGCTGGGCGATGCCTCTCAGCTCACCGTGCGCTACATTCTGGAAGCCGATTCCGAGCTGCTGCGCGTAGAAGTGGACGTGGATTGGCGCGAAGAACACCGCGTGCTGCGCTATTACCTGCCCACCGCCTGCCGTGGACGCATGGCGCGTTATGGCGCACCCTTTGGCGCGCTGGAACGTCAGCAAACCCCCGGTATGCCGCGTGAAGAAGCCGCCTGGGAAGTGCCTGCCTCGCGCTGGGCTGCCGTCACCGATGACCAGGGACAGGAAGGGATGGCGATCATCACCGAAGCGAAATATGGCTTTGCCTGCCGCGATGGCGAGCTTGCCCTCACCCTGCTGCGCGCCCCCTCAGACCCCGCTGGTCCGACCGAACCTGGGCAGCGTCACCGCACCGAATATTCCACCGAGCGCGGCAATCACACCCTGCGCTTTGCCATTGGGCGTTACCAACCCATCACCCGCAATGGCCGCCTCTCTACGGCAGCCCAGGCGGAAGCCCTCTACGCGCCCGCGCTGATCAGCAGCGTGGCGGCGGTCGAAGATTATCACCCCCTGTTTAGCTTTGTCTCTGACCTAAACGGCATCGTCCCTGCGTGGGTATTGCCCAGCACGCAGCCTGGCGCAGATGGCAGCACAGGCTACATCATCCGCCTGCACGAAACCCTGGGCGTTGCCGGTACGCTGGGCATCGCCTTCGAGACCGCCCCCGCCCACGTCACCTCGGTGGACTTCCTGGAGCGTGAGGTGAAGCCGGAATCGGTGGAAATGGTCGGACCCAGCTACGCGCAGATCAATTATGGGCCCTATCAGGTGATTAGCTTGCGGGTAGAGCGGTAAGGGAATAAAACAGTAACCGTTCACGTGTCCGTGTAGTGGCGCGTTGCGCGCGCCCAACGATGGATCAGGCTTTTCTGTTTCGATCAGAAGAATCCCCTCCATCAGAGGAGGCGCACGCAGTGCGCCGCTACGCGGATTATCCCTGTAGTGGCATCTCGGTCTGTGTAGTGGCTTCCGGCAGGAAGCTTGACAATCGTCAGACAATTTCTGGTTCGCAGGAAGAATTGCTTGAATAGCATTGGGCTTCCTGCCGGAAGCCACTACACAGACTGGTATGCAACCACATACACTGCGTAACCGCCAAAAATTTGGGGGTATAATAACCCTGTATCTCTTATCCCTTTGGAGGATTTCCCAATGCCCTTGAAAATTGCCATGATTGGAGCCGGTTCGATTGGCTTTACGCGCCGCCTGATGCGCGACATTCTGACTGTGCCAGAATTGCAAGATACCGTCTTTGCCATGACCGATATTTCCGCCAGCAACCTGGATATGGTCGTGCAGTTGTGCCAAAAAGATATTGATACCGCTGGTCTGCCCGCGCGCATCGAAGCCACCCTCAACCGCCGCGCCGCCGTTGCCGACAGCAAATACATCATTTCCACCATCCGCCAGGGAGGACTGGAAGCCTTCCAATACGATATTGACATCCCCCTGAAATATGGCGTGGATCAGTGCGTGGGCGATACGATCTGCGCGGGCGGGATCATGTACGCCGAGCGCACCGTCCCCGAGCTGCTCAACTTCTGCCGTGACATCCGCGAAGTGGCGCAGCCCAACGCCCTCTTCCTGAATTACTCCAACCCCATGGCGATGAACACCTGGGCATGCAACAAATATGGCGGCGTGCAAACGGTGGGACTGTGTCACGGCGTGCAGGGCGCGCATTGGCAAATCACCGATTGCGTCAGCCGCTGGGCGAAGCGCGAAGGTCTCCTCCCCGAAGATTACAAGATGCACCGCCGCGAAGTGGACGTGATTTGCGCGGGCATCAATCACCAGACCTGGTTTGTGAAGGTGGATTGGCGCGGCAAGGATATGCTCCCCATTCTGCTGCAAGAGTTTGAAAATCACCCTGAATTTGCCCAAACCGAAAAAGTGCGCATTGACGTTCTGCGCCGCACCGGTTATTACTCCACCGAGTCGAACGGACACTTCAGCGAGTATGTGCCCTGGTATCGCAAACGCCGCGATGAAATTATGCAGTGGATTGACCTCTCCAGCTGGATCAACGGCGAAACTGGCGGCTATCTGCGCGTCTGCACCGAGGGACGCAACTGGTTCGAGACGGACTTCCCCCAATGGCTTGCCGAGGATGGCTTGAACCTGGCAACCTATCAGCGCAGTGAGGAACACGGCTCGTACATTATCGAAGGCTTAGAGACGGGTCGCCCCTATCGCGGACATTTCAACGTCCCCAATCGTGGCAACATCACCAACTTGCCGGATGGCTGCATTGTGGAAATCCCCGGCTACGTAGACCGCACTGGCATTAATATGCCTGTGGTGGGTGATTTGCCGTTGGTATGCGCCGCTATGTGTTCCGCATCGGTGCGCGTGCAGGAATTGGGCATGGAAGCCGCCGTGCATGGCGATGTGACCCTGCTGAAACAGGCAATGCTGATGGATCCGCTGGTAGGGGCGGTCTGCAACCCTGAAGAAGTTTGGCAAATGACGGATGAAATGCTGGTGGCGCAAGCCGAGTGGCTGCCGAACTTCACGGATGAGATCGAACCCGCCCGCCAACGCCTTGCGGAAGCCGTAAGCGCGGGCAAGCGCGTCAAATTGATGGAAACCGAAGGCGCTGCCCGGCTGCATACCAAGACGGTTGAAGAAATGGCTGCTGACCGCACCGCCGCGCATGCCAACGCCTCCGCCGCCGATAAAGGCAAGATGACCCACGAATAATTAATCACCCCATCCCCCGGCCCCTCACCCACACGTGGGGAGGGGAGAAGAACACAAGAGCGAAGAAAGCGCACAAGCTCGCGTTCTCTTTCTCCCTACGTGTGGGTGAGGGGAGAAGAACACAAGAGCGAAGAAAGCGCACAAGCTCGTGTTCTCTTTCTCCCCCTCCCCACGTGTGGGTGAGGGGGCTGGGGGGCTGGGGTGATTTAGAAAGCGAGCAGCTGCGTGCCACCCCGATTAACCACGGATCGCCTCATCCTGCGCCCCTTTTACGAGCAGGACATTCCCGTTGCGTACACCCTGTTTGAAGGTCACCCGGACGTGTTCCGCTATGATCCTGGCTACCGGCGTACCTACGAGCAGCGCGCCGCCCGCATCCTGGCATACGCCGCCGAGAATGATAAAAATGGCTGCGGCACGCTGGCAATCGTCCTCAAAGAGACCAACGCGCTCATCGGTTACGCCGGGCTGCAATTTTACGTCCTGCCCCGCCAGCCATACGCCACTGCCGAAGTGGAACTCTTTTACAAACTGGGGCGTGACTTCTGGCAGCAGGGGTACGCCGCCGAAGCCGGGCGCGAAACGCTGCGCTTTGCCTTTGAAAAAATGAACCTCGATCACATCGCCTCGGTGGTCAACGCCGCAAACGTGCGCTCCATCCGCGTGCTGGAACGCCTCGGCGCGCGCATCGACCCCGCCCCCCCGCAGTGGAAGGACGAAGTCATCGGCGTGGTCAACAACCCGGCGAAGGGGAAAGAAGAAGAAAATTGACCGCTACAAGTACGGGTAGGGCTTGCCCTAACCGTACAGGAAGCCCTACCCTCTCTCTGCCCCCGCCTAAATCGCAGGCATCACATTCCCGCCAGAGACGGAAATATACTGCCCGGAGATAAATTCCGCCAAGTCTGACGCCAAAAAAGCCGCCAAGTTGGCAATATCCTGATCGTGACCGCGCCGTTGCAGCGGCACGCTCTGGCGATATTTGCGCTGACCTTCGGCATCCGCCTCGGGTGAATTTTCGCTGATCATCCACCCCGGCGCAATCTCATTCACGGTGATCTGCGCGCCGCCGATCTCCTTTGCCAGCACGCGCAGCACGCCATCCATGCCGCGCTTGCCCGCCACATACGCGCTCTGCCCAGGGAAATTTTGCATGGCGCACTCAGTGTTGATGGCGATAATCCGCCCCCAGCCTTTGGCGATCATCGCTGGGGCAAAGATTTGCGCCATAATCACGTTATGCAGCACGCACGAGCGGAACTGACTCTCATAATCCGCCAGGGGCTGCTCCAACACGGACTTCCAGGCATATTGAATGACCGCATTGTTGACCAAAATATCCGGCGCGCCCAGTTCCGCCGTCACCGCGCGCTGCATCGCCTGTACCGAAGGCAAATCGGTCACATCTGCCTGAAGAGAGCAAGCGCGCACGCCCATCGCCTGCAACTCGCGCACCAGCTCATCCGCCTTGGCACGATTGTGCAAATAATTCACCGCCACGTCCGCGCCACACTGCCCCAGGGTCCGGCAAATCACTCGCCCCAGCTGCCCAGAGCCGCCCGTCACCAACGCCACATGTCCACGCAAAGAAATATCCATCGTTATATCCTCCTGATTGTTTTGAAAGATCACCCCACCCTGGCGAGAAGATCACTCGCCGGTCCCTTCCCAAAGATCAGGGAGGGCAACGACAAGAAAAAAGGGAGAAAGGCATTTCTTCTGCTCTTTGCTTCTTTCCCTCCCTGATCTTTGGGGAGGGACCGGCGAGCGATCTTCTCGCCAGGGTGGGGTGATTATGAACCCCAAAAAAAGGACTGCCTGCCCCCCCCAGCACGCGACTAGCGCAGCCAGGGGAAGGGACAATCCCTTTTTTATCACCAAAAATAATTCCGTTATGACCGGCTGGCTAAGTCAATTTCCATTGCCTGGATGCCCGCGCCGCGCTCTGATTTGACTAGGTCAAATTCAAAGAAATAGTTGCGGCTGGGTAGGGCGGCCGGATTGACCTGCGAGGGCAGGTTGGAGTCGTGGAAGAACGCCGTCATGTAGGGCGAATCGGGGTGGCGCGTATCGGTGATCCACAATGCCGGCGACATGGTTTTGAGGAAGCGCATGAAGCCGTAGCCCTGTTCACTGTGCCAATAGCACCAGCCGCGCACGCGTGAGCCTAACTCTCCCCACGCGATGGGCGGCACTTCGTATTGTTGGGTGCGATATTTCACCGGAATCAGGTTCGGTACCAGGTAGCCTGAGAGGAACATATCCGCCTCTTGCTTCAGGCGCGATGAGACGTTATCTAAAGCCACGGCTTCCACGCGGCAGCCGCCATTTTGCAAGGCGCGCACTACCTGCACGAAGTCGCCATCCCCAGAAACGACCAGCACGCGGTCTAAATTGGCAGATTGAAGCAGAGCGTCCACTGCCAGGTCGAGGTCGGCGTTGGCTTTGCCGATGCGGTTGCCCGCTTCGTCTTCATACCAGCGGATTTCCTTGACGATCACCTTGTAGCCCAGGTCGCGCAGAGCAGAATGAAAATTCGAAGAGCCTTTGCGGTACTCTTCATCCTTTTCAGCGCGGTAAGCGTCAAAGGTGACGTAAGCGTTCAGGCGCACAGCTTCAGCGCCATCGCGGCAGGCAAATTCACGCAGTACATCATACTGCATGCGTTGGCCGCCGTTGTTATAAATATTGGCTACGTCTACATATACGCCCACCTTGAAGGAGGACGTTTTGTAATTGTTGCCATGTTCGGGGAGAGAGATGTTCATTTAGTTCCGACCTATGATATTATGGGGATATAGTTTGAACTGCCTATGAACAAACGTTTACGTACAACAGTCTAACAGGAATTTCTTGCGTTTATTTTAGCACAGGTGCGCAATAAATTATCAGAAAATCACCCATTTTGCAGGGAAGAGCGGTACGTAAACGTTTACATTTTACTCTAAAATTATACTTCCAAATCGCAGAATTGGGAAGTTAAGGATCTCTTAATGTCTGATGTAGAAAATGAAGTCACTTTTCAGGCGTGGCAATGCAGCAACCCGGGGTGCGGACTGCGATTTTCGGTGGTCGCCAACCAGCCGTTTAACCCAAGCTGCCCGGCGTGCAAGAGCGCAATGCAGGCGGTGGGGCAGCCTTACGGTCGCGCCGATGTGCCTCGCGCCGTGAGTCAGGCAGTCTCAGCGGTGACGTTGGAGGTCATGCTCGATAATATCCGCAGTGCGTGGAACGTGGGCGCCATGCTGCGTACAGCGGACGGGGCGGGCGTGCGCAAGGTGCATCTCGTGGGCGTCACGCCCCTGCCGGATAACCCCAAGGTGAGCAAAACTGCCCTCGGCGCGGAAAAGAGCCTGCCCTGGCAGCATCACCCGAACGGCGTGCAGGCTGCCCAGGCGTTGATTGACCAGGGGATGCGCCTGTGGGCGTTGGAAGGCGGAACGCGCGCCGAACCGCTCTTTGATTGCCTCCCAAATGCTGCTGGCGAGCCAGATACGCAAGGCGCGCCGCTGGTGCTGGTGGTGGGCAATGAACTCACCGGCGTTGACCCGGGTATCCTTGAACTGTGCCAGCGGGTAGTCTGCCTGCCCATGCAAGGCGTGAAAGGCTCGCTGAATGTGGCGGTAGCGTTTGGCGTGGCGGTGTATGCGATGCGGTGGGGGGAAAGGACTCTTTATGTATGACGCTCTCAGTGTAGATTATGACCGGTTTGTGAACTGGAACGCGCGCTTAGGGGTGGAGATGCCCTTTTTGCTGGATGCGCTGCACAGCCTGCCTTCCTTCCTCCCTGCGCCGAAAAGGGTGTTGGACGCAGCCTGCGGCACGGGTCAACATGCCATTGCCTTGGCGCAGCAGGGATTCTTGGCGGCGGGCAGTGATCTGAGCGTGGGGATGGTGGAGCAGGCGCGCCATCATGCCCAGCAGGCGGGGTTGGACTTGCCGTTTGTGGCGGCGGGCTTTGGCGAACTGCAAGCTGCGTTTGCCTCCAGCCCGCTCTTCCCGTTTGACGCGCTGCTCTGCCTGGGCAATTCATTGCCGCATCTGACGGATTTGCCCTCGCTGCAAGCGGCGTTGGCGGATTTCGCCGCCTGTTTGCGACCGGGCGGGCTGCTGGTCTTGCAAAACCGTAATTTTGACGCGCTCGCCCATTCCCACGAACGCTGGATGGAGCCGCAGGCGCGCCGTGAGGACGATCAGGATTGGGTGTTTATCCGCTTTTATGATTATCTGCCAGATGGGTTGATTGATTTTCACATCCTCACCCTCTACCGCGCCGCGCCATCCACCTCATGGCAGCAGCGTCTGACGACCACCCGCCTGCGCTCCCTGCTGCATGACGAACTGCTCGCGCTGTTGGCGGAGGCAGGCTTTGGGCGTATTCGCGCGTATGGCGATATGCAGTCCGCGCCGTTCCAGCCGGGGCCGAGCGGCAACCTGGTGGTCACGGCGGTGAAGGGCGGATAAGTGGAGCAGTTGCCATCCGTCTATGTTATAATTGCCGCCATCAAAACCGATTAATATGTGGTGATGTTTCTCAATTTTATAAAATAGAGGAGGATCCTCCTCTTTTTATAAAATTGAGAAACACAATCCTAATTTTGGGAGAAAGCATGACGCTTACAGAAGGTTCTACGACGCCGGAATACACCGGCTTACGCAAATACGTTAGCAAGGGCGGGTTTGCCCTGTGGTATCCGATGGGCTGGCGCGAAATCCCCATGACCGGCGAGCATAACGGCGCAATCATCACCCCCTACGAAGACCATTACAACACCTGCTTCGCGGTGGAAAAGATGACCCTGCCTTACGAAGTGGAAGCGGAAGACGTTCCCACCCTGCGCAAGGGCATGGAAGAAGGCTTGAACGCGCTGCCCGGCATCCAAATTGAATCCATTGAAGTGACGCCCACCGCCACGTTGATTATCTTGGACGCGATCTATTCGTATTTAGAAGGCGATGCGCGCCGCAAACGCTGGCTGCGCAACATTTACTGGAACGAAGCCCAGCTGGTGGTCATTGCTCAGGGGCAAACGGTGGAAGAATATGAGCTGTATAAGCCGGTATTCTTCAACTCGATGATGACCCTGGAAGTCGGTTCGCCCTTCTAGCCTCTATGGAAGAGCTGCTGTTCGTCTGCCCCACCTGCGGCGCATTGCTCACCCCGCCCGAAGAGGGTTGGGGGATGCAATGCCCGCAATGCAACCGCCGCGTAGACCTGACCGGGCAGTTTGCGTATGTGCGCGCCTTCCAAGCCTTTGAAGAAGCCGCCGAGGTGTTTGACGAACTGAAGGACCTGAAAAAGCTGCGCCAACGGGCGATTGATTACACCAACCGCGAACAGGATGGCTATATGCTGTTTGGCGAGGCGTATTCCGCCCTGCAGGAAGCCTTCCGCTACGAATTGGCGGAGAATCAGCATCAACACGGCGTAAAAATGATGATCTCCGTTGCCCAGTTGTTCGTGCCGCGTGGCATGATCTCTGGCATGGAGGCAACCTATTGGAATAGCCTGATGGTGGAGCAGGTGGCGCATAAGGAATTGGCGAAAATTGAGGCGGTTTTGGCGGATTCTGCCCTGCCGCCTCCTCTTTTTCAACGTCTGCGCCTGCGTTTGCGCCGCGGGCAGCTAAAACGCGAAATTGCGCGCCTGGATAAGCACATCCGCAGCGTGGAGAAGGGCTTGGAGTTGGCGCATAACTTTCACCCGTACCGGGGGAAACAACATTAACACATAACACATCGCTTTCATTCTCAATTAAGAGTACAATGTTATAAAATAACCTTTCTTGCGGAGGGGATAAATGATAAAAAGAGTAGCAATTAAAATATTTCTGCTTGTAATGCCGTTAATTGTTTTCGCAACGTTTTTAACCTTATTATGGGTTTTATCCATTCCGAAACAAGTAAATTCTGTGAACGCTTCTTATCCTCCTCCAGTTCCAAATCCTCCAGGAGTTGGTAAAAATCTTTTCAATAAGGCATATCTTCCTGCACTCAATAGCGGAATAAACTGGCAAGAATTACAAGTAACTGTTCCTCCTGTTTCTACAAGCATCTATGTCGTTAATTTTTTTGATAACGTAAATAACGATCTTCTCGACAAAGCAGGATGCGAAATGGGGACGAGAGATTTTAATCTACCAGGAAGCCAGGATAGTTTTGTGTTTATTGATTTTGGCTACCAGATAATACAAAATAATCAATGGGGCGTAATGACCTTGGGCAGTGAGATTAAGACACTTGATGAAGTAGAAAACGGAGTTCTATCTTACGCAAGGGGATATAGTCGTTGTGTAGGATCTGATTGGTCGTCATTGATAACGATTGGTATAGGCACAAATAACTCTGCGAAAAGTGTGAACCTAAATAGTGGAATTGCGTGGGCAAATATGGTAAAGCAGGCTGGGCAAGATATTAATAGGTTAGGATATTATAACCAAGTTGCTGTGGCAGGCGCAAGTGATATTGAATTACAATTTAATGATCCAGTTCCGACCAAAGATTGGGTGAATGGAGTAAATTCGGTATTTTATGATCCGCTAACAAACTATATCTTTTACCCGTTTTTTGATATTGGCGACGCGCAAGGATGTTCATATGTTGGCTATAATAAAAATTTGCTAAATTGGGGAACAATGTGCGGTAGTGCTGATCATCCTGACTGGACAGCGTCTGATATTTTTTACATTTCGACAGGGTGTATTGGGTGTAGTGCTATTCCAATGGTTTATACGAAAAATTGGACGAATGCTGCTCAATGGCAAGGATTAAGTGATTATGCTGTTGACCAGATGTCAGGGAGGACAATCAATTTTAAGGGTGTTATGACCCAACATGCCGCCTGCGATCAACGTGGCATTATAGTAACGGACGTAACTTGTAGTACTCCGGACAATTCCTTTATAAAATTATACTCTGCGTTAAATACATTTCAAACTACATCAGTATCGACCAATACCCTTCGATGGGTTACGGATATAAAGTGGTGGCCAAGTTCTTATAAGAATCAGGTGACAAAATGAAAAATAAAAAAAGCATCGCACTGGTTGGGATCGTTTTTGCTTTTTTGATCGGATGGGGAGTTATACTAACCTTGTTCAATCCGCAGAACCCAGCTCAGGCATCATTCTTTAAACCAACGGTAACGATCAATGACCCGGTTTTGAAGGCGCTTGATGGGCAAATTCGTGGATATGATGAGCAATTGAAGAACGATAAGCTCGATGTCGCAAAAAAGAAAAAATTGCAGGCAGAGCAGGAATATGCCAAACGTCAAGCTACCAGGCGGGCAGATTTCTTGCAAACCCCCAGCGATGTTGCTTATGCTGCTAAGCAAACCCTTATTGCCAGAAATGCCCTGACTCCTTCTCCTACGCACGAAGATCCCAGACGAAGGGTAACCCCCGGCTTGCAAGAGTTCACCTCTTTTCAATGGGCAATGGATGCAAATTTTTCTACATCCTGGTTACAGTTTGAAGGAGATGATTATGTTCTTTATTTTGCAGGGCATTTAAAGTCCGATTATGATCAAGGGGTTATTTATTCTTTCAACCATAAGACCTTGCAAGCAGGACGGTATCTTTCGATTGAAAAGGCAGGAGATCTGATTATTAAAGGCGCGGATAAAGGTCGCCTTCTGATCGATACAACGAAAGGAAAGAAGGTGTTCTTTGACACGAATGCAAAGAAGTATGCCAGTTCAGTGGATGGCCCGTTAATTGAAGTTACAATAATTTTTGCCAATACTCCGGCGAATTCTGTTAACCCCCTTGATCCTGGCTACCCGGCGCCGTAATGTGCGCAAGAAAACGTCCTGATCGTCTATTTAATCGCTGAACATGAAAACGGAGATGGGCTTATCCATCTCCGTTTTCATGTTCTTAGTCCTTCAAGGTCAACTCCACCACCGTATCCCACTCATCGGGCAGGGCGGCGGAGGGGAAGGTGATGAAGGCATCGGTGGGGTATTCGCCGGAGTTCCACGGGCGATCCAGCTTCACTTCTGCGCCATCGCTGACCATGCGGGCGTAGGCGATTTTGCCTTGCAAACCGCGCAGGTTGATGGGACCAATGCCGCGATCCAAAACATGAGCGTACAGGCGGTTGCCTTTGCGGGTGAAGCGTCCCCATTCAGGTTTGGGGAGGTTGGCGTTGCCGCAGCCGTAGATGGACGCGCCGTTCTGGTGCATCCACCAGCCCATGTCGGCGAGGATGTCGTAACATTCGGAGGGCAGTTCGCCGCGCGCGGTGGGTCCCACGTTAAGGATAAGGTTGCCGCCCTTCGAGACACATTCCACCAGGGCGCGCACCAGGGTTTGCGGCGATTTCCAGTTCTTATCCGCCGCCGCGTAGCCCCAGTTGTTGTTCATGGTGATGCAGGCTTCCCAGGGGATGGGCTGACCGGCATCACTCGTCACCCCTTCGGGCGGCAAAATCTGCTCAGGAGAGGCAAAATCGCCGGAGAAAATCTCAGGCGCAGCAGATTTGATGTTGCCGCCCAGGCGGTTATCAATGATGATGTCCGGCTGCAAGCGGCGAGCCATATTTACCAGGTCGGTGGCGCGCCAGGCTTCGCCCTTCATATTTTCGTAGGAAAAATCAAACCAAAGAATATCAATTTTGCCGTAATTGGTCAGCAATTCTTCCACCTGGTGGTGCATATAATCCACGTAGGCGGGCAAATTGCCGGTGCGCTCGCGCAGCTCGGGGTGGTTGCGCATCGGGTGGATGCTGTCCCCTGCGATGGGGTAATCAGGGTGATGCCAGTCCAGCAGGGAATAGTAGAAGCCCACCTTCAGACCTGCGGCGCGGAAGGCGTCCACATATTCGCGGGTCAGGTCACGGGCGGCGGGGGTGTTGGTGGCTTTGTAGTCAGTGAATTTCGTATCAAACAGGCAGAAGCCATCGTGATGTTTGGTGGTCATCACCGCGTATTGCATGCCGGCGTCTTTGGCGGCGGCAGCCCAGGCGGCGGGGTCGTAATCAACGGGGTTGAAGGTTTCAAAGAAGGGTTGATAGGCATCTTCGGGGATTGCCTCTTGCTGCTTGACCCATTCACCGCGCGCGGGAATGGCGTAAATGCCCCAGTGGATAAACATGCCAAAGCGGGCGTCCGTGAACCATTGCATTCGATTGGTCATTATTGCCTCTTGTTGTGATGAAAGTCTACGATTACCCCATATCCTGCCGACCGAGGAGGGCGCGGAGGAGGGTATTTTGATCGGCGTATTCCAGGTCGCCGCCCACCGGCAGACCGCGCGCCAGGCGGGTGATGCGCAAATTGTCCAAGCCGTTCAGCTGTTGACGCAGATACAGGGCGGTGGCATCGCCTTCCATGGAGGGGTTGGTAGCAATAATCAACTCGCGCACCACGCCCTCCCGCACGCGCTCGATCAGCGGTCTGATCTTCAAATCCTCCGGCGTTACGCCCTCGATGGGCGAAAGCAGCCCATGCAGCACATGATAGCGTCCGTTAAAGCCACCGGTGCGCTCCAGGATGAGGACATCCAGCGGCTCTTCGACCACGCACAGGATGGCATCATCGCGGCGGGTATCGGCGCAAATTTCGCACAGTTCCTGCCCCGCCAGGGTGAGGTTGAAGCAGCGTTTACACATGCCCGTGGCGGATTTGACGGCGAGTAAGGCTTCGGCAAGGCTGCGCGAGATTTCTTCCGGCGCGCGCAGCAGGTGAAACGCCAGCCGTGACGCCGTTTTCGGTCCAATGCCAGGCAGCCGTTCGAGCGCGAGGATCAGGTTTTCAATCGGCGCGGGTAAGCTGGCGGGCATTTAGAACAGCCCCATGCCTGAAAGTCCACCCGCCAGGGGACCCATGCGGTCTTCAGCGAGCTTGCGCGATTGATCCAGCGCCATATTGACGCAGGAAAGGAGCATATCTTGGAGCATTTCGGCATCTGCATCCTTCAGCATGTCGGGGTCGACCGTGAGGGCGGTGCAGTGTTGCGCGCCGGTCATGGTGACCGAGACTGCCCCGCCGCCGACTGTGGCGGTGACGGTTTCTTCCGCCAGCTTCGCCTGGGTCAGTTCCATCTGCTCTTGCAGCTTTTTAATCTGATCCATCATGCCGCCGCCCCCTGCGCCAGCTCCCATATTTCCTTTTGGTCGGTTAAATCCCTTTGCCATTTTTTAACTCCTTCTTGAGTGGGTAGTCCATGATTGTATAAAATTTTTCCTTTGGAAAAATTTTATACAATCATCTTTATTCCTCGTGAATGGTTTCCGGCTTTTTGATATAAAAAACACCGTAGGGATTTTTTATATCAAAAAACTTTTATTCCTCACAAATGTTTTCCAGCTTATTGATATAAAAATACCACAGGTATTTTTATATCAAAAAACTTTTATTCCTCATGGATAATTCGCCCGCCGAGGTCGAGCATATTGCTGACCATGCCGTCAGGGTCAATATCGGCGGGTTGCGCACCTTTGCCTTGCAGGATGGCGGTACGCACGATGAATTTGACGCCAAAGATGGCTTGCAGCGCCTGGCGCACCGTCTCCAGCGAGGCTTCCGCATCCATCTTTGATTTTAGCATGGTTGTGTTAAAACCCAAAATGAGGGTATTTTCACCCTCCACCAGTCTCACGCGGCAGGAATTGAGCAGGGCTTCTACGTAGGCGTTCTGCTTTTTGGTGATCTGCCGGACGCGAGGCCAGTTTTGCTGAATCTCTTTGCTGGTGATGAGTTTGCCCGTTGTGCCAGTGGCGGTGGCAGTGTTTGATTCGGAGGTCGCGGCGTTCTCCGGCGGGGCTGACTTTGCGGGGGGGGTTGCCGTAGCGGTGGGGGGATTGGCTGGCGCGTTCGCTTGCGCCACAGGCTGCGCTGTTGGCTGATCTGCGGGCTGCGGCACCGCAGTCTGCGCGGGCGTTTGACTGCTTTGGCTGCGCGGGGTTTCGCGCTGCGGTTCACGCTGCGCTGCTGATTGCGCTACAGGCTGGGCTGCGGACTGCGAATCACGCTGTGGTTCGCGTTCCACCTTGGGCGCGAGGCACTCTGCCAGGGCAAGTTCCAGCCCCAAGCCGGGGTGCCAGGCGGAGCGGGTATCGGTGGCGGCGGCGTTGAACAGGCGGATGGCTTCCACCAGGGTAGAGGAGGTGAAGCCTTGCGCCTGACGGGTCATGCCGGCGCGCTGCTCGGGGGTAGCATCCGTCAGGGCGGCGTTGCCCATTTTCACCAGCAGCACGTTATGCAGGTAATCAACCACCTGCCGGGCAACCTGGCGCGAATCGCTGCCCGCATCCAACGCGGCTTGAATTTGCGCCAATCCGCTGCCCGCGTCCTGCGCTACCAACGCATCCACCAGGTGGAGGATGGCGGCGTTGGGGGCGGTGCCTAACACTTGCTGCGCATCCAGCAGGGTGACGCGCTTGCCGCCCGAAGAAAGCTGATCTAACATGCCGATGGCATCCCGCATAGCGCCGGTCGCCTGACGGGCAATCAGGGTCAGGGCTTCGTCATCCACCGCGATGCCCTCTTCCTCGGCTTTTTTGCGCAGATGCAGCCGGATCGCCTCTAAGGGGATGCGCCGAAATTCGTATTGCTGCACGCGCGAAAGCACCGTTGCCGGTATTTTTTGCAGCTCGGTGGTGGCAAGGATGAAGATGGCGTGGGCGGGCGGCTCTTCCAGGGTCTTGAGCAGGGCGTTGAAGGCAGCCGTGGAGAGCATGTGAACTTCATCAATAATGTAGACTTTGTAACGCCCCTGACTGGGCGAGAAATTGATCTTTTCACGCAGGGCGCGCACGTCATCCACCGAGGTGTTGGACGCCGCGTCAATCTCAATCAGGTCTAAAAAACGCCCGGCGGTGATCGCCTGGCAGTTCGCACACTGGTCACAGGGGCGGTTGGCGAGGTCAGGGTCAGTGCAATTGAGGGCTTTGGCGAGCAGGCGGGCAGTGGTGGTCTTGCCTGTGCCGCGCGGACCGGAGAGCAAATAGGCGTGACCCACCCTCCCACTGCGGATGGCGTTGCGCAGGGTCGTCACCACCGTATCTTGGGCGACCACTTCGCTCCATTGGCGCGGACGCCATTTTCGATATAAGGCTTGAGAAGACATGCCGTATTCCTCTTTCACGCGCTAAGGTTGCTTCTATTTTAACGTAGATTCGGGTGGAATGGGGAAGGAATAACTTCCCCTCTTCCCCTTGCATACGTCCCCACCCCGGCGAGAAGATCACCCCACCCTGGCGAGCAAAGAACGCTCGCCTGTCCCTCCCCGCAAGCAGGGAGGGGAAAGAAGTTTGCACAAATTATGCTCTTTCTTCCCCCTCCCCACGTGTGGGCGAGGGGGCAAGGCGAGTGATCTTCTCGCCAGGGGGCTGGGGTGATCTTGCAATGTGACTGTAATGACGAAAACACTCGACAAAGGGCGGAAAATCGATAGAATACAGGTATAATTCGGCGCAATTCAGCCTGAGCATTTTTCTTGAAGGCAAGGTATGGCTTCTATTCTTCCTGGGCGGAGCTTTCCCCTCGGCGCGCAAGTGACCGGGCATGGTGTCCATTTTAGCGTCTATTCCAAAAATGCCAGCGCGCTGGAACTCTTGCTGTTTGATCGCGCGGACGATGAGCGCCCTTCCAGGGTGATTCAGCTGGATCGTCACACGCATCGCACCTTTTATTACTGGCATGCCCAGGTGGAAGGGATTGGCGCGGGGCAGTTGTATGCCTACCGCGCGCATGGGTTGAATGCTCCTTCGCGCGGGCTGCGTTTTGACGCCAACAAGGTTTTGCTCGATCCTTACGCGCGCGGGGTGGTGATTCCGCCCACCTACAGCCGCCGCGCCGCCATTGCGCAGGGCGATAATGCTGCCCAGGCGGTTAAATCGGTGGTGGTGGACCCTTCCGGCTACGATTGGCATGGCGATTTGCCGTTGCAGCGTCCCTTTTCGCAGACGATCATTTATGAACTGCACCCGGCGGGCTTTACCCTGAACCCGAATTCGGGGGTAGCCGTTGAAAAGCGCGGCACGTTTAGCGGACTGATTGAAAAAATCCCCTATTTGCTCAAATTAGGCGTTACCTGCGTGGAACTGCTGCCCGTCTATGCCTTTGACCGCGAAGACGCGCCGCTCGGCAAGACCAATTATTGGGGATACGCCCCGTTCAACTTCTTCGCGCCGCACCCCGGCTACTGCTCCCGCCCGGATGATCCGCTGGCAGCGGTAGATGAATTCCGCGACATGATCCGCGCTTTTCATCGCAACGGGTTAGAGGTGATTTTGGACGTGGTGTATAACCACACCGCCGAGGGCGCAAGTGACGGGCCCACCATCAGCTATCGCGGGTTGGAAAACGAAACTTATTACTTTTTGGAAAAAGACAAGAGCCGCTATACCAATTTTTCAGGCACTGGCAACACCCTGAACGCCAACAATCCCATTGTGCGGCGCATGATTTTGGATTCGCTGCGGCATTGGGTGGCGGAAATGCACGTGGATGGCTTCCGCTTTGACCTGGCGTCCGTCCTTTCGCGCGATGAAAACGGCGTGCCCGGCGCAAATGCCCCCGTCTTGTGGGATATTGAATCAGACCCGTATTTGGCGGGCGCGAAGATTATCGCTGAAGCCTGGGATGCCTCTGGGCTGTATCAGGTGGGCAGTTTTATTGGCGACCGCTGGAAAGAATGGAACGGCAAATTCCGTGATGACGTGCGCAGCTTCGTCAAGGGCGATTATGACACCGTCCGCAGCCTGGCGCAGCGCATTCAAGCCAGCCCCGATCTTTACGGCGGCGAAGAGTGCGAGGCGGAGCAATCCATCAACTTTGTCACCTGCCACGATGGCTTTACCCTCAACGACCTGGTGTCGTATAGCTCCAAGCATAACGAGGCGAACGGCGAAAATAACGCGGACGGGAATAACGATAACCGCTCGTGGAATCATGGCGTGGAAGGCCCCACAACGGACCCGGCGATTGAATCGGTGCGCCAGCGCCAGATTAAGAACCTGTTTGCCTATACCTTGCTCGCGCTTGGCACGCCCATGCTGGCAATGGGGGATGAAATCCGGCGCACCCAGCAGGGCAACAACAACGCTTATGGGCAGAACAACGCCCTCTCTTGGTTGGATTGGTCTTTGGTGGAGCAGCACGCAGACCTGTTCCGCTTTGTGAGCGAGTTGATTCGCCTGCGCCGCACCTTGCTGACCATGGGCGATGGCGATCAGAAATCCCTGTCGCAGATTTTGCGCGAGGCGGCGATCACCTGGCATGGGGTGGAGCTAGGCAAGCCGGACTGGGGCGAGCAATCCCACGCCGTTAGCATGACCATGCAGGTCGGTCCAGAGCGCGAAGGGTTCATGTACGCCATTTTCAACGCCTATTGGGGCAACCTGAGCTTTGAACTGCCCCCCCTGCCGCGCGGGTTCGTCTGGAAGCGGCTGATTGACACCGCCCTGCCTTCCCCGCAGGATATTGTCACCGCAGACCGGGCTGCCACCATCAGCGCGCCGTGTTACCCCTCCGTGTGCCGCTCGGTGGTGGTGCTGTTGGCGCAGAAGAGTTAAAAGGGATTTATAATCAGGATATTCACAATTTTCTTCTCACGCGGAATAATCTCAATCCGTGTAGTGGCTTCCGGCAGGAAGCCTGGTGACGGTCGAAAATTTACCCTGCGAACCAGAAATTGGCTGATATGGATTGGGCTTCCTGCCGGAAGCCACTACATGGATTGGGATGCCACCTACATGGACTGAAATGTCTGAGCAGTATCCATCATACTGAACAAAACAATTATCGGATAGGATCATTTATGGCAAACAGTAATCTCTCAGAAGCCAAAAACGCAAAAAATGACGAGTTCTACACCCAGTACCACGATATTGAAAAGGAAATATCCGCCTATTTAGAATTTAACCCGGATGTATTTCGGGATAAGACGGTGCTGCTGCCCTGTGATGACCCAGAATGGAGTAACTTTACCAAGTTTTTTGCCCAAAATTTTGAGCGGTTTGGGCTAAAAAAACTTATCAGTACCAGCTATGCGGTGGATAGCAAAACCTATAAAAGCGTTTACCAGCCCACGCTCTTTGAAACAAGTGACCCGCAATATGACCAAATCAAAACCATTAAAAACGGCAAGATTTTCGTCTTGACCCACGATAGGACGGGCGATCACAAGGTCAATGTGGATGACTTAGAGTGGCATTATTTGATTGGCGATGGTGATTTTAGAAGCGCTGAGATCAAAAAACTGCGCGATGAAGCCGACATCATCATTACCAATCCGCCTTTCTCGCTGTTTCGTGTTTTTTTGGCGTGGATTATGGAGTCTGGCAAGCAGTTTGTGATTATCGGGAATATGAACGCCATCACATATAAAGATGTTTTTCCATTGATTAAAGAAAATAAAGTGTGGCTTGGTCCGAGTATTAGCAGTGGCGACCGTGAATTTCAAGTACCTGACAGTTATCCACTAAACGCAGCGGGTTGGAGGGTAGACGAAAACGGTAGAAAATATTTACGCATAAAAGGTGTTCGTTGGTTTACTAACCTTGACCATGGCAGGCGGCATCAACCCTTGCCATTAATGACCATGGCAGAAAATTTAAGATTTAGCAAGCACAAAGAGATTAAAGGGAAAAACTCGTATGATCCCTACGATAATTATGACGCCATCGAAGTGCCATTTACGGATGCCATCCCCAGTGATTATGATGGCGTGATGGGCGTACCGATTAGTTTTCTTGATAAATACAACCCTGAGCAGTTTGAGATTTTAGGGATTACACAACGAAATGATGACCCATATAAAAATAAGCATTACACAACCACAGATTACCTAAATGCGAATGACTTGAATGCACGTGGAGTCATTATTGTTGATGGTAAGCCTAAGTCAATGTATGCAAGAATTTTATTAAAAAGGAATATAACATGAAAACAACTCTAAGAACCGACATTACAGTCAACGATATTTGCGATGGGTTTGTGTATAACGAACTGGAAGGCAAGGGCTTGTTTGGCTTATCAGGTAAATTAACCATCCAGCCAGAGTATCAGCGCAACTATATCTATGCAGACGGCAAAAAAGATGTGGCTGTCATCGAATCACTCCTTAAGGGCTACCCGTTGGGTTTGATTTATTTCAACAAGGTGAGGGATGGTACTCTGGAAGTTTTAGACGGGCAGCAGCGCATCACCAGCTTTGGACGATTTGTAACCAATAAATTTGCGATCAAAGATGAAAACGGCATGGAGCAATATTTTGGGGGGATTGCCGCGAATAAGCAATCGAAGATATTGGAAACGAAATTGCTTATTTATGAATGCGAAGGGACGGAAAGCGAGATCAAAGAGTGGTTTAAAACAATCAATATTGCTGGCGTACCGCTCAGGGATCAAGAATTGCTGAACGCCGTGTATTCAGGACCATTCGTGACGCTTGGCAAGGAAGAGTTTAGCAATAGTCGGAATGCGAATATTCAAAAATGGAGCGCGTATATATCCGGCAGCGTCAATCGGCAGGATTATTTTGAACGCGCTCTTGACTGGGTGAACCAAGGCAACATTGGCGATTATATGAGCCGCCACCGCCACGATACAGACATCAAAGAGCTAAAAGCCTATTTCAACCGTGTAATTGATTGGGTTTCAGACGTTTTCGTTGATGTAGAGGACGAAATGCGCGGATTGGAGTGGGGACGATTGTATAGAACATATCATGAGACCTCTTATACCCCCGCTGCGGTTTCACAAGAGGCGCAAAAACTTTATGGGGATCCGTATATTAAAAACCGTAAGGGTATTTTTGAGTATATTCTTGGCGGTTCAGTGGATACCAAATTGTTAAATGTCCGCGTCTTTGATGATGCAACCAAAAAGAGCGTTTATTCAACGCAAACCGCTACAGCCAAAGCCAAAGATGAATCAAACTGCCCGCTTTGCGCTATTGGACACGGTGCCAACAAGCTTAAAATCTGGAAGTTGAGCGAAATGGATGCCGACCATGTAGCCGCATGGAGCAAAGGCGGCGCAACAAATAGCGATAACTGTCAAATGTTATGTCAGACGCACAATCGAGCCAAAGGGAATCGGTAAAGCGAGGCGTTCCCCTCTAACGCAATGTAAAATCCATCAAAAAACGGTCTACTTTGACCGTTTTTTGATGGAAAGAATGGGAGCTGCCAGACTCGCTTGAATGGAAGCTGCGATTGCCTAAAACATCATCTTATTAATCTCATCCATGCTCTGGCGTGACGGGCGCAGCTGATGTTCCTTCATGCGATTCAGCGGCTGATCGGGCATGTCGTAAACGCCGTACATGGAGGGGGTTTGCGTATCCACAAAGATGAGTCCGGTGGTCATGTAATTTTCGCGCTCCGAGGCTTCTAAGGTGCGCAATGCCTGCCAGCGGTCGGTGGGGTCGTAATCGGCTTCCAGCTTTTTCAGGCGGATGATGGAGCCATCGTGCAGTTCCACGCTGCGCATGGTGCCTTCCTCAAAGTCCTCTATGGTAATTTCATCGCGGGCGGGTACGGGCAGGAAGGAGATGTCATGCAGGCGCACTTCGTGATCCTTGCCCCAGGCGTAGGAATGCAGCGATTCGTCATTGTTGTTGAAGGTGACGCATGGGCTGATGATGTCGATGACCGCCATGCCGTGATGCTTGAGACCGGCTTTGATGAGTTCCTTCACCTGTTTGGGGTCACCGGCAAAGGAGCGCGCCACAAAGGTCGCGTTAGAAATGAGGGCTTCTTTGCAAATATCCACCGGCAAAAACTGGTTGATGCCCTCGCGCTTGAGGGATAAGCCTTTTTCGGCGGTGGGGGCGAACTGACCCTTGGTTAAGCCATATACGCCGTTATTTTCCACAATATACAGCATGGGCAAATTACGGCGCATGAGATGCTTGAACTGCCCCATGCCGATGGAAGCCGTGTCGCCATCCCCAGAAACGCCCATGCCCTTCAAGCCGCAGTCGGCGAAGAGCGCGCCCAACGCCAGCGAGGGCATACGCCCATGCAAGCCGTTAAAGCCAAACGAACGGCTGAGGAAGTAGGTGGGGCTTTTGGACGAGCAGCCAATGCCGCTAAACTTCACCACGTCTTCCGGCACCAGGTTGAGTTCATAACTGGCGGCGATAATCTGATTCGCCACTGAGTTATGCCCGCAGCCCTGGCAAAGGGTACTGGGCAGCCCGCGATAATCCGCGCGGCTCATCCCAACGGCGTTTAATTTTTCAGTCGTAGCCATGTTATTTCTCCTCCTGCGCAGTAATTGCGTCTTGCACCCAGCGCGCGGTCAAGGGTAAGCCATCCAAATGGGCGGCTTTGACCAGCTTGCCCGCCAGGGTGGGATAATTAAGCATTAACAGCTGCGCCAGCTGCCCATCGCGGTTGAGTTCCACCACGTAGACGCGCTCGTGACTGCGCAGAAATTCCTCTACGTTGTCGGTGAAAGGCAGGGCGCGCAGGCGCATATAATCCGTCCAGATGCCATCGCGGGCAAGCCCCACGCGCGCTTCCTGAATGGCGGGGTCGGTGGAGCCAAACGCCAGGATGCCAATTTTGGCGTTATCCATCGTTTCAACCACCGGCGCGGGGACGTATTGCTTGGCGGTCTCATATTTGCGCACCAGCCGCTGCATATTGCGATCCCAAACCTGTGCGTCCTCGGAGTAACGCGCATATTCATCATGCCCGGTGCCGCGCGCAAAATAGGCTGCCAGGGGATGCCGGTTGCCGGGTACGGTGCGGTAGGGGATGCCGTCACCGTCTACGTCCAGGTAACGCCCCCACTGACCGGCGTTTTCCTTGACGATCCGCTCTAAATCTTCCTCCCACAGCACCTTACCGCGATCCATCGGCACATCCGGGTATTGGAAGGGGCGAGTCATCCACTGATTCATGCCCAAATCCAGGTCACTGAGGACGAGGACGGGGGTTTGCAGGCGTTCCGCCAGGTCAAAGGCGCGCCAGCCGAACTCGAAGCATTCCGTCACCGAGCCGGGCAGCAGGATCACATAATTTTTGTCGCCATGTCCCATAAAATAGGAAAAAGTCAGGTCAGCCTGAGCGGTACGGGTGGGCATTCCGGTGGAAGGCCCCACGCGCTGCACGTCCCACACCACTACGGGGACTTCGGCAAAGTACGCCAGCCCCAGATATTCGGTCATCAGGCTGAAGCCGGGACCGGAGGTGGAGGTCATGGCGCGTAATCCGCCCCAACCCGCGCCAATCGCCATGCCCACCGCCGCCAACTCGTCCTCTGCCTGTACCACCACGCAGGTGGTCTTGCCGGATTCGGGGTCTTTGCGCAAGCTGGGCAAATATTGGTTGATGCCTTCCGCCAGCGAGGAGGCGGGGGTAATGGGATACCAGCCCACGAACTGCACGCCGCCATACAATGAGCCGAGCGCGCCAGCGGTATTGCCATCCGCCATGATGTAGGGTTCGGGCTGCGCCATGCGCTCCACGTGGTAAGCGTCCGTCTTGGTCAGGTTGGCAGCCGCCCATTCCGCCGCCGCGCGGATGACGCTCATGTTGGATTCAATGGGCTTCTCCTTGCCCTTAAAGTGAAAGTCCAGGGCATGGTGGATGGCATCTATTTCAATGCCGATCATCTGCGCCAACACGCCCACGTAGACCATGTTGGCAATGTAATCGCGCAAGTTGGTCGGCACGTTGCCATCCCGGATAATCTGCTTGACGGGCATGGGGTAGGCGGTGATGTCGTTGCGCGGGATGGTTTGCTTGATGTCATCCGGGTAAAACAGCACGCCGCCCGGCACCAGGCTATTGACGTCATGCAGGAAAGAGGCGGGGTTCATGGCAACGGCAATATCCACGCGGTCAATCCGCGCCAGAAAGCCCTCTTTGTTCAGGCGGATGTTGTACCAGGTGGGCAGCCCCTGAATGTTGGAGGGGAAAATATTTTTGCCCGAAACCGGAATGCCCATCGTGAACAGGGCGCGCAGGACGGTGGTGTTGGCGGTAGCGCTGCCCGAGCCGTTGACCGTGCCAAAGGTAATTACAAAATCATTCACCACCGGTTGGGGGGGCGAAACCGCCGCATTGCGAGCCGCATCAGGGGCGGAAGCGAGTTGAGAGGTCATACTATTCTCCTTCATTCAAGAATACCAAAAGGGTTGAAAACGATCCAGTCACCCCACCCTGGCGAGAAGATCGCTCGCCTGTCCCTCCCCGCCAGCAGGGAGGGCAATTATATGCCAATATTCCCAAAAGCGACCCGTCATGTCCTTCCCCGCCAGCAGGGAGGGCAATTATATGCCAATATCCCCAAAAGCGACCCGTCATGTCCCTCCCCGGCAGAGGGAGGGCAAGAAAATGCTTCCTCTTGTTCCTCTCCCTGCCGTGTGGACAAAGAACGCTCGACATGGGGAGGAGCAGTCGAGTGATCCGGTCGATTGGGATGCCTTTTCTTACCCTCCCTGTTCTTTGGGGAGGGACAGGCGAGTGATCTTCTCGCCAGGGTGGGGTGATCTTTACTCAAACCCCGCGCGCGCCAGGATGGGTTTGTTGGCGCGGTGAAAGAGCAGATCGGTGTGTTCGGTGAGGGCGCGGAAGCCATCCTCCACCCGCCCGGCGCAAATGGCTTCCACCATGCGGCGGTGATACGCCCACACATTCTGCAAATATGCCATATCGGTATATAAATTCAAGCCGACCGCCTCGTAAGCGGTCCAGTAGGCTTCTAAAATGCCAGTCACAAAGGGGTTATTCAGGCGGCAGTAGATGGTCAGGTGCAGGGCGCGGTGTTCTTCATGCGGAATTTGCACCGGCTGACCGTTCAGGCGCGCCATTGCCCTACCCAGCAGGCAAGTCAGCTGTTGGTGATCTTCTGCGGTCAACGCCAACACGGCTTGCCGCCAATACGCCATCTCCACATGGGTACGCAGGTCGGAAAATGCCTGGAACAGGGCGGGGTCGGTGGTGGTGGCATAGGTGAGGGTTTGCAGGACGGCGGGCTTGAAGGTATAAGGTTGGCGGCGGATACCCGTCTTGGGGCGGACTTCCACCAAGCCTAGGGTGCGCGCCACTTCCATCTGCTCGCGCAAGGTGGCTACCGAAATGTCCAACTGGTCGGATAAGCTGGAAAGGGCAGGCAAGCGGTCGCCATCCTGGCATTGCAGCGCCAAAAAGCGCATAAATTCAGAGAGTTCAACCGGATTTCGTTCGTTTGCCATAGGTGCTGCCCGTTTCGCCCGATTAATCAGATCATTCAGATGATTAGATCATAGCACGCCAAAAGGCAGAAGTCAAGAATGGTTTTTGCCCCTCTTTTTCAGCGAAAAGATCGCTCATTTTTCCCACTTCCTGTAGGGCAACCCGCCTTCATGTCAATTTTATCCCAATCTTATGTCTCTTTTATTCACAGCATCCCTTCCCTCTGGCATAATGGAATAGCTCTTACTGTATAAGGTTTTCTTTCTGTTTTCTGCGTAATAGGGGAAATACCTCTGGATTACACAGAATATACAACCCATCTGGAGAAGGTGTATGGCAAATCAAGTTCATCAACAACGTGTATTATTTTGGTACGAATGGAACATTCGCGCAAAAATCCTAAGCATCATTTTTGTCATTATGGCGGCGGTGGTGGGGACGATGTCCGTTACCCAGATTATCCTGCAAACCAGTTCTACCGAAAGCAACACCGCTGCCCAAAATATTACCTTGGGTGATGCCGTGTTAAAGCACAGCACGGATATTCTGGATGAGAAGATCAACACCCTCAGCGTACTCGCCCTCACCCCGCAAATCAACGCCCTGGTGACCCAAGCCAACCTCGATCATGCGGCACTGACGGACGCGGACATCCAAAAGCTGGATCAGGCGTGGAAAGACAAAGCGGAGAGCATCAACCCCACTATTCAAGATATTCTGGCAAACCCCACCAGCAAATTCCTAAAAGATTTTATGAAGCAGTTCCCCGAACAGGTGGAAGTCTTTTTGACCGACCAAAAGGGGCTGAACGTTGCCATGACGGACCGCACCAGTGACTATTTGCAAGCGGATGAAGGCTGGTGGGCGACCACCTATCAGACCCGCGCGCCCTACCTCAGCGGCGTGGCGTATGACGAAAGCACCAAATCGTATGCGATGGATATTGGCGTGCCGATTTTTGGCGCGGATGGCAAGACGGTCATCGGCGTGCTGCGCGGCACGTTGGATATTTCCAGCCTGGTGCAGGATATGACCAGTTCCTTTATTGACTCCACTGCAAATACTCGGTTTTCAAAAAATATGCCGATTTCTCACCCACTTGGAAGGTGTTTTTGATGGTCCTATGACTTTTGAGTAGCAATTTGATGTCATTTTTGACCATTTTGTCCCAATTTCGTACTATGAAT
>JBBRAT010000035.1:0-44130 GCA_038206515.1 Anaerolineales bacterium | reverse complement strand
ATTTGCTGATGGCGGGTGTTCTTTTTGAACATGCTTTCCTCGTTCGGTGCTGGGCTGCTCCTATTATATTAAATTTTTCCCCGCTTGCTCAGGGTTGAATCTGGATACCTTTTCTCGTATCCTTTTTGCAGTGGAGTCATTCATGAAAAGAAGCTTCTGGCAGCCTACGACCTGCTTGGTTCTGATTTGGAATGGCTGACAAGCATCTTCTTACAAGTGATCGCGCGTCACCGCCGCTTCCGCGATACACTGCAACGAGATTTGCGAACTGCCCTGGCGGAAACTGCCGCCTGCCTGCCCGTTTACCGTACCTATGCCCTGCCTTATGAGAATCAACTCTCCGAGCAGGATCGGCTATACATTCATCAGGCGATTGCTGCCGCAAAAACCTACCACCCTGAAATTGACCCGGAACTATTCGACTTTCTGCAAGCCTTGCTGACCCTGGAAATCCGCGGCGAGATCGAGAACGAGCTGACAACCCGCTTCCAGCAGTATAGCGGTCCAGTGATGGCAAAGGGGGTAGAAGATACGACCTTTTACCTCTATCACCGGCTGGTTTCGTTGAACGAAGTGGGCGGCAACCCTGGACGTTTTGGCTTTTCGGCAGAAGAATTTCACGCTGCCTGCCAGGAGACGCAGGAGAAATATCCGTATGCCATGCTCGCAACGTCCACCCACGATACGAAACGCTCAGAGGATGCGCGCGCCCGCTTGAACGTGTTGACCGCCCTGCCCGAGCGGTGGGCGCAGGTCGTGCGGCGGTGGGCGGAAGGCAATCAACGCCATCATAACGAGTTGGTGGATCGCAACACGGAGTATATGCTCTATCAAAACATGGTGGGGACATGGCCCATCAGCGAGGAGCGGCTGCAAACCTTCGCCCAAAAAGCCGCACGCGAAGCCAAGGCGAATACCTCCTGGCGCGACCCAAACGCCGCCTATGAATCCGCTCTGCACGATTTTATCCACGCTGTATATGCCGATACGCGCTTTATGGCGGATATGGCTGCCTTTGTAGAGACCATTGAGCAGGCAGGCCGCATTAATAGCCTGAGCCAAACTGCACTCAAACTGACTACCCCGGGCATTCCAGACCTGTATCAGGGCAGTGAATTGTGGAATTTAGACCTGGTAGACCCGGATAACCGCCGCACGGTGGATTATGATCTGCGCCGCAAGCTATTGGCGGAACTGGATGAGCATATCCAGCCGGAGGACATCTTGGCGCGCATGGACGAAGGTCTGCCAAAGTTATGGTTGATTCAAAAAATATTGGCTATGCGCAAAGAATTGCCGGAAGTGTTCAGCGCAGACAGCAGCTATACCCCACTATCCATTACCGCCAGTGGATCAGAGGCGGGCGGGCTTGCCTTCCTGCGCGGCGCAGCGCAGGGTGCGCAAGTGGTTGTGGTCATCCAACGCTTTCCCTTTAAACGGGCGGATCGCGGCGCGCAGGCGATGGTCTCCTTGCCGCCAGGCAGATGGAGGAGCATTTTTTGCGAGCAGGTCTTTAGCGCTGGCGGCAATCCGCTGGCAGGATTTTTCACTCGCTTCCCGGTAGCGGTGTTGGTCAAAGAAGCATGAGTCTTTGAGAATGGGTGTGATGTTCGTCAAGTTGTAGTTTTGCTATAACTTGACGAACATCACACCCATCCTCTATAAATGGAAACGTCAGGAGCAAAGAACGATGAAATTTCGGGTATGGGCGCCAAAAGCCCAACAGGTGCAGGTTCAAGTAAATGAAAATCACTACGAAATGCAGGCGAACGGACAGGGCTGGTGGCAATCCGCAGAGATTGACGACAATGGTGCGGGCAGCCTGGATTATGGCTTCATCATAGATGGCAACGGCCTCCTGCCTGATCCGCGTTCCCCTTGGCAGCCAAATGGCGTCCATGGACTTTCTCGCACGGTCAACCACACTGCTTTTGCCTGGACGGACGCAGGCTTTCAGGCGCTGCCCCTGGCAGCCGCAGTCATTTACGAGCTGCACGTAGGCACGTTCACCCCAGAAGGCACATTTGATGCCATCCTTCCGCACCTGCCCGAACTGCACCGCCTGGGAATCACCCACCTGGAGATCATGCCGGTGGCGCAGTTCTCCGGTCAACATGGCTGGGGCTATGATGGCGTAGACCTGTATGCGCCCCATCAGGCATATGGTGGACCGGAGGGATTCAAGCGGCTGGTGAATGCCTGCCACGCCCAGGGAATCGCGGTCATTTTGGATGTGGTTTACAATCACGTGGGACCGGAGGGAAATTACCTCAGCCAGTTTGGTCCCTATTTTACAGACGCCCATCATACCGCCTGGGGGCAAGCCGTCAACATGGATGGCGCGCTGTCGGATGAAGTCCGCCGCTTTTTCTTGGATAACGCCCTGATGTGGCTGCGTGACTATCACCTGGATGGACTGCGCCTGGACGCAGTCCATGCCATTATTGATACCTCGGCAGTCCATTTTCTGGAAGAACTTACCCAAGAGGTGAAAACGTTACAGGCTGGGTTGGGGCGTCACCTGGTGGTAATTGCTGAAAGTGACCTGAATAACCCGCGCCTGGTACGCCCATCAGAAATGGGTGGATATGGGCTGGATGCGGTTTGGGTGGATGACTTCCATCATTCTTTGCATACCCTGTTGACTGGTGAAAACAGCGGCTTTTTGGGGGATTTTGGCTCAATGGCGGACTTAGCCAAGGCGCTGGAGTGCGTTTACGTCTATGATGGGCAATTTTCAAACTTTCGCCAACGCAAGCATGGGCGCTCCCCACTCGGATTGCCAGGCTATGCTTTTATTGGCTATTTTCAAAATCATGATCAAATTGGTAATCGCGCCGCTGGCGAACGCATTCATCACACCATTTCCGCGCAGGCAACCAGGTTGGGCGCGGCGTTATTGCTCACCTCGCCATTCGTTCCCATGCTATTTCAGGGCGAAGAATGGGGCAGCAGCGCGCCTTTCCAATATTTCATTGATCATGAAGATCAAGAGCTTGCTCGCCTGGTAAATGAGGGGCGCAAGAAAGAGTTTGGGGGGGGTGGCTCACGAGAAGAAGACATCCCAAGCCCCTCTGACCCAGCAACCTTCCTGCGCTCCAAGGTGGATCATAACGAGAAAAACCAGCCAGGTCACGCGGAACTGTTGGATTGGTACGCGCGTCTGATTGCCCTGCGCGCACACGAAACTGCCCTGACAGATGGTCTTATGAGCGCGGTTTGCGTGCGCTTTGACGAAGCAGCACGCTGGCTCATTATGGAACGCGGTCCGTTGACGGTGGCATGCAACTTTTCGAAGGAAATGCGTGTGCTGCCCATTGTGCAAAGTAATCAACAAACGCTGCTCGCCTCTGTGGAGGACGGCGCGTGGCAGGTAGATGGTTATGCGCTGCCTGCTGAGGGCGTGGTCATCTTCAAATTAAATTCGATCTAACGAGTATTTGGTGCAAAGCACCAAATACTCGTTAGATCGAATTAGACTCCGTCTGGGTCAACCACAAAATTCCACAAGCCATCCATCTTCAACTTTTCCAACAGGCTCGGAAACACCGCATCCAACGGGTTGCCGTCTGGGTGGGCTTTTAGATAATCTTGAAACTTCGCCAGGTCAAGGTCAAGGTATTGGCTGGGGGCGAGGTTGGCGTTGCGGTTATTCTCGATGGTCAAGCCGTACCTATCGGGGAACTCCCAAAATTTGGCGGCGCTGAGAAAATCGTTCAATTCGTTGTCTTGAATCTCGCTGCGCAGCATGCCCTGGGTATTCAAGCGGCTTTTCCACATCTTCACGCGCAAGTCATGAACAAACTGCTTATTTTGGTCGTAAACCCCAATATCCAGCTCGCTGTCGTGCGAATAACCGCGCCGGTTACAGTTGGCAGAACCGGTGATCAGATATTCATCATCAAAGACCCAGGTCTTGGAATGAATGTAAAAGAGGCTCTCGTGCGGCTGCCCAAAAGAACATTTGAGCGTGCCACGTGACTTATATTGGCAGATGACCACCTTATCATTGCCCGCCGCGATCAGGTCACGGATAAAATGATTGCGATGCACCCAGCCAGTGAACTGAAATTCATTGTTGATGTCGTCAATCCGCGTGCAAAAGACGATCAGCTTCTTAAAGGTAGTCTGCTTGACCTTCTCCACCAGCAAATCAAGCATGGAGGCATAACTGCCCATCTTATCATCGTTGACCAGGTATTGATCTTCCAGATAGATGGTCTCTTTGGTGTTGGCGATGGCTTTCTTAATCAGGTGATAAATGCCGGTATGCCCTTGCTGGGCAAAAGCATAGGTACTGTTTTGCTTCAGGGCGTCTTCAATCGCCTGGGTTGCGCCGCTCTCCTTTTCGGTGAAGAAATCGTTGCCGTATTTAAAAAGTGAGATAGGCGAAAGAAAAATGCCGCCTAATGAGAGAAATCCCTCCGTGTTCAACTCAATCCGGTGGGGATAGTTTACGTGCTGATAAGATGGCGCGGCGCGGAAGGGCAAAAAGCGAAACGGGTTGGCGCGATTCGGGTTGCCGTAGGTAGTGGCAGTCTGCACCAGAAAATTGCCGCTCTGCGCAGCCACTGCGCGCACATCCGCAGCGGGTTTGATGTAACTATTCATTTTGCCAATGCGCTGAAACACAGCGGTATGCTCCGCCCAGCGTTTGGCGAACACTTGATACAACTCCAGGGCAGCATCCCCCATCACCTTGCAATGCACTTCGCACCACTTCGCGTTGATCCGCCCCTCCTGCACGTCACACGTCCCTACGTAAGCCATCAATCCCTTGGCGTTATAGACCAGCACCAGCTTTTGGTGGTGCGTGCCATTCAGGTAAAGATACCGAAAATCGTTGATTGCCGCGCAGTTGGTCAGCTTATTCAATTCCGCCACCAGGGTAAAATTGGCGGATTTATACTTATCCGGCGGCTTGGGCGAAGGGTGCAAATTGAGCATTGCACGAATTGCCACGCCGCGATCATTGGAGGCAGCCTTCAGCAAATCAAACCAGGTGACGTCCGTCCCTACTGGAGGGCGCGGCGGAAACGAACGAGCAGCCTCGTTATTCGGCGCGGCTGGCATGGGCGGAGAAACGCCACCGCCCGCCTCAAAGCCAATCCAATAAATAAAGCCATCCCTCCCTGTGGCTTCTACTTCCGCACGCAAATCCGCGTAATACTCATCCGCGTTGACAAATGCCTTCACGGACGCATTTTTATAGATCGGACTGACGCCTTTATCTGCATCGGTCGAAAACCAGTCTTCGCCGCTCATGGTTACAGCATTCTTCCGGTCTTCGGGTCATACGCCACTTCCACCGGCACAATCTGATCAGTCGGCAAGACTTCTACCCATTGATCAAACACCTGGAAATTCTTATCCGGGTTATTCGGGTCCGGCTGATTCGGGTTGATCCGAAAACCACCTTGCAACGGGTAAAAGCCATGTTCATAGACCTTTTCCACGGGCGTGGCGTTGACTTTATCATCATCGTGAATCTCCACCCCCTTCGGGAAACGATCCACTGTCACAGATTGGGTGTACTTGATAGCAACCTGCTCACATAAATAGCGGATGGCATCGTTGATTGTTACTGCCGGGTGATTCTTCACCTCATCGTTGGGGTCACTTTCCAGCAGTTTCGAGCGGATTTCGTTCAGTTCGTCCGGCGGGGCGGCGTATTCTGCATCTAATCCGTCCGCGCCTTCCACGTTTACGCTTTGCAGCCAGTGAATTGCCGCCTGCTCCTTGCCAGGGCGGATGGGAATGACGGCTTTCACCCAGGGCGCATTCAGGAAGGCATTGCGCAAATTATCCCCGTCCAGCTGCAACAGCCAACCCAACGAGCTGCCCATGCGCGCAGGGATCGAATCTTCAGTGATAAAGTAGTTATCCGTGCGATTTTCCAGGTCAGACCAGTTCACCAGGCTGTCCGAATCCAACGCGCTCAGTTCGTTAATACCCAAGCCCTGATGTTCATGCACGCGCGGCTTCCACCATTCGGGCGCCACAAAATAGAGCATCTTATCCACGTCAAAGATGGAATTAATCAACTCAGACAAGGTGTGGCGCGACTGGTTATCGGTGTATTGGTAAATGCTGGATGTGAGCAGCGAGGCAATCAGGTTGCGATAAACCATAATCCGCTCTTCTTCGCGGAGTTCCTCAAATTTGCGCTGCTTAATCTCACTGGAAAGCTTAATCCGATCTTTGGCGGCTTTAATAAACGCCTCTTTTTGCTTGCGTTCATATTCGCGGTCCGCCGCCTCTTTCGCCTTGATCTTATCGCTGTTGGCGGTGTCAATTTCAGCGCGCTTGGCAGCCGAAACGCCATAGGTAATGGTGCCGCCCACTACAAAGTCAATCCGATTATCCCATTCGATGCCGTGATTGCCAGTATCCACCCCAATCCAGATTTGGGTATAGCCGTTGATGAACTTGCCTCGGAAGGCATAGCGTTGATTTTGCGAATCCTCGCCCGAAAGAGAGATCAGGAAGATGTTAATCAATGCCTCGGGGTCATCAGGCGGCTTCACTTCGTACCCGCTATCGGGTCCTGGCGGAACATTAAAGACGGTAATGGGTACAAAGCGGTAGTTCACCTCTGGGTGCTGATTATTATTCTGCGAGTCATCATCAAAATCCCACACCACGCTAGTTTGGAATGGCACATTTTTATCTGGCGGATAGGGGATCAGGTGCTGATCGGGTTGGGGCAGCACGTCCGCGGGTTGGGCAAGGTTCACCAGATTCGCCAAGCCCAAATCCTTGCCGGGGTCATCCACAAACGTTTCCCAGCACAAATACGTGCCAATATCCTGCACCTGAATGCCCACCTGACGCATCTTGCGGCGCAATTCATAGTTAATCAACGCCTGGGTGGTGTTGGTCAACAGGTAACGCTTGCTGGTGGTATCTGTTACATCGGTGATGGTCTTGAGGGTGGTCTTATAATTCTCGCGGATTTCACTCGAAAGTTTCTCGGTCTGCTGACGCATCCGCTTGTGGGTATTTTCGCGCGCCACCTGCTGTGTCTTATCCATGTTCAGGCTGGCAGTGGCGGTGGCATTGCCCGTCCCCCAGGACTGGTTGACGGTAGTGGATACACCCAGCTTCAGGTCGTCCTTATTATCCTGCTTGACGGCATCGCTGATCTCATCCTGGTCGGTGGTGCTGCGCTCGGTTTTGACCACTGATTCGAGCGAAGTCTCGATGGTTCTTTCGGTAATGGTGCGGCGCGTGCTGATTTCAATTAATTCAACCGTTGAGCCGGGGCTTAACCAGACATGGGCGGTTGGTGTGCCGAGGAAGGAGTCAAACTCAAAGAAATATTGGCGGAATAAATGCACAATGCCCACCGGTGAAAGGCTAACATCCTTAATGTCCTTCTTCGGATCAAAGGTCAGGTAAGGGTCGGTATAATCCTGATTGAGCAGGGTCAGGCTGCCCGCCAGTAAATCTTTATAATTCACGTCGCTATTCAGGTAAAAGAGTTGGCGGAGCAAATCGAAGCGGGAATTATCCACCAACCCCAGCAGCACGCCCGCCATCGCGGATTCATCGTTGACGCGCTGGATCATCTGATTTTGCAGGCTGCTCACCGTGCGCTGCTGCAAAGCTACCCCCAGGCGATTTCCGGCAGGGTCTTGCATGGCAGGATTGACAAACGCTGCGCGGGCGACCTGAAAGGTTTCATCGCGCAAGACAGGGAAGACTTTCTCATTGAGGAGTTTGTCGAGCAGGTCATAATTGAGGAAGCCGCGCCAGTCTTCATCCGCCAACATGGGTTTATCTTTGATCTGTGCGGATAATTCTTTCATCAAAATGAGGTTTTGCGGCGACGCTGCCGGCGTGGCAGGCTCCCCTGGCAGCAGGCGATTCACCGTTGCCACGTGATCAGCATTAAACGAAATATCCACCACGCCGCGATAAAACGATTTGAGTCGGTTGAACAGCCCGGCTCGCTCATTTGCCAAACCTCCCCTGGCGCGTTCGATCTTTCTTTTGGATTTCCAGCCAATTAGCGGCTGGTAGACGCCAAACATTTCGCTGGCATAGGGCAAAATATTCAAAAACTGATCATAATTGGTGATTTTTCGCACGGAAAACTCCTTTGCTCAATTTCCCACTTTGATGAAGAAAGCTGCGGTTTACGGAATCGCTCACTTGCCTCGATAGAAAATAGTATAGCACTTTCATATTATTTATTGCAATAGTCATAATTTAGTTTTGTGGAGGAATTCGCAAGGAATCGTCTTAATCCGCGTAGTGGCTGGAAGCCTGACAATCATCAGACTATTTCTGTTTAACAGCAATCCCTTCGCCAAAAAGATTGGCGAAGGGATTATCAACGGGAAATTATTGCAATAATATTAGGCTTCCTGCCGGAAGCCACTACGCGGACTGGAATATTCGAGAAGTTACGATTCGTTTATTCCGGCCCAGACCCAAAACGCAGCACATTGCCATCTGGGTCTTCAATGAGCATTTCTAAAGCGTAATCGTGATTTACCGGCTCCTGGCGGATCATTGCGCCCCGTTCCTGATAGTGCTTAAACAGCACGCGCACATCCTCCACCCCAATCCAGACCCACGAGCCGACATGCCCCTGCCCACCCCTGCAAAGGTAAAGACCTCTGCCATGTAATCCAACATAGGTAAAATCATCATCCCCCCAATCCGCCGCCTGGAAACCCAGCACGTCCCGATAATAGCGGACACTGACAGACATATCCTCTACCCGAAGGATGGGGTCTATATTTTCAACATGGGTTGGAAAAGAAGTTGTCATCATTCGCCTCGATTTAAGAAACAACCTGAATTACTTGCCCAGCAAGGCAGCGCCAAGCAGGGTTTCGCGCCCTTGCAAACTGCAAAATTGCAGTTGACCGCGCCCGGCGAATACTTCCGGCAACTGTTTGCGGAGGGTTGGCTCGATCAACGCGCGGACTTCAGGCTCGGATTGCATCACACCGCCGCCCAACATAACCACATCAGGGTCAAGCAGGCAAATGACCGTGCTGAGAGCAATCGCTAATGACTCAAAGGCATGAGTGACAATGGGTTTTGCCTGCGGATCGCCTTCGCGGGCAGCCTGCATCACCAGGCGGGCATCCACCCGCTCAGGCAATGCCTGGGATAAGCGATAAAGCGGACTATCCGGGCAAGCCTCGCGCAGCGCATCCCGCCCATCCCGCGCCAATGCCCAGCCAGAACACAGGCTTTCAATACAGCCACGTTTGCCGCACATGCAGATAGGACCGTCTTTTTCCACAGTGATATGCCCAAATTCGCCTGCCAGGGCGGAGCCGCGATACAGGGCGCGATTGAGAATCAAGCCAGCCCCCACGCCAGTGCTGACCTGGATGTAAATCATATTCTCTGGCTTGTGACCCAGATCAAACCACCACGCCCCCAGCGCGGCAGCGTTGCCATCATTTTCCATAAAAGCAGGGGCGTGAAAGCGATTCCCTGCCATGTTCGCCAGCAATTTACCCTCCCACTCTGCCACATGATTCGATACCAACACCGTCTGCCGATCCGCCGAAACAGGACCGCCAAAGCTGATGCCCACCCGCCGCACTTGACCTATCCCCGCAGAGAGGATCGCGCGTTCGCCCAGCTGAAACATGGACTCAATGCTCACGTTTGCCCCCAGGTTGGCGGGCGTAGAGTCGCGCTGATAGCCAAGAATCTTTCCAGAAGCGCAATCCACCACCGCAGCAGCCAGTTTTGTGCCGCCAAAATCCAACGCCAATACGTATTCAGCATTATCCAACATAACAACCCCCATTTAGGAACGCAGAAATTGAGCGATTACCTGTTGCGGCGAGGCTGTCCCCGTCACCCCAATTTGTTTAATCACAATGGAAGCCACCAGGCAGCCCAAGGCGCAGGCTTCCGGCAGGTTTGCTCCCGCGCATAACGCCGCCCCAACGGACGCGCTGACGCTGTCACCCGCGCCAACAATATCAATTTGCCCACTGACTGGAATCGCAGGGATCAACATCGCCTCCGCGCCGGGTTCAGTCAGCAGCAGGATTCCACATTCGCCCAGGGTGATCAGTACAGGCTTTTGATTGCGCTCGATCAACACCTGACCGCATCGCCGCGCGCAGCTTTCCGCGCTCTCGCCACCCACTACGGTTAAATTAGCGGCTTCCAACGCCTCCCTCAAATTGCACTTCAGCATCACACCCTTAAAGAATTTTAGCATAGCACGCGAATCCGCCAAAACGGGTTTGCGCGGATCTGCCTGGGCAAGCCGGGCAATCTCCACCCGCACGTTATCCGTAATCACGCCACAGTTGCGCTCCGTCACCTGATCCAACACCAGCACGCCGTCCGCCTCCTGCCATAGCGCGCGTAACTGCTCGATGATCTGCTCCTCCACCTCTGACGGCAGCGGCTGGCGATTCTTCACGTCCATGCGGTTCAATTCGTGTTCCCAGCCGTCCACTTCGCGCAGCATGGGCTTCATATAGGTTGGGGTGGCAAGCCGGGCGGAGGTCAACAACCCCTGCATCTCTACCCCCAAGGCAGCTAGCCCCTTGCGCAATTCATAACCATTGCCATCCTCACCGGTGACGCCCAGGGCAAGCACATTCGCCCCAAGCGCGCGGGCGTTCGCGGCAACCGTCCCCGATGCGCCTGGATATTTGCGCGTCTGCGATACCTGATATGCCTCTAGCTGCGTTTCAACGGATACTTCACTTAATTTGCGATCTAATATCAGGTAATCATCTAAGAAATAATCACCGAAGACCAGCAGGCGCACCTGGCGGATACGTTCCAGAAGCTGCTGCAAGCGGGTTATGTCCATGCTAACCTCTTTTCTGCGCGCGTTCCACAATACGATGATATAAATTTGGCACTGAGACGGCGTGATCCGCGCGGATATAGTAACTTTCGCCGCCATCCTGCACGGTGCGCACCAGGATAGTCTTATAGGGGCGGTAGTAATACGCCGCGCTATTTTTGGGCGCTTCGCGGTGAAAATCAGGTCCCAGGTCAATCAGGTCAAAGACGGCGGTGGTAAAGTGGGCAATTTGCCGTCCCTGCTGATGCGCTACGTTGCGTGACATAGACAGCGCCTTCAGATAGACCTCTGGGCCCATCACCGCACTGCCGATATTCAGGAAAACGCCGCCTTCCAGGTGGGAGACTGCCTCGGTGAACACCAAAAAATCCGTGTAGGAACTTGCGCCCAGGGCTGCGCCGTCCAGGTTGGGGTGTTCGTGGATAATATCCTGCCCAATGCCCACGTGAACCGTGACCGGTACGCCCAGTTGATAAGCGCGCGCCAGTAGGGAAGTCTGCTTATACGGGAAATCCCCTTCGGCAATCATCTTACCCGCCGCCTCGCCCAAGCCGATGCCCTGCTGCGCCGCCAGGATCATCGCCTGGTTGATCCGCCCAGTCTCTTCCCACAAGCCAAACTGCCCTTCAGAGATGTAGCGCGCCACGCTTTCGGTGGTTTGACCAATGAGGGCAAGCTCAAAGTCGTGGATGACGCCCGCGCCGTTCAAGCCAACGTGGGTCAGCAGCCCGCGCTCCATCAGGTCAATCAACAAAGGAGCATTGCCGCGCCGCAGGACATGCGCGCCCATCATCAAGATCACCGGAGCGTTGGCGGCGCGCGCCTGAATGATCCGATCCGCCAAAATATCCAGGTCAGGCAGGTCAACGCGCTCATAAGGTGACTGCGGATCGAGCAGCACGCTGCGGTCCAGGTCGTTGACGCGATCTGCCAGGGGCTTAATCAGCAGTTTTGAGCGATCAAATTGCGGGTAAGGCATGGGATACCTCTTTCTGAAAGAAAGGTTAATTTTATTTTTGTAAAAAATGAGAGCGCGCTCTCATTTTTTACAAAAATAAAATTAACGACAGGATTTACGAAAGGAATAAATAACGTTCCAGGTGTTTCGCCTCGCGGAAATCAGGCACGATGAGGTCTGCGCCAGCAGCGATCAGACGGCTGCGCTTCCAGGCATCCACGCCACAGCGCGCTTGCTCATCGGTTGCCAGTCCAACCGCGATTCCATCAACCGATTTGGTATCTTCAATCTCCACAAAGCCATCTCCAAAGGCAACCAGCTGACTGCCATGCAGGGCGTGTTCGCTGATGATGCGGTCAATGACCATCTTTTTGGAGAAAGACTTAAATTGATCCTGCGCGCCATAGATGCCAGCGAAATAGTGCGTCAAGCCAAGCAATTCCGCTTCTTCCAGAACGTAATGCTCATCGGTGCCGGAAGCCAGGTAACATTCCACCCCGCGCCGTTTTAGAATCTGCAGCCAGTCAATTGCGCCAGGCACGCACATCTCGGCTGGCATCACGCGCCCGGCGCGCAAATCGTCAATTCGGTCAGCGATATGCTGATTCAGCCGCTCGTTGTACATGCTTTTATACACCAGCGGGTCCTGGGCATTTCCTCCGCGGAGGGTAATTTCCTGCGCCAGCTGAATCATTTGGTAAATGGTCTGCTTGCCGGTCAGCCGAGTGACAAATTCCCGCACCACCTGTTCCACCTGGGCAGGGTCTTCATGCTCAGGGGTTTGCAGCAAAATCTCCATCATCATGGGGATCATAATGCCTTGCCAGCCCTCGCGAATGAGGGAAATGGTGCCGTCAAAATCAAACAAGGCAAAGCGAATCCGCCCACGTTCAATGCCTGGGTGGATCAATTCAATTTGCGAATCCTGGTAGAATGAATAGTCAGACATATTCCAATAATCCTCTCAAATCCCTATTGATTTTATTATAACTGCGAGTTATACTCATGTAAACGTTTAACAGTTAAGGTTTTCATCCATATCTTCGCAAGTGTTCCTATAAAGGTCGCTATGCCGAAACGAGTGACGATTGCTGAAGTTGCCAGAGAAGCGCGCGTCTCGATTGCTACCGTGTCGCGGGTGTTAAGCCAACGAGACGGGAAGATTAAGATTAGCAATGAAACCCGCGCCACCGTGCAAGCGGCCGCCAACCGGCTTGGGTATCAGGCGGACCCATTCGCCTCTGCCTTGCGCACCGGGCGCAGCAGACTGCTGGGCGTCATCATCCGTGATTTGCGCGACCCATTCCTGATAAAAGTCTTCATCGAAATGCAATCCGCCGCGCGTGAAAAAGGCATGGAAGTGCTGCTGGGTCATGCGAACTATGATCTTTCCATTGCAGGCAAACAAATAAGCATTATGAATAGCCTGTGGTTTGATGGGTTAGCCGTTCTGGGGGATATTCCGGGGGATATGGGGCTGGTGGAGCAAATTCAAACCAGCCAAAAACCATGCGTAGCAATTGCCTGCGGCACGGGCTACGACTTGCCGTGCATCAACGTGGACGATGTCGCCGGGACGACTCTGATGCTGGACTATTTATATGGCTTGGGGCATCGGCGGATTGCCTCATTGGGCGACCCGCACCTGGCTGGCGTAAAGCAGCGTCTTTCCGCCTTTGAAGAATTTGCGCATCAACATGCCCTTCACTTGGAAGAGGGCTACCAGGCGGAATGTCTGAATAACTCGGAAAGTTCAGCCCGCTGCGCCGAACAGTTGATGCAGCTGCCCACGCCCCCTACCGCCATCTTCTGCGGCACCGATCAAATTGCCATCAGTGTCATCCAGCGGTTTAATCACCTGGGCATTCGTGTGCCGGAAGACGTCTCGGTGACTGGCTTTGATGACATTGAGGAAGCCGCCCAAACCTTCCCACCCCTCACCACCATCCGCCAACAGACCGATAAAATTGCCCAACAGGCGTTACAAGTGCTGCTGCAGCGGATTGACCCAGCGGCGCAGGAAAAAGAGAATGAGAATGTATTGATCGCCCCTGAACTGGTGATCCGCACGTCCTGCGCTGCGCCTACAACCTGCCAACCCTCCCATTTCAAAGGATAATGTATGGAACTCGACCAGTATATTGATACCTATTTTGCTACCCTTAAAAACGCCATTGATTCCTTACCTCGTGATACTATTAAGGCAGTCTTTCAGCAGTTAGAAGATTGCCAGATGAAACAACAGACCTTATTTGTGTTCGGCAATGGTGGCAGTGCGGCGACCGCATCGCACATGGTTTGCGATATGGGTAAGAATACGCGCGGAACCGCCAAGCCTCGCCTGCGAGTGATTGGGTTGAACGATAATATGCCCACCTTCTCGGCGTATGCGAATGATGAAGGTTACGAACGGGTATTTGCCGAACAAATCCTCTCTTTGGGGCGCGCTGGAGATACGGCATTAGCCATCAGCGGCAGCGGTAATTCACCCAACGTGCTGGAAGGCATCCGCGCTGCCAGGCAGCAAGGCATGACCACCATCGGGTTGACGGGTTACTCCGGCGGCAAGCTCAAAGAACTGGTAGATCTGCCCCTGGTGGTGAACATTAACGACATGGAACAAATTGAAGATATTCACATGATCCTGGATCACCTGCTCACCGGGCTCCTGCGCGGTGGACGATACGGAGCCGCATGAGGAACTTAGGGAAGCTGAAAGCAGGCGTTGCCGGACTTGGTTTTATTGGTCCAGTCCATATTGAAGCCATTCGGCGCATTGGGGATGAGGTGCGCGGTATTGTCGGTATTGACCTGGCGGAAAGTCAAGCCCGCGCGGAGGAACTCAAGATCGAAAAGGCGTATGCCAGTTTCGATGAAATGATTGCCGACCCCGAAATTGATGTGGTACACGTCTGCTCGCCGAACTATCTGCATTATCATCATTCCAAGCAGGCAATCCTCGCCGGCAAACACGTGATCTGCGAGAAACCGCTGACCGTTACCGCCGCCGAATCCGCTGAGCTGGTGGCATTGGCAGCCGAAAAAAAGTTGGTTTGCGCCGTCAACTATAACCTGCGCTACTATCCGGTCAACTTTGAAGCCCGTGAGCTGGTGCGCCGGGGCGAATTGGGGAAAATCAACCTGATTCACGGGTCCTATTTGCAAGATTGGCTGCTCTACCCCACCGATTGGAACTGGCGTCTGCTGCCCAAAGAGGGCGGCGCGCTTTGCACCGTGGCGGATATTGGCTCACACTGGATGGATATGGCGATGTTTGTGACCGGTTTAAAGATCACCGCTGTCATGGCAGACCTTGGCACCTCGATCCCTGTGCGCCGCAAACCCATCGGGCAGATGCGCACCTTCGCTAGTTCCCTGGGCGAAACGCAGCAAGCCTATGAAGAAGTAAAAATTACCGCGGATGACTTTGCCACCCTGCTCTTCCGCTTTGAAAATGGCGCAAAAGGCAACCTGACGGTTTCGCAGGTGAGCGCGGGGCGCAAGAATCAACTGCGCTACGAGGTAGGCGGCTCAAAATCGGCGCTGAGCTGGGATTCGGAAGCGCCGGATCGGCTCTGGCGTGGGTATCGTGATCGTCAAAACGAAGCGTTCATCAAAAATCCCTTACTGATGACCCCCGCCGGTCGCAGCGTTGCTTCTTACCCGGGCGGGCATGTCGAAGGCTTCCCGGATACCTTTAAGCAGCTGATCCGCAAAGTGTATGACGCCATCCGCGCCCAGGGTTCAGCCGCCCAAGCAGATTACCCCACTTTTGCGGATGGTCACCGCGCCCTGCTCATTGAAGAAGCCATTCTGAAGAGCGCGCAGACCGCCGGGTGGGTGGAGATTACCGATTGAGCTTGCGCAGATCCTCTCTGCGTAAGACATCCAAAAAAGGAGGTGATGCCAGAGTGGAATCATAAGAAAAGGAAACTTCTGACAGAAGGGATCTGATTTCTTATGGTTCAAATGCTCAAATCATCTAAAACGAATAGATCGTCCGTCTTTTTTGCACCAAAACCCTGGAAGCGCCACAAAACGCTTCCCCCAACTCAACCTATATCTTGGAGGATATTCGTATGAAGAAGCTATTTAGTTTGCTGGCAGTCATTACTGTCCTGCTGACACTGTTCGCCTGCACCACCCCGACCACCGCCCCATCTGCAGGTACGGGCAACACCACTGGTAAGAAAAAAGTCATGGGCATCGTCATGCCGAACGCCGATCATGGCTTTACCGGTGAAAGCATCAAACACGCCCAGGCGTTTGCCAAAGAATTAGCCGCCAAAGATGGTTTTGATTACAAATTCTTAACCGCTGGCGAAACTTCTGAACAGAACAACCAGATTGACACCCTCATCAACCAAAAAGTGGACGTGATTGTGATGTGGCCTATCAACGGGAATGAACTGCGCTCCGCCGCTCAAAAAGTGATGGATGCCAAAATCCCGCTGGTAATCTACGATCGCCTGATCGAAAACTTCACCCCCACCGTTGAATTCATGGGCGATAACGTCACCATTGGCAAGATGACCGGTGATTACTTCAACAAGTACTTCAAGAAAGAAATTGACGCCAACCAGACTGTGAATATTCTGGAATTCAAGGGCGACCTTTCTACCGTCCCGACTCAGCGTTCGGATGGTTTCAAGTCCACCGCTTCGAAGAATTTCAAGATTCTGCAATCCTTCACCACTGACTGGCAGCGCGCCAAAGCCCTGGATCAGATGGAAACGTTCCTCAATACCTCCTCTCAGGCGGATATTGAGAGCGTCAAAGCCATCTTCACCCATGATGACGAAGTTGTTTTGGGTGTCTTGGACGCAATCGCCGCTTACAAAGGGCCCGCCAAGTTGGACATTCGCCTCGTCTCTGGCGTAGGCGCGCGCAAGGAAAACCTGGATGTCTTCCCCAAATACAAGAAGGAAAACAATATTGACCAGGTGACCTATGCCTTCTCGCCCGCCATGATCCGCAGTGCCGTGCAATTGGGCGATGATATCCTGAACGGCAAGACCCCCACTGGCTTAATCCTTGGTCCTACCGTAGAAGTGGATAACAGCAACGCGGACGCTTTCCGCACCAACGATATTTACAAGATTCGCTACAGCCTGCCCTAACCCCAGACTGCGGATTAAGTAAGGCAATACCCTGTTGAGAAAAGAGGATTGACCGAACCGTGAAAAGCTCGGTCAATCCTCTTCGCAAGCTAAGGAATAGAGAAGTAGCAAAACCCAATCTCCTGAAAGGCAAGCCGTTATGATCTTAGAAATGAAAGGGATAACCAAAATTTTCGGCATCGCCAAAGCGGTGGATGACGTTACCTTCACGGTGGGCGAGGCGGAAATTCATGGGCTGCTTGGAGAAAACGGAGCCGGCAAATCTACCCTGATGAATATTCTGGGCGGCGCGTTGCAGCCCAATGCAGGTGAAATTTTTATTGACGGAGAGTGGATTTCGGAAATGACCATCCACAAATCCAACGCTTTGGGGATTCGCTTTATTCATCAAGAACTGAACCTGATTAACGATCTGACCGTGTTCGAGAACCTGTTCCTGGGGCAGGAGATTTCTACCCCATTTGGATTGCTGGATCGCAAACAAATGATTGCGCGTTCGCGGGAAGTGTTGGCGCGGATTAAGCTGGATATTGACCCGCTGGCGATGGTGGACAGCTTAGAGCCATCGCGCAAGCAGCTGGTGGAAATCGCTAAGGCGCTGCTGTTTGAATCGCGCCTGCTGATTATGGATGAGCCGACCACTGCACTCACCAACAAGGAAGTGAACATCTTGTTTGACATTATGCGCAGCCTGAAAGGTCACGGACTGAGCATTATCTTTATTTCGCATAAAATGCCAGAACTATTTGCCATTTGTGATAAATACACCGTGTTGCGGGATGGCAAATTCATCGAAACTGGCTTCTTCAAAGAGATTACCGAACAGCGCGCCACCAATTTACTGGTTGGACGCAGCATTGTAGATAGCGCACTGATGAAGGAAGATGTGCGCGGGGATGTAGTTTTGCGGGTGGAAGGCTTGACCTGCAAACGCCACTTTGAAAATATTAGCTTTGACCTGCGCCAGGGCGAGGTGTTGGCAATCACCGGACTGCATGGGGATGGGCGCGGTGAGTTAGCGGAAGCCCTATTTGGCGCGCGCCACGTAGACGCCGGTACTGTCACCCTGCGCGGGCAGCGGTTACAGCTGCACGACATCCGCCAGGTGATGAAAGCCGGGGTCGGCATGGTTCCGCGCAACCGCAAAGAGCGATCCATTATTAAGGATTTGAACATCCTGAATAATCTATCTATTGCCTATTTTATTACCAAGCACAACCATTTCTTCATTCGCCGGGCGGAAGAAATCGAGCGTTTTCAGCGCAACCAGAAGGTAACGAACATCCGCGTAACAGACCCGGAGGATTACATCACCTCGCTTTCGGGCGGCAACCAGCAAAAAATCATCGTTTCGCGCTGGCTCGAACTGGATTCCGACATTTACATTCTGGATAACCCCACCCAGGGCATTGACGTGGGGGCGAAGTTTGAGATTTACAAGCTCATCAACGAACTGGCGGCGCGCGGCAAGAGCCTGATTATCTTCAGTTCAGAGTTCCCTGAAATCTACAAAATCGCCGACCGCTGCCTGGTCATGTACGAAGGTCATATCAACGCCGAATTGGATCGAGATCATCTTACCGAGATCAATATTATGCTCTACGCCACAGGCTCAACGAAGGAGGAGATCGGTGAAAAAGTTACTCGCGACTCTATTTAATGGACTCTTTTGGGATAAGATCAGGCTGTTTACCTCGAAATATTCTTACCTGATTTCGTTCTTGGGGTTGCTCGCCGTTGCGACCATCATCAACCCCATGTATTTCTCGTATATCAACTTATCTACCCTGCTGCTGCAAGCCTCCATCAAGGGCATCATCACCCTGGGGATGTCGCTGCTGATCATTGCGGGGATGATTGACCTCTCGGTTGGTTCGATTGTGGCGTTGGTGGCGGGGCTGGGCGTGGTCGTCCTGAATAGCACAGGCAACGTATTCCTGACCCTGCTGTTCTGTGTGGTATTTGGCTCATTCTTAGGGTCCATTAACGGGCTGCTGGTGACGAAGGGCAAAATTGCTCCTTTCATCGTCACCCTGGCGACCATGAGCGCGTATCGCTCGATCATTGTGCAGTTGGGGCAAGGTGGACCGTTTGACATCCGCAGCGATATTATCCCCTCCTTCCGCCTAATTGCGGCAGGCAACGTGCTGGGCATCCCGAATCTAGCATTGATCTTTGCCATCATTACCGTGATTGTCGCCATCATCATGGCGCGCACCAAGTTTGGGCGGTATGTCTATGCGGTTGGCTCGAATGAGCAGGCAGCACGGCTGACCGGCATCAACGTAGATGGGATTAAAATCCTGTGCTTTGTGATCACCGGGCTGCTGTGCGGGGTTTCCGCGTTCCTGCTGATGTCGCGCCTGACATCCATCACCGCGCCGAACGCTGGTTCCGCATTTGAGTTGGACGCCATCGCCGGGGTCGCCATCGGTGGCATTGCCATGACGGGCGGGCGCGGGGTGATCGCTGGCTCGTTCCTGGGCGCACTGATGGTGCAGATGATCGAAGGCATCCTCATTGCCGCGCGCATCCCGCCCTTCCTGAATGGGTTGGTCAAGGGCATCATCATCATCTTTACCGTATTCTTGCAGCGCAAGAAGAACACAAATTAGGTTATGCGCTTTCAACAGGGAAGAATTGATGAAAAATGGATAACATTTTTCATCAATTCTTCCTTCCTATTTTCTCTTTTGCTAAAAACGGCTATGATATAATAAGGGGAGAGACTAAGGAACGGCAGGTGATACGCTATGAATGTTCAGTTTAAACCCGGTCAAAAACGTAGTTCACAAATGCCAGATAGCAATGAATACTACATCGTCAACTGGCGAGTAACTTCACGTCCGCGCGCTTGGCGGCCGCCCACCGATGTGTATGAACAAGAGGATAAATTTGTGGTGCGGGTTGAAATTGGGGGCATGAAAGAGGAAGATTTCATCATCAACCTGGCGCAAAACGTCCTCACCATCCAAGGGACGCGCGCGGATGTCTCGGAGCGAGGCGCATATCATCAGATGGAAATCAACTTCGGCGAGTTTGGCGTCAGCGTTGAGCTGCCCCTCCCAACGGATCGCGATGCCGTCCGCGCGGAATATCAGAACGGCTTTTTATGGGTATTTTTGCCAAAAGCGCAGCCCAAAACCATTAAAATTAACGAGTGAGTGTGGGTATGTTTGTCTTACAACTGAACATGGGGGCAACGGCAGCATCTCTGCCCCTCATCCGATTCGGCAGCAGAAATAACTTTACTGGAGAGGGCAGCATGGACAACTGGATGATCAGTCAAGAACCCCCCGAGGATGACGGCAGCGAGGCGCTTGAACAAGACCCGCAAGCCATCGAAGAGGCGCTTTCAAATATTCCTGAAGAGCTGCCCATTTTGCCATTACGCGGACTGGTGGTTTACCCACAGACCGCTGTTCCTTTAACCATTGGTCAACCGCGCTCGATCCGCCTAGTGGATGACGCGATGGGCGCGGAAAAACTAATCGGCTTGGTCACCTCCAAAGACCCTGACCTTGAAAACCCAGGTCCCGCGGATTTATACGAAGTCGGCACCGTAGCAATGATTCATCGCATGTTCCGCACGCCAGATGGCACGATTCGCCTGTTGGTGCAGGGCATCAGTCGCTTTCATATCAACGAATTTACCAGTACTGACCCCTACCTAAAAGCGCGCGTCACCCTGACGCCCGAAACCGCCGAAGAAGGGTTGGAGTCAGAAGCCCTGGCGCGCAATGCCCGTGACCAGTTCACCCACATCGCCGAGATGATCCCCTCCTTCCCGCGCGAGCTGGTCGCCTCGATTGCTGCGATTGAAGAACCCATTCAGATTGTCTATACCATTGCAAATTTCCAGCGCATGGAGCTTGCCGAAGCGCAGGCGCTGTTGGAAATTGATTCAGTCAACGAAAAACTGCACCGCCTGGTGGGTATTTTAGTGCGCGAATCGGAAGTTTTGGAGCTGGGGCAGAAGATTCAAAACGAAGCCCGCTCTGAAATTGAGAAGATGCAGCACGAATACTTCCTGCGCGAGCAGTTGAAGGCGATCCAGAAAGAATTGGGCGAAGGCGATGAACAAACCGCGGACGTAGAAGAGTTTCGCAAAAAGATTGAGGAAGCCAAAATGCCTGCCGAGGCGGATAAGCAAGCCCGCCGCGAGCTGGATCGGCTTTCGCGCCTGCCCACCGCCGCCGCTGAGTATGGCGTCATCCGCACCTACCTCGATTGGCTGGTTTCCATTCCCTGGAGCAGCTCCACCACCGATAACTTGGACATTGCCCACGCCCGTCAGGTGTTGGATCAGGATCATTACGGGCTGGAAGATGTAAAAGAGCGCATCCTGGAATTTTTGGCGGTGCGCAAACTGCGAATTGAACGCGCCGACCAACTGCACGCAATCGAAGAAGGCGTAGAAGAAGATCATATCCGCCACGAGCGCGAGGGAGTCATCCTATGCTTTGTGGGTCCGCCTGGAGTGGGCAAGACCTCGCTGGGGCAATCCATTGCGCGCGCCTTGGGACGCAAGTTTATCCGCGTTTCGCTGGGCGGCATTCATGATGAAGCCGAAATTCGCGGTCATCGCCGCACCTACATCGGCGCAATGCCAGGGCGCATGGTGCAAGCCTTGCGCCGCATCGAGAGCCTTAATCCGGTCTTTATGCTGGACGAAATTGACAAAGTTTCCAGTGATTTCCGCGGAGATCCATCCTCCGCCCTGCTGGAAGTGCTTGACCCAGAGCAAAACGGCGAATTCCGCGACAACTATATGGAAATTCCGGTCAGCCTGTCGCAGGTGATGTTCATTACCACCGCCAACCAGCTGGAAACGATCCCCGGTCCGCTGTTGGATCGTATGGAAGTCATCCATCTGGCAGGCTATACAGAAAACGAGAAGGTGGAAATCGCCCGGCATTACCTGGTGCCACGCCAGCTGAAGGAAAATGGCTTGCTGCCAGACGAAGCCACCTTTGAGCCGGATGCCATTCAGACCATTATCCGCAGTTACACGCGCGAAGCCGGGGTACGCAACCTGGAACGCGAAATTGGGGCAGTCTGCCGCAAGATCGCCACACACATCAGCGAAAAGGGCGACAAATTGCCTGCCCTGACGGGCGAAGAAGTCCGCCGCTTGCTGGGACGGCAACGCTTCCAGGGCAATGCGGAAGTTGCCTTGCGTACTTCCTTGCCTGGGGTTGCCACCGGGTTAGCCTGGACGCCGGTGGGTGGCGAAGTGCTGTTTATCGAAGCCACGCAAATGCCCGGCTCGAAGGGATTTCTGATCACCGGGTCGCTCGGCAATGTGATGCAGGAATCAGCCCGCGCCGCGCTTTCGTATACCCGTTCCCATGCCCGCGAATTGGGCATCGAGCCTGATTTCTTCGACAAAACAGACATCCACATTCACATCCCCGCTGGAGCGCAGCCAAAAGATGGACCCTCCGCGGGCGTGACCCTGACGACTGCCATCGTATCCCTGCTGACCGGTCGTCCGGTGCGCTCTGATACTGGCATGACCGGCGAAATTACCCTGCGCGGTCAGGTGATGCCGATTGGCGGTCTAAAGGAAAAGATATTGGCGGCTCACCGCGCTGGCTTAAAGCAGGTGATCTTGCCCAAATTAAATGAACCCGATCTGGACGACCTGCCCGAAGAAGTGCGCAAAGAGATGAAATTCATCCCGGTTGAACGCATGGAAGAAGTTTTGCAATACGCTTTGGAAGACAAACCTGCGGACGATTCCATCAAAGAAGCCCTGCCAGAAAAAAAGAGAAAACGTAAAAACAAGGAAGCTGAATGACCACAACGCAAAATCTTAAGGTGATGTTGGCGGAAGATGACGCCAACATGCGTTCCATGTTGAAAATATTACTGGAGTTGGAGAATTTCAAGGTCAGTATTGCCCCTGAACGTGAATCAGAAGACTCGATTCTGGGGGTGATGCAATCCATCGCTCCAGATGTGGTTTTGATGGACGTGCATCTTAACAAGATTGACGGCGTTCACCTGTTACGGCGGATGCGCTCAGACAGCCAGTTGAGCAATACGCGCGTGATTATGTCTTCAGGGATGGATATGCGCCAGGAATGCCTGCAAGCCGGGGCGAACGCCTTTTTAATGAAGCCTTATATGCCGGACGAGCTGATTACGCTCATCCGAATGAGGTAGGCGATGCGAGTAGCCATTCTGACGGTGTCAGATCGCTCATCCAAAGGGCAGCGCGCGGATACATCCGGTGTTGCCCTGGCAGCCATGATCCAGGCGCAAGAGGGCTGGCAGGTGATAGAATCTGCCATTGTGCCGGATGAAAACAGCGCAATTCAATCCGCGCTCATCGCCTGGGCGGATGGCGGCAGCATTGACCTCATCCTGACGACCGGCGGCACGGGTTTCGCCCCGCGTGACGTGACTCCTGAAGCCACGCTGGCGGTCATCACCCGCGTGACGCCCGGTTTGCCGGAGGCAATGCGCGCCGCCAGTTTAAATCAAACCCTACATGCCATGCTCTCACGCGCGGTCGCCGGAATCCGCGGCAATTGCCTGATTATCAACCTGCCGGGCAGCCCAAAAGCCGCCATCGAAAACCTGGCGGTCATCCTGCCCGTTCTTCCGCACGCCACCGCCCTCTTACAAGATGACCCTGACGCGGAAGCCGGGCATTCCCTCTGAAACAAAAAAAGAGAAACGTGACGGAAACATCACGCTTCTCTTTTTTTATGATTTAGAATATGCACCGATTTTCTCTAGCCAGCGCCCTCTAGGGAGACCTTTAAATCACAGCCGCAGGAGAGGGTAAGGGCGGGGATGCCGCGCTGGTGCATGCGCTCGACCACATTGGTATCTTCCCCTGGCACGCTGCCGCCGAAGGAATGCGCGTCAACATGCACCATCACCGGGCGCAGGTTGCGCATGATGAGGTAATCCAATGCCACATCCAGGGATTGATCCGCCAGGGGGGTGATAATGACCACCGTGCTGGCGCGCGGTAGGTTGGGTGACTGCGATTCCACCAGGGCAGGGAGCGGCAGACTGCCATTGCTCTTGACGAAGGTTAAATTTTCCAAAATCTTATTCAACTGGCGTTCGCCGCGCTCTGGGGTAATCACCGTCACCACGTCTGAGGCGCAGGCAAAGCCCACGGTGCGCCCCTGACGCAGGTAATAGTTGGCAATGGATGCCGCCGCGCCCACAGAATACTCAAATGAATCCGGCGGTAGGGTAATATCCACCTTTTTCTGCAGAACCCAATTCTGATTGACCTTGATGGAATTCATCCGTTCGGCTTCGGCTTCGCGGAAGTTGATGGGGGCGAACGCATCCAGGAAAATCCACACATCCGCCTGGGGGTCTTGCTCAAATTCCTTAGTCATCAGGCGGTCACGGCGCACCGAGCTGGGCCAGTGGATACGGCGCAGCGCATCGCCGGGGGCATATTCGCGCACGCCAGAGGCTTGCGGGGTGATCTCGTTAGCGCGGCGTTGGATTGCCCGTCCGCCCGGAAACACGCCCTGCGGAGAGGGGAATTTGAGCAGGGTGACGTAATAGGGCAGCACAATAAGAGTGGTAGAAGCCTCGATCACCCGGTCAACGCGGAACAGACCAAACGGATCGCCAGAAGAAAGGCGCGTGGGACCCAATTGAAATGCGCCGCGCCGCCCCAACAGGGTATAAGCAATATACGAACGCTGCTGACGCGCCCCGATCAGAGAAAGGACGCGCGAACCGGAGTTGCCGGGTAGGTCGGATTCATCTTCAATTTCCATCCACAAGCGCAGGATAGGCAGCCGGTTTTGCAGCCGGAAGCGTTCCTCAAAGATTTGCCCCACCTGATGACGCAAAACGCGCGCCTCACGGCTGAACACAAACCCGTGCGATGAGATCGCCGCCCATACCCAGCTGGCAATCAGCAACGCCAGCAGCAGATAGACCAGGCGCGTGAAGAAAATTGGCGTCTTTAAGCCAGAGATCAGCGGGGTGAAGTAGCCTGCCAAGGAAAATAATACCAGCAGGATAAAAATACCCCAGAAAGAGCGGCGCACCCTCATTAATTCCTCACGTTCCCTGAGAGATCGCCCCCCGGTACTGCCAGGCTGGTGAGGATTTCGTTCACAATCTGCCCAGAAGTGAGGTTCTTCAAGCGGGCAGCCGGGTTGGTGACCACGCGATGCGCCAGAACATTCTCCGCCAGGGCTTTGACATCATCCGGCAAGACGTAATCGCGTCCCTGCATGGCGGCGCGCGCTTGCCCTGCGCGGAACAGACCCAGGCTGCCGCGTGGGCTTGCCCCCAAATACACATCCAGGTTATCCCGGGTGGCGCGGACGAGTTCCACAATATAGCGCCGCACCGCCGGAGATACATACACCCGCCGGACGGCTTCCTGCACGCGCTGTAATTCTGCCTGATCCATCACCGTGCCGAGCATTTCGATGGGGTGCTTGTATTGCTGATCGCCCAAAATTTTGATTTCATCTTCCAACTTCGGGTAGCCCAGCGCCATGCGCAGGAGGAAGCGGTCAAGCTGCGCCTCTGGCAGGGGGAACGTGCCTTCATATTCAATAGGGTTCTGCGTGCCTAACACCAGGAAGGGTGAGGGCAGCTTGTGCGTCACCCCGTCCACCGTCACCTGATGTTCTTCCATCGCTTCCAACAGGGCGGCTTGCGTCTTGGGCGTAGCGCGGTTGATTTCATCCGCCAACACCACCTGAGACATAATGGGTCCCTCGCGGAACTCAAAAGCGCGCGTCTGCTGATTGAAGATCGAAACGCCCGTCACATCACTGGGGAGCATGTCCGGCGTAAATTGAATACGGTTGAAGGAAACGCCAATAGAACGCGCCAAGCTGCGCGCCAGCACCGTTTTGCCTACGCCTGGCACATCCTCAATGAGAATGTGCCCCTGGCAGAACAAGCCAATCACCACTAACTCAAGCGCCTGCTCTTTGCCAATAATCACCTGACCTAAATTATCCAAAATCCGGTCGCTATACGTTTGAATATCCGGTATGGCAAGCTCTGCTTCCATGGTCGAACGCTCTCCTATTTTCGAGTAGATAACTTCCCCTGAAGAAAAATACAAATTAACACTGTAAGTATACTCAAGATCAGCCAAAAGGCAAACCCCAACGGGCGGTAATTGACCGATACTTTATGCAAACCGGCAGCGGGCAATTTGACCGCCCAAAACGCCTCATTTGCCGGAAGCCGCTGCGCGGGCGCGCCATCCACCATGACCTGCCAGCCGGGGTACCAGGTTTCCGCAGCGAAGAACCAGGCAGATTGGGTGGTCTGCACGCTCACCTGGTAGCCATCCGCCCTTTGCCAATCCACCTGAATAGATGCGACCGGTTGGGCTGCCTTTTGCCCTGGCAGACAATCCGCCTCGGCTGCGCCTTCCAGGATCAGCGCAGACTGCGCCCCCTCCTGCGCCGCCGCAGCCCACAGCGACAAGGCTTCTTTGGCATCACCCGCGCGGGCGGAACAATTCAGCACGCGCCAGCGCAATCCATCCGGCAAACTGTCAAACCGCACCCCCAGCGGCGCAAATGGGTCTATCGTCTCGACTGCGCCCACGTCCATCAACGCCAACCATCTCTTTTGCGCCTGCGCGGGCTGCTTCTGGAGCGCATCCATCCACAAGCCAAACCGCTCAGGGATGAGGGGATCAAAATTATTAGCAGAGGCAACGTCCATCAGCAAATTGGTGTTCGGCAGCAGGGTGGCGGGCAGATTTTTCCAATCTTCATGCGGATTAAAATCTTGAAAGCGCAGAAAACGGTTGAATTTCAGATCATATTCCACATTCGGGGCAATATACAGCCTGCCAGTCCCCGTAGCTGCCTGCACCTGCGCGGTGACTTGCGCTTGCGGCGTATAAAAATCAGGCGAGACCCCTGGCAGCAGCGACCAGCCCGCCACGCACAAATCCGCAATGCACCAGACGAGAGCCGCCGCCGACCATACCGCCTGACCACCGCGCTTTGCCATCCCGGCGCGGGTCAGGGTCAACGCGCCTACCCCCAACGCCCAAAAGCCGGTCAACGCTACCGATTGAATAAACGTCATGCGCACGCCCTTGACCGCCAAACTGGTCAGCCCTGCGCCTAGAGTGACAGCGAACGCCCCCGCCGTCCCCAACCGCAGCCAATACAGACCGCGACCGGTGGGGGTATGCCAGGCATCCGCACCAATAGCTGCCAGCAGACACAGCGCAAAAGTCAGCCAGATTAAGTACCGCGCCGGAGCCTGAAACATGCTAAAGGTGGGAACAGAGCGATATAAGAACGGGAAAATGGGCGTATTTTGCCCCAACGCCAACAGCACGCTGACCAGAATCAATCCCCACAGCATCAGAATATTGGCTTTGCCCTCCCCTTTGCGGCGCAGCAGCATCCCAAGGGTAAGCAACGCTAACAGCAACGCCATCACCCCCAAATAGGCGTGATCTTCCCAATAACTGGCGTATCCCCAAAAATCCGCGTGACCTGGGTTGCCGAAGAAATCAGGCGAAAGCAGGGTAATCAACCGCCAGGGCCAAAACGAGTAGGTCATCGTATCTGCATAGCCCACCGCGCTGGCGCGCTGCGAATTGAGCAAATATTCTGCGGTAGGGATGAGCTGAACAGCGGCAAGCCCTACGCCGGCGATGCCCGCAAATGCGAAACTGCCTAATTTCCGCCAGAACGACTGCCGCCCACGCCAGAGCAGCCAGCCCCCCGCCAGGATCAGGCTGTACCAGGCAAGCTGGGCGTGACCTGCCAGCAGCAGCATCCCCATGGACGCGCCTAATCCCAGGCTCCATTTGAGCCTTGCCGCGCGGATGATGTCCCGCTCCAGCCAAAAAATGAGCCAGGGCAGCCAGGCAGCCGTCCAGATCATGCTAAAGAAGCCCACCCGTCCCACCAGATAACCAGAAAGCCCAAACGCGATCCCGCCAATCATCTGCGCCAGCCAGCTATGACCCAGTTGGCGCAGCAAGAGAGCCATCCCTAAGCCCGCCCAGGAGAGATGCAACACCGTCAACACGGTATAGCCTACCGCAATACCCGCGGGACCGCTCAGGGCAGCACAAACCAGCAGCAGTCCGTTCGGCGGATAGAAAAACGCCATCTGATAATTTGCCAGCAGCGGCGCGCCCATCCCGTTCAACGGATTCCAGAGCGGCAGCACCCCCGCCTGCACCTGCTGCCAGGCTTGCCACCACCAGGGGACAAATTGCAGGGCAGGCGTTCCCCAAAACAGCACCTTGCCGGTTAGCAAGAGAGGCGCAAATAAAATCAGTGGTGCGGAAATCACCGGCAAGTAGCGCGCCCATTCGGGATAGGCTGGCTTCAGCAAAGAAGAGTGCGTTTCACTCATGGCAGACTCCGCAACGCATCTGGAATCACCTCAAAGAGGGCATATTCGTCCGCGGACTGCACCAGGCGCAAATACGGGGCAGAGCGCACATCCCAGCTACCCGCCGCCCGTTCTGCTGGACCCCACAGCACATAGCGGACGTGAAACTCCCGCAGCAGGGCAGCGCGAGCCGAATCGGGGCAATCCGCGTGATAGAAGCAGTCCACGCGCGGCTGAATTTGCGTCAGGTTCATGCTTTCTGGCTCTAATCCCACCAGGGTACGCACCGGCGCATAGGCAGGCAGCGCGTTGGACGTGGCATATTCCGCCAATACCACCGCATCCTTTGATGCGCGGGCAGCCAGGTTATTAAACAGCTTCACCTCGGCGGCAGGCAAATACACCGGCTGGGCAGGGTGATTGACCGTAAACAACCCACCCACGAAGAAGCCCAGGGTCGTCAGGAAAGACAGGCTCAACCAGGCGCGTCCCCAACCTTGCAAACGGGGGGATAAACCCTCCAGCCAGAGGATTGCCAGCACGCTGATGGCAACCCAGCCCCCCTCCGCCAGCCGCCGTTGCAAGCCATAAGGTGCATAAATCAGGGCGGGTAGGGCAACCACCCAGGCGATCAGCAATATGCCTGACCAGCGAGCTGACTGCCATACGCGCCACGCCCCCATGATCGCCAGCGGCAGCAGCAGCCCATACGCCAGCAGATAATGTCCGATGGGCGGCGAAAGCACCAGGTTTTGCTGCTGCCACTTCTGCAAGAAGGGGTCAAACTGAAACGCCGCCAGGGTATAGACTACCAGCGGACTGGAAAGGATGCCCATTATCACCGCGCGGTGCAAATACACTCGCCAAATCTGCCAATCGCGCGCGCCAAACGCCTGCCAGACGCCGGTTGCCAGCAAATGCAAGCCGATCACCGCCCAGCCGATGACCACCGTGAGAGGCTGCATAAAGCCTAACGCCAGCCATAATAGCCCACCGGGTATGTTACTCCGCCAAGATTCAGAGATAATCACAGGGCGCAAATAACGCACCAATCCCCACAGCAGCAACGCGCGCGCAAATGCCAGATGCGGCAGTCCTAAAATCATCAAAAAACCAAAGGTTTCGGGCGAGTAAAATTCAAGCGGAACATCCAGCCCGGGTTGACCACCCCCCCAGGCAGGTACGCCAAAGAATGCCAGCCAACCCAACCCGCCGCCCAACACGATCAGCGCAGTTGCCCACCGCCGCCAGCGTATTTGTTTCACAAACAGGCTGATGAAATCATAGGTAGCAAAGATCAGCAGCGCGCCCGCCAGCAGGCGAAAGGCATGATACAGCACGATGAGCTGGTCATGCTGCCCCGGCGGCGCGGTGAGTTTCCCCAATAGCAGGTACGGCACAAACGCCAGCATCCCCCCCTGGGGATAGGCGGTGTAGGGTGTGCGGAACAACCAGTTACCCGCCGCGCCTTCCAGCATCTTGGCGGCATACGAATTGCAATCCTCAATGGCGAACAGGAAACCGGAATACGCCCACTGCTGATTCTGCTGCTGATAGCCCAGCAAATATGGCAGGCAGCTCGCCAGTAAGACAATGCCCGCAAACCAGGCGAGCCACCGCCATTCGGCACGCCGTTCGGTGCGCTGATTAGTCAGCGGCTGGGTCGAAACTGCCTCTGTCATCGATTCAGGCTTCCTTATTATCATTATTGCGTTGCGCTGCCGAACAACCCGCCACTGCCCCGCTGGAAAATGCGTATTGTAAATTAAATCCGCCACACGGACCGACCACATCCAACGTCTCGCCAGCCAGGTATAGCCCCGGCACGCGCATGGATTCCAGTCTGCCTGGGATGACCTCCTCCACCGGCACGCCACCGATGGAAACCTGAGCATACTCAAATCCGCGCACACCCTCCACCTTCAACGAAAGATGCGTCAAGCGCTGGATCACTTCTTCCAAAGCGGCATCCGTCAGGGTGTCTATACGCACATCGGGCTTTAACCCTGCCTGCGCCAGGATCACCGGCGGCAGTTTAGGCGGAAGCGCCGCGCCAAGCAACGCCCGTAATGGAACGGGAGCGCGCCTTTTTTGATGCAGCAATGCACGCAGGCGGATTTCTGCGTCACGCGGCAGAAAGTTGAGGGTCAACGTCAGCAGTGCACCCGGGCGGCTGCTCACCAAATGACTCAAATCCATCGCCGCGGGACCGTTCACCCCCCATTGCGTGAAGATCAAGTTGCCGGTTGCCTCTCCTAACAAGGTTTTTTTCTGCCACAGCTGAGCGGTAACGTCCAATCGAACGCCTTGCAGGGCGGTCAGAGCGCGCATATCCGCCAAAATGGGCGCAAGCGCAGGGTACACTGGGCGGATGGTATGCCCCAACGCCGCCAACAGGGGATAAAGATCGCCGCGCGTCCCCAGGGTGGGGTACGCCTGCCCGCCCGCCGCCACAATCACCCGATCGCCGCGCCAGACGGTATCCGCTGACTCGATCACAAACCCTGTCCGCTCCGCCCGTAAGCCCGTCACACGGCTGTTGAGGTGAATTTTCACCTGCGCTTCATCCAACGCGGCGGCAAAGGCATCCACTACCGTAGCAGCCGACTCAGACAGCGGGTAATACCATCCATCCAGGGTGGGGGTCGCCAATACGCCGATTTTTTCCAGGGCGCGCAAAAGCTCCTCCCGCCCAAAGCGAGCGAAGACCTCTTTCAGGAAGGCAGGATCAGAGCAGGCATAGCGTTCCGCGGCAACCGCCACGTTGGTCAGGTTACAGCGTCCGCTGCCCGTCACCAACAGCTTGCGCCCAACCGCGGCATTCGCGTCAAACAACGTCACCTGCTGCGCGCCCAACCAGGCAGCCTGCAACGCCGCCATCATTCCGGCTGGACCGGCTCCAATAATTCCAATTTGCAACGAATTTGGCATAGGAATACCTTAACCGCAATGAAAAAATCCGTCAAGTGGAATAAGGAAAGCAATTATTTTACACTTGCAAGATCATCGGCAAGAATGTGATTGGTTTATCATTCCGTTAATACCATGCTATAATACCCCTAGAAAATTTTGATGCCAGCCCAGAAGGGTCTCTTTGCGTATGAATCAGGCACTTTACCTGTTCCGACTGCAACAAGTGGACAGTCAAATCCAGCAAGCCGATGCACAGTTGGCAGAGATTAACCGCCTCCTCGAGGGGGATACTGCGGTGCAACAGGCACGCCAACAATGGGACGTGAGCAATGCCGCGCTGCTCAAAGCCAAGAAGACCCTAAAAGACGCTGAAGAGGCCGTCCAAAAGCAGTCCCTGAAGATCGAGCAGAGCGAGTCCAATCTGTATGGCGGCATGGTGAAGGGTCCCAAGGAATTACAAGACCTGCAAAAAGAGATTGCATCGTTAAAAAAACACCTGGCGCAGTTGGAGGATGTTCAACTGGAAGCCATGATGGGATATGAAGAGGCGGAAAAGCAAGAGAAAATATCCGCGCAGGGGGTGAACGAAGCCCAGGCTCAATTTGCGGAACGATCCGCCGGGCTTTTAGGACAGCGTGAGCAGTTCAACCGCACCCGTGAGCGCTTGATGGCAGAGCGCGCTCCCGCACTTACCCCTCTTAACGCGGAAGATTTACAAACCTATGACCGTCTGCGCCAGCGCAAGAACGGGGTTGCCGTCAGCATCGTGCGCAATGGAGCTTGCTCGGTATGCGGCGCGCTGATTCGCATGTCTGAGGTGCAGGGCGCACGCGCTTCGCAGGTCGTGGTCTATTGCAATTCATGTGGACGCATTTTATACGCAGGTTAACGCATGTTTCCCTTCCATTTGCCTAGTTTACCCGCCATTGATCGAACCTCCTTTCTGCTAGGCGTTCTGGCAGGTGTTTTACTATGGGGCGTTTTTAGGCTGTTGCGTCCTGTGGCAAAAGCCTGGTGGCGCAGCCTGCAAGCCATCTCCGAAAATATGAATATCCGTAATCAGGTAATGGCGGAAGAAACCTTGCGGCGCGAGATGATTGAAAAAGCGCAACGCCGTCACCTGTCTGCGCCCCTGTTTGCCCTGGATGAAATCCTCGTCCCACCGCGATTGATCGCCCCACCGCCCTTCCACGAAGCGGGCAGCCCTCCCCAAAGCTACGCCATCGCCGCCTCTGCGCTGCCATACCTGCCCGACTGGCCCGAGTTGACCTCCACCCTAGGCGCGCCCACCCTCACACCGCTGGAAGCTCTGGCGCATGGCAACCATATTGCCATCATCGGTCAGCCCGGCAGCGGCAAAAGCGTGGCGCTGGCTCATTTGGCAACCCAACTGGCGCAGCAAACTTCCACGAACGCCGATGAGATGCCTCTACTGCCCCTCTATCTGCACATCACTGATTTCCTGCCCTATCAGGCGCAAAAAGGCGATGCTGCATCTGCGTTGATCAAAGCTGTCACAGCGCAAACCAATTCTCTGGCGCAGCCGCAGATCAACACACTCTTAAAGTCCGTGTTTAAAGTCCAAAAACGCAAAATCATTCTCCTGCTCGATGGCATGGATGAACTCCTTCCGGCGCAGGTGAACGAGGTCAGCCGGTGGTTGTTTGACCTGAATCAACGCTACCCCGCCTTGCAGATGGTCGTGACCGCTTCGCCAGACGCGCTGGGCGATTTGCCTCACATTGGCTTCTATCCGCTGGCGTTGGCGTGTTGGACGCAGCTGGAAAGCAGCGCGTTCGTGGAACAATGGGGCAAGGCTTGGAATGAACATATCCTCTCAAAAGCCGAAAATACCCCTTACTTTACCCCCATCGAGCCACTGCTCATCAGCCGCTGGCTGCTGACTGAGCGAAATATTGCATCGCCCTTGCATTTCACCCTCAAAGTCTGGTCTGCTTTCGCCGGGGATACGCCTGCGGGCGGCACATCGAGCGAAGATTTGCCCGCGCTCCTGGCAGCTCATATTCTGCGCTTTTTGCCGGATAAGAAATACATGCCAGCCTTGCAGCAGCTTGCCGCCCAGTTCGTCCTCGGCAGCAAATCAAGCCTGAGCGTGGATGAGGTGGAGAAACGCCTTTCAGCATATCAAATCATCGAAGAAAGCGCGGCTATGCCGGCTGGCGCCATGGATTTGCCTGGCGCGGCAACAAGCGCGCCTGCCAAAAATAAGCGCGGCAATGAACTGATCACCTCGCAAGGGGAACGAATCATTGACGCATTGCAGCACAGCGCCATCTTTATTCAGCGCAGTGGACGGCAGATCAGCTTTAGTAGCCCCGTTTTTGTGGGCTACCTGGCAAGCCTTAAGCTGACCCCTGAAGAAGCCCAAGGGTTGGTAGAACGAGCCACTTGGTCAAGCGCGCAACAGACCTTCCGCTTCCTTTCGGTGTACAACGCACAAGCAGCCTGGATGGCGCCGCTGATTCAAGAGACAGCCGCGCCCATGTATCTTAACTGGCTGCGCGCCGCCCGTTGGCTGCCGAATTCTCCGGTCAATTCCATCTTGCGCTCGCACATCCTGGGCAATTTCGTGCGCCTGATGCAGAACGATCATTTACCATTCGCCACGCGCTGCCGGTTTGCCGCGGTTTTTGTCACATTAGGCGATGCAGCCTCGCTGAAATTATTCCGGTCGCTGGTCAATTCCGCCTCTCCGCAGGTGCGGCAGCTGGGCGTGTTGGGGTTGGGCGCGCTGGGCAACCCCCAGGCACTGCCCGACCTGCTGCCGCATCTGATGGACAGCGCCCCTGAAGTGCGCAGCCTGACCTGCCTGGCAATCAGCGGGTTGACGGGAGAGATGGCGCGCAATAGCCTTGTGGAAATTTTGTTACAGGGGGATGAAACCTTACGCCAAGCCGCAGCAGAGGTATTGGCACTGCGCGGTGCGGAAGGTCGCCAAATTTTGGAGGATGCCAGCGTTGTGGAGGACTTACTGACGCGACATGCCGCCGTCCATGGGGTAATGCAACTGCGCGATGAATGGAGTACAGGCCTGCTTGAAAAAATCGCCATTCAAGATGGTCAATGGATTGTGCGCAACGCAGCCGCACAGGCGCTGGATGAACGTAAGCTCCCGCTTGCCGCTGACTTGATTCCTTTACAACTCCCTGCCGAAAATGGCTGGGCGCTTTCAGCAGCAGGCAAGATGGGACTCAGCATTCAGCCCGGCGAATGGGCCACCGATATTTTCATTCAGGTGTTAAAATCTGGCGCGCAGGAAGATCAACGCGCGGCTTTGCGTTATCTGCGTAAAGAAGCCAGTGAAGGCGTGGTGGGCATCTTCTATCACAAAATTTATGATGATCAGCTTTCCCTGCATGACGATGTGGTATCCGCCTTGTGGTGGATTGCCGCCACGGGGTATACCATGCCCCCTACCACCAAGTACGGCGTTGGGTAGGCTTCAACCATGTACGACCATGTCCCCAGTTTATTTCTATGACTCAAACTCATTTTCCAAGTCGTTTACTGTCGGACTCGTTTCGGCTTCCCATTCAACAAGTCGTCTCAAAATTTATTGGCATGCCCTGGCATTATCAGACGATACGCGATTTGCAAGATTACGCTTCTCACCCTACGGCGATCCTTTCTGATGAGCATTCCTCCGTTTTTGTGAAGCTCAGTGAAGCCGCCAATGGGCAAGAACAATTTGAGCTGGAACTGGCTGGGTTAAAATACCTGGCAGCCCATGCTGGCACACGCATCCCCAAACCGATTGCCATTCTGCCCATCGCAGAAGGTACGCTGATGATTATGGCGGCGGAACAATCAGTGGAACGCGGGGCAGAGCAATGGCGGGAGATCGGTCGCACCCTGGCGCGCATTCACCTGGTCAAGGGGACCAGCTACGGGTTTGGCACGAGTAATTATTTTGGTCCCCTGGTTCAAGATAACAAACAAGAGAGCAATTGGGCAACCTTCTATGCCCTGCATCGCCTCTTACCTCGCCTGCAAGAAACCATCCGAGCCAGGCAGCTCTCGGTTGAACAAGTTACGCAGATCGAAAAGCTCATTGGTCGCCTGCCCAGTTTGTGCGGACCGGACATCGCCCCAACCCTGCTGCACGGGGACGGACAGCAAAATAATTTCATCAGCACCGCCCAAGGCGCAGTGGTCATTGATCCGGCGGTATATTATGGTATTCCAGAAATAGACCTGGCTTATTTAGATTGTTTTCAGGATGTGCCAGATGATGTATTTGCTGGCTACCGTGAACTGCTGCCTATTGAGTCGGATTTTGCCGAGCGGCGCGATTTATGGCGCGTGTACCTCTGGCTTTCTGCAGTCGTATCTGGCGCACCCTACGTGGAGAAGTTGATGGATTGCGTGTGCAAGTATCTGTAAAAAAAGGGCAATTGAAAAATACTTCGTATTTTTCAATTGCCCTTTAAGAATGGATAAAAGAAATTAGCTTTGGTGCTGGCTATAATAGCGCAGAACGCGCTCCTGCACCATCTCCCGGTTCAGTTGCATGATGGTAATGAGCTTATCCTTGCCCATCAGCCCGCCCACAATTTCAATCTGCGCAGGTTTCACGTCCAGAATCTCCGCCAAAAAGTGGATGAGGGTATGATTGCCTCTCTCTTCGTTGGGGGTCGTCACCAGGCGGATTTTGAGCGTGCCATCATCCAAAATTTCGCTCAATTCGTTGCGGCTTGCCTTGGGAACAACGCTGACGGTAATGGCTGCGCCCATTTCTCCATCATGTAAGTTAAAATTGCGTTCTTTCATCCTGCCCCCTATATCATGCGAGATAAGAGATTAATTAAGACGGATTCGAGAATCTGAACGAGAATTAAAACGATCAGCGGGGTAATATCAAAGCCGCCCATTGCCGGAATAAGCCGGCGAAACGGGGCATATATTGGGTTTAAGATGCGTCCTAACGCTTCCCGAATGGGCTGAGTGGGGGGCATAAAAAACGAGAGTAACGAGTCAGCAATAATGAGGATAACCAGCAGATTGCCGATGACCTGGACAAGTTGAATGAGAATAATCGCCATAGGAGAGATTATACCTTATATTGGAGGCAAAAGAGCGGCGCTTGCAGAAGGACTTTCCTCTATCCCTGCCGTGCTGGACGGGGACCCACGATAGCTTGCCCCACGCGAACCAGGGTCGCGCCTTCCTGGACTGCTACGGGGTAATCGCCGCTCGTTCCCATCGAGAGCGATCCCCAATCCGCAGCGGGAAAAGCGGTATGGAAGAAATCCGCCAGGTGGCGCAGCTGCACAAAGTACGGGCGGCTGGCTTCGGGGTCATCCGAATAGGGCGGCATGGTCATCAAGCCATGCACGCGCAGATGCGGCAGCATCAAAATGCGCTCTACATCTGGCAAAAGCTGCTGCCAGGTGGATGGATCCCCACACGCCCAGCCATGTTTGCTGACTTCGCCACCCACGTTAAATTCCAGCAGCACCGGCAGCGGAGCGGTCTTTCCGGCATCCACTGCCAGACGTTCCAACTTCTCCGCCAGGGACAAACTATCCAACGATTGGAGCATATCGAAACGCGCAAGCACCAGCCCCGCCTTACGCGATTGCAAGTGACCAATCATGTGCCATTCCACCGGCAGGCTGCCGAGTTCGTCCATCTTCAGGGCGGTTTCTTCCGGGTAATTTTCACCCAACAGGCGTGCGCCGGCATCAACCACCTGCCGAATCACCGCTGCGGGCTGCGCTTTGGTGACGACCACCAGCCGCGCCGAATCTGGGCCACGCCCAGCGGATTGCGCCGCCTGGATGATGGCTTCTGATACGCGCTGAAAACGGTCTTGGATGCTCGCTTCAGGTTTCAGCATTTTTCTATCCTCATAATTGCTCGGGTATCTCAAAGTGTGTAGTGGCTTCCGGCAGGAAGCCAAATCCTTATCACGGGACATTGCTTGAATAACACGAGGCTTCCTGCCGGAAGCCACTACACGGGAAAATGGCACGCAAGAAGATACATGCAGCTACTGGGGCTGGGAGCCTGGCAATGCCAACAATGCGCCAAACCGCCCGGTTTTGCCCTGGTCGCCGCGATGCGAATACCAATCCGGCAAGTTGCCGCAGGTGCAAATGCCCGCCACTTCCACCTGCTGAACGCCACATTGATTTAGCAGGATGCGGTTGGCTTGCCACAGGTCAAAATGCACACCGTCCGCAAAGGGAATAAGCGCAATGTCTGCCGATTCGCCCAGGCAGCGCCGCGCCTCTTGAACCACCTCATCGCCTACGCGGTAATGTTCCACGCAGATGGAAGGACCAATCCCCGCCAGAATATCCCCTGGCAGGCAGCCGTACTGCTTCTGCATCGCCTGCACCGCAACGCGCGCCACGCCATCCACGGTGCCGCGCCAACCAGCATGCACCAAACCAATCACGCGGCGCGCCGGGTCAAACAAGAAAATCGGCACGCAGTCCGCAAAGCGCATGAGCAGGGTTACATCTGGCTGGTTGGTGAGCAAAATATCCGCTTTGATGGGCGGCGTATCCAGCGGGCGCGGCTGATGCACATAAATCACCTCTGTGCCATGCACCTGCCAGCCATCATAGAGCGATTCCACCGGTAAATCCACCGCTGCGAACATCCGGCGGCGATTTTCAATCACATTTTCGCGCGTATCGCCCACTGTACCGCCCAGGTTGAGCGAGTTCCACGGCGCCGGGCTGACCCCTCCGCTGCGGGTGAAGATGCCATGCGTTGCGTTGTACTGATCGAATAAATCAAAGGTACCATAACGCAGTTCCGCTTGTTCATGCCACCGCATCCGGTTACCCCTGACCTGCTCTGGCGTTGGCTTGCTTGATGGCTGCCAGCTTGCGTTCCAGCATCACGCGCGTATCCTGCATGGTCTCTTCCATCATGGGCAGCAGATACCAACCCGTCATCCAGCCGAACAAGCCACCGGTTAAGGTGCGCAGCAGGGGCGTACTTTCGCGGATGGGCAGCCAGGCGGGCAGGTTATCCACCAAACCAGGCAGCTGCGAAACGCCGTCAATGCCAATCGGCACCAAGCCAATCGCCACCCACCACCACCACGAGATTTTGCCAATCTTGCGCCCAGTCAGCCCATAAATAAGACCAAACAGGAGCATTGTGCCGTAAATGGCAACGTCACGTTCGCACAACGCCACCTTGAAGCCTACCACTGAGTTACCTTCGAACTCGCGCGCCGCCAGAATATCCACTTTGCTGTTGCCCTGGACCTGCTCAAAGGTAATCACGTTGGGGATTTCGGCTAATTGGCGCGGATAATATGCCTGCTCGCCATATAAGAACCATGAGCGGAACGCCAGCTGATGGCACATGACGCTGTAGCCTCTGTAGATGATATTGGCGGGTAGCGTCAGGTTATTTTCCATCAGCACCGGCGCAAGGAAGGGCAAGCCTACGTAGATAAACAGAAATACGTTCAACCAGAGCAGGTAATGGCGGCTGAGGGAGAGAGAAATCTTATCGCCAAAGGAAAGGCGGCTGCCGCGCTCGACCAGGGCTTCATAGCCTGCCTGGTCAATCCGCGTCAACTGATCCACGCGATCATGGGCAGCGCCCAGCATCACCCGCAAGGCAGGGGCTTCAATGGGCGCGCTCATTTTATACGGACCCACCTCCACGAGAGGCACACGCCCGGCAAAGCGTTCCTGCAGGGCTGCATCATCATCAATGGGGATCAGCACCAGCTTATGCGGAAAGTCAGCCTGGAGCGCCTGCAAATCCGCCAACGCCTGGTCGCACGCCGGGCAATTCTGCTGAATATAGACGGTAACATTCATTGTTTTCCACCAATCAGGTTACAAACCGAAGTTGACGTAGACCCCAAAATTAAGCATGGATTCAAAGAAACCAAAGAATAACATAATGCCCATCGCAATCATCACCACGCCCATGAAAATCTCAGCATAGTGCATGACCTTGCCGTAGCGGCGCAGGATGAGCGTCACCCAACCAATGCCGAGGGCGGCGATGAGGAACGGCACTGCCAGCCCCGCCGAATACGCTCCCAATAGGCGCACCCCATCCAGCACAGAGCCGCCATTCCACGCCATTGTCATAATCGCCCCAAGGGTTGGACCGGTACAAGGCGCCCATCCCGCCGAGAAAAAGACGCCCATCATTAACGAAGAAAAGAAGCTGCGCCGCTGATCCATGCGGCTTTGCGGGCGCAGGTCATATTCCAAAAATGGCAGGCGGATCAACCCGGTCATGTGCAAGCCAAAAATAACGATCACCACGCCGCCCACTTTGGCAAGGATGGGGGTAATGGCTTTCATCAGGCTGCCGATACTGCCGACCGCCACGCCTACCGCAATAAAGACCAGGCTGAATCCCAAAACAAACGCCAACCCATGCCCAAAGGTACTCCAGCGGTTCGTATGTTCCTGCCCGCCCGCCAGGGATCGCCCGCTGAGGTAGCCAATATAGGCTGGCACCAGTGAAAAGACGCATGGCGAAAGGAAGGAAGCCAACCCCGCCAGAAAGGCAATGCCCATCGAGACTTGTACAAACATCGGTAGGTGCGCTCCTCTTTCTCTTTATTCGCTGACGTTGACCATTGTGCCGACCGGGGGCCACTTGCCGCTGACATCAATATCGCCCGGCTCGCCGCCCACGCTTGGATATAACCAGCGCCAGACCCATTTGGCGTCATCCGGGGCGCAGTTGACGCAGCCATGCGAGCGCGGCACGCCAAAGTAATTGTGCCAATAGGTGGAATGGATGGAAACGCCCCCCTGCGCGAAGATCGAAGTCCAGCCAACGGCGGGCCAGTCACCCGTCTTGGGACCACTCATGTGCAGCGCCACCAACTTGCGATAGACCGGGTGCTGCCCTGGCGGGGTGGACCACACGTCCACCGCATTGCCTTCCGAGTCAAATTTTGCGCCCGAAGAGACACGGCAGAAATACACCTCGTGCTTGCCCTCATAACACGTCAGGGATTGGCGCGTCAGGTTCACTTCCACGTGCTTATCGGCTGCATCCGGGTGAATGGGGCTAATTTCTTCCTCGGTGATCGGACGAAGCGCCTCGGCGTTCACCCATAGTAAGTCGCCGGGGTTGCCGTAGCGTTCGTTCACGCGGTAAAGGGTCGTGCCATCCGGCTGTACTTCCAGGTCATCCACATACAGGATCATATTATGGTAGACGCGGATGGGCAGGTTGGCTTTGATCTTTTCCTTTAACCACATGGAGCTTGCCGGGCGTTTGAGGATAATTTCAGAATAGGGGACGCTGACTTCTACCCACATGCCCTTCCCGGTCGGTGTCACCGGCAGAGCGGCAAGGGGTTTGTTCGGCTTATTCCAAACCGGCTGCAAGCGCGATGCATAAATATAGCCATCCGGCGTTTCCACCCAGCGCGAGCTGCCATATCCGCCGGGGGCTTCGCCGACCACTTCGCGCAGCCACGGGACGACCGCATCATCGTAGATGGATTTGACTGATTCACTATCGGAGAAGGGTTTTTTGCGAATATCCACCTTGCCCTGGCAGACGCGGCCGAACTTTTCGCCGACTTGCCAATCAGAGGTAAATGCATCCTTCCCATAGAACCACGGGCGGGCGCGATAAACGGGTTCATGCAGCAGCGCCAGCCCCCCTAATCCCAAGGCAGAACGTTTTAAGAAATCTCTACGATTCATAGTGTGCTACTTTCAGACTACAAATAAAATCTTGTTAACTGCTCAGGCATCCCAGTCCGCGTAGTGGCTTCCGGCAGGAAGCCCAATCCTCATCAGTTCATTTCTGGTTCGCAAGGTAAATTCTCGACTGCTACCAGGCTTCCAGACGGAAGTCACTACACGGATTGAGATCACCCCTGCGAATAGGTGGGATGCCTGAGCAGTAACAAATCTTGTTCATTTTTTCAAGCATCCCCGTCCGTGTAGCAACGCACTGCGTGCGCCCAACTTCACGTAGGTTATCTTCTGGTGGAAACGCGATCATCCTCATTCACCGATGGGCGCACGCAGTGCACCGCTACACGGACGGGGATGCCTGAACTCTTTCAATTCCACACCAAATTTGTCAGCTTAAAGATACCGAGAAAGCGACAGACTGTCAACCTCTTGAAAGGCGCGTTGGGCGATCATCTGGTGCAGCTGCTCAATTTCCGGTCCCCACCAGGCATCCCCATGATGTTCGGGCAGCGTCTGGCGAATCTGACGGTAGACCATCTCCGTGCCAATGCCTAGTTTGGCATCCGGCAACAGGCGCAGGCGCAAATCCAGGGCGCGCGCGGCGGTGTAAAACTCAATCGCCAGCACGTGCATGGCATTTTCCAAAATTTGACGGGCATGCCGCGCAGCGGTCATCGAATTGGCGTTGTGATCTTCCTGCTCGGCGGAAGTGGGCAGCGAGCGCACTGAATCCGGCGAGGCAAGCGTCTGATTTTCAAGCACCAGCGAGGCAGCCGTATACTGCGGCATCATCAGCCCCGAGTTCAACCCGCCATCTTCGACCGTATCCACCAACATAGTAGGCAAGCCACCATTCAGCTTACCATCCGTCAGGCGAAAGGTGCGCCGTTCAGAGATCGCCGCCACTTCGCACACGGCGATCCCCAGGTAATCCATGACCATGCCGATGGGTTCACCGTGAAAATTACCGCCCGAAATGACTTCTTCCGGTCCAAAAATAAGCGGATTATCCGTAGCGGCGTTCAGTTCACGTTCCACCACCCCACGCACAAAGTTCAACGTATCACGGGATGCGCCATTCACCTGCGGAGCGCAGCGCAGCGAATACGCATCCTGGATGCGGTTGGCGCGTTCCATCAAGGTGCTGCCGCGTGTAATCTCCAGCACGTGTTCGGCAACGCGCAGCTGCCCCGGCTGCCCGCGCACCGCCTGAATCTTTGGATCAAAGGCGGAGCGGCAGCCCATCATCGCTTCCAGACTCATGGAGAGAGAAAAATCCGCCACATCCATCACATAAAGGGCATCGTACACCGCCAGGGCAGCAATTGCCGCCGAGAAGGTCGCTCCATTGTTCAACGCCAAGCCTTCTTTTGGACCCAGAATCAGGCGAGAAAGCCCCGCGCTCTGCATGGCGGTCTTGCCATCCATTTGCACGGCGTCATAGGTTGCCGCTCCGGATTCTTCTGCCAGGTCGCGTTCATCGGTGGTAAATACCAACGCCAGGTGCGAAAGCGGGCATAAATCCCCCGAAGACCCCAATGATCCCTGAGACGGAACAACCGGAATGACCCCGCGATTGAGCATTTGCAGTAGGGTTTCGATGATTTCCACGCGCACGCCCGAAAAGCCTTTGCTGAGGGTGTTAGCGCGTACCAGCATGGCTGCCCGTACCACCTCTTCCGGCAGGGCAGGCCCGGTGCCGACTGCGTGCGAGAGGATCAGGTTACGGCTGAGGCGGGCTGAATCATGCGCCGCGATGCGCCGATCCGCAAAGATGCCAAAGCCAGTGTTAATCCCATACACCGGGCGATCTGTGGCGACAATGGTTTCCAGGTTGGCGCGGCAGGCTTCCACAGCTGCGCGCCCGGCTGCCGAAAGACTCACCGGCTCGCCATGCCGCGCCACCGCCACCACGTCCGCCAGGGTTAAGGAATTGCCATCAATTTCGAGCATAAAGTACGCCTTTCAAAAGAATTAACCAAATAAAAACATGCCCAAAAGAGCGGCAACCAACGGCACGCTGAGGTTATCCAGGTCACTAAACGGCAGCGATTCCACCAGCATACCGGCAAAGGCGATCAGCGCAACCGGCACAACCTCGCTGCGTAAGCTGCCGGGCAATGCGCCGGTCAGCCGATACACCGCCAGGACGGCAAGGCTCAGTCCAAACCCGCCCAGGAACATTGCCGCCGACCCGATGACCGATTTCTTCGGCGACCAGGGCAGCTTGATACTCTGAATGCGCCGCCCCAGCACGTCCGCCAAGCCATCCCCGCCACACAGCAGCATGAGGGCAACCATGCCTACCGGCGATTCTTTCCAAAAGAGGAGAGTGAGCGCCACAAAGGCAACCCCGTAATACAGCGGGCCGCGCAAAATCTCGTGCCGATCACCAGTGCGCGACATGGCTTTCACCGCGCTCTCGTCACGCATCACGCCCAAGCCTACCAGGGCGAACTGCGCGGTAATTCCCAATGGGATAATTGCAGCCAGCCAGCGCGCTTCCGGCACGTTGGGGAACAGCAGCCAGGTCAGCACAAAGAGGGGACCCGTGCCAATATGAATAAGCTTGCGGCTCAAGTCGCTGCTTACCCAACCGCGTTGCGCGGCAAAATCACACAAGCGCAGCCAAGCTAACGCCAATGCCAATGAAATAACGAGTGCCAGCCATGCGCTGCTTAACATCCGTGAATGCCCTCCAAAGGAATAAATCACTTTTAAAGGAAGGTATGGTTTTGTGAGCTGCGCTCACAAAACCATACCTTCCTTTAAAAGAAAGACCAAAAAGTCATGAGCTGCGTTGCTCGCGTTCAAGGTCGCGCTTGGCAATTTCCTGACGCTTATCATAGAGCTTCTTGCCCTTCGCAACCGCCAGGTCTAGCTTGGCGCGCCCATCCTTCAAGTAGACCTGCACCGGCACAATCGTCACGCCTTTTTGACGGACAGCGTCCCACAATTGGCGGATTTCGGTCTTGTGCAGCAGCAGGCGGCGCGGGCGCAGCGGATCGTGGTTGTAGCGGCTGGCGGGGTCATACGGCGCAATGTGAGCGTTCATCAACCACGCCTCTTTGCCCCCCTCCACACTGATGTACGCCTCTTGCAGACTCATCTGACCGGCGCGCAGCGACTTGATTTCACTGCCCTGCAGAGCGACCCCGGCTTCAAAGTGTTCGAGTAAGAAATACTCAAAATGGGCTTTACGGTTGGATGCGATGACTTTTACACTCATCCTGCTATTTTAACACAAGTAAGGAGGGTTCATTAGGAATTGAGGGGGTGTTTGTCGGGTTGTTGGAAAGCAAAAAAACG
>JBBRAT010000034.1:0-44601 GCA_038206515.1 Anaerolineales bacterium | reverse complement strand
GTATTCGCTCATATCGTCAAAGGCTTCACCAGCGTCACGCAAAGAGCGGATCATGGTATTGAATTCGCTAGCCATCTTGCCGATCTCATCGCTGGAGGTGACTTGCAGCTCCTGCGAAGTAATTTCCATCTTGCGAGTCAGATCGCCATGCGCCATTTCGCGCAGTTCCTGTACCAGGCGAGTGAGGTCTACTTCCGCGATCCGGCGGGAGGCTTCGGTTACTTTTTTCAGTGGGTTGACAATGCCATTTGAGATAAGCAGTCCCAAAACAAGCCCGAACAGCAGCGCGCCGATCAGCATGCCAATCTGGACGCTGCGGGAATTGGTAATATTGGCGGTGGTGCTGGCAGCGGAGGACTGGAAATCTGCGCCAATTGAATCAGAAATGGCGGAGGCGGCTTTGCGAATATCGGGACCCAGCACGTCCAGCTTATTGGTCTGTAAGTCGTGCTGCTGGGCGTACCCGGTGGCAATTTCGTCAAAGGCGGCTTTATAGGCGAGCAGGTCGATATTCGCTTTGTCAAGGAATTGTTTTTGGGTGGAATTGAGCGAGATGCCGCCCAATTCTTTCACTGCGGCAGTTGCCTGGGCATAGCGTTCGTTAAATTTACTAACCATCGCCGGGTCGCCTTCCTGCAAATACTTGAAGGCATCCAGGCGCATAAGCGCAACGCTGACTTCGGCGACAGAGGAGGCTTGGGTGAGGGGCATGTCGTTGCTGGCGATGGCGCTGGCTTTGATTTGAGCAAAGGAGTCTTGCGCTTCTGGCCCTTTGACATCCAGGATGGTACCCATATCTGTTTGGCGTTGCGTCATCAACTGCATTATGGCGGTAAAGGTTTCTTTATAGTTCTTCAGATCGGTTCGCACAATTTTCAGCGAAGCAACTCGTTCAGAATTAGAAATTTGTTTCTCTGCGGAAGCCAAAACGTTATCAAAGGTTGCCATTTCCTGGTTATAGGAATCCAGGTTGGCTTTGTCTTTGCCAGAGATATATTTATTGCCGTATAGGCGTGCCAACAGAATTTGCGAGACCATATCTTGTGAGGTAGCGCGCTCCACCGCCATGCTGTTGACCAGTGTATCCACCGTTTGACCGGTGGTTTGCAGGGTGAGAATGGAGCTTACGCCGTTGATGAGCATCAGAACCAATACCAGGGCAATGGCAGTGATGATTTTGAGCCGAATCGATAAGTTTGCATACAGTTTCATGGTTCTTTTTAACCTTTTAAGAGGGAAGTTAATAGACAAAGCAGGGTTGAGAGAAGGTTATCAAACATTTCGTAACAGGAGTATATCAGTGTGCAAGGGTGATTTCATCCTTGTATAGGTGATTTCATCTAACAATTATTGCTATTTTTCTCTAACAGTTTTATTGCTTAAGGCGTAGGGGAAATTTGGGGTCTCGATAAAGCAAAATTTGATCAACGGAATCGAAATTGTTCGGGCGTACTTTGTCCATGTATGGCTTGCCGCATCCGTGTAGTGGCTTCCGGCAGGAAGCCTGGTGGCGGTCAATCAATTTCCATGCAAAACGGAAATTATCTGATGATCGTCAGGCTTCCTGCCGGAAGCCACTACACGGATGCAAGTCACCTGAACAGTTACATAGAATCAAAAAAGAGGCGTTATGGATGAGTATTTTCATCCATAACGCCTCTTTTTGTGACTTCAGGGATGACTACCCTTTGGTGATCAACGGCAAAACTTCATGGAAAAGGACATCGTACGGGCGCATCATTTCGTTATCTTCGTGTTCCAAAATATGGCAGTGCCACACGTAGCGACCAGGCAGGTCAAAAGTAGCCTTGATGCGCGTAATCATTTCGGGGTAGGCAATGACGGTATCTTTGAACCCACGCTCCCAGGTTTCAGGCGGCACAATGGCGTGGCCTTCCACAAATTCTCGATTGACCACCTCAAACATCACCAGATGGACGTGAATAGGGTGGGCATCCTCGGTGTAGTTATGGATTTCCCATATTTCAGTGTCGCCCACCCCGGGGGATTCCGTTACCGGGTCTGCCCACATCATGGGCATGCCCATTCCATCCGGAGAAACGCCGCCCAATTGGGCTTCGCGCGGTCCATAGGAGTTTTGCGCGCTATCAAAGATGACGTCTGACCGTAGTTCATTGAGCGAGATTTTGCGGGTACGAATCTCTTTGCCGATATGCTGAATGGCAGGCAAAGGTAAGTTATAAGGCTGAAGAGTAGAATCCGTGCCGGTTGCAGCAATCACGTCAAAGCGCATGACCTGACCGGTGGTTTGAGGGTCAGCAGGTTGGTAATCTACCCCGGTGACGCCGCCCTGGAAAGGCATATCTGCGGCTTCGTTGATTAAATAGAGGCTGGCGCCTACTGGCAGGTTGCTGAAATCAATAATGACGTCTGCGCGTTCGGCAGGGGCAAGCAACAAGGCAGTGCGCTCCACAGGGCTCTGCAAAAAACCGCCTTCTGTGCCAATTTGCCAGAAGGGCAAGCTGGAGGTAGCGGGTCGGTCAGTTGGATTGGCGACAATTTTCAGGATCAGGGTGCGCGAATTGCAACCATTCAACAGACGCAGGCGATACCGGCGTTTTTCAACGGTCATTTTGGGCCAGCTTTTCCCATTGACGACCATCACATTGCCAAAAAATTCAGGATTCCAGATGGGGGAAATATCCGTATCCGGGATATAGTCAATTTCGCCGCCGTAATCGGCAGGGTTAACGCCATTGACCTTATCAAAATAGTCGCGCGAATCAGGGTAAAACAGAGAGCCATCATCGTTGAAGGCGCGGTCTTGAATGACAACGGCTACCTCATAAGGGGCGGGTGGCAGTAACCCGGCAGGCAGGTCATCCGGTCCGCCGCGTAAGAGGTAAAACCCAGCAGGTCCGGCATAAACGTTCAGACGGGTGATGCCCAGGGCATGATCGTGATACCAAAGCGTGGTCGCGCGCTGGTCATTTGGGTACTGATGCGTGGATGAACCAGGCTCCCAGGCTTGACCAAATTTGGCGTTTGCCTTGCTGCTCAGAGAATCATAGAAGCTGCCGGTGCGAAAGAAGTTGGCGGGCAGATTCTTCGCCTGGGGCAAGAACCAGGCTTCGGGGTAGCCATCACTCTCCTCGCCTACGTGCGCGCCATGTACATGGGTGATCAACGGCACAGGACCCGTGTAGGCGGAAGGGGCTGTGGTAAAGGTGGGGCGGGTATCCCTTGGTCCGCCTGGGTTTGCCCAATGCAGGGTCGGGTCTACTGCCAAGAGGTGAGGCAGAAAATTACCAGAACTATCTACTAAATCATTGATCCACTTGACGCGCACTGGACGGCGATAGGTGGCTTCAATGGTAAAAGAGGGGTAGTTTTGGGTTTCTGGTTTGCCCGGCACAGCATAACTCCACACGGTGGTCTTGGGGCGGTAGCCTGTGGGCAGAATATCCTGTTGGAACTGTTGGATAGCAATTTCATAATAATCAATGGGTTCGCCCTGGCTGTCGATCAGGGTGCTGTGCATGGGGATGGTGGGTGGGCGGACTAACTCTGTGCTGTATTTGGGCACCAAAGTTGGATCCAGGGTGGGTACAGCAGCATCCGCCAGGCGAACTGACTTCAGCCAGTTGCGCTTGGGAAGGATACTTTGGGGGAGAAACAAACCTGCACCGAAGAATGCGGCGCTTTTTAGGAAGGTACGGCGGTTAACGCTCATCGAAATGCCCCTTGAACATAAAAACTTAACAAAAGTGTAAGGAAATTATTACTTTCTATATCAATCATCTTACAGAAAAGAAGTGTTCCCTTCAACCGTATTTTGTACGGAAAGAAATACAAGGGGACTGTGGTTTTTACGAAAGGACGAAATTGTCCCGAAATGATCCGGCACAGAGAGAGGAATTTGGAGAACAACAACCTACCCTGATTTATGCAGAATGGAATTAAAATACCTCTATGACATCAGACTTCTTTTTACAACTTCATCATGGATTAATTGTTTCGTGCCAGGCGCTGGCGGATGAACCGCTATTTGGCTCATCCATCATGGCGGCGATGGCGCGGGCAGCGGTCATAGGCGGGGCGGTGGGCATTCGCGCCAATACGCCGGTGGATATTGCCGCCATTCGCGCGGCAGTGACGGTTCTGCTGATTGGATTATATAAGGAAGCGCTGCCGGGCTTTGAGCAAGTGTATATCACCCCTACGGTGAGGCACGCGCAGGCGGTGGCAGAGGCGGGGGCGGACCTGATCGCCCTGGATGCCACGGGTCGCCCGCACCCGGATGGGCTGGATGCCACCCGCTTGATCCGCGCCGCAAGGCAGGCGACTGGCAAGCTGATCCTGGCGGATATATCTACGTATGAGGAAGGGGTGGCGGCGTATCAGGCAGGGGCGGATGCGATTTCCACCACGCTTTCCGGTTACACGCCTTACAGCCTTCAACAGGAAGCGCCAGACCTGGAACTGGTCCAGCGGTTAGCGTTGTTGCCTGTACCGGTGATTGCCGAAGGGCGGATCAGCACGCCAGAGCAGGCGCGTCAGGCGTTAGAGGCGGGGGCGTATGCGGTGGTGGTGGGCGGCGCAATTACGCGCCCGCAACTCATCACCCGCCGGTTTACAAATTCTTTGAGAGGTGAAGCATGATGATTGGCGCGGTGGATGTAGGCGGCACGAAGATTGCCGTGGGGTTGATGGATGAGCATGGCGCGATTCTGGCGCAACAGAGCTGCCCTTCTGCGCAAGAAAGAGGCTTTGCGGATGGGATGAGCCGCATCAGCCGGATGTTGAGTGATTGCCTGGCGCTGTTTCCGCGTCAGACGTTGGCAGGCATTGGCATTGGCTGCACCGGTCCGATAGACCCGGTCAGTGGGGTGCTGGGACCGAATAATTTCTTGCGCAGCTGGGAAGGTCACAGTATTGCCACCTCGTTGGAAGAAGCTTTTGGGGTGACTGTTGCCACCGAGAATGACGCGGATGCAGCCGCCTTGGCGGAAACCCGCTGGGGCGCGGGCAAAGATGCGGAAAGCTGCATCTATATTACCGTCTCTACGGGCATCGGCGGCGGAATTGTCAACCAGGGGCATTTGGTTCGCGGGGTGAACGGCGCGCATCCTGAATTGGGGCATCATGGCATGGATCCAAACGGTCCGCGCTGCGCGTGTGGTATGCACGGCTGCTGGGAAAGGCTGGCGGCGGGACCGGCCCTGGCGCTGTGGTTTGCGGAGCAGGGCGGCGAGCCTGGGGCGGATGCGCGCCGCATTTGCGAGCTGGCAACTCAGGGAGAACCCCTGGCGCAGGCAGCAGTGGAGCGCGAAAGTTTTTATCTGGGGATTGGCTTGGCGAATATGGTTACCCTGTTTACGCCGCAGGTGATTGTGTTGGGTGGCGGGGTGATGGAAAGCTGGCCCCTGTTTGAAAAGACCGTGCGCGAGACGATCCGCACGCAATGTGGCTTAGTGCCACACCAACGGACTCACCTGGTGCGCGCTTCGCTGGGTACGCACACTGGTTTGGCGGGCGGCGCTGCCGCCTGGCTGCATCGCTATCCAGGTCTTTAATTAATTTCCATAAGGATGAATTGGTTGCGCAGCAACCAATTCATCCTTATGGAAATTCTCATTCCTCTTTTTGAAAGGATTTTCCAATGCAACTGAACCCGGTTCTCAAACGTCTTGGCTTTTCAAATACGGATCGCGTGGCGATTATCCACACGGATGATATTGGGATGTGCCAGGCAAGCGTGCAGGCATTTGCTGACCTGAATGATTTTGGGTTGATCTCTTCCGGCGCGGTGATGACGCCCTGCCCCTGGTTTTTGGCGGCGGCGGAGTATGCCGTCAAGAATCCGCAGGCAGACCTGGGCGTGCATCTGACGCTGACCTCGGAGTGGGAAAAGTACCGTTGGGGGCCGCTTTCCACCCGTGATGTGGCTTCCGGACTGATTGACCCGCAGGGATATTTTTATCAATGGACTGCGCCAGCTAAGGAACACGGCGAACCTGGCGCGGTGCAGGCGGAAATTGAGACGCAGGTTGCCCGCGCGCGTGCGGCAGGCATGCAGCCAACCCACGCGGATACACACATGGGCGTGCTGGGGTCAGCAAAATTTATGCTTGGCTACCTGAAGATGGCGGTGATGGAACGCCTGCCGATGATGCTCTTCCGCATGGAGGAAGCCGCCTGGCGTGCGCAGGGCTTGGATGCGCAGTCCGCGGCGTATGCCTGCCGGATTCAGGCTGCTCTGGAAGATAGCGGCGTTCCTCTGTTGGATGCCATTCATGGGATGCCGCTCAGTCAGCCAGAGGGACAGGTGGAAATTGCCAAACGCCTGTTTGACGATCTGCCGGTGGGCGTTACCCATTTTATTTTGCACCCTTCGGTGGATACCCCTGAGTTACGCGCTATTGCACCCGATTGGCAGAGCCGTGTGGCGAATTATCGCGCCTTCCTCAGCCCCGAACTGCGCGATTATGTGCGCAGCAGCGGCGTGCAGGTGATTGGCTACCGCGCTTTGCAAAACCTGATGCCTGCTCCTGAGCAGGTGGCGGGGTTGTTCGCGTCTTTGACGTAAGCATCATTTTCATGATTTCCGATGGATGAGAAAAAACGAATTTTTTTCTCATCCATCGGAAATCGTTCTTGATCACAAATTTTAAGGAAAACCCATGACTGTTGAACCGATTGCTGCTCCTGCACGCTTGCCGCTGCGCTTTAAGATCACCTGGGGCGTGGCGGCGTTGGGGACGATGCTCATTTCGGGCATTTTTGGCGCGCTCCTGCCTATTTTTTACCAGGATTACCTGGGTCTTTCGGCGGGGTGGATTGCTCTGGCTTCTGCCATTTACGGGGTGTGGAATGCGATCAATGACCCGCTATTTGGCTATATTTCGGATAGCACCCGTTCCAAAATGGGGCGGCGCGTCCCATATATGCGCTTCACGGCTCCGTTTTTGGCGTTGACGTTTATCCTGGTGTGGTTTGCGCCGCCCAAAGCCAGCCAGATCACGCTTTTTTGGTGGATGTTGGTTTCGATGGTGCTTTACGACACCTGCTATACCATCATTGGGCTGGCGTATTCCGCTTTGCTGCCAGAAATCAGCGAGTCGGATGCGGAACGCAACGGTTTGCAGATTTCTTCCTCGCTGTTTGGTATGGTCGGGCTGGTGCTGGGCTTCCTCATCCCAGATTTCTTCCGTCCCAAAGCGGGGATGTCACCCTCGTTCTGGCCCCTGCAAGAAGCGATGATTGTGGTGGGCATCAGCTGCATGCTTCTGATTCTTTTCACCTCGCTGCAAGTGAAGGAGCGGCCTGAATTTCACGAAGAGAAACCGCTAGGATTGTGGAAGTCAATCCGCTATACCCTCACCAGCCGATCTTTCCTGGTGCTGGTGGCAGCGAATTTCATGTCTATTCTGATGAATTCACTGATTTTGGGAGCAATTTTTTACCTGGCGGATTATGTGCTGCATATAAGTACCATCCTATTGCTGGTAGTGCTTTTTATCCCACTGATCATTGGCATTCCTATCACCACCCTCATTCGTCATCGGGTAGGCGTGGTGCGCGCGCAGCAAATCTTGTTGGCGATTGCCGGGGTAGGGCTAATCCTAGTGGTGGTGGTGCCAGATGCGTTAATTCCAGTGTGCATTGCCCTGGCGGGGTTTGGATTGGCGGGCCCGCAGACGTTGACCAACGTGTTATTTGCGCAGGTGGCGGATGAGGACGAACTCAGGTCAGGGGAACGGCGGGAGGGGGCATTCTTTGGGGTGAATGCGCTCATCACCAAACCGGCGCAGTCCATCGCGCTGGCGTTGTCGCCGTTTATTCTGGAGGCTACCCATTTCGTCAGCCGCAGCCAGAATGGGGGGACAATGCTGGTAAACCAACCGGCTGCGGCTATCTTCGGGATTAAGATGATCGCCGGACTGTTCCCGGGGGTCGCCATGCTGCTGGGCGCGCTGATTCTGTTCGCATATCCGCTGCATGGGGCATATTTAAAGGAGGTGCAGGAAAAGGTGCTGCGCCTGCACGCGCGTAAGACGGAAGCGTTCAACAGATAACAATAGAGATTTGTTTGATAATACGGAGTATCATCAAACAAATCTCTATTCATTTAATTCACTCCAATTTAGGTTTCGCTAACTTCCACAGCCTCGGTTTCGTCCTTACCCTCGTAGTAAGGGTCTAAGGCTTCAGCCATTTGGTGACGGAATTGCTTGGTATACAGCTGATAATACTTGCCGCGCAGGCGCAGCAATTCAGCATGCGTACCCATTTCAGCAACCTTGCCTGCCTCAATCACCAGGATGCGATCCGCGCGTTTGATCGTGGAAAGGCGGTGAGCAATGACAAAGCTGGTGCAGTTTTTCATCAGGTTTTCCATGCCGCGCTGGATGAGGGCTTCCGTCAGAGTATCTACCGAGCTGGTGGCTTCATCCATAACAAAGACTTCCGGCTTTGCCATAATGGCGCGGGTAAGGCTGATGAGCTGCTTTTGCCCTACCGAAAGCATATTGCCGCCCTCGCCGACTTCTTGCGCATAGCCTTTTTCTAATTTCATAATAAAGTCATGCGCACCGGCTAATTTGGCAGCGGCTTCGATCTCCTCCTCGGTGGCGTCTAGGCGACCGTAGCGGATGTTTTCGCGCACGGTGCCAGAAAAGAGGTGCGGCGTTTGCAGCACAACCCCGATGCGCGATTGAATGGCGTGCAGGGAGATGTCGCGGTAATCCTGTCCGCCAATGCGCACGATGCCACTCTTGGGTTCATAGAAGCGGCACATCAGGTTAACAATGGTGGACTTGCCGCCGCCAGTGGGTCCCACCAGAGCGATGGTTTCGCCGCGTTTGACCAGCAGGCTGAGGTCATCCAGCACCGGCTTATTATCCTCATACGAGAAGCTGACGTGATCGAACTCAATATCGCCCTGAATGGTGCCGGGGTCAACCGCATTTTCACGGTCAGAGACTTCAGGGTTAGCGTCGAGCAAGGAGAAGATGCGCTCGGCGGAGGCAATGGCATTCTGCATTTCAGCGAACACGCGCGCCAGGTCTTGAATGGGCCACATCATAGAGGTCACATAAGAGATAAAGGCTTGCAGCGAGCCAATGCTCATGCCCGCCACCGTTTGCGCCTTCCAGCCACTATACCAGATGATGGCAGCCAGAGCGATGGCAGTGATAATCTGCACCGAGGGCAGGAACAATGCGCTGAGCCAGGCGGCGCGGTAAGAAGCGTTGTACATATCTTTGGTGAGGATACTAAATTCTTGCAGGTTTTCCTGTTGGCGACCCAGGGCTTTGACCACGCGCACGCCGGTGATATTCTCGTTGAACGCGCCGGTAATCTTAGAGTTCGTTTTGCGCACCTGACGATATTGCAGCAAAATGCGCTTGCGGAACTCATACGCCACATAAAACAGGATGGGTAGCACGGCAAAAACCACCAACGCCAGCTGCCAGTTGATATACAGCATGAATCCAGCGGAAGTGATGACGTTCACCACTGCCCAGGCAGAATCGAGCAAGCCCCAGGTCGCCAAGTCAGATACGCGGTCTGAATCAGAGGTGACGCGGGCGATGATCCAGCCAACCGGGGTGCGGCTGTAGTAGGAAAGCGATAGCCCTTGCAGATGGTTGAACATCTTCTGACGCAGGTCATAGCGCAGGATTTCACCCAGGTAGCTGACCATGTAGATGAAAGCAAATACCATGATTGCCTGGGCAATAATCAAGCCGCCATAGAGGGTCAGCAGCTGGGTGAGGGCGGCGGGGTTGCGCGCCACAATCCCTTCATCAATGATGCGTTTGCTGATGAAGGTAAAGACCGAATCAATCCCCGAGACGACAAAAATGGTGCTTAAAAAGCCAACCAACAGATGCCAATGCGGCTTGGTTAGCCCAATAATGCGCGTAAAGGTCTTTCCGTTAAATTTGGCTTCAAATTCTTCTTCTTCGTATTCGTTACCCGACACTGGCAATCTCCTTTTCCAACTCCACTTCAATGCGGGTTTGGATATTGTAAATTTGGCGGTAGATGCCTTCCTGATTGACCAGGTCATCGTGTTTGCCGGATTGGACGATCTTGCCATTATCCAACACCAGCACCTGATCAGCGATCATAATGGACTGAATACGGTGGGCGATAATGAAGGTGGTGCGATCTTTCATCAGGTTTTGCAGTGCATCGCGGATTTCGGCTTCCGTTTCGGTATCCACCGAGGAGGTGGAATCATCCAGAATGAGAATGCGCGGGTTTTTGAGCAGGGTACGGGCGATTGCCACGCGCTGCTTCTGCCCGCCTGAAAGGGTGACGCCCTTTTCGCCTACCAGGGTTTGGTAGCCTTGCGGGAAGGACATAATGACATCATGGATGGCGGCGGCGCGGGCGGCAGCCTGAACTTCTTCATCCGAAACCACGCGCGCCACGCCATAAGTGATATTGTCACGCAGGGTACGCGAGAATAAGAACGGCTCTTGCTCCACAATGCCGATGTGTTCGCGCAAATAGCGGCGCGGATAGCGTTTCAGATCAATGCCATCCAGAGTGATTAGCCCTTCGGTGTAATCGTAGAAGCGCGGCAGCAGGTTGACCAGGGTGGTCTTGCCTGAGCCGGTCGAACCAAGCAGGGCAATGATCTGCCCGGGTTGGCAGTCAAAGGTGATATTTTCCAGCACCTTTTTGGTGGGTTCGTATTCAAAGCCCACGTTTTCAAAGGTGAGGTGACCAGCGGGAGCTTGCGCGGCTTTATCCGCGGGCAGCGCGTCACCGGTGACCAAATCTTCGCGGTCTTCGCGCAAAATATCCATCACGCGGTTATATGAGACCATGCCGGTCGAAATTTGCACGATCAGACGCCCCAGGTTACGCATGGGGAAGATGATCCAGCCGACCAAGCCAATATAAGCCAGGTATGTGCCAATGGTGATGGTGCCATTGATCGCCATCATTGCGCCAATATAATAGCCTACCAGCACCTGCAAGCCACAAATCACGTCAGACATGGGCCAGAAGAGGGAGTGCTGCAAGAGCAAAAACTTACCGCGCTGGAATTTCTTCTGATTGTCGCGTTCAAATTTCTCTTTCTCATAATCCTGGCGGGCAAAGGCTTTCACCACGCGCACCCCGCTGAGGTTTTCTTGCAGGGTGGTAGAGAGAACGGCATCCTGCTCCTGAAAGGCTTCGTAGGCTTTGGTGATGCGGCGGAAGAAAAACGCCGAAATGAGGATGACCAGCGGAATGACGATGATGGACATCCATGCCAGTTGAACGTTCAGATTCAACAGGGCAGCAAAGTTAATCACGAACAGCAGCACCACACGCCCAAACCCAATGGCTTGATCCGCAAAGAAGCGGCGGATAGCGTCAACATCTGAGGTGACGCGCTGAATTAACTCTCCGGTGGACATTTTGCTGTGATAATGGAAGGAGAGATGCTGGATGTGGTCAAAGACATAGTTGCGCAGGCGGCGGGTGATGCCTTCGGAAGTCTGCGAAGCCCAGCGTCCGCTGAGGAAGGCAAAGCCACCCTCGCTGATTGCCAGCAGGATAAAGCCAAACGCCACCAGCGGCAGAGGAAGGATGTTTGGGTTGGCTGATTTGTTGAAGTAATTATCAACAAAATAGCGCAGCAAAAGATACGTAGCGGTTTTGGATGCAGCCGAAAGACCAATACTTATGGTTGCGCCAAGGTACTTCAGGCGGAAGCCATACATCAGCTGCCAAAGCCCTACAAAGCGATTTTTCGCAATGGTCTTCTTTAAGTCGTAGTTTAAGACAGTGGGAGTAATGGACAATGGTTGTCCTCCTGACGAGTTAATAGAATGAACGGAAAACGGTTGGTGTGCGTTGCGGGGGGTGATGTTCGCACCTGCACTGTCTTTAGCGCAGTTTCCAGCAGGCTGGATATACGGGTATACTCTCTTTCCCGTCCGTTTATGACAGACGGAACGCCTCTTTTTGAAACAGGGTTGGTGGGCTGAATAGAGACGCGCCAGGGTTGCTCTAAACCCACCCATTCCCCTCCCCGTTTTTAGGAGGCAGGAGCGAAGTCTGATTATAATAGAGAAGGCTCAATTTAAGTTGTTAATGCTGCTTTATTTTTTTTGGAATTTATTAGGGAGAAACCCTTGGTAACTCAGTTGGAAGGTAGCCCATCCATTCGCGTGATGATCGTAGATGACCATGCCGTTGTACGCAGCGGGCTGGCGGCTTTTTTGATGATCTTTGATGATCTCAACCTGGTGGGGGAGGCGCAAAGCGGCAAAGAGGCAATTGAGCGCATCCCTGAAGCGCGCCCTGATGTGATCTTAATGGACTTGATGATGCCAGATATGGATGGGGCGGCGGTGACGGCTGCCATCCGCAGCCAATGGACTGAAATTCAGGTCGTGGTGTTAACCAGCTTCCGCGATGATGCCCTGGTGCGCGGTGCGTTGGATGCGGGGGCGATTGGCTATTTGCTGAAGAACGTAACGGCAGACGAGTTGGCTGACGCCATCCGTGCGGCGTATCGTGGCAAACCCACTTTATCGCCAGAGGCAACTCAAGTATTGATTCAGGCGCATCGCAAAAAAGAGACCGCCACTTACGACCTGACCGAGCGCGAGCGCGAAGTGCTGTTGCTGCTCACCAAAGGACTGAATAATAATGAAATCGCCGAGCGGCTGGTGGTCAGCCGGTCTACGGTGAAATTTCACGTCAGCAGCATTCTTTCCAAGCTGGATGTTTCTAGCCGGACGGAAGCGGTGGCATTGGCGCTCAACCATAAATTGGTGGGCTAATACGCGCCATCTCCGTTAAAGATAGCGTGGAAGGTCTGGAAAATAATCTGTAGGTCTAAGCCAAAAGAGTAATGATCCACATAGTGCATTTCCAACTGCAAACGGGCATCCATATCTAATCGTCCGCGACCAGAAACCTGCATTGGTCCGGTGATGCCAGGCTTGACTAGCAGGCGTTGACGCTGTTCATCGTTGTATTGCGCCACAACCCATAATTCTTCAGGGCGCGGACCTACCAGGCTCATATTCCCCGTGAGAACATCCCAAAATTGAGGCATTTCATCCAGACTCCAGCGGCGCAAAAAACGTCCTAAGCGAGTGATGCGGGCGTCATTGGGGATTTTAAAGACGGGTCCGCGCAGGGGGTTGTTTTTCATCACCTGATCCAAGTGATGTTCTGCGCCGTTAAACATGGTGCGCAACTTATGGCAGTGGAAAGGTTTGCCGTTTTCACCGGCGCGCATCTGGGTGAAGATGATTGGACCGGGACTATCTAGTTTAATGGCAATGGCGGCGATCAGCATGAGGGGAGCGGTGAGGACGAGTCCGACCACTGCGCCCAGCAGGTCGAGCAGCCTTTTGAATATCCGCTCGGTCATATTCAGCCCTTTGCGGTGCGGGCGAAATTTGCCGGAAAAGAGCATTCCCCAGGCGATGCCTGCCCCCGTGGAGAGGGCGCGCACGAATAAAAGAGGTAGTACAACCGATAATAGCTGCGCGTCACGCTGAACAGTAAATTTTAGAAAAGGGATGGCGGTAATGAGAAAGAGGAGAAATAGAAAAGCGGCTGCCCAGAGGGCTGGCTGCCAAAAGATCGCGCCTGCCAGACTGAGGAGAAGCGCGGCTAACAAGGCAATTTGCAAGCGTTGAGAAGGCGGGGTGTGCGAATCGGAGAAGGTTTTTTCAGGCAGCCAATTAATCATCACCGCTTTCCAGTAGCCAATGCCTGCTTTACGCTCGATGTATTCGCGCAGAGTCAGGTCGTGGTGGTGATAAACGATGGCTTTGGAGGCAAAAACCAATTTATAGCCTTTGCGCGCCAGGCGGAAGGAAAATTCCTGGTCTTCTACAGAAGGGACTGGGAAAATTTCGTCAAAACCTTCATTTTCTAAAAAGATGTTGCGCCGGTACGCGGCGGAATAGGTGTCAATGAAATCAATTTGCTGCTGATGAAGCATTCGTTCATATTTCGATTCATATTCTAGTTGTACAAAGCGGGCAATCCAGACCTTTTCACGCGTACGATAGACACCTTTGACACCCATGACTTCCTCATTCCCAAATGGGTGGGTAATTTCCTTCAGCCATTCAGGGGATGGGATGCAATCCGCATCGGTGAAGGCGATAATTTCCCCCAAGGCGCTGCGCGCCCCGGTATTGCGCGCTGAGGCGGGCCCTGCATTCGGCTGCGAGACAACCCGTGCGCCGCATTCTTGTGCTCTCTGGGAGGTTGCATCCGTGGAGCCATCATCTACGACAATGATCTCAAAATCTTCTCCAAATCGAAATGAAGATTGATGATGGAGGGCTTCAAGGCAAAGGGGAAGAGTGGTTTGCGCATTCTTTGCAGGGATAATAACCGATATTCTCACGGACACTCCATTTGCAATTTATGAAGAAAGGAAACGCTTACAGAGAATGATCATTGCCATTAGTAGGGGGCATTGAAAATTCAATTATACCGCTGAAGGTATAGTACATAGAACGTTCTTTTGGGGCTCTTTGGGATTTTCCTATTTATTATGTTTCCTGTAACGCCAAAAAATGAAATTGTGAGTTTGATTAGGAAAATATATTTAAATTATCCTCCGAAAGTTACAATATTCCACGAATTTATTTCCGTTTATACAAAATTTAGGTACTTATCTCCGTAAAGCCTTGACAAAATGCTAATTTTCGGTAGAATAAAAATGGGAGTTGAATGAGTATACCCGTTATTGAAGCCGTTTTAGAAAGATCATAAGAGACCTGGCGGGTTCAGGAAAATAGCGATTAACTTAAGAGTAAATAAGCAACGTTATGTTTTTATTTATCCATAAGAAAAAGATCGTAAATTTATCTTTAAAATTATAAGGGATTTCCTTGCTTAAGGAACTCCGTTTATTATGTGCAGGTAATTTTCGTGAAATTTTGTGCAGGCAAGATTTACAAGTAGGTGAACGATATTCTGTTTGATGTAAGGGCGGAGAATACCTGCCCTGGAAAGAACGGTACTGAATGTCCCAAATGGAAATGTCTTCGAACACAAACGCTGAAGAAGCCGGTATTGATGTGCGTCAATACTTGGACTTATTTCGACAGTGGTGGTGGGTGGTGGTGATAACGACGATTATTGCAGGGGTCGCCGCGTTTTTTATTTCCAGACAAATGACTCCGATTTATCAGGCATCTACCATTTTGGTTATTAATGAAGCGCGCGCTGGCGGCAATCAATCCGTAGATTACACTTCGCTGATGACCAGTGAGCGGCTGGCGGGAACGTATTCAAAATTGATCGAAAGCCGCCCTGTGATGGAAGAAGTCATCAAGCAATTAAAGTTAAATGTCACTGCGGAAGACTTGCAACGACAAATCACGGTTACTTCCGTTGCCAACACGCAGATTATTAACGTATCTGTGGAGAATAGCAACCCACAGACCGCTGCTAATGTGGCGAACTTAACCTATAAGGTATTTTCAGAGCGCAATCTTGCGAATCAGACGACACGGTTTGCGGCTACAAAACAGAGTATGCAAAAAGAAATTACCAGTATGGAAACGCAAATATCGCAAACTCGTGATGACTTGGCGGCAGCAAAGAAAGACAATAACACGGCTGAAGTAGACCGCCTCAATGTAAGGCTGAATCAATATGAGCAGATATATGGAAATCTGACGCTCAGTTTTGAACAGCTGCAAATTTCTGAAGCGCAAACCATTTCTAACGTGATTCAGGAAGAGCCGGCTGTCGCGCCCACAAGACCGATTCGCCCGAACGTTTTGCAGAATACGGGTCTGGCTGCGTTGATCGGTTTGTTGCTTTCTACGGGTGGGATTATTATCTATGATTTGCTGGATGACACGATTAAAAGCCCAGAAGAGATCACCCGCAAATTCAAACTGCCGGTCATGGGTTCAATCACCGTGTTCAAAAATACGACTGGCGAAGAACTCATTACCCTGTTTGAGCCACGCTCTCCGGTATCTGAATCATTCCGCGCGCTACGCTCGAATGTTCAGTATGCCTCTGTGGATCATCCTTTACACACACTATTGGTGACGAGCGCAGCCCCTTCTGAGGGGAAAACCACGGTGACTTCTAACCTGGCTGTGGTTTTGGCGCAAATTGGTCGTCATGTGACCGTGGTAGATGCAGACTTACATCGCCCAAGAGTTCATCGCGTCTTTAAAAATGAAATTGCTCCCGGGCTTAGCTCGTTGTTTGTGCAATCTTCTACGCATATCAATGGCGCACGGCAGCAAACTGTGCAGGATAGCCTCTCCGTCATTGCAGCTGGGGAGTTGCCGCCTAACCCTTCTGAATTGCTAGGTTCGAATAAAATGCGGGATATTTTGGACGCCATTTGTGAGGATGCGGATATTGTCCTCTTAGACACGCCTCCCCTACTGGCGGTAAGTGATACGATGGCGTTAGCCCCCCTGGTAGATGGCGTTTTGGTCGTTATCCGTCCTGATATCACGAAAATGTCTGCCTTAAAAGAAGCTCTTCAACAGCTTGCAGACGTAAAAGCAAATGTGATTGGGGTGGTTTTGAACCGGGTAGACCATAAAGGTACGCGGTATGGCTATTACTATGGCAGCCATTATTCCAAACGATACAACTATAGTAAATATGAGAATCAATCAGAGGGTCCAAGCGCTTTGGAGCGGGAATCTAATAAACTGCATATAGGCGATAATTAGACTTTGTTGGAATTGTTGCATATGAATGCAGATAAGGGGTACTTCTATGGAGACCGTTGTTGATCGTGAGCAAGAGAATATAGGAAAATCAAACAACAAACTCAATATTGACCCTTTTTTAAGGCGTTCGTTGGATATTATGGGATCAGTCACGGGGTTGATCCTGCTATTACCATTTTTCTTTGTGATCGCTATCGCCATAAAAAGAGATACACCGGGTCCAGTTTTCTATCGTGGAAGACGGACAGGAAAAGGTGGGAAAGAATTTGGCATCTTAAAATTCCGTACCATGTATGAAAGCCCAGCAAGTTATGCGGGCCCGAAAGTGACCGCAGCCGGAGATAATCGCATCACCCCCCTTGGGAAATGGCTGCGGGATAGCAAGGTGAATGAGCTTCCACAGCTTTGGAACGTGCTGATAGGGAATATGGCGTTGGTTGGTCCTCGCCCTGAAGACCCTGATTTGGAGAAGGCGTGGCCCAAGGAAGTGCGTGATGAGTTGCTTTCTGTTCGTCCTGGCATTACCAGCCCCGCTACCGTGCTATATCGTGGAGAAGAGGAATTACTCAGCGCTCATTCCTTAATGGATGATTACTTGCACAAGATTTTGCCCGATAAGCTGCGCATTGATCGGATGTATCTTAAAAACCGTACTTTCTTGACCGATATTGACGTGTTGTTAATGACGGTAGCTTTGTTGTTGCCGTATATTAAACATGTTGAAGTCTCCCCCACGTTTCTTTATTGGGGACCGCTTTCTCGGTTCACTAGCCGCTTGTTGAACTGGTTTTTGATTGATGTTTGCTCGGCAACGATTGCGTTAGGTGTGGTTGGCTTTATTTGGCGATTAGACTTTCCTTTGAATTATGGCGTCCTTGTCTATTTTTTGGTAGCCCTTGGCACAGGTATCTGCTTTAGCTTTTTTAATTATCTCTTTGGATTGCAGCGCATTGAGTGGCGGCGCGCCTCCGCGAGCGAAGTGATCCCCCTGGCTTTTTCTGCCTCCTTGACTATTTTTTTGTTGGAAATTCTTAGCTATGCCGTTTTTCAGTATGGACCCACCTTTGGGTTCAAGCTGCCAAAATTCCCTTCTACCTTAATCATTACGGGCGGAATGGTCGCTTTTATTGGTTTTATGTTGACTCGCTATAAAGAGCGAGTCTTGACGGGGATTGCCTCACGCTGGTTAAAGATGCGTAATAAAAGCCTTATCATCGGGGAACGGGTGTTGCTGATTGGCGCTGGGGTCAATTCTCAATTTGCCATTTGGCTGCTGACGCGCGATGAAATGCTCAAGGCGCTGAACATTGTGGGGATTGTGGATGATGACCCGCGTAAACAGGGGATGACCTTTGAGCAGGTGCCTGTTCTCGGGGTTACCAACGACATTCCCAAACTAGTCAAAGACCTGAATATTGGCTTGATTGTTTACACGATTAGCAACATTAACCACAGTGATCGAAGTCATATCCTGGATATCTGTAAAAAAGTAAATGTTCCTATGGTGCTTTTGCCTGACGTGATGGAAGATTTGCTCTCGCATTTCAAAGTTGCCCAAAATCCCTTAGAAGCGGATACTATTTTGGAAGAATTGACGCACAGCGTATCATAATTTCAGTTCTTGATGGGTTGGCATGGTCATTTTTGAGACGAGATAAACATCTCTCTCATCGGCTACCATGTCAATTTATCAGGAGTGATCACTTCGTTATTAAGGAAAAAGAATGGAAAAAGTTTTATTAACCGGCGCAGGCGGGTTTATTGGTTCACACTTGGCGGAAGCATTGGTTCAAAAAGGGGCGCAGGTTAAAGCATTCGTTCGCTATAATTCTCGCGGAGATGTTGGGCTATTACGCTTGCTGCCAGCGGATATTTTAAAGAATATTGAAATTGTCAGTGGAGATATTACTGACCCCGATGCGGTGCGCAAGGCAGTCCATGCTTGTGATACGATATTTCACCTGGGCGCGCTCATTGCTATTCCATATTCGTATCTCCATCCTTACCAGGTTGTGCAAACCAACGTGGTCGGTACGTTGAATGTGTTATTGGCGGCGCGAGAAGAGAATGTAAGCCGGGTGATTCATACGTCTACCAGTGAGGTGTATGGCACGGCGCGTACCGTTCCGATTTCTGAGGATCATCCTTTACAGGGGCAATCCCCTTATTCAGCGAGTAAAATTGGCGCGGATAAATTAGCGGAAAGCTTTTATTGCGCTTATGGGCTGCCGGCGGTAACGGTTCGTCCATTTAATACCTTTGGGCCACGCCAATCTGCGCGCGCGGTGATCCCCACGATTATTACGCAGGCGCTTAGTCGTTCTGAAATTCGCATTGGCAGTCTGGATACGCGCCGCGACTTCACGTATGTGGCAGATACGGTTGCCGGATTCATTCGAGCTGCTGAAGTGAGTGGGGTGGAAGGTCAGGTATTTAACCTGGGGACTGGGCGAGATGTGCTGATTGGCGAGATTTTGGATATTATTGTAGAGGATGTGGTTAAGTTTAAGAATTTGCCCATCCGCCCGAATGTCGTGACAGAAACACAGCGGATTCGACCTGAAAAATCAGAAGTAATGCGCTTGATTTCCGATAATCGCAAAGCTCGCCAGATTTTAGGTTGGCAGCCAGAAGTGTCGCTGGAGGAAGGTCTTTCGCGCACCGTGCGATGGATTGACCAGCACATGGATGCTTTCAAGCCAGGCGTTTACGAAGTTTAATTCAGGTTGATCTTTCTCCTCATGCTTTTAGAGGTATAGAAAATCGAGGGAAACGGATGAAGGCAGTCATATTAGCAGGCGGCAAAGGGGCTCGTTTAATCCCCTATACGCGCATTTTTCCCAAATCACTGGTGCCGATTGGGGATATGCCCATTATGGAGATTTTGATTAATCAATTTAGAGCAGCTGGAGTGACGGAATTGACCCTGGCTGTGGGTCACCTTTCTGAATTGATTCGCGCCTTTTTCCAGGATGGGAAGCAGTGGGGCATTGATATTCGTTATAGCCATGAAGATAAACCTCTGGGGACGGCAGGTCCGCTTTCCCTGGTAGGTAGCCTGGATGATACCTTTATGGTTTCAAATGGCGATGTGCTGACAACCTTGCCGTATGGTGAATTGATCGCTTCTCATAAAAAGAGTGGCGCAATTGCCACCATTGCCATGCACCGCCGTCATGTAAAGATTGACCTTGGGGTAATCCGCCTCAAAGAGGATAATACGCTGATTGATTATATTGAGAAACCGACCAGCGAATATCTGGTAAGCATGGGGGTTTATGTATTTGAGCCGCGCGTGCTTCAATTTATTCCGAAAGGTGAATATTTAGATTTCCCAGACCTGGTAAAGAAGTTACTGGCTGCTGGGGAATGCGTGATGGGTTTCCCATTTGAAGGTTATTGGCAGGATCTTGGTCGCCCTTCAGATTATGAACAGGCGCAGCAGGATTTTGAGTTTATGCGCGATCAGTTTCTGCCGGATGGCAATGGGAAAAACTCGGAAAATTTTTAGAGGAGCGAATCAATGGAATGGAAAGTTCCGTTATCGGATTTAGATTTTGGGATCGAAGAAGAGCAAGCGGTCTTAGGGGTATTGCGCAGCAAGTGGTTAACGATGGGGGGCGTTTCTCAGGCATTTGAACAGGAATTTGCCCAGGTTCATCACGCCAAACATGCTATAGCCGTATCCAATGCGACACAGGCGTTGCATTTGGCTTGTGTTGCAGCCGGGATTGGCGCTGGGGATGAGGTGATTGTGCCAGCGTTGACCTTTGTTGCCACTTCCAACGCTGTCCTCTATACCGGCGCAGAGGTGCGCTTTGCGGATGTGATTGGGATTGAAGAACCAACCATTGATCCGCAGGACATTGAAGCTAAAATTACGCCGCGCACTAAGGCAATTATTGTCATGCACTATGGCGGTTATCCATGCCGCATGCAAGAAATTAACGCGATTGCTGAAAAACATGGACTGAAGGTGATTGAGGATACTGCTCATGCACCGGGTGCCTGGTTAGACGGCAAAGCCCTGGGTACTTGGGGAGAAATGGGTTGCTTCAGCTTTTTCTCGAACAAGAACTTATCGACCGGCGAAGGCGGCATGATCCTTACTGAGAGCGATGAACTTGCCGAAAAACTGCATCTGCTGCGTTCGCATGGGATGACCAGCCTGACCTGGGATCGTCACAAGGGTCATGCGTATAGCTATGACGTGGTTGCGCTCGGGTACAATGATCGGATTGATGAAATTCGGTCTTCTTTAGGGCTGGTGCAGCTCAAGAAGTTGGCAGCCAATAATGCGCGCCGGAATAAGATTACCCGCACGGTATGGCAGGCGTTGAAATCCTCGTCCATTCTGCTGCCTTTCCAAAAAGTCTACGAAGCGTGCTATAACAGCAGCGACCCGCATCAATACCAGCCAGCGCATCACCTTTTGCCCATTGTGCTGCCTGAAGGGATGGGACGAATGCCTTTTGTGGAGCATCTCAAGGCTGCTGGGGTACAGACCAGCATGCACTATCCGGCAACTCATAAATTTACTTACTATCAGCAGCGTTTCCCGGGTGTTTCTTTGCCAAAGACAGAAGCAATCTCTGCCCGTGAAGTTACCTTACCCCTGTATCCAACCATGACGGAAGCGCAAATTGACCTGATTGTGGAGCAAATCCTAGAAGCGATACGATAAGGTGTTTATACGGAGAGAATTGCTCAAGGGGCAGTTCTCTCCGTATTCACCCTTTTCTTGAGGGAATGTGATGATTTTTTACGCCAGACGAAAACCCAATGAATAGGGGATTGTTGGTGAACTATCGAAAATTAGTCATCCTATTTTTGGGGATACTGGCTGTATTTTTTGCGTCAGAGCCTTTGTTGAATGCTTTTCAAAAATTAGATGGGTGGAAACTGGCTGCTTATACCATCCAATATAACCCGTTGCAGGGCGGGGAACCTTTTCCACTCGCCTGTACTCAAAAATTGGATGCTCATTCACGAGACTTTCTTTCACTTCAGGGAACATTGCAAATTCTGCAAGAGAAAATATCAACATCGGCAAAAACAGCCAGTATGTATTTGATCACTGGGCAAATCGCTTGCTTGGTTGATAAGAAAGAACAGGCGAAGAAGGATTTTGAAGTTGTTAAAGGATTACGCCCGAACGACTTATTTTCTTCATTGCAGCTAATTTCTTTAGCGGATGAGGCAGGAGATCAGCAATCTATAGAAAAGGAACTGAAAGAATCTCTTTTTTCAGCCAAGGATATTGTTCAATTTGCAGTCAATTCTATAAATGTTCACGACTCGGAAAACGCTTTGAAATGGTGCCAGCGGGCAACTTTAATGGATCCCAAGCTCGATACGATATGGAGTACCTGGAATTCAATTGGTACGCAGTACGAGATCGAAGAGAATTGGACGAAAGCGTTAAATGTTTTTCAATTGGCGTTATCCACCCAGGAAAAGACAGGGGTGGATCGTTACCGCGCCACCTTTTATTTTCATATTGCTCAGGATTTGATAAAACGAGACGCTCCTCAGAAAAATGAGGAAGCGATCCGTTATTACAATTTGGCAATCGCGGATGGGCGTTTTATCAATGCGCAGGAAGACTCATCCGTTTATGTTTCGCGCGGAAACTGGTATCGAGAACGCAAAAGCATTTATACGGCATCTGTATATCTGGCTGATTATCGGAAAGCAATTGAGCTGGACCCTACTTCCATCAATGCTTTCTTGCTGGTTGGAGTGGTGTATTTGCAGGATTTGAAGGATATTCCTGCCGCAGAAGTGAACTTTAGAGAAGCAATTATTCGCTTTCCTGATAATTCATACGGATACTATTACCTTGGGAATGCCCTTAGCCAAAAGGGAGATTGGGCAGGAGCGTTGGCGGCTTATTTACAAGCGCGTATGCTCAAACCCGAATTGACCGATTTGTCCAGGCTCATTCAAGCGGCGCAAAAGAAGATGGGGAAGTAACGGAAGGAATGATCCAATCGAAGGCACGCAGAATGGCTTGCATTGGAGCGTTGGGTCTGATTGCCCTTGCCTCTCCATTTTACCTTTTCCCAGCGGCTTCTCGTTGGGCAGGGCTGCTTTTCCTTCCGGCGGCGGCGATTTTGGGATGGATTATTCTACGGAAGCCACTGCCAGCCTCTCCGCTTAACCTGCCTTTATTGTTGATTTCCGTAACCATGTTGATTTCTGCTTATGCCAGTTATGATTTATCCGTTAGTTTGCCCAAACTGGCAGGGTTGCTTTTGGGGATTGCGATTTTTATTGCGACCAGCGCCTATAGCGCGAATCCCAAATTATGGAAGATAGGGTTCTACATCCTCATCCTGGTGGGGGTCGCGGTTTCTTTGATGGGTTTGGTCGGGATGCAGTGGCCCTTAGCCGAAGCCTATAGTAAATTTCCAGCTCTCTACCGACTGGCGGTAAAGATTCCTTTCCTGCTGAACGGTTTGCCGGGGGCGGAAGATGGTTTTAATCCCAATGAAGTGGCTGGCACGCTTCTTTGGTCTATCCTGCCCGCGATTGCTCTGTTCGCATCCCTGGGGATTGCTTATTTTTTTAGAAAATTCAAGGCAGATCGTCCGTTTCGAAAGTTGCTGGAGATATTCTTTTTAGGAATTTGCCTTCTTGTGATGACGATTGTATTTGTTCTTTCGCAGTCGCGTGGGGGCTATATTGGGCTGGGCATCTCTTTCTTAATTGCCATTTTTCTTCTCTTGCCATCCCCAAAAAGACGACGGTTTCGACTCTTGGCGATTGGATCAGGTTTGCTGATTGTTGGGTTGGCGATATTTACCTTGTTTCAATCCTCTAATAATTCTAGTTCAGATGCGTTGACGAGTGCTACAGGGCTATTAACGTATAGTTCTTTTTCTTTGCGGTATCAATTCTGGACGTATGGGATTCAAACGTTGCGAGATTTCCCTTTGACGGGGATTGGAATGAATACGTTTCGATATATCGTTTTCTCGCTGTTCCCTGCGCCTTGCGTTGTTTCTGGGTGTGACCTGGCTCATGTGCATAATGAAGTGCTTCAAGTGGGGCTCGATTTGGGCATTCCAGGGTTGATTGCATTTCTTTCGCTTTATTTTGCGTCTTTTTGGATGCTTTTTAAACTGTATAATGAGGCAGACCAGACTGGCATAGATCAATTTTCTTTAAAGCTGCTTATCCTTGGGTTAGCAGGGGCGTTATTCTCTCATTTTATTTATGGGATCACCGATGCTGTGGCATTGGGAGCAAAACCAGGCTTTGTTTTTTGGCTGCTTCTGGGACTAATCAGCGGGTTGTATCAGCAGCATTTCAGAAATTCTGATTTGAAAGGGAGCGAACTTTGAAAAAAGCATTGATTACCGGCATTACCGGGCAGGATGGTTCTTACCTGGCGGAATTTTTAATCTCCAAAGGATATGAAGTCCATGGGATGATTCGGCGTGCCAGCACTTTTAATACGCGGCGGATTGATCATATTTACCATGACCCGCATGGAAATGTGCAAAATGGGAGTTTATTTCTGCATTATGGCGATTTAAGCTCTTTTGAAACCCTTCTTGACTTGATTTTTACTATCCAACCTGATGAAGTGTATCATTTGGGGGCGCAAAGCCATGTGCGCGTCAGTTTTGATATGCCTGAGTACACGGGGGATATTACCGGGCTGGGCACTACGCGGATTTTGGATTCTATTCGCCGCAGCGGGATCAAAACACGTTTTTATCAGGCTTCTTCAAGCGAGATGTTTGGGGGAGCAAAGCCTCCACAAAATGAAAGCACGCCATTTGAGCCGCGTAGTCCTTATGCAGCGGCGAAGGTTTATTCGTATTGGATCACCCGAAATTATCGCGAAGGGTATAACCTGTTCGCTTCCAATGGCATTTTATTCAACCATGAAAGCCCGCGCCGAGGGGAGACGTTTGTCACTCGTAAGATTACGCGGGCGTTGGCGGCAATTATGGCTGGCAAGCAGGATTCGCTCTATTTGGGCAATTTGGATTCGCGCCGCGACTGGGGCTATGCCCCGGAATATGTCGAAGCCATGTGGATGATGTTGCAACACGATAAACCCGGTGATTTTGTCATTGGCACAGGCGAAGCGCATACCGTGCGTGAATTTTTGGATGAAGCCTTTGGATATGTCGGTCTTGACTGGCAAAAATATGTGCGGATTGACCCACGCTACTTCCGCCCAACGGAGGTGGACTATCTTCTTTCAGATCCAAGCCGTGCTCGTAATGAGATAGGCTGGACGCCCAAGATTTGCTTCCGCGACCTGGTGCGAATTATGGTGGATGCGGATGTTGAAAAAATGGGAATGGCAGCGCCAGGCGAAGGAAGGGTCATTTTGGAGCGTAACTTTGCAGACTGGCATCATTGGGAAGATCAAGCGATTAGTATGGATGAACACTAAACCAAAGGAATATAAATCATGCAGAATACATTTTGGCAGGGTCGGCGGGTGTGCGTTACCGGTGGAGCAGGGTTCTTAGGTTCTTTCCTGGTGGAGAAGTTGCGCGAGCGCGGAGCAACCAATATTTTTGTGCCTGAAATTACCAAATATGACTTGGTGCAGGCGGATGCGATTGAGCGCATGTTAGCCGATTCTCAGCCCGATATTATCATCCACTTGGCTGCAAAGGTAGGTGGTATTGGCGCGAACCGCGACCACCCCGGCGATTTCTTCTATGATAATTTAATGATGGGCGTGCAGTTGATGCACAAAGCCTGGCAGCATGGCGTCAAGAAATTTGTCGCCATTGGAACAGTATGCGCGTATCCAAAGTTTACGCCGGTGCCATTTCACGAGGACGATTTATGGAATGGTTATCCGGAAGAAACGAATGCGCCGTATGGCTTGGCGAAAAAAATGCTGCTGGTGATGTCGCAGGCGTATCGGCAGCAATATGATTTTAATTCGATCTTCCTACTGCCTGTGAATCTTTACGGTCCGCGGGATAATTTTGACTTGATCACCTCACATGTCATTCCGGCAATGATCCGCAAAATTTTAGCAGCCAAAGAAGCTGGTCAATCGGAAGTGGTATTGTGGGGCGATGGTTCACCGACCCGTGAATTTTTGTATGTTGAGGATGCGGCGGAAGGAATATTGCGCGCTGCGGAGAAGTATGAGGGGTCTGACCCGGTTAACTTAGGGTCGGGGATGGAAATTGGCATGAAGGACCTGGCGCAGTTGATCGGTGGCTTGGTGGGGTTTGAGGGTCAATTTGTTTGGGATACGACGAAGCCAAATGGACAGCCGCGCCGCGCTTTGGACGTTTCGCGGGCGGAGAAATATTTTGGCTTCCGCGCGCAAACGAATTTTGAAGAGGGGCTGCGTAAGACCATTGATTGGTATTGTCAGAAGACGCAGAAATAGAATGAGAAAGCCTCTATGAAACCGGTCAAGGTTTTAACAATTGTTGGTACGCGCCCGGAGGCGATAAAACTAGCTCCTGTTATCTTAGAATTGGCTTCGCGTGAGACAGAATTTGTAAGCAAAGTCTGCTTTACCGGGCAGCATCGCCAAATGTTGGATCAGGCGATGACGCTTTTTGGCATCTCTGCCGATTATGACCTGGACGTGATGATCCCTGGTCAATCGTTGGCGGGGATGACTGCGCGGATAATCGAGCGGCTGGAGGAAGTGTTCCAGAAAGAACAGCCGGACGTAGTTTTGGTGCAGGGGGATACAACGACTGCGTTTTGCGGCGCGCTGGTGGCATTTTATCATCAGGTGAAGATTGGGCATGTGGAAGCAGGGCTGCGCACGTATGAGAAATACGCGCCTTTCCCAGAAGAAATCAACCGCCAGATGGTGAGCCGGTTGGCGGACTTTCACTTTGCGCCCACGGAAACCGCTCGCCAGGCTTTGCTGAAGGAAGGCATTGCGGATTCGACTATTTTCGTCACCGGCAATACCGTTATTGACGCCCTGTTATGGATTCGCCAGCGGGTGGATGAGCAATCGATGAGCTTGACTCCCGAATTGATTGAGATCGCCAAAAAAGATCGTGTAGTCTTGGTGACAGGTCATCGCCGCGAGAATTTCGGCGAGGGATTTGATGGGATTTGCAATGCCATCCACGAAGTGGCGGATCGGTTTGGTGACGTCCATTTCATTTACCCGGTGCATCTGAACCCGAACGTGCAGGAACCCGTGCGCCGGATTTTGGGAAATCACAGCCGTATTCATTTGATTGACCCACTGCCATATTCCTCGCTTGTGTGGTTGATGAGCCACGCTTATCTGGTATTGACCGATTCGGGTGGGTTGCAAGAAGAAGCGCCCTCCTTTGAGAAGCCGGTATTGGTGATGCGTGATACCACCGAGCGCCCAGAAGGAATTGCCGCAGGCTGCGCGCGCCTGGTGGGAACAGATCAGAAGAATATTGTGGATGCGCTCTCGCTGCTCTTGAATGATCCGAACGAATATGCGCGGATGGCGAATGTGAAAAACCCTTATGGGGATGGAAAAGCAGCGGAGAGAATTGCTGATGTGATCGCGGTGCAAAGGTAGTGTTTTAGCTTTTGTGTGGTTGTTCTCGTATTTTCTTGGTGAAGAGGGTCAATGGTTTCGGTCAGACAAATGGAAGTGCAAGATGTCAGTGAATGCGTATCAATCCATTTGCGCGCATTTCAGGGGTTTTTCTTAACATTCTTAGGTCCAGCATTTTTGAAGGAATTTTATACTTCAACGATCATGGATCCTTCTGGTTTTGGGCTGGTGGCTGAATCTGAATCAAAGATATTCGGGTTTGTGGTAGGGGTAACACAGCCAAAGGGTTTTTATAAGCGGTTACTCATAAAACGAGCCTTGTTTTTTGCGTGGGCAGCCTTGCTTCCTCTTTTGAAAAAACCTTCGATTTTCATGCGCTTATTACGCGCTTTTCAGAAGCCTTCAGAAGAAATGCCTGCGCCGAATTGCGGGACATTAATGTCCATTGCCGTTTCGCCTGACGCTCAGGGGTTAGGGGTTGGGCAAGCGTTGGTGACAGCTTTTTTACAGGAAGCATCGCGCAAAGAGAATGTTGATTATATTAACCTGACTACGGATCGGTTAAATAATGAGAGCGCCAATTTCTTTTATCAAAAGATGGGATTTAAGAGGGTTAACCATTTTTCTACCCCGGAGGGCAGAGAAATGATTGAGTATCTCATTTCTCTGCGAAATTGAAAAAGGGTGAAAGCCACTGAGGATTGGCGTGGTAAAATTATCTTTTATCTTCCAAGGCAATGTTCAGGTATAAATTTCCCTGACAGTAAAAGGATTTTTCGATGATTGCTGAAAATATTCGTACCGAATTAGAAGCGAAATTACAGAACCGCACCGCGAAGGTTGCGATTATTGGCATGGGCTATGTGGGGCTGCCGCTGGCGACCGTCTTTGCGGAAGCCGGCTTTGAGGTGACGGGGATTGACTCGATTGAGGATAAGGTGAATCGGATCAATCGCGGGGAAAGTTACATTATGGATATTCCCACCGCACAGGTCAAAAAGCTGGTAGAGGATGGCAAGCTGAAAGCCAGCATGGATTACAGCGTCCTGCGCGAAATGGACGCGGTTTCGATCTGCGTGCCAACCCCTCTGAGTAAGTTTGGCGACCCTGATCTTTCTTTTATTGCCAGCGCCACCGAAGGGTTAGCTCCTTATGTTCACCCAGGCATGGTGATTGTGCTTGAATCCAGCACCTATCCTGGCACCACGCGCGAGATGATGCTTTCACGTTTGAGCGATGCCAGCGGATTGGAAGCGGGTAAGGAATTTTTCCTGGCGTTTTCCCCTGAGCGGGTTGACCCGGGTCGCACAGACTGGACAACGAAAAATACGCCCAAGGTAGTGGGTGGCATTACGGAAGCCTGTTCTGACGTGGCGGCTTGCTGGTATGCTCAGGCGCTTGAGAAGGTGGTGCGCGTGTCATCCACCGAAGTGGCTGAGATGGCGAAACTGCTTGAAAACACCTTCCGCATGATTAACATTGGGTTGGTGAACGAACTGGCAATCATGTGTGACCGGTTGGGCGTGGATGTGTGGGAAGTGATTGACGCTGCTGCCACTAAACCCTTTGGCTTTATGAAGTTCACTCCGGGTCCAGGGTTAGGCGGGCATTGTATCCCGATTGATCCGCTGTATCTTTCGTGGAAGATGCGCTCACTCAATTACACGGCGCGCTTTATTGAACTGGCTTCTGAAATTAACTCCGGCATGCCGCGCTTTGCCGTCAGCCGCGTGACGGATGCGCTAAACGACCTGGGCAAATCGGTTAAGGGTAGCAAGGTGTTGGTCTTGGGCGTTTCGTATAAGCCCGATATTGACGACCTGCGCGAATCACCTGCCCTGGATGTGATTCATTTGCTGCAAACCAAGGGGGCAGTGGTCAGTTACCATGATCCATATATTCCCACCCTGCGGGTAGAGACCACGCATCAGATGATGACTTCTGTGCCTGATTTGCTGAAAGCAGTTCATAGCGCGGATTGCGTGATGATTGTTACCAATCATAAGGGATATGATTATGCCGCGATTCTGAATGCAGCCACTTGCATTGTGGATACTCGCAATGCGCTGGGGGCGTTGACCAAGAAAAATCCCAAGGTGTGGAAACTTTAAGCGTCATTTGCCGCCGCTTTTTCTCGTTTTAATTCGGACAGCCTGCTCAAGAAGAATTGAGTGGGCTGTTTGTTTTAGAACGTTTGAGAAATTAATTCGAGAATGAATTGACACCGGGTCTTAGCCGTGCTATGATCCTTTACAAGAGAGCAATTATGTTTTTTGTACATTAATAACCGAATAAAGGAGTGTTTCCGTATGAGCATTGATTTTATTGCCCGTTTGGTGGGCATGATTGTCTTTTCGGCGATTGGCGTATGGCTGGGGACGTATCTGGGAAGGCTGGCGAATACGAACCCTGGTGAATATACGTTCACCATTGAGCAATACGCCTTTACAATCGGGTTGGTGGGAGCGTTGGTTGGTCTTATTCTTACTCCATTTTTTACCACTCGCCCGGTACGTGCATTTCGTGCCTTGCTGGTGCGAATTTCTCCGCAAGCGTTACTTTCTTCCGTGATGGGTTTGGTGGTTGGTCTTATTGTCGCTATGTTATTGGCGTTTCCGCTTTCACTGTTGCCTTCGCCGTTTGGGCAAATTATGCCGTTTATCGGGGTGGTTGTCCTGGCTTATTTAGGCATTTCAGTCTTTTTAATGCGTCAAGATGATTTATTTGCAATGTATTCTTCTCTGCGTTCCACGCAATCCTCTGGTGGAACGGACACGAACAAGCCGCCTTCTTCCAATTGGGCGGAAAGTCGCACGATTTTGTTAGATACCAGTGTCATTATTGATGGGCGCATTGCCGATATTGCCCGAACTGGTTTTTTGCCAGGCTCGCTATTGATTCCGCGATTTGTCCTCAATGAATTGCAGTACATTGCTGATTCATCAGATAGTTTGCGCCGTCAACGCGGGCGGCGGGGGATGGAAGTATTGGCGCAGCTTCAGCGTGAGCCAACTATCCCAGTGCGAATCACGGATATAGACGTAGAGGGCGTGCGCGAGGTGGACGATAAGCTGGTGATTCTGGCGCGGCAGATGCGCTGCCCCATTTTGACCAATGATTTTAATTTGAACCGGATTGCTGAATTACAAGGAGTTTCGATCTTAAATATCAACGAGCTGGCGAATGCCGTCAAGTCGGTGATGCTGCCTGGGGAATTGCTGTGCGTACGCATTATCCAGGAAGGCAAAGAGGCTGCCCAGGGCGTTGGGTATATGGAAGATGGTACGATGGTGGTGGTGGAGAACGGTCGGGAATTTATTGACCGTGAAACCAATGTAGTCGTCACCAAAGTATTGCAGACTGCCGCGGGACGCATGATTTTCGCCCGCCCGGACTTGTCTTAATCCATTTATAAAAAAGCCACGAGACAGAATTTTCTGACCGTGGCTTTTTCGTATTGGATAGAGCGTAAACTATTTCTTATAAGGAATCAACATGAAAGAATGGATCACCGGACGTAATCCGGTTTATGAAGTGCTGCGCGCGCGGCGCAGGTATGCTTTTCGGCTGATGGTGGCGCAGGGGATTGAAGAAAAGGGGCGCATTGCTGAAATCTTATTGCTGGCAGTGGAACGCCGGGCGCAGGTGCTGCGTGTGCCGCGCCCGCAACTTGATTCCCTGGTTGCCAGTGATGATCAGAGCCATCAGGGGGTGGCGCTGGAAGTATCCGAATATTCCTATAGCACCGTTGCGGATATTATTGCTTTATCGCGTACGCGCAATGAGCCACTATTCCTGCTGGTGCTGGATATGCTGCAAAATCCGCAAAACTTAGGAACGTTGTTCCGTACCGCTGAGGCAGTGGGGGTGCATGGCGTACTCATTCCCCCGCGCCGGGCAGCCGGGGTGACGCCATCGGTCGTACATGCCTCTGTGGGGGCGAGCGAACACCTTCTGGTAGCCCAGGTCAACCTTGCTCAAACGCTGGCAATCTTGAAAAAAGATGAAAACGTGTGGGCGATGGGTCTGGAAGGGGGACCCCAATCGCAGCCTTATGATAGCGTGCGCCTGGACGGTCCGCTGGCGTTGGTGGTGGGCAATGAGGGCGAAGGGATGCGCAGCCTGGTGACCAAATCCTGCGATGTGCTGCTGGCGTTGCCCATGCGCGGACAGGTAGAATCGTTGAACGCGGCGGTAGCTGGCTCTGTGATGCTCTACAAAGCCCTATCCGACCGTATGACGGCTTCTAAGAAGGTGACAGGGTCAGCCACACCCAGCCTGCCCATAGAATAATCATTAGAATCCCCATTCCGAAACGCGCCACCACTGCCCATCCGCAGCCGAATGCCATACTGCGGGTGGAGATGAGCGCGTTTCGGAATTTTTTTAGGCGAATGAGTTCGACCAGAAAAATGCCGATCAGCGAGGCTACAATTCCGCCAAAGGGAGGGAAGAGTAGGCTACCAGCAATCCCGGCGATCATCGAAACGACCACAGATACCCAGCTTGCGCCGGTTTTTTGCGCCCCTTTTGCCATCAGGATATTGTCTATCAGGCTGCCAAAGATCATCAGCGCGGTAATAATGACCATTGCTACGATGCTCACCCACGAGGTAAAACCTGTCACCACGCCATAAACCAACGCCGCCACCCAGATAATTACCAATCCGGGGATAATCAGGGTTACCAGGCTGAACAGTCCAAACAACATGACTGCCAGAACCAGAGTTTGCAGCACAAACAGACTAACATCCTGTGAAGACATGAAAGAATATTTCCTTTCAGAATGGATCAGATTTACGCTTATGAAGGATGGTCGTTATGTGACCATCCTTCATAAGCGTAAAATCTTTAACAATGCCTATGCGGTTTGCTGGGGGCGGATCACGTCAATGCCGCCCATCCACGGTTGCAGGACGTCAGGGACAACGATGCTGCCATCCGCCTGCTGGTAATTTTCCATCACGGCGATCATCGTGCGCGGCAGCCCTAAACCTGAACCGTTCAGAGTGTGTACCAGGCGAGTCTTGCCGCCATCTGCCGGGCGATATTTGATATTCGCGCGGCGCGCCTGGAAATCGCCCACGTTCGAGACTGATGAGACTTCCAACCATTCTTCCAACCCGGGCGCCCAGACTTCGAGGTCGTAGGTGACGCGGGCGTTAAAGCCCAGGTCGCCAGTGCACAGGTTTTTGATGCGGTAGGTCAGCCCCAAGGCGGCGCAGGTTTCTTCGGCATCTTTGAGCATCTTCTCCAGCTCATTTTCCGATTCCTCTGGGGTGCAGAAGGTGTACATTTCCACTTTATCAAACTGATGCCCACGTTTAATGCCGCGCACATCCCGCCCCGCGCTCATTTTTTCGCGGCGGAAACATGGCGTATAGGCAGTATAACGCACAGGCAGGTTGCCCTCTGCCATCACGTCATCCATGTGTATACCAGTCAGAGGGACTTCAGCGGTTGGCACCATCCAGTAATCTTCTTCAATATCGTGATACAGGTTATCCACGAATTTCGGTAGCTGTCCCGAAGCATATAAAGTTGCCGCTTTGACCATGAAGGGCGTGTACTGCTCATAGTAGCCCTGGCGGCTATGCAGGTCGAGCATGAAAGCAATCAGCGAACGCTGTAAGCGCGCGCCTGCCCCGCTGAGGACGTAAAACCGCGAGCCGGTGATCTTGACGCCCTGGTCGAAGTTGAGGATGCCCAGGCGGGTGCCAAGGTCCCAATGCGGCAGAGGGGTGAAGTCAAACGCGCGCGGTGTACCGATCACCCGCATGACGATATTTTCGCTTTCGTCTTTGCCGATGGGGGTCGTATCCAGGGGAATATTGGGGATGGTTGCCACCAAGCCTTGCAACTGCTCGTCTACCCCATGCACCTGGTTATCCAGCTCGGTGATCTGTTCGCCAACCACGCGCATTTGCTCAATTTTTGGTTGGCGGGCAGCGGCGTCTTTCATCTTGCCAATTTCTTTCGAGACGTTGTTGCGCTCTGCCTTGAGAGCTTCCACCTGGGCTAAAAGGGCGCGGCGCTGCCGGTCTAGCTCGGCAACCTGATCCACCACGCCAGGGTCCATGCTGCGATTTTGCAGAGCAGTGCGGACAACTTCAGGATGTTCACGAATTAAATTAATGTCTAACATCATTGCCTCCATGTTGAGAATGGTTAAATAAAAATCCCCCTCATCGCGCAGGACGAGGGGGGAGCCAATCTCGTGGTGCCACCTGCTTTTGCCGCCTGACGGAGCGCAGCCTTGGGGTGGGGATAACGGTTTTCCTCCGTCCTTGGGGAAGGCGACCTGCCAGATGCAATTGCGCCTGGCTGCCAGGGTGGAAGTCCCTCCTTTGCGCTATCGGCTCGCACCTGCCGCCGACTCTCTGAAAGGGGAAGGAAGGAGTATTCCTGGTCAGGTCTTTCTGAAGTTGATTATAGCAGAAAATGGTGGGTTTACAATCGAGAAAGCCTGTTTGGGATACAATTACCCCATGACCGAACCGACCGAATCAGAAATCACGATTGAACAGGCAATCGTCAATTACATTGAAGTGATGAAATTGGCGCGCAGCCTCAATACGTGGAAAACGTATGAAAACGGCATGGGTCTATTTAAGCAGGTGTTACTGGATCATAAACTTGATCCAGCGGAAACGCCGGTTAAGTCGTTGACGGAAGCGGCGGTTGGCTGGTTCTTCCCCGCTTTGAAGGGATATGCGCCCGCGACCGAACGGCTTTACCTGACCGCTGCCCATTCATTTTATCAATATCTGGCAGCGGAAAACCTGGCAGAGATCAATTTGCCGCGCATTGAGCAGCTGATTCACCTGCGAGCGCGCCGTCCGGGGGTGCGCCTGCCACAGTTCCCCAAGGACGCCATTGAGCAGATTGTGGATGCGATCCTTAAAGGCGCGTCCTATCTTCCATCCAAGGAAGATGAGAAAGAATACCTGCGCTTTATGCGTGACCGCGCTTTCCTGGTGACGTTGGCAGATACCGGCTTGCGGGTGCATGAAGCCTGTGCGCTGCGGCGAGGGGATATTGACTGGAATGAAGGTCAGGCAGTGATTATCGGCAAGGGCAACAAGCAGGCGGTGGTGCGCTTTTCGCTGCGTGCGATGACTGCCTTGCGTGACTATTTCGCCGCTCGCGCAAAGTTGGATGGCGCATCCGGCAAGCCGCTGGGGTCTTTACCGCTGTTTGCCCGCCACGATAAGGGCGCAGGCAAAAAGTTAATCAACATAACCCCCACCACCGGTAGGAATATTGTCACCGAGCGCGTGGGGCAGATTTTGGGCGCGGAGCAGGTGGGCAGCATCACCCCACACTCTTTCCGGCATTATTTTGTGACGCGCGTCTTACAGTCCTCCGGCAATCTAAAGTTGGCGCAAGAACTGGCGCGGCACACGAATATTGCTGTCACCCAACGGTACGCTCATCTCAATAATGATGAACTGGATAAAGGCTATTATCAGGCTTTTGAAGGGGATTCTTCCGAAAAAGAGGCTTGAGAAAATGCGGCAAACTGCCTTGCTACTTCTTCATTTAGGCGCAACACGTATTGACGCAAACTATAATCCCGCAAAACCGCTTCTCGCGCATTTTTGCCCACGCGTTCGGCTTCGGCAGGGTGATCGAGAAGATATTGGATGGCTGCGCGCAAGGCTGCCGGGTCTTGCGGAGGGACATAAAGCCCAGTTTCCCCCTCTTTGATTAAATCGCGTTGACCAGGGACGTTGGATACGATCACCGCTTTGCCCATTGCCATTGCTTCCAGGATGGCAGTACAGCCCGCTTGAAAGTCTACTGGCATGAGTGGCATGATGAAGAAAGAACTGCTGGCGTAAATATCGCGCAGTTGATGGAAGGAGTAACCCCCGATATGGACGTTTTTGGGGATTTCCTTCCTTGCGGTGGGGTCGGCGCGCTTTGACCAGGGACTGGCGGAGGCGATGATGACTTTCACGGGTAAGTCGCGCACTGCGCCAATCAGCGTGGCATAATCGCGCCGCTCGCGTCCGGCGGAGGAGAGCAGTGGTAACGGTGAGGCTGCCTCTAACGGGGCGTTGGTTGCTTTCTCTGGAGTATAAAAATCGTCATCCACCATAAAAGGGGTAAAGAATACCTGGTCAGCGGGCAGGTGAAAGCGTTCCTGAATAAACGTTTGTTGAAAGCTGGAATAGACGAAGAACTGGTCAATGGAAGATTGAATGCGGAACAGGTCAAAGAAAAGCAATTTTTTCTTGACCGAGAGGATATGGGTAATCATCAGGTGCTTAGGGCGGCGTTTGCCTGCTAGAAATTTGAGCAGCATTGCCAGTGGAATGCCAATTTGCTCGCCATCCGTAAACAAAATAGCATATTGCTTGCGCTGCCGAAACACAAACCAGGCAAGGTTGAGTTCCGTGCCGCCGATTTTTTCAAGGATTTTGCCAAACCAGCCATTTGCTTTGCGTGCCAGTGCATAATCGCATAAATCCGCGCCAAACGTCTTTGCCATTTGCAGGTAATCAGGCATGGGTCGCTCGCCGCGTGCAATTTGCTGTTCAATATCCCCTGGAATGATTCCACTGACGGTTAATAGGACACGGTTCATCGTTTTTGCCCCTGGGTGGAAGAATGGGTGATCTCTTTCATCAGGTCAAGCAGACGCTGGACATTTTGGGCAGAGTCGTATTGTTTGCGGATATGGCGGACGGCGGCTTCGCCTTGCACGGCGCGCAATTCAGGGAAGTTTACCAGGGCGAGCAGGGCGTCATACAATTTTTCCTCATCGCCGGGCGGGGTGAGAATGCCCGTCACGCCATCCCGAATCACCTCTGGAATGCCAGCGACACGGGTGGAAACAGAGGGCAGGCCCGCTGCGCCTGCCTCTACAAGCACCATTGCAAGACAGTCCCCAAAGGTAGGCAGACAGAAAATATCGCACTGATGATAGAGCTGGATAAGCGCGGGACTGTTCGGCTGCATGTTGTGATAGATAGATATTCCCTCTTCTGGTTGCACCTGGCTACGGGTGACAAGGTGCAACTCCACCGGGGAATTGGCGCAAGCGCGCAATTTTCGGAAGGCATTCAGCAGCAGCAAACCACCCTTGCGTTCCAGGTCGCCGCCCACGAATAAAATTCGCACAGGTTGATCCGCGGCGCGTTCGGCGATGGGTCTTGCCCAAAGCGTAGGGTCTACGCCAGGGGGAATAACGATTACTTTTTCAGGCGGCACACCGTATCCGTTTATTAACCCCTGCCGAGTCCATTCTGACCACGCAACCACGCGCTTGGCATGTCTAAAGCGATCCTGGTAGATGCGCAGTTTGAGGGCTTCAAGCCATGGGGGGCTGACCTTATGGTCGTAATATGCGCCTAGCTCATCCATCTGCAAAGGGGTGCCGTCCAGGGAAATGACGGAAGGGTAGCGGCGAATCCAATCTGGTGCGAGGATGGCGGTCGTTTGGGTGTGGAAAAAGAGTGCGTCCAGCCGGGTATGTTCAGCATCCATGCGTTTTTCGATCTTCTCCAACTCGCGGCGCGCGCGTAACCCTGAGCGCACTGCCCAATTGCTGCGCCAGACGGGGATTTTGGAGGATATCCCACTGGTCTCCCACGCAGGTAGTCCCCAGAGGGCTTCGATTTCAGGCTTCTGAAGAAGAATATTTTGTAGGTTGCGGGTATGGGTAATATGCCCCAGGGTCTGTTCAATAATAAAACCAAAATGATAAATGGGTGGCATAATATTCTCGAATCTCCTAGGGAGTGGGGATGGTATTCTCAGCTAAGGTGTGCTGGTAAGGGTAGGCAGATGGGTACTGGTGGGACGCATGGTGCTTGTAGGAATAAGAGTGGGTGTAATGGTTGGCGTGCGGGTGGGAATGCGCGTATCGGTCGGGGTGGGCGGCGTGCCGGTAATGGTGGGTAAGGGCGTTAAGCTGGGTATAAGGGTTTTGGTTGGGATGGGCGTGGCGGTGGCATCTTTTAACGATACCGCTGGCATGGGGGTAAATTGATCAGACATAATTAGCGAAGCATCCGCAATGGCAAAGGAACGCAGGAAATTAAACCGATTTTTGATATAAAAGCCGGTGACATACTGGTAATGAGGGTCATACTGCATCTGATCTAACCAAATGGTGACTTCTACCCATGTTTGAGGCGGAATATCCCGGTTAAAGCCTAAGTAGACCAGGTAGGTCTCTTCGTAGGGCTTTTCAGACTCGCCAGAAAAATCGCTGGGAATGTAATAGCTGTAATCATTGCTGCCGATGGCGGTCACAGCCAGGTCAAACAAACTCAGACTTTTATCGCCACTGTAGAGCCAGAAATCAACAGCGACCACATCACTGCGCGGGTAGGCGGCCTGCGCAGCCGCGTTCAACGTAACATATAATTTGCTTTGCGGCATGCTCGGTTGAACTTCAATGCTAGGGTGCTTATCGTGCATCACAGTATTGCTACCTATTTTATAATCCATGCCGCGCGGAGTGAATACCTGCCACTCTGGTGAGAGCTGCCCCATGAAAATGGGGACTTTGTTTTTTGCCAGGTCCAGGACGGATTGTTGATGGACAGGGGTCGCTAGCGAATTAGCCAGCGCATCAACCGCGCCTGGGGTTGCGTTCTGGGTGGCAAGGAGCGTAGCGTCTTGGGTAGGACTGACCGTAGCCGTTGGGGTGATGGTTGGAGTGGGCAATACGCTCAGGTAATCTTGCGTGGCGGCAGCGGTAATGGCGTCTGAATTGGTAAAGATGGGGTTGAGGGTAGGGATCAGTCCATTGGCAGGTGCTGCCGGTGAGGCTGTGCAGCTTACAAGCACAGGCAAAACCAATAAAAAAACCATTATCCAGGGTTGTCGTTTCATTTCTTCCCCATTTGCCGACTGGTTTCAAGAAGAATGGATACAACGTGCTCGGCATTTTTACGAGCATCGAAAAAAGTCTTGGCGCGCAGACGAGCTGCTTCTCCCATTTGCAGGCGCAGTTGGGGAGAAGTACACAAAGTCATCAGATGCGCTGCCAGGGTATTAGAGTCATCTGGTTCAATCAAGAAGCCAGTTTGCCCAGGAATGACAATATCGCTCAATCCGCCAATTCGTGATGCAATCACGGGCAACTCTGCGGCGCTGGCTTCTACAGCGGCAATCCCAAATGCTTCGGCTTTAGAAGGCAGCACAAACACATCCGCTAATTGATACAACGCCAGCAATTCGGCGGAATTGGGCTGCATATCGTTATAGATAAAGATATTTTCTTCCGGCGGGATTTCAGTGCGCGTCACCAGGTGAAGTTGAGCCAACCCAGGAGGCAGTTTGTGAAAGGCTTCCAACAGGCATCTGCCTCCTTTGCGATAAAGATCACCGCCGACAAAGAGGATTTGACACGGTTGTGGTGATTCTGTAAGGAAGGCGCGATGGGATTCTTTGTGGGAATTCGCGCGCCACCATTCTATATCTACCCCAGGGGGGATTACGTGAATGCGTTCTGGCGAAACACCATAATCATTGATGAGTGACCCAGCCACCCAGTGTGACCAGGGAAATAGCCCTGCGGCATGCTGGAATAGCCAGCGATTGGCGCGTCTTTTGATCGCTGATAGCAAACCGCCAGGATCGGACGAGCGACCGTAATAAGCTGCCATCTGATCAAATTGAATGGGGGTGTTATCCGCGCTTAAGAAATAAGGCTTACGGTGCAGGATTTCCAGATTCAAGGCGGCGGGAATCTGAGTGTTGAAGAAAGCCAGGTCATACGGGGCGCGTAAGCCTTGCTGCACCTGCTCCCGCCCGATGAGAATATCCCGCAGCTTACCAGGCAGGAAAGGCAGGTATTTCATCAATCCGGTAGGTTTTTCATAGGTGATTTTTACCCAATGGGGGGTTACTTTATCGCAGTGGATAGCGGGCTGGTCTATAAAACGGCGCAAATTTTGATAGTAGGTTTTATGCCCAATATGCTGTTCCATGAAAAAGGTGACGCAGACAGCGCGGTTGGGGTCACAGTGGGTTGCCTTCAATCGTGGACTCCTTCCTCGTGAGGGATTTGGGGTTCGCGTATTTTAATCACCTGAGCGGGGATGCCAACCGCTGTAGCGCCCGCCGGAACATCTTTGACCACCACGGCGTTTGCACCGATCATGCAGTCATCGCCAATTTGAATATCCCCCAGGACGCGCGCGCCCGCCCCGATAAAGACGTTATTGCCAATGCGCGGGAATTTCCATTCATTGCGCATGCCAATGGTGACGCTGGCGATAACGCTGCAATTTTCGCCCATGGATTGCGGAGCGATCACGGTGCCAACCGGGTGGGGGACATACAAACCGCCGCCGATGGGCGCGCCAATGGTAATATCCAACCCATAGAGGAAATAAATCAGCCGCTGGCACAGTCCAGGAAACAGAGGGATGTGCTTTTGGTGCGCCCATGCCCCCATGCGAAAGAAGAGCATGGCTTGCAGCGGAAGATATTGCCATAATAATTTGAGCGTCACCCCTAACGTGACCTGAGCAGGATCAGCAATTTTGGATGGGATGACCCATCGCTGCGCGTCTTTACGGAAAGTAGCTCTCATGGCAATTTTCCTTCCTTGAGTGGGGCTTCAGAGGGAGGATAGTCACCCAGTCTGACGCCCGCAAAGAAGGTTTTTCGCCCGCCTAATTGATCGGAGACGCCCTGATAATAACGCAGGTTGAAAATGCCGCTGAGGATGACGCTGGAGAGCTTTTTTAGCCCAAGAGGGTGTAAGAGGAGCGCGGAAGTTTTCAATGCGCTGATCGTTGGGTTCTGCAGCTGCGGACGATCCAAACATAAGCGCGTAAGAGTTTGGGTGAAGCCATGACGCTCATAAAATTCGGTAAAAACAGCGGGTAAAATCCAACGGTGCTGCTTTTGCAAGGAAAAGATGACGTCATTCTTGCCGTAAACGTAGGCGGTGTCGCTCCAGGATTGATAACTGCGTTCAGCGTAATGGTAGCCAATGGCTTGCGGATTGAAAACGAAGCGCATTCCCGAACGAGAGAGGCGATGCGCCAGTTCTACATCTTCGGCGCGCCGGAAGGAAGGATCAAAACCGCCTACATCGAGCAAGTATTGCCGCCTGAGTGAGGTATTCCCGGTAAAGAATTGGCGACTGCTGGCATCATACACGCCGGTGAGCATGGCATGATATTGTTTTTCGAGCATCATTTGCTCCCACGCCACCCATGGCGACATTTTATATCCAGTTGGGGTGATCATAGGACCTAATACCACCACGCGATCCCCTTCCGCTTGGTGCATACGCAGGTGTTCTCTGATGAGGGTAGGCGCGGCGACCACGTCATCATCAATGAAGAGGATCAGGTCACTCTGCGCCTGTAGGGTCCCTTGATTGCGAGCAACAGCCACGCCTTGATTGGTCTGAAAAACGGGTCGGATGGTGAGAGAAGAGGAAACGTTCTTCAGAAAATCATCTGTGCCATCTGTAGAGCCATCAGAAACGACTACCACCTCGAAATCATCGAGGCACAAATCCTGCTTTTCCAGGGCGGATAATACCATCTGGAGCTTTTTTTGACGATTATAGGTAGGAATGACAACACTGATTTGGGTCATCTTATCTCTTCTTTGAACGGGAATGAAGGCGTTGACCTTATAACGAGCGGAGAACCTTAGCAGGAACGCCAGCGGCAACGCTGCGGGGAGGAATATCACGAGTGACCACGCTCCCTGCGCCAATCACGCTATCTTTGCCAATGGTAACGCCAGGCAAAATGATGGAGCGAGTGCCGATCCAGACGTTATCTTCAATGATCACCGGCTCTGATTCAGGCATGATATTCCGCCTTTCTGGGTCCATTTGATGAAAGGCATTATCAATAATGTTGGTATACGGACCAATGCTGCAATCTGCGCCAATGTGGATGAATTTTTCGGCAGCAATGGAACAGCCATAATTAATGAAGGTGCGATCCCCAATTTCCAGTCTACCTTGCGTGCCAGTCGTCAATTCAATGGGGACAATTAACCCTTTCAGCCGTACCCGGTCGCCAATCCACAATTGCCCGTGATTAGAGACCACCAACCGCCCCCACAGTCGTATCCGTTGACCGGTATGATTCGCCGAAAGGAGCGACAGCCTTGCGTGAATCATTGCCCATGCCTCAGCAATGAAGCTGGCAAGGGAGGGATGTTTTTCTTTTTGTATGGATTGAATTTGGTGGATCAGGTTTGTTTTATTCATCAAGTGTCCGTATGGGTTTTGCGGGAATGCCTGCCACAACCGTATTGGCAGGGACGTCACGGGTGACCACTGCGCCCGCGCCAATGATTGCTCCATCCCCGACGTGAACGCCCGGGAGGATCACGCAGCGCGCGCCCAACCAACAGCCTGCCCCAATCCAGATAGGGCGGGGTGCAATTGGTCCCACTCGATTAGAGGATGGACCAATTTGGTGATCACTGGTGATCAGCATTACTTCAGGACCAAAAGTCGTGCGATCACCGATGTGGATTTCTGCCCCCAGGTCCATATAACAGCCCACCCCAATCTTGACGCTTTCACCGATTTTTAGGCGCTGCGCCAGACCGCGCCCGCCCACGAAGGTTGGCATCCCCCAGATCACCGTACCATGCCCCAAATTAAACCCTGCCAACCGCAGGAGGAAAGCGCGCACGCGGTTGCCGACAAAGACCGGCAGGGGGAAGGCAAGTATTCTGGCGATTTGCAAGGGCAGATGGAAGTTGACCACTTCTTCATAGGCGACGTTGATTAGGTTTTGTGTAAAGCGCATTTCTTTCCCTATGTGTGATGAATGGTGCGTAACAGGTTATTCGTTGATGGCGTCAATGATGCGCGGCTGCCAGACCTTTACGGTAGCCAATTTCTCAATTTGCGGGAATCCCAGGTGTTGGAATCGGTCAATCATCCCCATTGCCACGCCAATGTACACCATGCTGCGGGCATCAAAGGAAATATCCACGTAAGCATACAAAAAGTGCATAACCAGATAGAGGGTGAGCATGGCAAAGATGGCTTTCATATCGTGGTCATCCGGCTTTAATTTTTGAAGCAGGCGCGTCCCCATGAGGATGGACTGAGAAATCAGGTATAACGTGACCAAAAACCCACCCATGCCCATTTTTAGCCAGACCCAGATGATGGAATTATGCGGCAAATATTGCCAGCGATCAAAAAAGCTGATGTCGGGCATGGGGTAAATGACATAAAAGACCTGCCCAAAGCCCACGCCGGTGAAGGGCCTCTGGTGCATGGTATAGCTGAGGTTGGCGTTTTCAAGCACGCGGTAATAGTTGGAGGAAGCATCTTCCGCGCCCAGCTCCGAAGGTGCTACGACTGATTTAATGGCTTTGACCGGTTCGCCCAAAGCCCCATCGTTATTCCAGAACGCCCCAATATATGCAAGGGCAAAGAGCCCAACCACAGGGACGATAATCCAAAAAGCGCGGCGATTTTCAATAAATAGCAAGACAGCCATCAAGGCAAGGGCAATAAATAAGCCAATAAATGCAGCCCGGCGTTGGGTGACAAAATAAGGCAGGACGATCAGCAAGGCGAGGGCGGGCAACCCAAGGCGCTTTGCCCACGAGGCTTTATACATCCACGCCGTAAGGATAAGCACGAACAGGGTATTCATGTGAACTGCTGTGGCGTGCAGCGCCATAGAGCGGATGCCGGTGATGTCGCCATACAGGATAAAGAAATAGGTGTAAATGCCTGCTGCACCGACAATGGCAATCGCGCCCATTGCAAACCAAATGAGGGTATTGATATGCTTGCGTTCGGTAATGAGGTTGCTGGCGAGGAAGATCATCATTGCCAGGTAAAATAACGGGCGCACCTCAGAAAGCCCAATCACCCGATCCCCACCCCGCCGCAGTCCGTAAATAAGCCCAAAGATGAGGAAGCCAACAAAAATCGCTGCGGGCAAAAGTAATTTTCCGCGGAAGATCTTCAATTCTCCTCTTAGCTCTCCTTTCACCCACCATGCGCCCAAGGTGAGTACCATGTAAATTTCAATCGGACTAATCACCAGAGCCTTATTGAGAAAAAATAGTGACCACTCGCTCGAAAAATTCGCAGTAAAGGGCCACCAAAGAATAAGGTTGGTATCTGCAATCAGGGCATACGTTAAAATCATATACAAGCCATAGCGCGGCTGATAAAGAATCACGCCCGCGCCAATCAGATAGATTGCCCAGCCAAAAGCGGCAGCGGACGGCTGGGAACGCATCATCCATAGTGTGATAATGGATACTAGGATGGCGGCAGTCAACACGATGGTTTGATTGCGGCGCGTTATTTTCTGACGATGCTCAACGCTGGCAGAGGCGCTGTCAAAGATTACATCATGGATCATGGATGCCCTTTATAACTTGCTCAACACGTAATAAACGATGACCATTGCCAGGCAGACCAGCGGCACAATCCATCCACGCAGGCGGGCGGGCAGTTTTTCCCACAAAAGACCGCCAAAAAAGGGGATGATTAAAAACAAGACGAAGTATTTCATTGAACTGCCTGCCTAATTGCCAATCAGGGCGCGGAGCAGCACTTTGGGGGAGTGGTAATTGACTTGATTCAGAATAATGCCCAATTTTCGTATGCCGGGAATCTGATCGAGCGCGGTGGTGATCTCGCGCTCGGTGGTAACGCCTTGCTGAACCACCACGTAACACGCTTTGGCTAATGAAGCCAGTGGAATGGAATCACTGGTGGTAAGAATCGCGGGAACATCAAAAAGGAGGTAGTCAAATTGCGTAGCGAGATCGTCTATGGCGGCTTTTAGGGCTGAACCACGAATCATTTGGGGATTTTGAGTTGAGTTCATCTGCCCGGCTGGCAGCCAGGATAAATTCTGCCACCCACTGCAGACGAGTACATCACGCAAAATGGCTTTCCCATCTAACACATCCGCTAATCCAGGTTGATCGGGTTGAAATGGATAGACTGTGGCTGGAAAATGCCAATTCAGATCAACGATACAGACATTGAATCCCATATCGTGCGCCAGAACTGCGCCCAATGCGTTGGCAACGTAGGTGACCCCTTCGCCATGCAGCGTGGAGACAATCGAGATGCGATGCGGGAGTTCGTCATCTGCCTGCGTGCGGGTGAGCATATAGCGCAGCTGCTCAAATATTTCGGGTGAAAAAAGAAAGGCAGTTTTGCCATCTTGGGCGGGTAAGATGATAGTTGCTTCTTTAAAGCGCGCTTTTGAGGTGTGGGTTTGGGTTAACATAGAGGGTCTCCGTATGGGGGAAAGCAATCTGAAAAGGATATTTAGGTTCATTGAGAGTTGACGTGGTAGTGGCTGAGAGGGGCGGTTTTCCCCTCTCAGCCCCTACCACGAGTCCCAAATTTATGGGATATATACCGGTTGACTTGGGCGGCGGCTAATACCTGCGAGAATTCTGCTCCAGGCTAATCTTACAATAATACAATAA